>CP065009.1:0-600000 GCA_016699755.1 Candidatus Peregrinibacteria bacterium | reverse complement strand
TGTTCCGCACTGTCTGCGTCAATCAGAAAAAGACCTTCAGAAGGTTTTTCGGGAGTTTCAGAAGTAAAGGGGATTTTTTCTTCGAGGAGAATGCCACTGAGCTCTTCAATACGTTTTGTAAAAACAAAAATCAGATACCCATTACTCAGTTTTGCACGAAAATCTGTAAGAAGATCGAATAAATTATAGAACTTGAGTACAGAAAGAAAGCGCATTTGGTAGTGCTCTTCTTCGCTCCGTTCGGGAAAAGGCGTGAACTCTAATATTTTTGACGGTGACCGAGAAAAAAAGTCTCCCGGAAGTGAATCAACATCATCTGTTATAACGAGGTCATCTTGAGATAAAACCTCATAAAAAGGTCTTCCTTGGGCTTCTACCTTTACAGGATACACCGTAAGTCGCGAAAAACTCTTAATAATCTTTTTGTCTTGAAGAGAAAAAGACCAAATATTTTTTATCCGATCAAACTCAAATTCTATTTTAAAAGGGTATTCCGCGCCCACAGGAAAAACATCAATAACATCTCCACTTCGACGATATTGTCCTTTTTGAAGTGTTACATCTGGCGACACCTCAAATCCCATACTGATGAGACGGTTAAAGAGATGAAGTGGTTCGAAAACATCTTCTTTTTGAATGATGAGTTGGTGGCGCGCTATTTTTTCTGCAAGTGGAAATCCCTCTGAAAGAGCGTCTGTTTCGGGAAGAAGGAAGATATTTTTCCCAGAAAATCCCTTCGATTGTGCCAGCGCAATAACCCATTCTACCTTTGCTTCGTCACGTGCATCTCTTAATGGAAGGCTGAAAATTCGATATTTTTCGGGATCAAGAAAAAGAGACGCATATCCTTTTATTTCGTGTATTTCTGACGATTCGTGAGGAATAAAGACAATATTTTTTACGTCACGATACACCTCTGCGTTTTCGAGCAGAAAGGTGATAAGGGCAAGTTTTGCAGAAGAATTCGCAAGTCCCGAAAAGGAAGACTTCGGAGGAAGCGACGCGGCGATTTTGCAAAAATCGTTACGAGAGGAAAGCGATGGGGAAAACACAGAATGGATACTGAAAAAATAGGGGAGGATGAAACGGTGTTCATCACTCGTTCCAGAGGGGATATTCTGGAAACAGGAAGAGAAAAATTGGAAGGAAAATGGATCTTTTTGAGTAGTGTCTTTTTATTTTCAAAAAACGCCCTCACACCCCTTATTTTTTCACACTTTCCTGAAAAGATGCAAATATTTCTTCCTTTTAGTTTTTGAGATTTTCTCTTTGGTTTTGCATTTGTTTTTTGAGGAATAAATTTCTCTTTCATTTCCAACATTCATTCTTCTTGTAAAAAAAGAAATTTATTTGGCTCTTGAGTAGCAGATTTTAGAATCTTCTTAAGGTCTTTGGCATTTTATCATAAAGACCTTGGTCTTTATAGTTCCTTTTGGCAAATGACCAGAAGGATTCTATTCCACTTACATGACATTTGCTTCGACAAAACTCATATCATGGAATGACAAACACGGTAATGATTATAGCCATTGAGGAATGAGTCCATCATATACTCTCCATCCATCGGTATGGATCGTAGAACCTTCGAGTATTTTCTCTTGTATGATCGGTAGCAGCTCTTCCTTGTTACATTTCTTTATGATAGCCACCGATATTTTTTCTTCTCGCTTCAGTATTCCAAATATCGGTGTTTTTCCTACTGCTCCTCTCCCTCTTTTTCCTCGGACTCTTTTTACTCCACAATAACTCTCATCGAGTTCAAACTCTCCGGACTCTTTCTTTATACGATAGCATACAGGGTGATTTTCTCCCGAAAGATGTTGAAATATCTATCAATAGTTTCTTCGGTTTAGCCCTAAAAGTTTTGCTGTTTTTGATTTTTCTACTCAAGAGCCATATTTTTTTGTTCTTGTATTTGGGCTACTATCTCCGAGTCTGCGTCTCAATACAGATTGATCTCTTGCCACCACATAATCGAAAAAAGTATTCCTTCTTGTGTGCTTTATTCTGAAATCGAGAAAATTTTGAAGGCTTCTTGCATTATGGCGCAAAAAAATAATTGTCTTTTTAGAAAAGGATATTTTCTGGAAAAAGAAACTCTTTTGGGATCTTCATAGCTATAGATCCGCTTAGAAATTTCCTTTTCTATTTCCATTATTAGAATGCTAAGAGCAGAATATCTATTCGTTTGATTCCGAGGAAACTTCTTTCTTTTTCGAAGAAGGGACTTGTTGAATCTCTTGGAGCTTTGAAAGAAATGGCTCGTATTCTTCCGCGTTATACATGTCGAGTTCAAAGCCAGTGAGTTCACTCGCGAGGCGGATATTTTGTCCACGCTTCCCTACTGCCATGGCGCGCTCCACTTCTTCCACAAAAACAGCGGCGCGTTTTTTAACGCGACGACCGGTATTTGGATCGGTTCCTTCTTCGGGAATAACAATAACGACGTTATTAATTTTTGCTGGTTGCAATGCTCGAGCAATAAGCATGGTGGGATCATTGCTCCATTCAATAACATCAACGCGCTCTCCTGAAAGTTCATCCATGATAGGAGCAATTCTTGTTCCTCGTTGTCCGATACATGCTCCCACAGGATCGACTTTTTGATCTCCAGAAGAAACCGCCACTTTTGAGCGAACTCCAGGATCTCTTGCTACCGCACGAATCTCTACTTCTTTGTGCTCAATTTCAGGGATTTCCTGATGCATAAGAAGTTCGATAAGTCGGGGATGCGTTCGAGAAACTTTGAGCTGAGGCCCCTTACTTGTTTGCTGTACTTTTTCGAGATAGACTCGAATTCGTCGTCCTGGAAAAAGTTTCTCATTAGAAATTTGATCTCGTGGAAGAAGAAGTACTGTTGTTTTTTCGATGTCAAGAAATATGTGTGATCCTTCTACACGGCTTACACTTGCAGTGAGCAATGAATCTTGTCGACTTTTAAAACGCTGAAAGAGCGCCGTTCGTTCGGCTTCCTGAAGACGCTGAAGAATAACCTGTTTTGCAGATTGTGCCGCGATTCTCCCATATTCAATTGGCGTAACATCAATCCGAATTTCATCTCCCAATTCCACTCCACTTTTTATTTTCTGCGCTTCTTTTAGAGAAATCTCAAAGTTTTCATTCTCCACTTCTTCTACAACTTCTTTGATTTGCAAAATACTTGCGAACTGCGCGTCATCTCGCAATATGACTTCTATCTCCTGATCCTTATTCCCATAATCTTTTCGATATGCGGCAGTAATCGCCATTTTCACTGCCTCAAGAACAATGTCTTCATCCAAATTTTTCTCTGCGGCAATTTGCGTAAGTGCCGCAATAAACTTTCCTTTATCCATCGAAATATAAAAAAAGAAAAGGAGCAAGCTCTTCTCGTGCTTACTTCTTCATAAAAAAATACTTTTCTAGCTTGTCTTTATTCTTTCAGAACTCCATTCTAAAATCAAGAAAATTTCTTGGTGATCAGCAAAAATAAAAAATTTGGGCTAAAAATCCCGCTCTTATTTTGCAAGATTAAAAAAGATCACAATTCTTGTAAAAAAGAGGACAATATCCGAAAAATTTGCTATTTTCCATATTGCTTTTTCATAGCTATGAAACGTATTTTTCTCCCCTCCCTTTTCCTCCTTCTTTTTTTTGGAGGATGTTTTTTCCAAAACTCCGATCCAAAAATGATTGATGACTCAGGCAGTGCTCCTCGAATTCTTCCCAAAGAAGAACATCGTCCGCTTGTAGATGAAGAAGGATTTGCCATTCTCGATGATATTCCAAAAACAGAGGAAATCTCCTCCTTTCCGGTTCTTCTCTCTTCTACTCTTCCGAACGATTCACAAGAAGTCGGAGGAAAATTGCCCATTACTTTTTCGTTCAATCGGACAATGGATAAACAGTCGGTAGAAAATGCTTTTGCACTCTCTCCTCGTGTTCCCGGAAGTTTTTCATGGGATGAAGAAGGGAAGTCATTTACTTTTACTCCCGAAGAAGAATATTCCGTAGGAACAACCTACGAAACAGAGATTACTTCTGACGCACTTGATGCAGAGGGCAATAATCTTCCAGAGGCGATTCAAAAAACCTTCACCCGAAACGATGAACTTAAAATCCTTACCATTCTTCCTGCTGATGGACAAGAGGTTGAAACGGGAACGGATGTGAGTATTATCTTTAATCAGCCAATTGCAGAACTCACTACTATTGATGATCTTGAGAAGCAGACATTTGATATTGCGATTTCCCCCGACTTTCCACACCGATTTCGACTCGCTGGAACCAGTATTCTTCAGGTTCAGGGGCAGATGCCGGCAGATACTTTTCCCGATGGAATAGAGCTTCAAGAAGGGGAATTAGTGGAGCATCGTCTTCCACGTTCTTCTGAGATCGCCATCTCTGTTCCCGATGGATTTGTAACTCCAAACGGTCTTATTCTTGCCGAAGGAAAAACCGTTACCATTCGCACGCCACAAATTCATTTGCTCACGAGGGGTGTTGAAACGCTCCATCCGTTTTCACCACTTCGTATTGCTTTTGATCAGCCCGTTTTTCTTTCAAAATTCCAAAGCGCATTTCGAATGGGTGGTGGCATTCTTTCGGATCCATCTGCTGTCTCTGTCAAATACGGAATCTATGAGCAAGATGGAGAGAAAAAAGAAGACACCTCTCTGATAGATGCTCGTCCGCCAGAAGATTTTTGGGGATATTCTGAACGGTATCGAATATGGCTTGAATCTGGTGTTTTGGGAACTGAGGGGACCTTTAAAACCGAGGGGTCACTGGTAACGGATTTTTCTACACTTCCTTTTGTTCATATAGAACCCGAATATTCCAAGTTTTCGACAGATTCTTCTTCTCTCGTAGTCGGGCCAAGCCCAAAAATCCTCTTGGTATTTGACATGCCTCCAAAGAATATCGAAGAAGTAAAATCTCATCTTTCGATTTCCAATGTTTCTGAGGAAGATATTCTTCTTGAAACCGCCTTACGCTGTAGGGACGTGGAAAAACGAGGATGGGATGAGGAATGTGAAAAAGAATCAGATCCGCGACGCATGACGATTTCCCTCAAAAATCCACTCGATAATGGAAAAACATACGATATACATTTTTCAGAAGGACTCTCGTATACAGTGCTTCCCGATGATGATCGCCCCGAATTGACGATTCCAGAAGGATGGGAAGGGCGAGTTTCTACCCTAAAAAATCCAGAAACAATTTCTTTTGTTGTTGCTCCAAAACCTCAAATGATCGGGGCGCATGCGCAAAAAGAATCGTATCGGGAAATATGTCTCTTTTCTGAAACACCAATTGATGCAGAAAAAGCACGAGATTTTCTTGAAATTACCCCAACACCTCTGGGAGAAATTGAGCTTGAAACGGTTGCAGTAGAAAAAGATCAATCGCAATTCCCAAAAGAGAAAAATACACTCGATCAAGTGTATTGCCAAGTGCCATCGTATGCGGGGAAATATGCTCTTCGCATTTCTGGTAGGCTTGCCTTTGAAACAGAATATCGGTTCCTCTTAAAAAAAGGGGTACCTGACGTGTATGGGCAAGAAATTTTTGATGCCTTCTTGTTTTCTCACACAACAGGTGCACTCAAAAATGAGGATATTCACATTGAACCGCTCTCATATGATATTTCCGTACTTCCTGCTGAGATACGTCCTGTTGTAGTGTTTCGCACGATGAATGTTCCAGAAGAACTTTCTGTTGATATCTGTGCACTATCGCCAGAAGTGTTTTTTCAACAAGAACCTCACTTTTACTCCTCCTCTGATTGGGAACCAAATAGCAAAGACTGCTTAGTTCTTCGAACAGTTCCTCTTTCTCTACCGAATCGTCCGTGGGAAGAAATGTATCCCGAAATTAACCTTCGAGAGGTCTTGGGAAATGATTTTCGGCCCGGACCCTATTTTCTTTCCGCTACAAATCCGCGATTTACAGAAACCATTTTTCAAGGAGGACTTGGTGCTGTTTTGGGACCAAAAGAAGTTCCCCGCCATGTTGTTACGCTTGCCCAGGTTACTGATCTCGCACTTTTCGTAAAAAATGATAGGAAAAATGTCTCTGCTTCTGTTTTTTCTCTTTCCACAGGAGAACCAGTTTCTTCTGCAGAAATCTCGGGATTTTCTTTCGAGTGGAATAAGGACGGGACACAAAAAATACATTCTGAAGATTTTGGAAAAACCGATTCACAAGGAACACTTACTGTATCTGAAAATGGAAAACAATTTGACGCATTTGTGGCGACATCATCATCGGGAGATGCGGTGTTTGTACGAAGTGACTCCTCTCTTTCTCCACAGCACTATCCACTTTCAGGTGTTCCAGATCGCGCCTATATTTTTACTGATCGCCCTATTTATCGTCCTGGTGACACGGTTCAGGGGAAGGCCATTTTTGTGAAAGATGATGATGCCCATTATGAGCCACTCTCTGAAAAATCTATTTCTCTGCAAGTATATGATGCTCGTGGGAATGAAATACCGATAGGAGAATCCTTTACGACAGATACTCTTGGTTCAACTTCTTTTGCATTTCATCTTGCAAGTGATGTTGCGCTTGGAACGGGTTCTCTTCAGCTATGTACAGATACAGATGCCTGTTTTTCTGCTCCATTTCAAACAGAGGAATATCGCAAGCCGGAATTTTCTCTTGAAGTCACTCCCAAAAAAGATGATGTTTTCTCGCAAGAGACGGCAAAAACAGACGTTTCTGGAGAATATTATTTTGGATCGCCCCTTTCGGGAGGCGATCTTAATGTTTCTTTGAAGAGAGAATCATATCATTTTGATCGCTTTACGGAAGAGGAGGGATTTGTGTTTGGAGAAGAACCTATTTTTCTTCCGTATGATTCTTATGACTCTCAATCGAAAATGTTTCCGCCTCCTTTTTGGAACGAACCAGAACAAATATTACAAGAAAAAAAGACCCTAGACAAAAACGGGCAGATTATTTTGGAACATAAAATAGATCTTCCGTTTCAAGAGGAAAAACCTTCTTTTCCAGTATCAAAAGGAGATGATATTTCTCTCGAACCGGTACACGAAAGTAAACGCTATACATACGAAGTAACAGCAGAAGACAGCAATAAAAATCCCATATTTTCTTCTGCTTCTTTTATTGCGCACGCTACTCGAGAGCTCGTTGGGATAAAACCAAAATCTTGGTCGGGAAAAGTGGGAGAAGAAAATCTGTTTGATATGGTTGTTGTTGATACAAATGGAAAACCTCTCTCTCAAAAATCTTTTCGAGTATTTGTCGTCTATGAGCGTCAAGAAGAAGATTCCTCTTCTTCGTGGGGACGAAGATACCATATTGCGGAAGAGGTCGTTCGTGATGAATCTCTTACTACCGATGAACACGGACGGTCAGTATTTCACTTTTCTCCAGCAGAAGACATGCCCGGAAATTATCGTATTTTTGCAGAAATTACCGATGAACGAGGAGAAAAACAGAGATCTAGTGTTTCGTTTTTTGTGACACAAAAAGATTATGTCGATTTGAGTCGCCTAGAGGAGCAGAGTATTGATCTTCGAGCGGATAAGAGTGAATACAAAGTGGGGGATACGGCGCATATTTCTGTTGTAACTCCACTTCGCACTGAAACAAGTACCTATTTCCTCTCTCAAGAACGAGATATTCTCCATTCGCTTCAAACATTTTCAGGAGACGAAATGGGGAATGCTATTGATGTAAAAATTACTGAAGATATGATTCCTAATATTATTATCTCTCTTACAGGGCATGAGTTTGGAGATTCACCAGCTATTGCAACGGGAGAGCTATCTCTTGCGGTTTCTCCAGAAGAAAAACTCCTTCCTATTCGTCTTGAAACTGATAAAGAAAGCTATCTTCCGGGGGAAATAATGCACCTCTCTGTTGTATCTGAAGAAGGCGCAGAGTTTGCCGTTATTGTTACCGATAAGGCGAATCTCGCCTTGTTTGATTCCGTTCGAGAAAACATTGTTTCCTTTTTCTACGGGGAACGAATGTCTTTTGTTCAAACGCTTATAAGTAGTTTGAAAATTGCTCAATTTCCTTCAAAAGAAAAGATGATTTCAAAAACAGATGGAGATGCCATGTTTGTGCGGACAGAAAAAGCAATGGCACCTTCTACTGCAGGGGCTTCTTCTATGGCTTTTGATGAGTATGCTCCTTCTACGCCTGAAGGAACTCCCCGAAGCGATTTTAAAGATACGGCATATTTTTCTGCCATTGTTGAGACAGATAAAAATGGAAAAACAGAACTCAAAATTCCTCTTCCAGATAATCTAACAACTTGGAATATTCTCGTTATTGGTATTGACCCAAAATTTCGAGTAGGAGAAAAGGTGAAAGAAATTACTGTTTCGAAGCCTCTTCTTATTCGTCCGCAAGTTCCTCGTTTTGTACGCACAGGAGATACTCTCTTTCTCCGTGCAAATGTACGAAACGAATCAGAATCTAATCAAGAGGTATTTGTCGTTCTCGAAACAGAAAACGCAACAGCAGAGAAAAACGCAACTTCGATTTCTCTTCCAAAAGGAACAGAGCAGGAAATACTCTTTCCTATTCGTGTTTCGGGAAATCCAGATAAAAATCTTTCCGTCACCATAACAGCAAATTCTCAGTCTCTTCGTGATAGTGTTCATACGGAAATTCCTATTCTTGCTCCTTCTCATCCTGAAGCAGTCGCTACTTCTGGAGCAGTTTCTGAAGGAATTCGCACAGAAGGAGTTCGTCTTTCGTCAGATGTTCTTCCAAATTTAGGATCGCTCACTATTTCTACTTCGGCGACTATTGCGAATTATCTTGAGAGTGGATTACAGTCGATTCTCTCTTTTTCTTTCTCTTCTGCTGGTTCCATTGCTGACGGAGTTTTGGGAATGGTACTCTACCAAGAAGCAACCTCTCTTCCTGGTTTTAACGGGCATCTTGCAGAGCCAAAAATTTTTGACGCGCAAGGGAATCATATTTCATTGCCCAACGCTCTTTCTGAATCTATTTCAAAGCTTGAAAAATTACAGCGCTTTGATGGTGGGTGGGCCTATTGGGAGGGATCTCGAGAGACTTCTCCAGACCTAACAGCCCGTGTTTTAGCGATATACCCAATACTGAAACGGAATAATATCTCCTTTGAGAGTTCGGTGCCAGAACGCGCATTCTCGTTTCTCACATCGTACTATTTACAGAAACAGGATCTTGTAGAAACAAAAGGAGAGCTCGAAAATTCATATCAGGCAGATCAGCGTGCGGTAGCACTTTTTGCGCTTTCTGCATTTAACCCCGAATTATCTGACATTCTTCCACTTCAAGAATTTTTGCTTGAGAAAGATCATCAAAAACTTCTTTCAACTTCTGGAAAACTTGCGCTTCTCCAAGCACTCCTCCTCAGAGATGTCAATCACTCTGCTATTTCAGAGTTAACCGATGGGCTTCTTGCTCAACTCGAAATAGATCCGCGTGGATCGTTTCTCGCTTCAGAAGGCGGATGGAGTCCCGCCGGAAACTCTGCGCCATTTTTGACTGCTTCTTTTCTCAATGCACTTATTGCACAAGAAGAAAATGGCGCAAAAACTGCCGAAAATCCTGTTCTCTCTAGAATTGTTCGCTGGCTTCTCCGTTCTCGAAAAGATGGCTCATGGGGAGATACCTCTTCGACTGCTATGGTACTCAACGCGCTTGTTGCCTATCTTCACTCTACAAAAGAATATCTCGCCGATTATGAAGCAAAGGTCATTGCCGATGGGCGAGTGATTCAAGAGTACGCTATGAGTTCCGAAACTCTTTTTGATGTTCATACCGTCAAAATACGAACTCAAGATATTGTGACACATCATGAAGGACTTCCTATTGAATTCTTCAAGAAGACAGGAGAGGGGACGCTCTATTACGAAATGCTTCTTAAATATTTTCTTCCAACGGCACAAATCCTTGCTCGAGAAGAAGGGCTTGGGATTCGCCGAGAATACTTCCACCAAGGAAATAATACGCAAACAGAATCGGTTTCTACCGCAGAGCGTGGAGAAGTGCTTCGGGGAGAAGTTACGATTTCTACTCCAGTCGATCGGCACCTTGTGGCAGTAGAGGTTCCTATTCCAGCAGGAACGGAAATCGTGAATTTCACACTCAAAACAACGGATCAGCGTTTGAATTCCGAAAATAATCCGCCAATTATTCCACTTTCTTCCGAAGGCACTATGGGAATTGGTTTTTCTGAGAAAACACCCGCGTTTTCCGGAAAAATGAGACCAGCGAATCCGTGGCAATGGGGGTCTCCTTGGACACATACGGAAATTCGTGATGACCGATTAGTGCTCTACGCAGAATACCTTTCTCCAGGGGTGTATACATATTCTTACTTTCTTCGAGCGACACACGAAGGAACATTTGCTCATCCGCCAGCTCGAGCAGAAGAAATGGATGCTCCCGAGATTTTCGGACGAACGGCAGGAGGGCTTTTTGAAGTGACCGCACCACGATGATGGATTTAGAGGAAATTTTTAAAAAGTATTCTCCGGAACTTACTCCGGAAATGGCAGGGGAAAAGTATCTTGGCGATTGTCCTATCCCATACCCTCAAAACCCACAGCGAGAACTCGATCTTCATGGATTTTTCGTGCGAGAGGCACTTTCGGAATCGGTATTTTTTTTACGGCAGTGTCGTCAAGAAAAACTTCTTAAAGTCCGCATTATTACCGGACACGGAAGAAAATCTCTCGCTGGGTTTTCCATTCTCTTTCTCGAAATAAAGCAATTTCTTCTCCAAGAAAAAGCGCGTGGATTTTTGTTTTCGGTTGAAGAAGGGGATGGGATTTTTGATATTCTGTTTTTACAATGAAATTTTCCGCGATTATTTTTGATATGGATGGCGTACTCATTAACTCCGAACCGCTTTGGAAATCGCAAGACATTCTCCATTTTTCAAAGATGTTTCCTAAATATCAAGATGCTTCACCTGAGTATCAGGGGAAGGGGCATTTGGGAGTATACGAACTTTTGCGAGAGCGATATCAACTCTCCATGTCTTTTGAGGAATTTCGCGCGTTCCGTATTCGCTATAGTTTGGAAGAAATTTTTCCAAAAGCGCCACTGATGATTGGTGTTCGAGAATTTTTGGAGCGAATTTCTCTAAAAACTCCGCTTGCTATTGGAACCTCTTCTGTTCGAGAAGCGATTGATGCGGTATTTTTACACCACCAAATCGGACACTTTTTTTCTGCCGTGGTAACCGCCGATGATGTTGGACATCGTGGAAAACCAGCACCGGATATTTTCCTCAAAGCGGCGGAAAAATTGGGCATCGCACCAGAAGAGTGTCTTGTTTTAGAAGATACCAAAGTGGGAATTGTGGCGGCAAAAAATGCAAAAATGACGGTATATGCTCTTTCTTCCGAAGCAAATAGAGATCAAGATCTTTCTCGCGCTGATGCTGTTTTTTCCGATTTTTCTTCTCTGTTATTCTGATGCCTCTTTTTCCGTTTGCATCTTTAAAAACACATTCTTCTCTGTCGGAATTTTCCGCAATTCTCTTTGATATGGATGGCGTGCTCGTCGATTCGTATGATGCGTGGATTTCTGCCGACAAAGAGTTTCTCCGCGAATACGCTGTTGATCCCAGCGGATCACTTTATGCGCAATTTCACGGATCGAGCATTTTGGGAGTATACGAAATACTCTCCGAAACCCGCAATATGCCAGAATCGTACGAAGTATTTCGAAGTCGTCGTGTTTCGTTTGTGAATGAAGAAATCTACAAAACCGTTTCGCTCATGCCTGGCGCGTTAGCATTTTTGGAACATGTCACTTCTCGAATTCCCTCTGCCCTGGCGAGTGCTTCGGAACGAGAGTGGGTAGAAACCGCTCTTATGCAGAACAATATCACTCATCATTTTGGGGCGATTGTGTCCGCAACAGACGTGAATGGAAAAGGAAAACCAGCACCGGATATTTTCCTCAAGGCAGCGGAAAAATTGGGTATTGCACCAGAAGAGTGTCTTGTTTTGGAAGACTCTCATAACGGCATTCTTGCCGGAAAACGTGCAGGAATGATTGTTGGTGCATACGATAATGGAAGAAATAAATCGCAAGATCTTTCTCCTGCCGATTTTGTCTTTTCCGATTTTTCAGAACTCTTTTTTTAAGCATGGACCTCTCTTCTCTCGTTCGACCAAATATTTTGCGCCTTACTTCTTATTCCTCGGGAAAATCAGAGTTTTCTGGAAAAGCGTGTGTCTATTTAGATACCAACGAAAATCCTTTCGGCGACAATATCACCAATCGCTATCCCGATCCCACTCAAAAAGAACTCGTGGAAAAAATTGCTCGTCAAAAATCGGAGCAGTTTTCTTGTACGGTGCTTCCAGAAAACATTGCCTTGGGAAACGGATCAGATGAAATACTCGATGCGCTTACACGTATTTTTTGTATTCCCAAAAAAGATGCCATTGTCTTTTGTTCTCCTACCTTTGGAATGTATCGGGTTGTAGCGGATATGAATGATGTCTCTCATATTTCTCTTCCTCTTGATGATGCTTTTGATCTTGATGTTTCTCGAATACTAGCAGAGGCAAAAAAGGCAAAAATTCTCTTCCTCTGCTCGCCCAACAATCCCACGGGAAACGCTATGAGTTCCAAAAGAATTGAAAAAATTCTTCGGGAATTTCAGGGGATTGCTGTTCTCGATGAAGCATATATCGATTTTTGTCCAGCAAAGAGTTTTCTTCCTCGGCTTTCGGAATTCCCTCGGCTTGCTATTACACAAACCTTTTCTAAAGCATGGGGAATGGCAGGAGTTCGTCTTGGAATGTGTTTTTCGTCTTCAGAGATGACAAGTCTCCTTTTTCGGATAAAAATGCCATACCATATCAACGTGCTTACGGCGAAATATGTGTTGGCTCGACTCGCAGATCCTTCTCGTTTTTTGCAGGAGCAAGAGACCATTCTTTTGGAGCGAAATCGTCTTTTCCGTGAGCTTGCTCGTTTTTCAAATGTGCTTAAGATATTTCCGAGTGATAGTAATAGTCTCCTTATTCAATTTTCCGATTCAGAAGGTGTTTTTCAGTATCTCCTTTCTGTTGGTATTGTGGTGCGCAATTTCTCTCACGTTCCGCGTCTTAATGGGTGTCTTCGGATTTCAATTGGTTCTCCAGAGGAAAACACTCTTCTTCTTAAAACACTTTCTGTTTTTTTAACGAAAATATGATTCCTCTTTTGTCTAATAACGAACTTGTGGGAGAGGCGAGAATCCGATTTTTTCGGAGATCACAGGCAGATATTGATTCGGTTATGGAAAAAACAAAAGAGTGGATTCATCGTATTCAAAAAAAAAGGGATTCCGCTCTTCTTGAATATATACGCCAGTTTGATGATCCTCAGTTTTCCCTAGAAAATCTTCGTGTTTCTCCTGTAGACATTAAAAGAGCATACGAGGCACTTCCTTCTGAAACGCTTGAAGTGCTTCAAAAACAGATTGCTCTTTCGAGGGCGTTTCATGGAGAGCAGGCAAGGCGTGTTTTTGCAGATCGTCAGTGGGAAATGGAAACAACTTCTGGAGTTCGGGTCGGGTGCAAAAAAGTTTCCATGGCTTCTATTGGGCTTTACGTTCCAGCAGGATCGGCTCCACTCCCTTCAACAGCACAGCTTCTCACTATCGCTGCAAAATGTGCGGAAGTTCCTCGGATTGCCGTCTTTTTTCCACCAACAGGACTTCATCCCGAAAT
Organism: Candidatus Peregrinibacteria bacterium; assembly: GCA_016699755.1. Taxonomy (NCBI): domain Bacteria; phylum Candidatus Peregrinibacteriota; species Candidatus Peregrinibacteria bacterium. Next base: position 586,306 of record CP065009.1, on the reverse strand, counting down.
TATTGTAGCGGCAGATATTGCCGGTGCTGATGAAATCTATCGTGTGGGAGGAATTGCCGCTATTGCTGCCATGGCGTATGGAACGGAATCCATCGCTTCAGTAGATAAAATTGCCGGACCTGGTTCTCCGTGGGTGCAGGCGGCAAAACAATGTGTGTTTGGAGAGGTGGGAATCGATATAATTGCTGGTCCAAGTGAGGGACTTCTTCTTGCGGATGAAACCGCAAATGCGAAATGGCTAGCGGCAGATATTCTTGCGCGCTGTGAACACGGCGTAGATTCTTGCATGCCACTTGTCACTTCTTCTCACCACTTGGCAGAAAGTGTTCAGTGTGAGTTGGCGCAACAACTTTCAAAATGCGGAAGAAAAAAAATTATCGAAAAAGCATTTCAAAATGGATACAATGGTATTCTTCTTGTTTCTTCTGAAGAAGAAATGATTTTGTTTGCCAATGAATACGGAGCAGAACATCTTCATATTTGTACCGAATTTCCAGAACGAATATTTCAAAAAATAACCAACGCGGGATCTATTTTTTTGGGACATCTCACTTCCGTTCCTCTAGGCGACTATGCAACTGGTACGAATCACACTCTTCCTACAGGTCGAGCCGTTCGATTTTCTTCTCCGGTAGGTGTGGAGACTTTTGTAAAAACTCTTCAGTTTCAAGAAGTAAGAAATGATGGGCTTTTGGAGCTTGCTCCGATTGTAGAAGCTCTTGCTGATGTAGAAGGACTCGATGCCCATAAAAATGCTGTTCTTTTGCGCCTTACTTCATGAAAAAGGTTCTCTTTATTGATCGGGATGGGACATTACTCTGGGAACCTCCAAAAACGCACCAGATAAATACTCTAGAGGAGCTTTATTTTCTCCCAGGAACTCTCTCTGCGCTCAAAAAGTTTTCTTCTGCCGGATACCTTCTCGTTATGGTTACGAATCAAGATGGACTAGGAAGTCATCAAAATCCTCTTGAAAATTACAAGAAAATAAATCAGAAAATATTTGATATTTTAGCGAGTGAAGGAATTTTCTTCTGTGATGAACTCTGCTGTTCGCATCTTCCAGAAGAAAAATGTTTCTGTCGAAAACCGAATACAGCACTTTTTGATGCATTTTTTCGGAAGCATCCCGATATTAATCTTTCTCGCTCGCTTCTGATTGGTGATCGAAAAACAGATATAGAATTTGCAAAAAATATTGGCGTTTCTGGCTTTTTGCTCCGTTCCGCTGCCTTTTTGGAAAATGTTGTGCAATATGAAAAAGGGGAGGGGATAACTTGGGAAGAAATTGCCGAACAGGTACTCAAAAGCCCTCGAACAGCAAATGTAACTCGAAAAACAAACGAAACAGAAATATCAGTACTACTGAACATTGATGGTTCTGGAAAATATGATATTTCTACTGGGATTCGATTTTTCGATCACATGCTTGAGCAACTTGCTCGACACGGAGGAATGGATGTGACGCTCTCCGCAAAAGGAGATTTGGATATTGACGAACACCACACTGTAGAAGATGTCGCTATTGTTCTGGGAGAAGCGTTTCGAAAAGCGCTGGGGGACGCAAGAGGAATTGAGCGATATGCTTGGGAGCGCATTCTTCCTATGGACGAGGCAAAAGCAGAGATTTCTGTCGATCTCTCTGGTCGTCCTTTTCTCGTTTTTTCTGCAGATTTTTCTCGTGAATTTGTGGGTGATTTTCCGACAGAAATGGTTTCTCACTTTTTTCGGAGTTTTGCTGATGCGGCAAAAATAACTCTTCACATAATACTTTCTGGGGAAAACACTCATCACATGGTGGAGGCTGGTTTTAAAGGTTTTGCGCGTTGTCTGAAAGATGCTGTGAATTGTTCTTCAACAGCAATTCCTTCGACAAAAGGAGTTCTATAATTTTCCAAATATGATTGGTGTTCTCGAATACTCCGCCGGCAATCTCAAATCTGTGGAAAATGCACTCACACGTCTTGGTATCCCTTTTTTTATTTCCACAGATCCGCAAAAACTTGCAGAAGCAGACAAAATTCTTTTTCCCGGAGTCGGACATGCCACTTCTTGCATGGCATCACTTCGTGAGAGAAAACTCGACACGTTTTTGCAGAAAACTTCTCAGCCAATTGTTGCCATTTGTGTAGGTATGCAACTCCTCTTCGATTTTTCAGAAGAAGGAGTAACGGAATGTTTAGGAATATTACAGGGAACTGTTCGACAATTTGATGATCGAAAAGTAGGAATTATCCCCCACACGGGCTGGAACACGGTTTCTTTTTTGTCCGATACAACAACGGAGGCTGAGAAGGATGAAGATTTCTATTTCGTCCATTCCTACTACTGCGACCCAAAAGAAAAAGAGAATATTTTTGCCACTACGAATTATAATGGACACATTTTTTGTTCATCAGTTCAAAAGGGAAATATTTTAGGAGTGCAGTTTCATCCCGAAAAATCGGGAAAAGCTGGAGAAGCCTTGCTCAAGAAAATTTTACTGGAGAATTTTGCAGAAATAAGTCTCTCCAAAAAATGAAGACATATTTGAGATGGGGAAGACAGATTTTTTTTGGATTATATGCGTCTGGAATCAAAAGTTTTTTGGCAGGGGTGACAGGACTTGAACCCGTGACACCCGGTTTTGGAGACCGGTGCTCTACCAACTGAGCTACACCCCTATTTTGTAAGACGGATTAAACTATACCGCGTTCGCAAAATATTCGTCCAGATTTTTTTGAATTCGTTCCGATCCACCGACTTCTGGAGTAAAATTTTCTCCGGTAATCATCTCAAAAGCGGTAATATAAAGTTTAGCAAGTTTTACCACAAGTTCTGGTGGTGCTTCTGGGAGAATTTCATCATGGTATGGGTCGCACCGCTCAGTAAACCAAAGGCGTAAAAACTCTTTATCAAAACTCTCTGGCTCTTTTCCGGCAAAAAAACAACTTTCGTATGTTTCTGCAAACCAATAGCGAGAACTATCTGGCGTGAGCACTTCATCTGCCAAAAGAATTTCTCCTGTTTTTTTATCTCTTCCAAATTCAAATTTTGTATCCACAAGGAGAAGTCCTTTCTCTTTTACCATTTTTTGTCCTCGCGTAAAAAGCGCAAACGCCGCTTGAGAGACTTCTTCCCATTCTTCGGCGGTTATAAGTTTTTGCGCGATAATCTCTTCACGAGAAATAAGAATATCGTGTTTTTCTGACTTTGTTGTGGGAGTAATAATAGGCTCTAAAAATGGCTCGTTTTTCTGCATGCCCTCTGGAAGATGATTCCCGCAGTATTCTCGAACTCCTTTTTCATAATTTTTCCACACAGAAGTATCGGTAGAGCCTGTCATGTATCCACGAACCACAAATTCTACTGGAAAAATAGAAACAGGGCGCACTACTGCCACAGACGCATCTGGAACAGCAAGAAGATGATTTGAAATAATGTCCTTTGTCTGCTCAAACCAATATGCGGAAAGACGATTGAGGACTTGTCCTTTAAATGGAATAGATGCAAGAATTCGATCAAATGCTGACTGGCGATCTGTGGTAATGAGGATATTCTTATTGTGATGACGGTATATCTCACGCACTTTTCCTGATGCTATTTTTTCGTATCCACTAATTTTTAGAGAAGAAAGTGTGCTATTGGCATGTTCTAAAAGAAACTCTTGAGAAATCGACATATAAAAAACAAAGAGAAATTAGCTATTCTCAAGGTGCCACGAAAGAGTGAGAAAATACAAAAAAAAGAGCAATAATATTTGCTTTACTTTATCACAAAAAAATGAAGCTTTTCTTTCGATAATATGGTAATATGCAATTGCTAAAAAATTATAAAGAAGATATTAATAGTTCGACAAAACAATTACCATGGACCATCAGGATTTCTTTTTTACTGCGCTTTCCCTCCTTATATTCCTTTTTGTAGGAGGTGTTCTTCATCTCATGAGCGGAAAGATTCGAATTCCGTTTACAATGCTCCTCGTTCTCTTTGGAATGCTCATTTCTTTTTTTGGGAACTGGGGGGTAGATTTTCTTATGAATCTGCAAGGTATTTCTCAGGAAGATTTTACACTCCAGTTTTTGGAGCATATTGGGAATTTTCGCCTCTCTCCTGATATTGTCTTTTTTATTTTTCTCCCCATTCTTGTTTTTGAATCCTCCTTTAATCTCCGCTTTTCTTATCTCAAGCAAAATCTCGTCGCTATTAGTGTTCTCTCTATTTTTTCTGTTCTCGTCTCCGCGGGAATTATTTCTTTTGTACTTCATTCTTTTTTTGGTATTTCTTGGCTCACAGCAATTGCTTTTGGAATTATCATCTCTGCAACCGATCCGGTGGCAGTACTTGGGACGTTTAAAGAAGTTGGCGCGCCTCGGCGATTACGAACCATTGTTGAGGGCGAGAGCCTTTTTAATGACGGAACGACTCTTGTGCTGTTTAAAATTGTTCTCGGCGTTATCCTTTTGCGCGTTGGTCAAGAGTCGGAAATTCAATCCTTTTACACCGGCATCGGTGATTTTTTCTTTAAAGTATTTGGTGGAGTGCTCTTCGGAGTATTCATGGGGTTTTTCTTCTCAAAGACCATTGAAAAAGTTCGAGAAAATCAAAATGTAGAAATGACATTCGCACTCATTCTTGCGCACTCCACCTTTCTTTTTGCTGAACACATTGGCGTTTCTGGAATTATTGCCACGGTAATGGCTGGTGTTATTCTTGGAAATTACGGTCGTAACAAAATTACTCCGAGTATCTTGGCGACCATGGAATCTCTTTGGGACCACATGGCATTTATTGTGAATTCTTTTGTTTTTATTCTTATTGGTATTGCCGTTGCAACTTCTTCTTCCTCTGAATTTTGGTTCCCATCCTTTATGGCGGTTATTATTGTTACTATTGCTCGTTTTCTCTCGGTTATTCCGGCACTTTCGCTTATCAATCTTTTTACAAAAAGAGACCGCATCCCTTTTTCATGGCAAGTTATTATTGCTCATGGTGGTCTTCGTGGGGCGCTTGCTGTAGTAATGCTTCTTCTTATTCCTCGTGATTATCAAGATCTCCAGCTTCTTCAGGCGATGACAGTTTCTGTTATTATTGCCTATTTTATTTTTAATTCTACAACCATTTCGTGGGTACTTCGAAAATTTGGACTTATGAATTTTACTCCGATTGATATTCTCGAGATTGAAGAGAGCCATGTTCTCGTGTCGCATTCGATGCGCGATCATCTCAAAAAAATCTACAGAAAGCGCTATGTAAGTGAAGATGTCTATCATAAGCTTTCGAGTACGTATCGGAAATCAGAAACAAAGGCGAATAAAAAAATAAAAAGACTTTTCCAAGAAAAGAAAACATTCTCAGAACACGAACTTCTTTCTATTTTGAAAAAACACTGTCTTGGGGTAGAGCGAAAAGTGTTTTATCAACTTTTTTCTTCAGAAGAAATATCAGAGCAAACCCTTGGTGAACTTATACGGAGTACAGAACGCCAAAAAGAGCGCATTACCCTCAATACTGAGCAAGAGAAAAGAAGGTCTGTAATTCCATTTCTCGATCGACTCAAAGATGAAGAGAATCGAATTATCTCTGTCTTTCGTTTTTTCATAGAAACCACATTCTTTCGAAAAATGATTGGACGATGGAAACGAAATCGCATTATCCAAAAATACGAACGATACCGAGCACGACGCATTTCTGCTTGGAATGTTCTCAAGCATCTAGAGGAGCTTGAGGAAAATGGGCTTTTTCTTGAAGGGGACATTCTTCAAATTGTGCGAGAGCAATATCAAAAATGGCATAAAAATGCGCAAGAAAAACAATTTTCACTCGAAAAGCGTTGTTCAGATTTTTTGAAAGGACACAAATTTTATCTTACGAAGCGAAATTGTTTGGCGCTAGAACAACAGTTTATTCAGGATTTTTTTGAACGAGATATTGTGACACAAAAAGTATATATGGCACTTCAGGAATCGCTTCAGCGACGCATGAAAAAAATACGAAAAGATGCTACAGAAGACGAAGACGAGCTTTAGAAAAAAATTGACAATAACAAGCGTTTTGAGAAAAAATGCCACACCATCAAAATGTGGTGGAAATTTCTTTTTCAAATATTTTCAATGGGATACGAACTTGAAATGGGTGCTCCTGAGAACAGACCTTCAAAAGAGAGTCTTCGGCATAATGATGGATCTTACAATATGCTCCCCAATCCCGTTATAAATGCTTGGAGGGAGAGAATTCAGTCTTGCTGTAACGATGAAAAAAAAGAACTGCCTAATCCCGAGGAGCCCCAATCGTAATATTATGCAAAAATTGTATCTCTCTCGATAAGTCTTTACATATCTTCTCGAACAAAACCCTGCGCAGAAATCTCTATTCGAGCGCCTTTTGGGAGCTCTGCTACTGCAACACACTCACGCGCAGGGTAATTATCGGGAAAAAACCGCCGATAGATTCCATTCATATCATCAAAAAGTGACATATCTGTGAGAAAAACAGTGACTTTAAAAATTCTATCGAGACGACTTCCAGATGCTTCGGTAATAGATTTTAGATTGTAGAGCGCATTTTTTGCTTCATCTAAAAAATTTTCTGGAAGTGCTCCTCCTTGGGGCAAAAGACCAATTTGTCCAGAGACAAAGAGCATATTTCGGTATACTGCTGCTTGAGAATATGGTCCAACAGCTCGTGGAGCAAGTGGGGTTTCGACAAAGGTGATAGCAGACATTTAAAAGGAAAAAATCACATATAAGTATCGCAAAAAAATACGTTTTTTAAAAGTTCTCTATTTGCTTACCTAAAATATCACTTTTGGAGTTTTTTCTATTTTTCAACTTTTTTCTCTTTCGTTCTTAAAATGTTTCAAAAATGTTCATTTTAGGTCAGATCTTTTGTGATGCCATTTTTTTCCAAAAAGCATTTCCCTCTCCTCCTTGTTTGTGCAAAAATAGGTATGTCTCTTCTTTTGTCTTTATGAGGGGTGTCGAATAGCAAGATTTTTGAGGTTTTAAGGAGTGCTCTTAAAGTTTCAAAGGATCTCGCTTTCGATTCCAAAAAGAGAGAGGAAGGGCAACCTTCTTTTCTCTTTCTTTATCTGCATGTCAGATCAGGTCTTTACCCTAGATATTCAGGGGAAAACACTTTCGGTTTCTACCGGAAAGCTCGCGCAAATGGCGAACGGCTCTGCCGTTGCGAGTATTGACGGAACTCACGTTCTTGCCACTGCCACAATGAGCTCTTCTCCTCGAGAAGGAATTGATTTTCTTCCCGTTATGGTCAATTACCAAGAACGGTACTATGCCGCTGGTGTTATGAAATCAAGTCGCTTCAACAAGCGTGAAGCACGTCCTTCAGATGATAAAATTCTTATGGGGCGTGTGGTCGACCGCCAAATTCGTCCGCTTTTTCCAAAGCACATTCGACACGATATTCAAGTGATGCTCATACCGCTTTCATACGATCGAGAAAATGAGCACGATATTCTTTCGGGAATTGCCGCAAGTGCGGCACTTGCCATTTCTGATATTCCTTGGAATGGTCCTTCGGCAAATGTTCGTGTTGGTCTTATTAACGGGGAGTTCGTCTTAAATCCCACTCCAGAGCAAAGAGCATTGTCCGATCTTGATCTTGTTGTTGCTACATCCGATACCAATGTCGTGATGATTGAGGCGGGAGCTAAAGAAATCTCCGAAGAAAAAATGCTCGAAGCTATTGAGTTTGGGCGAGTATGGGGAATGAAAATTGCCGCATTTATTGCGGAAATTGCCCAGAAAATTGGAAAAACAAAACAAGAAATTCCTGCCATAGAAAAAGACCTAGAGCTCAAAAAATTTCTTGAAGCAGGGTTTACCGAAAAAATGCAGGCATGCATTTTTGAAACACCAGGAAAGCTTCAGCGATTTGCTCGAAAAGCAGAAATTCAAGTAGAGGCAAAAGAAGCGGCTATTGCTCATTTTGGTGAAGAGCGTGATCTTTCTCAGCTTGGTTCGCTTTTTAGTGGCATCTTTTCCGATATTATTCGAGATGCTGTTCTCAAGGAAAAACGCCGTATTAATAACCGAAAGGTCGATGAAGTTCGCCCACTTTTTACAGAAGTTGGCATCCTTCCACGAACGCACGGTTCTGGTCTTTTCCAGCGTGGAGAAACACAAGGGCTTTCTCTTCTTACTTTGGCATCCCCCGGTAATGAACTTATTGTCGATGGAATTGAAGGAGAGAAAAAGGTTCGCTATCTCCACCATTACAACTTTCCGCCATTCTCAGTGGGCGAGTGTTCAAACCGACTTTCTACGGGAAATCGTGAAATCGGACATGGAGCATTGGCAGAAAAAGCGCTCGTTCCCGTACTTCCCGATCAAAAAGACTTTCCGTATGTCATGCGAGTGGTAACGGAAATTCTTCAGTCCAATGGATCAAGTTCTATGGCGGCGACTTGTGGATCGACCCTCGCGCTTATGGACGGAGGAGTTCCTATTTCTGCGCCTGTCGCGGGAATTGCGATGGGGCTCATGACTGATCATGAAACCGGAGCTTTTCAAGTGCTTTCCGATATTCAGGACGAAGAAGATTTTGGCGGTGATATGGACTTTAAAGTTGCCGGAACCGAGAAGGGAATTACTGCGATTCAGATGGATATTAAAATTATCGGAATCTCCCAAGAAATCTTTGCAACTGCACTCAAACAAGCGCACAAGGGAAGACTTCAGATTCTTGAAAAAATGCTCGAATCTATTTCTACTCCCCGAAAAGATATTTCTCCGTACGCACCGCGACTTCTTGTTTTCAAAATCAACCCAATAAAAATCAGAGAAGTGATCGGGAAAGGAGGAGAAATGATTAATAAAATTATTGATGCTACCGGCGTAGAAATGAATATTGAAGATGACGGAACAATTATCATCGCTTCCGCAAATGAAGAAAAAGCACTTGAGGCAAAACGCATGGTGGATGAAATTACTGCAGAACCAGAAGTAGGGAAGACATACGATGGAAAAGTTGTTCGTGTTGAAGACTACGGTGCTTTTGTGGAGATTATGAAGGGAACACAAGGACTCGTACACGTTTCGCTTATTAGTAATGAACGTGTCGATCGTGTTGCAGATCATCTGAAGGTGGGGCAATTGGTACGTGTGAAATTGACTCAGATTGACGAAGTGGGACGACTCCGACTTTCCATGAAAGACGCAGAAAACAAGTAAGTTTCTTCCCTTCTCATTTTACAACCCCTTTCAGGATTCTTTTTTGAAAGGGGTTTTCGTATGGCATTTTGGGATTACTCAAACATCAAAATGTATCCAATTCCAAAAATGCCAACATCCACAAATATATGGCTGATCCAGTTTCCGAGAAAAGTTTTGGTGTGTGCTGTAAGAATGCACCAGAAAAATCCCCCAACGCCCACTGCGGTTCCTAAGGCAACGGTGAGCGGAAGGGGAAAATATTGACTAAGAATTACAAAGTGATGAAGGGAAAATCCAATACTCGAGAGTAGTGCTGAGGAAAATATTCCAAATCGTAAACGGAGTCCGTGAAAAACGAAATATCGCCAATAAAACTCTTCAAAAAGAGAGTGAAGTATACAAATGATTCCCGAAAAAAGAAGATAAAAAAGGGGAGAAATGAGTCCCATCTGCATTGTTTTTGCTGTTATTTCTGAGGTAAAGCTTTGGAAAAAATTCTCAAAGAAGAAAAAAATAGCTATTCCGGCAGAGAAAATGGAAACTCCACTTACTACTCCATAGAGAATTGCTTTCTTTGCATTACCAAGGGAGAAAAATGAGGGGAAAAACTCCTCTCTATTTTTTTGTCTCAAAAACAAAAGCCACAACATTGGCCAGAGAAGGAGAAGGAGTTTTGAGGATCCGTAGAGCATATTTGCAAATCCGATTTCTGCAAAAAGAACAAAGTAGAAAATGGAAGCAATACCATTAAAAAACAGTGCTGGGATAATGGCAAAAAGAAGGAATTGGTGACGGATCATTCTTTGAAAAGATGAGAAAATGTTTCGAGTTGTTCTTGTGAAATTTTTTGCTCGTAAAAAGCTTTTCCAAAAACAGCGCCAGAGAGATGCGCACTGCGAAGATCTTCCAGATCTTTTATACAAGAGACTCCACCAGAAGCAATAACAGAGAACTTTGGAAAATCTCGCTGAATTTTTTGAAAGAGCGGAATGGGTGGACCAGAAAGCATGCCATCGGTCACGATATCTGTAACAATAATATTTTGTACACCCAAATCTGAAAGCACTTGCAAGAAATCATTGAGAATGATTCTGCTCATCTGTTGCCAGCCATGTGTTGCCGGAGTACCATTTTTTAAATCGACTCCCACAACTATTTTTTCCGAAGAGAATTGAAAAAGCACCTCCCGAAGAAATGTTGGATTTTCAAGTGCTGAGGTTCCTAAAATAATTCGGGAAGCCCCAAGTGACAACAAGAGCTCAATGTCGGAAAATGATCGAATGCCACCACCTATTTCCACAGGACGTGTGGTGGAACGGATAATTTCTTGTACGGCATCTCTATTTATTGGAATTCCTGCCTTTGCACCATCGAGATCAACCACGTGAATCCCGTGAGAAAATGAGGAGAAAATCTTTGCAATTTCTGAAAGCGAACAGCTGTATTCTGTCTTTTTTTCATAATCTCCTTGAAGAAGACGCACAGGTTTTCCCTCCAAAAGATCAATGGCTGGCCAAAGCTGAAAAGACATATTTTAAGATAAGATGGTAAGCATTATGTCAAAACTAAAAGCTTCACAAAAGAAAATTATTGCTTTCGTCTTGATTTTTTTGTGTCCGTTGATACCCTCTTTTCGCCTCTTTGCTATGGGCAATTTCTTTTTCTTGAGATAGTTATGACGAAAATTACCGTCAAAAATCCGGTGGTCGAACTCGATGGTGACGAGATGACCAGAGTCATTTGGAAGATGATTAAAGATCGCCTCATTTTGCCGTATATTGATGTCGAGCTGAAGTATTTTGATCTCCACGTTAAGCAACGAGATGAAACTGATGATGCGGTAACGTTAGAAGCGGCGAAAGCCATAAAAGAACACAACGTGGGTATTAAATGTGCCACTATTACGCCAAATGCCGCTCGTGTAAAAGAGTATGATCTCAAAAAGCAATATCGTTCTCCAAATGGAACAATTCGAAATTTCTTGGGAGGAACTGTCTTCCGCGCACCAATTCTTTGCAAAAATGTACCGCGTCTTATACCGGCGTGGAAAAAACCAATTGTGGTTGGACGTCATGCGCACGCCGATCAATACAAAGCAACAGATATTGCTATTTCTCAGCCAGGAACATTAAAACTCGTTTTTGAGGGAGCAGATGGAAAAACCGAAGAGCACACGGTTTTTGAGTTCTCTGGTGCTGGAGTTGCCATGGGAATGTATAACACCGAAAAATCCATCCGCGATTTTGCAACTGCGTGTTTTGAATATGGACTCCTTATGAATTATCCCGTGTGGTTTTCTGCAAAGGATACCATTCTTAAAACCTACGATGGCATGTTTCGAGACATTTTTCAGGAAATCTATGACACTCAGTATAAGGAGAAATTTGAAGCAAAAGAACTGACCTACTACTACACTCTTATCGACGACACTGTGGCACGCATTCTCAAGGCTGAAGGAGGAGTGGTGTGGGCGTGCAAAAATTACGATGGAGACGTACAATCAGATATGATCGCTCAAGGCTTTGGTTCACTTGGTCTTATGACCTCTGTGCTCATGTGTCCAGATGGAAAAACAATTGAGGCAGAGGCAGCGCATGGAACCGTAACGCAACACTATTATCAACACCAGAAGGGGAATGAGACGAGCACTAATCCTATTGCGAGTATTTTTGCGTGGACGCGTGGATTGGCGCATCGCGGAAAACTAGATGGAAATAATGAGCTTATTGCTTTCTGCGAAACATTGGAGCGAGTGTGTATTGAAACAGTGGAGAGTGGAAAAATGACAAAAGATCTCGCTCGAGCAGTGTACTCAACTGATAATCCTCCGCGAGAATCGTGGCTTACAACCGAAGCATTTTTTGATGCACTTGCCGAAAATTTTGAGAAGGCATTATCGTAATTTCAACACTTCATCTTGGAGCAAGAAGGACAGACGAACACCAGTCCTTCTTGCTTTTTTGCGTTGAAATCCGCATTATGCATCGGCTTTTTTGAGGAATTATGTCGGAAATGAAAACACGTCAGCGGGTAAATACAGGGCTTGCAGAGATGCTTAAGGGGGGGGTGATTATGGATGTTGTAACACCTGATCAAGCAAAAATTGCAGAAGAAGCCGGAGCAGTAGCAGTGATGGCTCTCGAACGTGTTCCGTCAGATATTCGAAAAGAAGGTGGTGTGGCGCGTGCGAGTGACCCAAAAATGATTCGCGGTATTCAAGCAGTAACCACTATTCCCGTTATGGCAAAAGTACGTATTGGGCATTTTGTAGAAGCTCAAGTTTTAGAGGCGTTGAAAGTGGATTTTATTGATGAGTCCGAAGTTCTCACTCCCGCAGATGAAGAGTTTCATATTGATAAACGTGCTTTCGAAATTCCATTTGTTTGTGGTGCGACCTGCTTGGCAGAAGCACTTCGACGTATTGGAGAAGGTGCCTCCATGATCCGTACTAAAGGAGAGGCAGGAACAGGAAATGTGGTGGAAGCAGTTCGACATTTTCGAAAAATAAGCCAAGAAATCCGCCACCTTCAAAATGTTCCTCCGGAAGAACTCATGACAATTTCCAAGAATATGGGGGCACCATTTCATCTCGTGGAAATGGTTTCCAAAACAGGAGTGCTTCCTGTGGTGAACTTTGCGGCAGGAGGTATTGCCACTCCTGCGGATGCCGCGCTCATGATGCAACTTGGATGCGATGGTGTGTTTGTGGGCTCTGGTATTTTTAAATCGTCCGATCCTGCAAAACGTGCAAAAGCAATTGTGGAAGCTGTGGCAAATTATAAGAATCCAGATGTTATTGCACGTGTTTCAGAAGATTTGGGAGAGGCAATGGAGAGTAAAACTATTGAAGAGCTTGAAACGAAAATGGCAGAGCGCGGTTGGTGAGATTCTCAAAAACCTCTCTTATTGTATTTCCCCTTCTGCCTTTTTGTTGTAAATGTTTTTTTTGAGGAAACTCAGAATTTCCTTGCGAAAAATGAATTATTCTCTACAATAAATTATTGAAAGAATACTTATGACAGTATTGTGGATTATTTTCGGCGTTTCTCATTTTTTGTCTTTTTGTTTTTATCTTATTGTTTTGGAGCGAGTTCGAGAGTATGCTCGCCCATATCTACTCTACGAAAACAAACATTCAAAGCTGATGGGATTTCTTTCAATTCGTCGTATTTTTTTCCTCTATTTTTTTACACTTTTGTTTATCGCCATTCTTGGGGTGTTTTTTCTTCTTTCTCCTCTTACCCCGTGAAAATTTTCCCAAACCTCTCTGATCGCGCGGTAAATCGTTTTGAATTTCTTCATGAAAATGAAAGGTGTTATGCTTTTTTTCGACGGCATGGCATGTGTCTCCTTTTTGGGGTGTGTCGACATTGGCTTCCTTATTTTTTAGGATACCTCCTTCTTCTGCCTCTTCTCTTTTGGGTTGTTAATTTTTTTGGGGAAGAAAACGCACTTTCATTTATTGCTTTCGCTTTTAATATGGTGGCAATTATTTTTTTGGTGCATTGGTTTTTTCTCGCTATTCTCGAATACATGCTCGGTTTTATGATGATTACTAATCGTCGCATTGTAGAACTTCATAAAAGTGTTTTTCTTCGGGAAGAAATGTCGGAAATGCCTTTTGAACAAATCACCAATATCCACCATGAAAAAAGTGGGTTCTTGCAGAATATTCTTCATTACGGAACACTTCGTATTGATACAAATATCGAAAATCCTATTCGTATGCATTTTGTTCCACGATCTGAAGAAAAGTTTGCAAAAATTAGCGAAATTCATGGGGAATATGTTCATCGAACAAGAGAAGAATTACAACGATCCCTTTCTGAGTAAAGAAAAAAATGAGATAATCACGTTCGAATTTTTATATGTATCGATGATTTTTCTAGGGCACTGCCCCGATTCTGTGGGGCTTGTGGCAAAAGTGAGTTCATTTTTTGCTGATCATGACGTAAATATTACTGATCTCGAAGAACACACAGAGCAAAACCGGTTTTTTCTTCGGATTGAATCGGATACAAAAAAAAATCTCAAGAAAATTGAAAACGATTTTTGCTCTTTAGCAGATGAAATTTCTATGGAGTTTTCTTTTTGTCATCCAAAACAAAAAACACGAGTCGTACTCTTCTGTTCGCAGACACTCCACTGTCCACTTGAAATTCTTTCACAACAGCTTTCGGGAGCGTCTTTAATAGAGATTATCACTATTATTAGTAATTCTCGAGAATTTGAATCCATTGCAAGAAGGTTTGATATTCCTTTTTTCTTCACCAAAACATCAGTGGAAAAAGCGGGGTACGAAGCAGAGCAAATACAGATTCTCAAAGATACTTCGCCAGATTTGGTAGCATTGGGACGATATATGAAGATTCTTTCTCCTCAATTTCTCGCTGAGTGTCCATCACCCATTATTAATATTCACCACTCTTTTTTACCTTCATTTGTTGGTGGCAGACCATACGAAATGGCGTATGAACGTGGAGTAAAAATGGTGGGAGCAACAGCACATTTTGTTACCAAAGATTTGGATGAAGGACCAATTATTGCTCAAGGTGTAGTGCCTGTGAGGCACACATCCTCTATAGAAACGATGAAACATGCCGGAGCAAATGTGGAAAAGAGTGTTTTTGCAGAAGCTATTCAAAAGTTCTCCGAGCGAAAAATTATTGAATGGCAGGGGAGAACCGTAGTTTTTCGCTAAAAAGTAAAGATTCCTTTTGAATTTTCTTGTGTGATTAAATTTTTGGAGAAAGGATGTCTTCTTGAGTCAAACTTCCGGGAAGGACTCGATCGGCAAAAAGAATACCATTCAAGTGATCGATTTCATGTTGAACAACACGAGCATCTAAATTATTGAGTTCTCGTTGTTGTTGCCTTCCGTTTTCATCTAAATACTGCAGAAGAACCCGTTTCGCACGCGAAACTTTTCCAAATTCTCCAGGAAGCGAAAGACATCCTTCTTCCTCTACCGCACATTCTGCGGAGAAGGAAAGAATTTTTGGATTCACCATTCCCAAAACTTCATCACCAACTGTTGCAATAATTATTCTCTTGTTGACTCCTACTTGTGGAGCAGCAAGCCCAATTCCTTTCTCTTTTTTCATGGATGTTTTCATGTTTAAAATGAGTTTTTGAATATCGTTATTTACTTGAGATACTTCTTCTGAACGCTTGCGAAGTATCGTATTTTTAAGACCGGTTTGAAGAGCAAGTGTTGCCATTTGCTAAGAAAATTTTAGAAAAAATGAGAAGTTTCTCCTTGGTATTATTCCTTTTTTTTCAAAAATGGAAAGGGGTGGTACAAAAAATTTGGAAACACAAATATTGAAAAACTTTGCTCTCCTTGAGACAATACATAGTGGCTTTGTAAAAAACTCATGAGTGGAATGGTGCTAACTGGTTCAGAAATTGTGATGGAATCGCTGTTGCGTCAGCAGGTACACACCATATTCGGATATCCCGGAGGATCCGTGATTCCGCTATACGACACCATGTATAAAAAATATGTTCATTCAAAAAAACTTCGACATATTCTTGTGCGACACGAACAGGCATCGGCATTCGCTGCAAATGCTATGGGTCGGGTAACGGGGAGAGCAGGGGTCTGTATTGCCACGAGCGGTCCTGGTGCGACAAACCTCGTTACTGGAGTGGCAGATGCGCTTATGGACAATGCGCCACTTGTTGCTATTACGGGGCAGGTTTTTTCGCATCTCATTGGCTCCGATGCTTTTCAGGAAACCGATGCTATTGGCATTATGATGCCAATTGTCAAACACAGTTTTTTTGTTGATCGTGCAGAAGATATTGAGCAAGCCATGGTGGAAGCATTTTATCTTGCTGAAAGTGGACGGCCTGGTCCGGTGCATATAGACATCACAAAAGATGCGTTTTTGGGAAAGGCAAAGTATTTTGGAAATCTCTCACCACATCTTCCTGGGTACAAACCAACAACTGAGGGGAGTGATTTTCAGATTAAAAAAGCACTCGAACTTATAGTCAAAGCAGAGCGACCAATCGCTATCATTGGTCATGGTGCTATGATTTCTGGCGCTCGAGATGAAGTCATTGAATTCTTGGAAAAAGCTGATATTCCTGCGGTGTGCACTCTTCATGGACTTTCCACGCTTTCTGTAGATCATCCTCATTTTATTTCCATGCTTGGCATGCACGGATCGGTGGCGGCGAATTATGCCACGTATCAATCTGACCTTCTTATTTCCCTTGGAAGTCGTTTTGACGACCGCATTACTGGAAGACTTGATGATTTTTCTCCCGAAGCGAAAATTATCCACTTTGATATTGATCCGGCAGAACTTGGAAAAAATGTCCGTCCGACAGTTCCTGTAGTAGGAGACATAAAAAATATTCTTCAAAAGCTTCTTCCTCAAATTCCAAAAGGACTTTCACATGAGCCATGGTGGGGGAAAATTCATGATTGGCAAGAAGAATTTCCCATGGATGTTGGGCAGAAAAAACAAGATCACGGAGAAAAAATGCGTGCGCCAGACGTTATTCGCATTCTTGGGGAAGAAACGAAGGGCAATGCTTTTGTTACCGCAGATGTGGGACAACACCAAATGTTTCTCGCACAATATTATCCGTTTCGAAAATTTCGCGGACATGTTTCTTCTGGAGGACTTGGTTCTATGGGTGCAGGACTTCCGCTTGCCATGGGGGTTCAAGTCGCACTTCCAGAAGAAGAGGTGTGGTCGGTTTCTGGCGATGGGGGATTTCAAATGAACTGTCCAGAGCTTGCAACGCTTCAGCAAGATAATCTTCCGGTAAAAGTTTTAGTTCTCAACAACAGCTATCTTGGCATGGTGCGCCAATGGCAAGATATGTATCACGAGAAGAACTATGCAAGTACTGAGCTTTGGAATCCAAATTTTGTGAAACTTGCCGAGGCATACGGAATTCCTGCCTTCTTTGCAAAAACACCAGAGGAGACACGAGAAGCTATTCAAAAGGCACGTTCCATAAAAGGTCCAACATTCATCGAGTGTTCCATCGCTCCTGAGGAAAATGTTTATCCCATGGTTGATGCCGGAAAAAGCCTGCGAGAGACAAAGACAGAAGGGTAGCTTTTTAGGAGGATTTTTGAAGAGTGTTTTCCAAAAGAGAGAGAAGCGCGCTGTATTGATCAAAAGAATCAGGCATTATTGCGTTTTGCATCTTTCGGTAGAGTGGAAGGAAGTGGTTTTCAACTTCCCAGATTTTTCTTTTTCTCTTTGATTCTGGCAGAAATTTCATATCAGAAAGATTGTGAATTTGGTCTGCCATTTTCACATACATTACATATGGATCTGCCAAGCATCCCAAGTAAAATCGTCGCATATAAATGGTAAAGCGATAGTCAATATATGCCTCAAAAGAGGAAATGCCTTCTTCTTTTCTCTGTTTTGCTTCTTGATAGAATTTACGCCATTTTTGATTATCTTTTGGTTTTTGATTTTTTGAGAGAGCATAGACTACAAATACAACTCTTTCTGGAAACAAGGAATACATATCAATATTGGTGATCTTTGTGTCTTCACACACATCATGGAGTACAGCTATGGCAAGGGCAATGGGAGGAAAGTTGAGTTTTTTAAGTATCTCCATTACCGCAATAGGATGGGTAATATATGGCTTCCCTGATGCTCTTTTTTGCTCTTTATGCAATTCTGTTGCTAGGGCAACAGCTTTCTCTAAGACCTCTCTATCTTTTTTGGGGAATGCATTGTTTTTCACGAGAAAAATATTTAGGATTTGAGTATATTACCTTTTATATTCATTCTACCTAATCTATGAAAGATCTTGCAACAAAAGAAGTGGTGAAGGATATTGTAGAAACCTTAGACATGTATCATAAAAAAATAACAAGTATAAACACTTCTCATGATCGAGAAGAATTTTTTAATCTTATGGGAGATCTCGATCGCTATATCACAGGGATTATTGATGAAGACGCTTTTCAGTCTTTTTATCATTCAGTACATTTTCGAACCTTTTCAGATCTCTTCCTAATTCCACATCAGTATTATATGCGTGCCGTTGAAGCCCTTGAATCTTCTTGTATTCAGAGAGTTTCTTTTTCGGATTCTATTGAGCCACTTTCTGATAAAGTAAAGGGTGATTTTATGAAAACTCGTTTTTACACAAAGGTGAAGGATCTAAGCATGGTCGATTTTTCCCGAGTGAAAAAATTTGTCATGGTTGGCACTGGTCCGTTGCCTGATACCATTTTGTTTGTTACCGAAAACTTCAATATCCCAGAAATTATTGGAATTGATAATAATGCCGAGGCAGTTTTCTCTGGAAATGAGCTCATTCGCTATCTTGGTCTTTCTCAGGTGCAAATACGAAATGCTGATGGGATAGATTATGACTATTCGGGGGCAGATTTGGTGTATGTTGCAAATTTTGTTCCTCCAAAAAACAAGGTCCTAAGCAGAATAGCCGAAACAGCACCAAATCATGTACAGATTATTATTGAAAGCCCTCTTCTTATGGGGAGGCTTTTTTTTGAGGAAGTAATTCCCGAAAAGCTTCACCATTTATTGCGTATCCAAGAGAAGCAAGTAAATGAAACTGAATTCTTTCGTCATGAGGTTCTCAAGATAGGAAAATATCCAGAAATATAAAAACCTTCTTTTTTTGCAAAGAGAAGTATAAAGAAATCTGGAGCGTTGTTCAGATTTCTAAAGCGTATTTTTCATGACCGCACCGGTGTCTGCACTGGTGACGAGTTGGCAATAACGACCAAGCCAGCCTTTTTTTACCCTTGGCTCCCAAGAGGGGAGTTTTTTAAGACGTTCTGCAATTTCCGTATCATTGAGGCGTACATTTATACTTCGCTTGTGTGCATTAATATCAATAATATCTCCCGTTTCGATAACGGCAAATGGTCCACCTTCTGCCGCCTCTGGTGCAATATGACCAATACAGAGTCCACGTGTTCCTCCAGAAAATCGTCCGTCGGTAATAAGTGCGGCGCGAATCCCTTTTCCTTTTATGGCAGAGGTTGGCGCGAGCATTTCTTGCATTCCGGGTCCGCCTTGTGGACCTTCGTACTGAAGAACAACTACATCTCCATCTTTCACTTTTCCCTCTAAAATTCCTGAAAGTGCATCCTCTTGTGAGCGGAAGACTTTTGCGGTTCCAGAAAATTCCATCATGTCTTCATCAACTCCAGCAGTTTTTACCACTGATCCATTTGGAGCAATATTTCCAAAAAGAATGGCAAGTCCACCTTCCGCGGAAAAAGCATTTTTTCCAATACGAATAATATCTCCGTCTGGTTCTGGTGCTAATGCAATCGCGCTTTCGATTGTTTCTCCAGTGATGGTTGAAAGATGAGTTGTGAGCGGTGCTCTACCATCAATTTGAAGTCCTTTTAAAATCGCCGCAATGCCACCGACACGGTGAACATCTTCCATATGAATATCTGGACGAGATGGAGAGACTTTACAAATATTTGGGGTTATTTTGGCGAGCTCATTAATCCGTTTGATGTTATACGGAATGCCGGCTTCTCGTGCGAGTGCGAGCGTGTGAAGCACAGTGTTTGTGGAGCCACCCATGGCGAGGTCAAGGAGAAAGGCATTATCAATCGATTGTTCGGTAATAATATCACACGGACGAATGTTGTTTTTGAGAATCGTCTCAATAACCTCCGCCGCCCGATCAAAAAGGGCGATACGATCTGGATTTATCTCCCATTCTTGTGTTTCTGTATTTTTCCAACGCGCCGCCGGAATAGAGCCATTTCCCGGAAGAGCGAGTCCTATAGCTTCCGCAAGGCAATTCATAGAATTTGCGGTAAACATTCCCGAGCAACTTCCACAGGTTTGACATGATTCCGAAGCAATTTGTGCAAGACGCTCTTCCGAAATTTTTCCAGCGGATTGCTGTCCCACCCCCTCAAATACACTTACGAGATCTTGATTATTCTTTCCTGCGAGCATTGGTCCCCCCGAGATATAGAGTGAAGGAACATTGAGTCGTGCCATGGCATTGAGCATTCCGGGAACAATTTTATCGCAGTTTCCAATACCAATCCACGCGTCACACGGGTGCGCTCCGATAATCGTTTCGATTTGGTCGGTAATAAGTTCTCGACTCGCAAGTGAATATTTCATGCCAAAATGCCCCATGGCAATGCCGTCATCTACAATACCTCCAATGTTGCAATACCACACGTTGTAGCCTTTTTCTTTTATTTTTTCTGCAAGTCGCATTCCGAGCGGATGTAAATGCGCGTGTCCGGGAATATGTGTACTAAATGAGTTTACCACTGTAATAAATGGTTTTTTTCGGTCGGATATCTTTCCAATGACTCCTGCCGCCATCATAAGCGATGCCGCCGGAAGCATATGCGATCCATTTGCCACCACACGGCTTCCTTCTTTTTCAATACGAGCAAATCCTTCGTTAATGGGAGAATGCATACAATTTTATAAAGAGAAAAAAGACGCAAGGAGATTGTATGATATTTTTCTTCTGAAAAAAAGGATGATAGAATTGAGAGATTTCGCAGAAGAAGATATTTTTGAGAACTAAGAGCCATTAGGAGATGTTAGAACAGAGGCGGAAGATATCATAAAAAACAATGCTGTAATGCGTTATCTTCTCAATCTTCTCCCAGAGAATCTTTCTGCTCACGATTTTCATATTGCAAATCGAGTACTTAAAAGTGGAAATTGTTCTCGTCGAGAAAGAGCACTTTGTGGTGCTATTTTTGGTCCGATATTTCAGTATATTGGAGAAAATTTTGGCTTTATGGTTGAAGAGGGCTGAAGGATCAATTTGTGAATATATTACGAAAACTATTTCAAAAAGAAATTTTAGACATTATCTCTTGGGAAGAATTGATAAAGACTGATTCAAAAAGATCAGCAAATTACAAAAGAGCGGAGTAGGGAAAAAGGCGAAAAGTCACCTAATTTTTCTCTTCCTTTTTTTCTTTAAAAGCACTATCCTGTGGCGCGAGGCGGAGAATATTTTCTCTGTCGGCTTTCCCTTGATATTTTTCCTCACAAAATGCTTCCTCCACGAATCCAAGATTATCTCCTTATTGGTGATCTTCATAGCGCCGCGCTTGTGAGCAAACGTGCGTCTATTGATTGGCTCTGCTATCCGCAGTTTGATTCTCCGAGTGTTTTTGGAAAGATTCTCGATAATAAAAAAGGAGGATCTTTTTTCGTGATGGCAGATGAATACGAAACTACTTCAGGATATCAAGGAAATACAGCGATTGCAGAGACACTCTTTTCTTCTCCTGAACATGAATTTCGGGTTCGAGACTTTATGCTTCCTCGTCCAGAACGTGTGTGTGGTTCTCAACTTCTTGCGCGAAATGTTGCCGGAAAAAAAGGGAATAAAACCATTTCGTTTTGCTTCTCTCCTCGACCAGATTATGCACGAAAAAGTCCAGTGTACGAATGGGATGGAAAGCGCCTTGTGGCATATATTGAGCAAAGGGGACGTTTTCTTCTTCATTTGCCAGAAGGAACGGAATTTAAAATAGAGGGAGATGATGTGTTTTTTTCCTTTTCTTTAGAAGAAGGAGAAACAAAAAATATTGTTCTTGAATACTGCTTGTTTGGTCAGTCGATGTATTCCGATGCAAACTTAGAACAAGAAACACGGAACTTTTGGCACAATTGGATTAGTAAAGGAAAATTTTACGATTTCTGTCGATCAGGTCTTCTCCGATCTGCTATCACCATAAAACTCATGCAGTTTTATCCCACAGGTGCCATGGTCGCGGCACCAACAACTTCACTCCCCGAAGAAATGGGGGGCGAACGAAACTGGGATTATCGCTATGTTTGGATTCGTGATGCCATGTTCGGGCTCTATGCCTTCACTGTTTTAGGATATGTAGAAGAAGCAAAAATGCTTTTTCAATTTGTGGAGCACCTTTTTGTTGACAAAGACGATTGGAACTTCTCTGTCCTCTACGCATTAAACGGGACAGATTCTACAAAGGAGGAGATTCTCGATCACCTTGAAGGTTTTCGAGGTTCGGGACCAGTTCGTCGTGGAAATGAGGCGGCAGAACAGCTTCAGCTCGACATGTATGGAACTCTTATTGATGCCTACTTTTTCACAACAAAACACTATGAAGAAATTCCCGATCATAGTGCTCGTGTTATAAAATATCTCGTCAAAAAGATAGAAGAGAATTGGAAAAAACCAGATAGCGGTATTTGGGAGGCACGCAATGAACCAAAACATTATACCTACAGTAAGGTGATGTGTTGGGTTGGTATGCATCGTGCGCTTAAACTTTGTGAAAAACTCAAAATTTCAGAAGAAGAAAAAGCTCGATGGGAAGCAATGGAAAAAGAGATTCACGATTGGATATGGGAACATTGCTACGACAAAGAACTCAAAACATTAGTACAATATCCTGGCGCAAAACATCAGGATGCAACCAATTTTCTCTTTGTTATTCTCCATTTTCTCGATAAAAAAGATCCACGAACTCGAGAGGTTTTGGAAGCAACAACAAAGGAACTCGTGAAGGATGATATTTTTGTTTATCGTTATCTCGCAGAAGACGGTTTACAGGGAGAGGAAGGAGTATTTGTCCTCTGCACCTTTTGGCTCATTTCTGCTTGGGCACGACTAGAGGAGGTGGATTACGCCTCTGAACTTTTTGAGAAATTTGAAAAATATATTGCTCCACATGGACTTCTTGCCGAAGAAGTTGACCCAAAAACAGGAGAATACCTTGGAAACTATCCTCAGTTTTTTTCACATCTTGGGTATGTTATGGCGGCACATTATCTCATGAAATACCTACAGCGTGCTGGAAAGCTTCCAAAAGAATATGGATGCGATATTCACATGTATCCCTAAGCTTCATCATCAAAGTACAGTGCAAAAAAAATAAGAGAGAGATCTGCGCAGAAAAATTTTGGGTGAATCTTTTTCTTAATCGAACATCATATCTTCATAGATGAGCTTGCACTTGATACCAGTAGCAACATCAAGTGCTTATATACTGGTAGACTCATCGGTATTTCCTTCCTTGTCCTTTGGCAACAGCATCTTTGAATTTAATATATTTCACATCAATTTGGATATTTTCTCTTGGAAGATACCTTGGAGCTTCGTATGTGTTTGAACGCTCTCTTTCTTTCATAAGTCCTTCTCGGAAATCGGATACTTGATCCAAGTGAATTCAACCCAAAACTGACTGAATGACTTATATTCTCTAACTCCGAAAGACCACAACGATTATAAAATACCTCTAGAGCATTATGAATGTACCTCAAAAGTGCCTATGGTGTGGTCATCCAGAACAAATAGTTGACAAAAAAAAATAATCCACTATAGTTTCCCACTCTTTCAGATTGCCATTTGCGAAAAGGAGCTCTGTAAAGAGAAAACCGCTCCTTCGGGGGCACATCGTCTTGTTCCGTGTAGGGATCCTATTTGGATGCCCTCAAGGGCAGACAGATCCTTAAAAGCACGGGACGTATTTTGGAGATATGAAAGATGAAAACTATATTTGCGGCGCTGCTTTTTGGTTTATCCAGTATTTCTTCTGGGGCAACAACTTGCCCCGCCAAAGAAATCCCCCTGAGGTTCGAGGGAGGGTGCACGGCAGTCACCAATTCCCATGGGGGGGTGGTCCTTCTGCCTCCTATAATGCAGAAAGGGGAGGAAGAAACAGGCGGGTGTCTTTTTTCTTTCCCTTATGGGGAAGAACTAGGGATCACCTTCCGGATTCCCCATTTTGGGGAGGTGGTTGTTTGTTTGGATGGAATTTGTAAAAAAACTGAAGCAAATGGATTTCTTTCGTTTGACTTCAGATATTCCACAGATTTCCCAGAAGAAGCCACGGAAGAAATCATGGGAGAAGCCACGGAAAAACTCAGTGAAGAGGCCATGGAAAAACTCATGGAAGAAGCCATGGAAGAAGTCAGGGGAGAAGTCAGAATTTTTCTGACCTCAGAAATGGGAGCGATATCGCCCCCAAAGCTATACGCTGAAGATTGCACCTGTAAAGAAACGGATTTGGGGTGCCCTATCGACCCTCCGAAGCCCTAAGTAAATGTGGGGGGCGGATGTTCATTTGTTTTGAACTCCGCCCTCTGCCTTTCATTATTCATTTTCCAAAAAATACGTCCCTGCCTTTTTTTAAAAGTTACTGATTTTGTTATGCGTTTTGTGCGCTCATATCCTTTAGGAAAAGCGAGGAATTGAAAAATTAAAAACAGGTCATTATACTCTTTTTGTTTTTTTGAGTATTCCATGTCTGGACACAGCAAGTGGCACTCCATCCGCCACAAAAAAGGAGCAAACGATGCCGTTCGGGGGAAAATTTTTACGCGCCACGCTAAGCTTATTGCCATTGCGGCGCGAAGTGGTGGCGATCCTGAAACGAATCCTGCTCTTCGACTTGCCATTGAAAATTCTAAAAAAGAGAATATGCCGAATGCGAACATTGATCGTGCTATTAAAAAAGGAACAGGGGAAGACAAAGACGGGGCGCAAATGATGGAGATTCTCTATGAGGGCTATGGACCAAATGGTGTTGCTATTCTCGTGGAAGTATTAACGGATAACAAAAATCGAACAGTTTCTAGCATTCGCTCAATTTTTTCCAAAAACGGAGGAAGTCTTGGGGAATCAGGTTCGGTTGCATTTCTCTTTGAGAAAAAAGGAGTTATTTTCCTCGGAAAAACTGGAGAAGAAGCTGAGCTCGCCGCCATTGATGCAGGAGCAGAAGATGTGCGTGAACAAGATGATATGCTTGAGGTCATCACCGATCCGACCGATCTCTACGCGGTCAAAAAAACTCTTGAAGAAGCAGGGTTTCCCATAGAATCCGCCGAACTTTCATTTCTTCCGGGAACAACAATTGATGTGAGCAACGAAGAAAGCGCTCGAAAAATTATTCATCTTCTTGAGCTCCTTGAAGATGATGATGATGTCACACGAGTTTTTTCCAACTCAGATATTCCCGAGGAGATTCTTGAGAGACTCTTATAATTGGACTTAGTCCACAATTTTTTTTGTGATTCACAAGGAAGTAGCTATTCCAATTTTTTGAAATATTCTTCTGCTAACGCAATCCCCGTAAGTGCCGCAACAGAGCTCATTCGAGAGGTACCTGCGAGAAAATATTTTGCTTCGGCAATATTTTTTACGGAAAAGTTTTCAATCTGTTCCGATACTTCAAGTTCTGGCGCCTGCTGAAACACACAATTTTTCCCCAAAAAATAATGATACTGCATGGGGGAACCTGTTGGGTTCGCAAATACCTTTCCCAAAAAGATAAGTGATTCTGCTTTATGACCTGTCTCTTCGAGAAGCTCTCTTTCTGCCGCTTGTTTTGGTTTTTCTCCTTCGTCAATCATGCCCGCACAGAATTCATACAAAATTTCTCCAGCACCGTGTTTATACGCTTTTTGAAGGAGTAGACTTCCATCCGCAAAAAAAGGGAGAACAATAACTGCATCATGACTCAGATTTACATACCATTCTCCTTCCTCTCCATTAGGAAATCGAACAGTTTGCACTTCTACCGGCATCCATGGAGAGTTTAGAACTTTTTTTCGATGAAGAATTTCAAATGGTTTCACGAGCAATAATCTTGAAAAAAGCGGAGATAAGAATAATAAAAAATGTTACGGGAAAGAGGAATATCGTCATGAGAAGTGAGAACCAAAACGGCACACGATATGCCCTATGCGAAATACGGTGCAAAAGACTCGCAAGCGATTGTCCAAAAAACGTGGCGTACAGGGAAATAACGAAGAGAATAAGAAGAAAAATCCAAAAGAGAATTCCAAACAGCATTGAGAAAAATCCCGTTCCAGTTGGCTTTTTGGGAAATACCGGTGAAAGAAAAATACGATCTTTCATTATAAATACTGTGACACATTCTGAAGAAGAGAATCAAATAACACTGCTTGAAGAAAATGAAAAAAAACGTTCTTCTGGTTTCTGCAACTTTTTTCTTCTTCATGGTATTTCGAGCATTTTTCACAGTTTTTCTTGTTTTCGCTCTCTCTGGATGCGGAGCTTCACCCAATTTTTCAGCAGAAGAGGTATCTCAAAAAAATTCAGAAGAGAATATATACGACGAAGCAATTCGTTTAGGCGGGGAGTGGTTCCTCAATAATCAAAATGATGATTTCCTTTTTTATGAATACGATCTTGCGAAAAAGATCCACCCAAAAACAAATCAGCGTCTTCGTGAAATGGGCGCACTTTGGTCAATCACTTTGTTGCGAGATTATCTCAACGATCCACGGTACGAAGTTTTGGCGCAAAAAGGGTTTTCGTTTTTCGAACGACATTTCGTGCTTGATGAAAATCGAAAAATGATAACGATTAATATCACTCCCAAAAACACAAAACTTGCCTACAATGCTTTTGCTATTCTTACCCTTCTTTCTCTCGATCGTCCGCAGAAAGATGAATACCTTTCCCTTTTTGCAAACGGCATTGAATATCAACAACTTCCTTCAGGAGAACTGCAAACCTTCTTTTTTCAACCTCAAAAAACGGGAGTTGATTATTATCCTGGAGAAGCAATATTTTCCCTGATGAGTTTGTATGAAAAAACACAAGAGAAACGGCTTCTTGAGATTACCAAAAACGCATTTCCGTTTTATCGGGATTACTGGCGAGGGAATAAAAATACTGGCTTTATTCCTTGGCAAACACGAGGCTATCGAAAATATTTCGATGCAACGCAAAAACAAGAGGTCGCAGATTTTATTTTCGAGATGAATGATTGGCTTTTAAGTGAACATAAGCCAAAAGAAGAGTGCTCTCATTTTACCTTTTCACGCGGTGGTGTTGTTTCGGTCTTTATGGAAGGAGTGATTCAGGCTTATGATACAGCAGAGAAGCTGGGTGATACAAAGCATCAAGAGTGTTATCGAAACTTTGTTCAAGAAGGTTCCAATTTTCTCCTCACTCTTCAGGTAACGAGCGAAGAGCCGTATGGAAAAGCGGCACTAGGCGGTTTTCGGAGTAGTGCTTCTTCAAATGAGCAACGGGTAGACAATAACCAGCATGCGGTGACGGCGCTTATTGATGCGCGCCAGCGAGGGCTTTTGCCGTAAAATCCTTTTGTCATTCCGTGCTTGACACAGAACCTCAAAGATCCTGAATCAAATTTTAGGATGATAGAGATCGAAATAAGAGGCTTGCTCCAAAACTCTCTTCTCGTTACCATTTTTTCACTTTCTTTCTTTTTTTGAGTCCTCATGTCTCATTTTGTAGATTGTACACGTGTTGAAAGCCTCTATAAAAAAATGTCTCAAAAAGTGAGCGTGGTTCGAAAGGAACTCGGAAGACCACTTACGCTTACTGAAAAAATTCTCTTTTCCCACGCTTACAGGAAAACATTTTCTTCAAAAGATGTTGTTCGTGGTGAGACAGATATAGATTTCGCTCCTGACAGAGTGTGTATGCAAGACGCCACAGCGCAAATGGCAGTGCTTCAGTTTATGAGTGTCGGCGTTCCGCAAGTAGCAACGCCCACTTCTGTTCATTGTGATCATCTTATTCGCGCACAAAGTGGAGCAAAAGACGATCTCGAACGGGCAAAAGAAACAAATCGTGAGGTATATGACTTTCTCGCATCTGCGGCAAAAAAATATGGCATGGATTTTTGGGAGCCGGGTTCTGGAATTATCCATCAGATTTTTCTCGAAAACTACGCCTTTCCGGGGGGGATGGTTATTGGAACCGATTCTCACACACCAACCGGTGGAGGACTCGGTATGATTGCGATTGGTGTTGGGGGAGCAGACGCAGTAGATGTGATGACCAAACAACCATGGACACTCCGCGCGCCAAAAGTAGTTGGTGTTCACCTCAGGGGAAAACTCAACGGATGGGCATCACCAAAAGAGGTCATTCTCCTGCTTTGTGGGCTTCTCACCACAAAAGGAGGAACGGGGAAAATTATCGAATACTTTGGCGAGGGGTGCGAAAGCATCAGCGCTACCGGAAAATCAACCATCACGAACATGGGGGCGGAGCTTGGTGCAACCACCTCACTTTTCCCCTTTGATGGACGCATGGCAGATTTTCTCCGTACAACGGAACGCACAGAAATTGCTACGCTTGCAGAGCAATATGCAGATATTCTTGTAGCAGATTCAGAAGTAGCGGAAGATCCCGAGAAATATTATGACGAAGTTATCGAAATCGATCTCTCTACACTTAAACCAGCAGTAAATGGACCACACACGCCAGACGCGCGACATGAACTTTTGAACATGAAAAACGAACTTTCAGAACTTGATTTGCCGGAAAAAATTTCTGCTTGTCTCATTGGAAGTTGTACCAACTCTTCTTACGAAGACATTGGGCGATGTGCGGCAATTGTAAAAATGGCGTGCGAAAAAGGGCTCCAATTGCAATCGCCACTTATGATTTCCCCAGGATCAAACCGTATCGCCGAAACCATGAAACGCGATGGATTTTTGGATATTTTTGAATCGGTAGGAGCAACTATTCTCAGTAATTCTTGTGGACCGTGTATTGGTCAGTGGGATCGAAAAGATATTCAAAAAGGAGAAAAAAATGTGATTGTCACGAGCTTTAACCGAAATTTTAAAAAACGAAATGACGGCAACGAAGAAACATACGCATTTGTTGCGAGTCCAGAAATAGTGACCGCACTCGCTTTTGCAGGACGGATTACATTTGATCCGCAAACAGAAACCTTGCGCAACAATGTCGGAGAAGAGGTTCGACTCGAAATTCCAAGCGTAGATGATCTTCCACAGAATGGATTTGCACAAAGCGAAACCGGATGCATTCCTCCGGCAAAAAATGGAGAAGATGTTGAGATTCTTATTAGTCCAACAAGTGAGCGATTGCAAGCACTTGAAGCCTTTCCAAAATGGGATTTTGAAAAAGATTTTTCGGAACTCCCCATTCTCGTGAAAGCTTTGGGAAAATGTACCACCGATCATATTTCTCCGGCTGGTCCATGGCTCAAATTCCGGGGACATCTCGACAACATCAGCAAAAATATGTTTTCGGGAGCAGTGAATGCATTCCATCCCGAAAAAACAGGAGAAGGGAAAAATATAGTAAACGGAGAAATGGCAGAGTTTCATCTTGTTGCGCGAGATTATAAAGCACGCGGACTTCATTGGATTGCTATTGGTGACGAAAATTATGGAGAGGGGAGTAGTCGCGAACACGCCGCCATGGAACCGCGACACTTGGGATGTGCTGTCGTGGTGACAAAAAGTTTTGCGCGCATTGCGGAGACAAATCTCAAAAAACAAGGAGTACTTTCACTCCATTTTGTAGATCCTGCGGATTACGAAAAATTTCAAGAAAACGATCGTATTACTGTAGAAGGAATTGCAGAGATTTCTACAGGAAAAGATCTTGCGCTTCGTGTTCAGCACGAAGACGGAAATCAAGAGGTTGTTCCAGTTCGACACTCACTGAGCGCAGAGCAAATTGAGTGGCTCAAGGCAGGTTCTGCCCTTAACAAAGCTGGAGAAGATTTGCGGGGAAACATCTAATTATTTCAATGGAGCAATTCAAAAGAGTTGCTCCAGATGTTTTTTTGGAGAAGACTTTCAAGAATTCAAATCGTTATGTAATTTTTGAAGCTCTTGCCCTTCTCCAAAAAAACGAGGAAAATGCAGGGTGATTTTGCCCTTGTTCAACCTGGACGTTCTTCTTGTTTTTTTGGCGTTTGGTATTGTAGCGCTTCTTGTAAAAATAGCGTTTTTGACACCATCGAGTCAGCATCTTTTTCAAGAAAATGCCCGTCTGCAAACAGAACAGGAATATCGCGCGCAAGAACTCGGACGCATTTCTGCAGAACTCGCAAAGGTGACTTCTACAAAAGATAATATAGAAGGAAAACAACAGCAACTTTCTCGAGAAAATACCGATTTACGAAATGAATCTCAAAAAATGCGAGAAGAGAATGATCGACTTCGAAAAGAACTTGCAGAACGGCGTGCGAGTGAAGAGAAGCAAAAGGCAGATGAGGAACAGCGTATTCAAAAACTAGAAGAAGCACGAAAAACATTAGAAGACGAGAAGCAACGCATTCGAAAAGAAGATGAGGATCGGCAACAAGCAGAGCAAGAAGAAAGAAATCGGATTTGGAGTGCTCATGAGCAGAACGTGATTACGAGTCTCAAAGAGCTGTGCCGAAAACCAGAGATTGATTTTTCATTTTACGAAAACACCAATTTACCAGAAGAGTTTGACGGAAATATAAAACCAGATTTTCTTGTGGAATTTGATGGACAATATGTTGTGTTCGACGCAAAATTTTCCAATCAGAAAAATCCGCAAACCTATTTTTCAGATCAGACGAAAAAAACCGCCGTAAAATACAAAGGGAATTCTCATATCTTCTCGACCATTTTCTTTGTTGTTCCCGATAATCGCATCGCAGAACTCAAAAAACTTTCTTTTGTAGAACAAGATTTTTTGTTCTCGCTTCTTCC
The DNA here is from genome assembly GCA_016699755.1 of Candidatus Peregrinibacteria bacterium. Lineage (NCBI taxonomy): Bacteria > Candidatus Peregrinibacteriota > Candidatus Peregrinibacteria bacterium. Next base: position 555,693 of record CP065009.1, on the reverse strand, counting down.
TGTTTCCGCGTTAGAGCCAGTTCTCGTCAATATTCGGAAAATGGCAGATGTTTTTAAGATAACAGATTTTGATCCACGAGACCGAGAAGCTATTATTCGTCTTGTGGCAGGATACGATCGACATATTGGGTTTCAGAACGCCGCTAATATTCTTCTTATTCGAGAATCCATTGAGCTTATGCGTTCTCAGGAATCACTTTCTTCCCATCTTCAAGAATCTATAGCGCTTCAAAAAGATCAAATGCGTGCACTTCGGTTAAAAGATTCTGATATTAAACGTCTTTCTCGCCGATTTTCTGAACAAGAATCGGAAATTGAAACTCTTACTGCCTCACAAGCTCCCATTATTTCTCGGGAAATGCTCTCAAAAGTCGCTTCTCGACTCCATCTTTCTCCTTTAGAAGAATAATTATGCCATTCCAAAGGGATCACCTTCGGCTCTCCACCGCTTCGCGGATCGGGATTGTACTTCTCTTTTTTGTCACTATTTTTCAGCAGAACTATGTTGTTTCTGTGGGGGCATTCATCAGTATTATACTGTCACTTTTGCCCGGAATTGTAGGAAAAAACAGTAAAGCACATCTTCCGTGGTCGCTTGATTTTCTTGTTTCCTTTGCACTCCTCCTCAACACAATGGGGAATGCACTTAACTTTTATCATGATCCAAGTTGGTGGTGGTGGGATGAACTCACTCATGCTCTCGGATCATTTGCTGTGGGGATGATTGCTTTTCACCTTGTATTCACCCTGAATTTTCTTGGAAAAGTGACGATGAGTGTTCCTATGATGGGTTTTTTCCTCTTCCTTTCTGCTATGGGAATTGGGGGTCTTTGGGAGATTTTTGAATATTATTCTGATTTTTTCTTGGGAACACATATGCAAATTTCTCTTCCCGAAACGATGCGCGATCTTCAGTTTGATGTTCTTGGCGCATTTGCCATTTCGGGAATTGCCATGCGGTACTTTTTTGTAAAACGTCAAGAAGGAGTAGGGGATTTGTAAGAATGCTTGAACAGGGTCCTGTACCAAAGAATTTCCGCTTCACTCCTATGAAAAAACTCTTTCTCTTCCTCCTTTCGCTTCGAGCACGAAAAGTACTTACCACTGCTACGAGCGTTATTGGCATTACAGGGTCGATAGGAAAAACAACGACACGAATGGCGATTGCCCATATTCTTTCTTCATATTTTCGTGTTCAAACAAGTCCGCAAAACTTCAACACTCCCATAGGTCTTTTGCTTACCATTCTCAAAAAAGAAACGTTGCCAGAATCACGAGGAGAATGGCTTTCTCTTCTTTGGAATGTATTTTCGCAACCGCTTCCTCACCCAGAAATACTCGTTCTTGAGTATGGTATCGATACCCCAGGAGACATGGACGATCTTCTTGTCATAACAACTCCAGATATCGCAGTGATGACACCAATCACTCCTGTGCACATGGCAGAAGGGCAATTTTCGAGCGTGAATGATATTCGACGAGAAAAACTCAAGCTCGCACATGCCGCCAAAAAAATGGTTATCGGAAATGCGTTCGATGCAGAAACTACAGAAGAACTTCAACGTTTGCGATCAGATTCTCTCATACTTTTTGGGGAAAACACTGAGTATTCCCCCTTTACAAAGGGGGTACTTTTAAAAAATATCATTTCCAATTCTGACGGAATCTCCTTTACATTAGATGGAGAAGTGTACAAAGCTCCACTTATTGGTACGTTTCAGGCACAAATTGTGGCCCCTGCCATTCTCATAGCGCGAATGTTTGGTCTTCCGTCAGAGACTATCCGAGACTCACTTTCCACATTTTCCCCTCCTTCTGGAAGAGGGCGAATTTTTGAAGGAATACACAATTCTCGCATTTGGGATTTTTCGTACAACTCTTCTCCTGCCGCCACTTCCGCTGTTCTTTCGGCTTTTGGAACAATAGGAATCACCGGAAGAAAAATTGCACTTCTCGGAAATATGAATGAGCTTGGAGAACTCGCTTTTAGTGAGCATGTTCGTCTTGGGGAAACTGCCGCAAAATATGTAGATGAACTTGTTTTTGTAGGGAAAAATGCGGAGGCATTTGCAAAAGGTGTTGCCGAAAAAGTTCCACTTAGGTGTTTTGAAGATGCGAACAAAGCAGGAAATTTTTTACAGAGTAGCCTCAAAGAAGGGGATTTTCTCCTCGTGAAAGGATCACAAAATAAGGTGTTTTTGGAAAAAGCTATTCGCATGCTCCTCAAAAATCCTAATGATGAAAAACACCTTTGTCGGAATTCGAAGAGGTGGAGAGACCAATCAACATAGTTTTTCGTTGCTCCATTGCCGTTTCTCCTGCAAAATGGTTGTCGAACCTTCTTTTCTTTTGCGAATTTATGTTTTCACAAAAAAAATTTTCAAATGGATTACGACTTGTTACTGCACCAGTAGAGGGAACAAAATCTGTTACAGTGCTTATTTTGGTGGGTGCGGGAAGTCGGTATGAATCGGATAAAGAGCGGGGAATTGCTCATTTTCTTGAGCACATGTTTTTTAAAGGCGGAAAAAAGTATGACACCCCAAAAAAAGTTTCCGAAACCATTGATGGTATTGGCGGCGATTTTAACGCCTTTACCGGAAAAGAATATGCTGGCTATTATGTAAAGTGCTCTGGAGAGCAGGTCGAAACCGCATTTGATGTGCTTTCGGATATGCTTATTTCCACAAAACTTTCTGCAGAAGATATTGAGCGAGAACGAGGTGTTATTCTTGAGGAGCTCAACATGTATCAGGATACACCCATGTATCAGGTGGGATGGGATTTTGAACATATTCTATTTGGTGATACTCCCATGGGGCGTGACCAAATTGGTCTCCCCGAAACAATTCAGTCCTTTTCTGCGGACGATTTTCGTGCTTTTCGTCACGATCTCTATAGTGCCGACAACACAGTGGTCATTGCGGCAGGAGACATTACGCCAGAAAAAGCCGAAGCATTGACGAAATCATTTTTTACATTTGATGAACGAAAAAAATCCCGACAATTTGACGCCATTCCCAAAAAGCAAGAGGTGGAACGAGTTCATGTTCGCGAAAAAAAAACAGAGCAGGCGCATCTTGTAATTGGTTACCCAAGTGTTCCACTTGGAAATCCGCAAGAATATGCCACACGTCTTCTTGCAGTTATTCTTGGAGGAAATATGAGTTCGCGCATGTTCCTTGCTGTGCGCGAGGAAAAAGGACTCTGCTATTCCATTCATACCTCCGCCGATCAATATTCTGACACAGGCGTTATTTCAACTCATGCTGGTGTTGATTTACGCCGTGTTCCTGAAGCGATTGCTGCTATTTCAGAAGAATATCGACGTATTGCTGAAGAGGGCATTGATGAGGCAGAACTTGCAAAAGCGAAAAGTTTTTTGAAAGGAAAACTCACGCTTCGTATGGAAGATAGTGAAGAACGAGCAAGTTTTTTCGGAGTGCAGGCAATTTTACGGGGAGATGTTTTTCCTCTGGAGGAACTCTTTCAAAAAATCGAATCGGTTTCCCTAAGAGATATTCAAAAAATTGCTAAAGAGCTTCTTGTTCCCGAGAAATGTCACCTCTCACTCATTGGTCCGTTTTCTGGTCGAGAAGAAGAATTTTTGCAAATTATCTCCTAATCCATGAAAGAGTACCTTGCTTTAGTGCAAAAAATACTTCAAGAGGGAATCGACAAAGAAGACCGAACCGGTACCGGAACTCGATCGCTTTTTGGAGCGCAAATGCGATTTTCTCTTGCCGATGGATTTCCACTTCTCACGACAAAGAAAGTGTACTTACGCGCTATTATTCACGAACTCCTGTGGTTTCTCTCGGGAAGCACAAACATTCGCCCCCTTGTGCTTCAAAATGTAAAAATATGGAATGAATGGCCATATGAAGGCTATAAATCGAGTGATGCCTATGAAGGAGAAACACTAGAGGAATTTGTGGAAAAAATTCGAAAAGATGAGGAATTTGCAAAGAAATGGGGGGAGTTGGGACCGGTCTATGGTAAACAGTGGATACGTTGGGAAGGAAAAAATGGCGAAAAAATTAATCAGATTGCCAATGTTCTTGAAGAGATAAAAACAAACCCCAACTCTCGACGGATGATCGTGAGTGGCTGGAATGTGGCGGATATTCAAGAACTTATTCATGGAAAGCGTTCTGCGCCACCGCTTTGCCATACATTATTTCAGTTTAATGTCGCCAACGGAAAACTCCACTGTCAACTCTATCAGCGAAGTGCCGATTTTTTTCTTGGAGTCCCATTTAATATTGCTTCTTATTCACTTCTCACACTGATGATGGCACAGTGTGCCAATCTTGAACCAGGAGATTTTGTTCACACATTTGGCGATGTGCACATTTACCAAAATCATTTCGATCAAATACAACTCCAACTTTCACGTGAGCCAAGGACACTTCCGCGCATAAAACTAAATTTAAAAAAGAAGGACATCTTCGATTTTGTTTTTGAGGATTTTGAGCTTATAGGATACGATCCACATCCAGCAATACAAGGGGATATCGCCGTGTAAAGAACCTCCCCTTTTCTTTTTTAAAGTGCACACAGTACAATGAAGTTGTTTTTATAGAATATTCTTTTTCTTATTGCCGCTATCGGGAAAAACAGAGAGCTCGGAGGAGGGAATGCACTTCTCTGGAATCTTCCAGATGATTTAAAGCATTTTCGAGATTACACCAAAGAAAAAACACTTATCATGGGCAAAAACACCTTTCTTTCTATTGGGAAACCGCTTCCTGAGCGAAAAAATATTGTCATCACATCCAATTCTCACTTTTCATTCCGAGGAGTCGATACTGCACTTTCTTTTGAATCGGCACTCTATTTTGCTCGAAATCTTCGGCATCCGGCGTGTGTTATTGGTGGAGCCGAGGTTTATAAAAAAGCTCTTCCTTACACAACAGAAATTTGTATCACTTTTGTGGATGCAGATTTCCCAAATGCAGACGTTTTTTTTCCAGTCGTAGATTTTTCAAAATGGGAAGAAGTTTCTCGACAGCACTTTTCAAAAGACTCACAAAACGAATATGCGTTTGATATTGTTCGGTTCGCGCGAAAAGAAGAGGAAAAGAGGTGATACTTTTCAGGACGTGATCATAAATTCTTTGCCGAGGAATAGCTTATCCTTTTCGAAATAATCCTCGCACTTTTCTTCCGGTCTCTTCAATTGGATGTGCCGATTGCTCTTTTCGGAGTTTTGTAAGAAGTGGTAAGCCGGTTTCATAATCTTCCATCCAATCTTTGGCAAACTTTCCGGTTTCTACTGCTTTGAGAGCCTCTTTCATGCGCTCCTTCGTTCCGGCATCAATGATTTTTGGTCCAACAGTGCGTCCTCCAAATTCCGCGGTATTGGAGACCACATCATACATGTGTTCAATACCTCCTTCGTACATGAGATCTACAATAAGCTTGAGTTCATGGAGACATTCGAAATATGCCATTTCTGGTGGGTATCCTGCTTCTGTAAGTACTTCGAAACCAGTTTTTACGAGTTCTGCCGCACCACCGCAGAGTACCGTCTGCTCTCCGAAAAGATCTTCGTATGCCTCTTGTTCAAAGGTACACTCGAGTACGCCCGCTCTTGTAAAACGCATAGCATGCGCCATGGAAAGTGCTATTTCTTTTGCGTTTCCGCTCGCATCTGTATGAACAGCAATAAGTGCTGGAACTCCGAATCCCTTCTCATATTCTTTCAGTTCTTCCGTTCCGGGAGCCTTTGGCGCCACCATAATAACATCTACTCCCTCTGGCGGAGTAATTCTTTGGAATACAATATTAAATCCATGTGAAAAGCTTAAAATCTTTTCAGAAGAAAGATATGGAAGCACGTCTCGCTCGTATATTTCTTTTTGCACTTCATCTGGCAAGAGAATATGAATAATGTCTCCTTTTTGTGAGGCTTCTGAAAAAGAACAGACTGTAAGTCCATCTTCTTGTGCTTTTTGAAAACTTTTTCCATTTTCTCGAACTCCGACAACAACACTCACTCCACTCTTTTGAAGCATAATGGCTTGTGCACGCCCCTGCGCTCCATACCCAAGAACCGCTACCGTTTTTCCGGAAAGTATTTCTGGATGTGCATCTTTCTCACTTAAAATATTCATAAACAAGGAAAAAATCCTGATTATTTTTTCAGGGAAGGGAAAAAATCGCAAGTTTTCTTTTTTTGCTTACGGAAGAAATTCTTGCGAAGGGAGCTTCTCGTCTGCCTTCAAAAGAAAAAGAAACGCGCGGGTTTCGTTCTCTGGAAAGAAGGACTCGTTTTCTTGAAACAGGAATATTCCTGTTTCTCCAGGAGGCACTTCTTTTTTTCCATGAGAAGGGATGAGTGTCATATCTTTTCCGTCAACACCGTTTTTCCAGTGATCAGAAGGAATCCAAGGATATGGACCATTATTCTTGAGTGTTGCCTTCCAAAAATCTCCTTGCTTGGGTGATTCAAATTTTAGAAGAGTTCCCATGGCAGGCTTTCCCCAGATAATTTCTTCTATTTTATTCTTCTTCTCTCGGATAAAACCACTAAAAGGATGAATAAGATCCCCCTCTCCAATGGGGGTAAAAACATTCAGGAAAAATCCCTCTTCTGTTTTTGTTGTTTCCACGAAAAAAACAGTTTTCCACGCCTCAAAGTCTTTCAGAAAATCATCGGTACCAGATATATTTTTCAAAAAACTTTCCATCTCTGAAAAAGAGTGATTTTGAATATATTTGACAAGTATTTTTTCATTATTTTCTTTTTGGCGACGCGATTCCATTGCAAGCATATTCGCCGAAAAATCTATTTTGCGATAGCTCTCTTCAAGATTTTGATGTTGATAAAAAAAGAGAAAAGCACTGGAAGTAGAAAATCCGAAAACCATAAGAAGCGCAGAACTCCTGATAATTCTCGAAAGCATATCAACACTTGCCGATAGCATTTTTTTCTTTTTTAAGATGTTGGTTTTTTGCTATATCGTTCTATAATACCTCATTTTTAAAGAAAGATTCAATATTTTTTGCTGTTCCTATTCTTTTTTTTGAAAAAATAGCTTTTCTTCTCTTCTGTTTTCCGTCAAAATACGCCTCGCTTTTTTGCCATTTTCAATTATGCAAATACAGTTAAAAACGGTTTCTGACATTGCTGGACCGCTTCTTTTTGTTAATATTCCAGATGGAATTCGTGTTGGGTATGATGAACTCGCGGAAGTTTCTGTTCCTGGAGAAAAAAAGCCACGAATTGGAAAAGTACTAGAGGTATCAAAAGGACGTGCAATGCTTCAGATGTTTGAGGCAAATGATGGTGTTCCGGTGAGCGAAACAAAAGTTCAGTTCTTGGGAGAGACGATGAAACTCGGTGTTTCACCCGAAATGCTTGGACGAATTTTTGACGGAGCAGGAAGACCGATTGACGGATTACAAGAGATCATTCCAGAAGCAAGGGTGGATATTAACGGTTCTCCTATCAACCCCGTGAGTCGTGAGTTTCCGAATGACTTTATTCAAACAGGCGTTTCCACTATCGATGCTATGAACACGCTTGTTCGTGGACAGAAACTTCCCATTTTTTCTGGATCGGGAATGCCGCACAACAAACTTGCAACGCAGATTGCTCGTCAGGCAAAGGTAAAAGATGGAGGAAGTTTTGCCGTTGTTTTTGGGGCTATGGGAGTAACATTTGAAGAGGCACAGTATTTCCAACGAGAATTTGAAAAAACAGGAGCCCTTGAGAATTCTGTTATTTTCCTTAACACTGCGGCAGATCCAGTGGTTGAGCGTATTGCAACACCTCGTTTGGCGCTTACTGCCGCTGAGTATCTTGCCTTTGAGCGTGATATGCATGTTCTCGTAATCCTGACGGACATGACAAACTATTGTGAGGCACTTCGAGAAGTTTCCGCTGCACGAAAAGATGTTCCTGGACGCCGTGGGTATCCAGGGTATCTTTACACCGACCTTTCAACCATTTACGAACGTGCAGGGCGAATTAAGGGGAAAAAGGGGTCAGTAACCCAGATTCCAATTCTTACTATGCCAGAAGACGATATTACTCATCCTATTCCAGATCTTACCGGATATATTACTGAAGGACAGTTTGTAATTGATCGTCCGCTCTACCAAAAAGGGGTTTTGCCACCAGTAGATGTATTAAAATCTCTCTCTCGGCTTTGGTCAGCTGGAGTAGGGGAGGGGAAAACACGAGAGGATCACTCAAGCCTTAAAGATCAGCTTTTTGCGAGTTATGCTCGTGGAAAAGATGTACGAGAACTTGCGGTTGTGCTTGGAGAGTCTGCACTTGATGATGCGGATAAAGCACATCTCAAATTTGCAGAAGAGTATGAGCGTGTTTTTATTAATCAGGGAGAATATGAGGATCGTTCTATTGAAGAAACACTTACTATTGGATGGAATCTCCTTAAAATGATTCCAAAAACAGAGTTAAAGCGTGCAAAAAAGGAACTCATAGAGAAATACATGAAATTAGAAGAAACCGAGGCAATAGCATAAACAACAGATTCTTACTGTTTTTTCTCAAAAGAGACACAGGATTTGTTACTTGAGACACAAAAAACACCCCCATTTCTAGGGGTGTTTTTTGTGTTTTCAGGGATACATTAGCTCATTAATGTCCCTTGTGATCATCGTGATCGTGTCCATCATCATGATCGTGTCCATCATCATGATCATGATGATGTTCATCACATTTGTTTTCTTCTTCTTGAAGCTCATTTTCGAGATCTTTTACATCTTTTTTATACTCCTTCTTTACCTCATCGACACATTCCCATTGTTGGTAACGATTTCCATGACGACATTCTCGAATATCTTTTAGATACTGCCACTTTAATTGTCGTATCTCTTTTTCGAGCTCTTTTATCCTTCCTTCGTCACACTGCTCACACGTCTCATTCCAAACGATGATAACCTTGTCTTCTGAGATGTTTCGGAGTCGAGGAATCTTGGAAGATGGAGTGTTATTTTCTGCTTCCCCTAATGTATTTCCTGTTGTGTATCCAACAAGAGCATAAGGTTTTCCTTCTTCACAACTCCGACCCACGTCTCCCTTTTTCTTCAAGAGTTCTCGTATTCGATACTTTTCTCCTTGTTCAACGGAGGTCGTGTACGTGTATCCATTTTGGTCGTCCAAAACATAAGAACCGCCTCCAATTTCTTTTATGGGGAACGATCCTTCTGCTGCAAGAGATCCATCAAGATACTTGATAACTGTTACCATGTACGAGGAAGTCTCTGGAATGAGTGTGTTGATAATAGTACACACCGAGGTTTCGCCATTTGTGACGGTGACGTTTCCATCAACATCGCAATCTCCACCGTATGTGGTTTCATATTGTCCGGGATTTGTTTCATGCACCACATAATTTCCAGCAGATACATTATATGTCCTTCCTGGATTTGCTATTCCTGTATCACTTTCAATGACTCCGCCTCCATCGCTCACCTCAATGGTGAAATCACTTGAAACAGCATCGCCATCTACCACTTCTTTTATAACAGTGAGCCCAGTTTTGCAGGTCTCATTCCAAACAATAACAACGCTGTCTTCTGTGAGATTGTTAAATGCTGGTGGAGTAAGCGTTGGAGTTTCTCCTTCCGCAGTAAGAACAGAATCCCCCTGAGTGTATCCAGTGAGTGCAAATGGATATCCATCTGCGCAATTATTTCCAACAAGGTTTGAATCTCCTGAAACAGCTACTCCATCAGTATCTTCAGTGGTGGTATAAGAAGCCCCCTCTTCCATGAGTGATGTGGTTGCTCGATATGGATTTGGGTTATTAAACCCGACCGTTCCGAGAGCATAGCTTCCACTTCCAGCTCCAATGTTTGTGGCATTCCAACTTGACGTCATAGGGAAAGCACTGTTATTTGCAGAAACAGCAGTGGCTTCAACTCCGTCAATATATTTTACAACAGTCACCGTAAATTGATGTTTATTGTCATTATTGGTAATCGTACAAACTATATCCTGTCCAGAAGTAATATCAACTTTATTTCCGTTCGCAACAGCTACCGGAGCACCATTTACTTCGTTACACACCCAATCACTGGCAGTGTATCCACTTGGACCAGACTCAGAAAGCGTGTAGGTTCCGGGATCCACAGGAGCACTCGTAACAGCAGAATCGCCTTCTATTCCAGAGATTGGAACAGGGCCGGTTGCAGTGAGTGTCCAATCGGTATCTACTGAGGTGCCATCGTTATCATTAACAACTTCTTTTTCAAGAGTAAGATGAGATGGTGACGGCTCAAAATCCCAAGTGGTGCTTCCTGCAGCAGTTCCAAAGACAAAAGCATCAATATTTTCTGTGTAACCATCATTGTAGGGTTCTCCAACACGAACACCAAACCACGAATCAGTAACACGAACACGAACACTTGGATAGTCAGTTATGATCTCTGTCCATGTTTTAAGTGTTGTTCCTGCGTCAGCAGCATTTGGTGCTGGCCATGTTGCTCCAGAGTAGCTCCATAGTGCACTTCCGTATCCACTACCATTATCAAGTGCATTCCATTCCTGCCATGTGTCTTGAAGAACAGTTCCGTTATTTCTCGGAACAAAAACAAGTCGTTTTTGCCATGTATCAGAGCCATCAAAATCGACGTTAAAATTAAGATAGCCAGCGCGATCTGTAGAGCCACCGTTCCCAGCAGAAGGATTGTAAGTACTGTATTTTAGTTCGGTAATATCGGCGAGCGGAACACCAGAGAACTGATACGTACTGAGATTTCTACGTTGGGTTCCTGTAACATCTATATTCACACTTCCAGCTGATGAAAGTGGTGGAGTTCCAGGGCCGGTAACAAAACTGCCAAGCGTATTATCTATAGCATCAATTTCATCGTTATAGAAAAACCATTTTGTCGAATCAGATGCAACTTCAGCAAAGCTGGTTGCCATATCAGAAGGGTAGACTTTTTCTGTTGCCGCAAATGCCGGAGCAGACAACAAAAATACAGAGAGACCAAAAAATATCCTCTGTAAAAAAAAGAGAGGTATTCTCATGAAGAAAGGGAAAAAGAAAGAAGTTCTCAAGAACAACTTGCTCTCTTTCCTTCTTATTTACAATAAAGAAATGTATTTTTTATTATTCATAGTGTAGAAGTAGAAAAATACAGATGAAAAATTATGAAAAAATTCTATAATACATTATATTTACAAATCTTTTTCTAAAGAATCCAAAAGAAAAGCGAACATACAAAAATAGCAAATGCAGGAGGATCGATATGCGTATCACCACCGTTATAAAAGAATCGCGCGGCTATTTCTCCCAAAATCCCTCCAAGAACTCCAAAAATAACGCCAAGAAAGAGATTTCCACTTAAAAGTGCGGCTGTTCCTGCCGGAAGTGCAATGTGATGCGTTACTGGAATATGCGTTCCGAAATGTAAAAAAAGAAGAAGAAAAGCCGAAAGCCCAAACCCAAAAAAAGGATTGTTCATTTTTAGAGAGATGGAGGAGAAGAGTACTCCAAAAAAAATTCCCAGAAAAATAATAAGTTTCCAATCTGTTTCCCATGGAAGCCAAATTCCATTTTTTGTATGCGGAGATTTCTCCCGAAGAACAAAAGATTTTTTATTCAAAATAGGGGTGTTCGAAAAAAGAATTCTCACTAAAATTGCAGAGACAAAAATACTGCCAGCAATGGCATCTGCTCTCTCTGGAAGAAGATGAACACTGAGTCCTGTGAGTCCCAAGAGAAGATACTGAATCAAAAACCCTATCACTCCAAAAATCCCTCCCACTACAAGCGGAGTAAGATTTCCCGAAAAAAGAAGTGGAGTGATGAGATTTTTTCCATTTTCTGGTCGTAATTTTTTATGCGCCGCGTATGCCGCCGCCGCAACTCCACCTGCGAATGCCGTATGTGGACCAAAAAATTCCCCAAGTGCCAAACTCACAAGGATTTCGTTTGATGTCAGTGTGGAGAGAAGAATGAGTGTACCAAAGATGATAAACGCTGTGAGTGCCCCAAATGCCGCACCAAAAACTCCACCACAAAAAGAAAAGAGGAGTGAAAGAAAAAGTGAACAGAGAATACTTTCCATTTTTGATGTTGATAGGAATTATCAAAATTCTACGCCTTTTTTTTAAAAAAGTCATCCGCTATTCTTATAGCAAACCATTTCTGTGCATAATGCGAAGAATATCAACTCCAGTTCGTGTGGGAAATGTAATGCTCGGCGGCAATGCCCCCATCATTATTCAATCGATGACCAATACTGACACCGCAGATATTGATTCTACTGTTCATCAAATTCTAGAGCTCTCCAATGCTGGAAGTGAGATGGTGCGTATTACCGTCGATCGTCCAGAGTCTGCCGAAGCGGTGCCACAGATTGTAGAGCGCGTTCGAAAATTTTCACCTGTTCCTATTATTGGAGACTTTCACTTTAATGGACACATTCTTCTTAAAAAATATCCCGATATGGCAAAATGCCTTGATAAATACCGCATCAACCCTGGAAACATAGGACGAGGAGAAAAAAGAGACAGTCATTTTGAAACAATTTTGGAAATGGCGCAAAAATACAAAAAGCCAATTCGGATTGGTGTGAATGGCGGTTCACTCGATCCAGAGCTTTTGGCAGAGAAAATGGATAAAAATCGTATGCAGAAGACACCACGATCTGATACAGAAATTTTTGAAGAAACGCTTCAAGAATCTGCCCTTGCTTCTCTCGCATTTGCAGAGTCTTTTGGTATTCCACTTTCCCAAATGGTGATTTCTGCCAAAGTATCAGAAGTGACATCACTTATTCGTATTCATCGCTTTTTGGCAGATCGGACACAAGTCGCTATTCATCTTGGTCTCACTGAAGCCGGTGGCGGACTTTCGGGAATAATTTCAAGTACTTCTGGGCTTTCTGTACTTCTTTTAGAAGGAATTGGTGATACTATTCGAGTTTCTTACACTCCGAGTTCCGGAGAATCGAGAATACAGGAAGTACGAATTGCACGAGAAATTTTGCAATCATTAGAGCTTCGAACATTTTTCCCAAAAATTACAAGTTGTCCGGGGTGTGGACGCACCACGGGAAATCATTTTCAAGAATTTTCAGAGAAAATTCGACAAGAAGTCACGGCAAGATTGCCGAAATGGAAGCAAAATTTTCCTGGTTCAGAAAAACTCAAAATTGCAGTAATGGGATGTATTGTCAATGGTCCTGGTGAGGCTCGTTCAGCAGATATTGGTATTTTTTTCCCCGGAAGAGGGGAGGGGAAAGTGGCAGAGATTTATGGAGATGGAGAAAAAATATGCAATATTTCGGGAGAGGAAAATATTTCTGAAATTTTCTTTTCATTTGTAGAAGAATACCTCCAAAAGAGATTCATAAAAAAATAGCAGAAGAACTTTTCTGCCTCATTCTCGTTTTGTATTGAATTTCTCTTGCAGTTTCGGCAGGATCGTATTCGTGAATATAAATTGTAGAAATGAAGTTTCTTAACAACGATTGGGGTTGGGATGTAGAAGAGACCCCACCTTTTCTTGCCTTTCGCTCTCTACGTCGAAAAGCTGTAGAACGTTTTGGAGAAGCGAATATTTTGGATATTTCTCAAGGAGAACCCGGATACGGTTTTGCGCCAAGCGAACGAGGAAGGCGGTTTTTTTCTTTTCTTCTCCTCGCAGATACGGTTTTAAATAATAACCGAACTGATTCCCGATTTGGATCAGAAACAGAAGAAAGTTTTCCCAATATTGAAAAAACACTTTGTGACATTATTGAGACACATTATGCTCCAGAATTTGGAAAAGTCCTTCAAGAAGATCTTGAAGATTTTCTCTTCGCACTCGAAAATATTTTTCAAAAACAGGGAATTCCAAAAACACGATTCGAAATTCTCTTTGATCTCTTTAAATTTTCTGTTCTTTCTGGTGGGCGGTACCCTAATCCATGGGGAGAGATGGTAACACGAATGGCAATTGCCGAAGAGCATAGTAATGCCTTTGGATTTCCCGTGAGTTTTGAAGACATCGTTCTTTTACTTGGTGCATCTCAGGGGGTAGGAATGTTTTTCAAAAGTCTCGGAGAAGAGGGGGTCGGTTTTCTGCAAGAAGGAGATACTCTTCTTATGATATCTCCCGTCTATGCTCCCTATATGCAATTTGCGGAAGATCGAAAGCTTCATCTTCTTTCCATCTCTATCAATCCAGAAACAGGAGAGGTAGATGAAGAGAGTATTCAAAATGCACTTCACTCACCGAAGAGAATTAAAGCGATTATCCTTATTGACCCCAACAATCCCACAGGATTTCCTCTTGAAAAAAAAGTTTTAGAAAGCATTACCGATATTGCAGAAAAACATAATTCCATCATTTTGACTGATGAAGTTTATGCGCATTTTTTCCCTAAAAAAGAGAGTATTTCCAAAATAGAGCGAGCAAAAAAACGTACCATTCATCTTGATGCTATTTCTAAAATAGAGCGCTCTACAGGCGTTCGCCTCGGAAGCTTGTATCTGGCTCCAGAGGCACGTTACTTTATTGCTCAAAAAATTTTGGAACCAGAGTGTCCAGGATTTTTAGAAAAATATTCGGATATGCGCTGGTTCCTCTTTCTTGCGAAATCATTTGGAGGACGTACTATTGGCGTTTTTCAGCATATTTCTGGTGTTCCGGGTCCATCTCAAATATTAGGACTCTGTCATCTTCTTCTCGGAAAGAAAGAACGAAAAGAATATGTGGATCATCTGCGAAAAAAAGTGTTGAGCTTCTATTCTTCTGCTGGACTTCCAGAGCCGAAAAATATGTATTATGGCATTATTGATATCTCAAAAATAGAGGGGTCAGAGACACGAGAAAAGCCAATTGAACAGGTGCTTACAGAGTTGGCGGTAGAGGGTGGACTCATCGTAATGCCAGCACATAAATTTTTCCCAAAGCAAGATCAGAAAAAACAGAATACAAAGCGTCTTATTCGTGTTTCATTACCAAATCTTTCGTACGAAAATACGAAAAAAGCGGGAGCTATTTTTTCGAAACTACTTCGAAAATAATTTTTCTTCAAAGTTTTTGCTTCTTTTTTCGGAGAGGTATATTTTCCTTGCCCAGTATTGAATCTTTTATCTTTTTTTTGAGAATTGTTTTGTAAGATTTATAAATTGATTTTGCACAAAATGATAAATACCATTGTTTATGATTTTCTCTTTTATTAATAAAAATGTCACTTTTTCGGAACATGTTAGCACAAATGGAAGAAGCAGGGAATCTCCTCGAGCTGACAGCAGATGCGAAGGTTATTCTCGAAAACCCCGAGCGCATCCTTTTTGTCTCTATTCCAGTTCGCATGGATTCTGGAGAAATTCAGGTATTTGAAGGGTATCGAGTTCAACATAGTACTATTCGTGGACCGGCAAAAGGGGGAGTGCGCTACTCAAAAGACTTAAATCTTGAAGAAGTGAAGGCGCTTGCCGCATGGATGAGCATTAAAACATCAGTGGTTAATATTCCGCTTGGCGGAGGAAAAGGGGGAGTCAAGGTAGACACCTCTCATCTTTCAGATGCAGAGCTTGAGCGACTTACTCGCGGTTATGTTCAGGCGATTGCCCCCATTATTGGTCCTCGAAAAGATGTTCCTGCTCCAGATATGTACACCAATCAGAGAATTATGGGATGGATGGCCGATGAATTCAGCAGACTTCAAGGGGAAACAACCTTTGGTGTTGTGACGGGGAAGCCACTAGAAATTGGAGGAAGTGTTGGTCGAGATGCGGCAACAGCACAAGGAGGTATCTATATATTAGAACGCTATCTCGAAAAAGTAGGAAGAGAAGTACAAACAGCGGTAGTTCAGGGGTTTGGAAATGTTGGCGGACATATGGCACGTCTTCTTCATGAGAAAGGTATTCGTGTTCTTGCGGTTTCAGATGTTGGTGGTGGAGTTTTTTCAGAGAAAGGCATTGACATTCCAGGGGCATATTGTGCCCTAAAAGAACATGGAACAGTTTCAAAAATGGCAGGAGGAAAACAGATATCCAATGAGGAACTTTTGTCTCTCTCTTGCGATCTTCTTGTTTTGGCGGCTCTTGAAAATCAAGTTCGATCAGACAATGTTGATGCTGTTTGCGCACAAATGATTATGGAACTTGCCAACGGTCCAATAACGCCAGAGGCAGACAAAATTCTTGCAAAACGCAGAATTCCGGTTATACCCGATATTCTTGCTAATGCAGGTGGTGTCACGGTTTCATATTTTGAACTTGTACAGAATGAGTCAAATTTGTATTGGTCACTCAACAAAGTTCACCGGCGTCTTAAGATTATTATGAATAATGCGCTTGATGAGGTTCTTGAAAATCAAAGACTCTGTGAGGAGTCTTCTGAAAAATTGAAGAAAAAAATTGCTTCTGGTGAAGGATACCCCGTAACATTGCGTCAATCTGCTTTTGTGACGGCACTCAAAAGAATTGAACGAGCAATGAAATTTCGAGGACGAATTTAGAGAGAAGAGCGAATGAGATATAATTTAACTTTGCACAATAAAAATTGTGCAAAGTTTTAGAATTCCTTTTTTTGATTGAAATAGAATTTTAGGATTCAGATGTTCGTTCCATTTTTTGCAGTACTCTTTCTATTTCTGGAAAATCAGGAATCGAATGATTTTCTAAAAATTCTTCCGCCCGAGAACGAGCAGTGGCAACAATACGAGGATCTGCCACATCTTCCATAGTTAAATCGGGAATACCAGATTGGCGAGTTCCAAAAAGTTCACCCGGACCACGTAAGTGGAGATCAATTTCTGCGAGACGAAACCCGCACGATTCTTGCTCAAGAGCACGAAGACGACGTGTCGGCTCTTCTGTGGGAAAAAGAAAACAATACGATTGATACTCTCCACGTCCAACTCGTCCTCGAAACTGATGGAGTTGAGCAATGCCAAATCGTTCAGCACCCTCAATAAGCATCATTGTTGCATTGGGAACATCAACTCCTACTTCTACTACAGCGGTAGAAACGAGGATATCAAACACTTTTTCTTGAAAAGCTCGCATCACTTCATCTTTTTCACTCGAACTCATTTGTCCATGAAGAAGTCCTATACGAAGATTGGGGCATTCTTCCCGAAGTCGTTCACATTCCTTAGTGGCGGCTTTTACTTCAAGGGCATCAGACTCATGAACAAGTGGACAAACTACAAATCCTTGTCTTCCTTTTTCTACTTCTAACGCTACAAAACGCATTACTTGCTCTCGACTCATAGGAGGAACCACTTTTGTGTGAATGACTTTTCGTCCAGGGGGAAGTTCCATGAGCACCGAAAGTGCTTGATCACCATAGGCAATCATAGCGAGTGTTCGTGGAATGGGAGTCGCAGTCATCTGGAGAGTATGAGGAGCTCCTTTTTGAATAAGACGATCTCGCTGAAAAACTCCAAAACGATGTTGCTCATCAATCACGACAAAAGAGAGGTTTTGAAATACTACATTCTCTTCAAGGAGCGCATGTGTCCCAAGAATAACAGAGATATGTCCCATGCGAAGATCGTGTAAAATCTGCTCTCGTTTTTTTCCGGTTATGCTTCCGGTAAGGAGTTCAATGGAAACATTTGGACGAAAGGCATGGAGAAAATGAGAAATACTCCGAAGATGCTGTTTTGCTAAAATTTCTGTCGGGGCAAGAAAAGCAACCTGACCCCCCGCCTCAAGAATGGGGATAGCGGCAGAAATCGCCACAAGTGTTTTTCCTGATCCTACATCTCCTTCTAAAAGTCTCAGCATGGGGACTTTTTTTTCAAAATCTTTCAAGATTTCAAAAATGGCAATTTTTTGAGAATTTGTTGGAGTAAAGGGAAGTGAATCGAAAAATCGCCTTATGAGATCCGCATCAAGTGGAACCGAAAGTGCTTTCCCCTCCCCTTCTTCTTCCCACCGTTTTTTCCGAAGAAGTGCGGAGAGTTGAGAAAGAAAAATCTTCTCAAATGCCATAGTTTTTCGTGCGGCAGAAAGAAGTTTTTCCGATTCTGGAAAATGGAGATTCCGAATTGCCTGATCACGTGAAAGAAGACTTTCTGCCTTTTCTACCGATTTTGGAAGAATATCTGGAAATACTTCTGCCACTGGAAGGAGACTATGAATTTTTTGCCGAATCCAACTTGCACTCAGCTTTTTGTGCTCTCGATACACTGGAGCAATACGCCCAAAATGAACACTAGAAGAAGCCTGTTCAAACTCTGGATTTTGAAGTGACACCTTTCCATATGAAAGTTTTGCACGCGCAAAAATCATTACTGGCACTCGAATGGGGAGACGATTGAGGAGTGTTGGATTATTAAACCACACGCATTCCATCTCTGTACCGCTTTTTTCTTCTTGAAAAATGCCACGGAGAATTATTTTGCCGAATTTTGTTTGTTCTTTTTGAATGCTTAAAAATACTCCGCGGAGTAAATTTTTCTCATCTGCCCGAACACTAGAAAGATCTTTCGGAACAGAATAATCTTCATGCGCTCGAGGAAAAAATTCCAGAAAATCACGAAGAGTAAAAATACCAATTTCTCGAAGGAGATCAATACGATCATCTGTTGTATGAAGGAGCGCGCGCGTAATAGGAGTAGAAAGTTTGAGTTTCACATTTCTGATTTTGCCAAAAAAAGAACCGAATCACCATCTCTAAAATGCCGTAATCGTCAGGGTCATATCGAGTGTATAGTTTCCTGCTGATTGTTCTGCTGGGATAACTTGAGAGAGCCGAATATTCGTAAAACTCCACTCACAATTGGAATTTGCTGTATTCCCCGCTACGGCAATAGTAATATTTTCCACTCCTTTTTTTTCTGAAAATGATGCTGGAATTCCTGGGGAAATTCCTTTTGCAGAACATCCTTCTTTTGCGAGAATGTGCATTTCTGTTGGATCGACTGAGAGTTTGCCGCCCACTATGTCCTGATCGTTTCCATCTTTTCCCGATTCATCATTCCAATCATATATCTTTCCCTCATCTTTCCAGAGGGCAGAACTCCCTTTCGACGCAGAAAGCGTCAGTGTCCATCGCTGATTTTTTGTGTTATTTTTCACAACAATCCGCTGGGAAGATGTACCAAGTACAGCAGTGGAAATCTGCTCATGAAAACTTGTAGTAAGTGGAGAAAAAATAATTATTGGAAAACGAATGAGCGCCCCCTGAAAATCGACTATTTCTGTAGAGAGAATATCATTTTTAATAACGGGATTCTTATCGACGTATAAAAAAGCAGGGGGCTCTCCTGACGAAAACGAGAGCCCTCCAAAAAAAATAACAGGAGACGCAAAGAGGAAAATGAGCTTTTTCACTGTTCTTCAGGGGGGAGAAGAATTTTTTCACCTCCCTGAAAATGATAGGGAGCATGTAACTTATTTGCTTTGGCAACAATTTTCCATGCAACGTCATGCTGCTCTGCAAGTGCGTAGAGTGTCTCTCCTTTTTGAACAATATGTGGAATCCAAGAGAAAAGGATCCACTTTTTTCTCCAATAGGAGATCCACCGCAAGAACCCCAACAGAAAAAGAAATGAGAGAAGTGAAACTTCTATTGCCATAGCAACCGGAGAAGGGGTAACAAAAAACCATACTGTTTCTCCTGGAATACGAACATTTTCTGAAGTTGATAGCGAAGATTTAGTGGTATTTTCTGAGAACATATTTGTTTGAAGAGAGGTAGAGTACTTTGCCTCTGCCTTATCATCTTTTTCTATTGATGCCTCTGAATATTGATTTTTTGTATACTCAAAAGAACTTTCTGCCCGATAGACACCACCCCAAAAGGGAGATGGCATCTCAAAATTCCAATCCACTGTTTCTCCTTTTGAGATGGGAAAGAGGGCAGATTGAATTTTTGGCTCCTTCCAAGAAAAGAGCGGTCGAGCAGAAACTTTTGCTTCTGCCTCAAGGGAAATATTTCCCATGTTTTTTACCTTTGGTTGAAGAAGGATTTTTGTCTCCCCATCTTCCTTTTGTCGAAATGCCACGGAAAGTCCGGCGGAAATTATTTTTTCATATATATTTCCCGGAACAGTTATAGAGACACGAATACCAGTCCGAAAACGCAGACGAATTCCACCGTGCTCTTCAGGAATTTGATCGGAGTCTTCGAGCACAAGACATCCTTCGTGACTCCCCGGAGAAACATTTTCAGGAAGGAGGACGCGGAAAGGAACAATCACATTTGAAAAAGGAGGAAGAGATATTGCATCACTTTCGAGGGCAATCCACTTCCCCACCTCTTCTTTTGAAGCGCTTTCTGATTGGCAGGAAAAGGCACCACCAGTTGCTGTTTCAGCATCGACAGAAGAAATATGGATACGCTTTTCCTCATCGGTATTATTGATAACACGCAAACCACCATCTTCGTTCTCTCCTGAGTGAAGTGTGAAGAGAAAAATCGAATCGCTCTTCGGAATTGATGGATCAGGATATGCGGGTTCTCCTCCAATTCCACCGTATCCAATTCCCAGGGCGGAAGTCGGAAAACTCACAAAAAGAAAAGAAAGAATTGCTACAGCTATTTGTTTTTGTTTTTTCATAAGAGAGAAGGAAAAAGAGAGAAAGATCTAGATTGCTTGAAGAGAAAGCGTAAGGTCAATGGCATAGTTTTCGCTTGCTCTCTGTTCGGCTGGAATATTTTGTTCAAGATGAATGCCTTGTAAAACCCAATCACCAACATCATCAGACGCGGCAGAACCAGAAAGAAGAGTAATGGTATCCGTTACTCCCTCTTCAAAAGATGCAAGAGTTCCTACTGAAACATGATCGGTCGTGCAATTTTTACAAATTCCGGTTTCGATATGAGCGCTACTCGGATCAACAAGAAGCTGTCCACCAAATGCATCTGCATCCGAACCGTCATCACAACCATTTCCAGCAGGATCATTAAAATCATAACGAACGGAATTTCCTTCGGAATCGATTCCCTCCCAGAGTTTTTTCGGATTTTCTGAAGAAAGTGTAAGCGTCCAGCCATTGTTGGCACCAAAAGGATTTTGGATATATATCTGCTCCTCGCTTGTTCCGATTGTTCCCGTGCTGGTTTGACATGCGAAAGAAAAGGGAAGAGGATCCATTTGCACAGAAGGATTTTCGACTGACTCCAGATTTCCATTCACAATATCGACACCGAGTATTCCCGGATTTATGACTTGGGAAAATTGTGATTTTGGAGCAGCAAAAACAGTAGTGGTAAAAATACCAGAACAGAAAATGCATCCGAGAAGAAAAAGAAAAAGACTTCTGCATCGCAAACAGCGAGAAAATAAAAAAGACATAAAAAAAGAAAAAGAAAAACACAAGAAAAAAACAGCCTTCGAAAAAGAAAACCATACTAAACTCTCCTCCGAATTCAACATCCTCTTCTTCAAACAGGAATAAGAGGGGGAGAGCGAGAGGTAATTACATGTTTATTTCTTTATGTAAAAAATGGGTTAAATACATTTCTGTTATTATTATAACATATTTTATATTTATAATGCAAATTTTTAGAGGACATTTTTTTGTAGCATTCAAGAATTTGTTCTCAAAAATTTCAAAAGACCTGCTTCAAAGAAAATGAAAGACAATAGAAACCTCTTAATGGAGATCGAGAATCTCATATTCAAAAACTCCAGCAGGAGCCTGAACTTTTACCTTTTCTCCCTTTTTCGCCCCAAGAAGTGCTCGTCCAACAGGAGAAACATTTGAAATTCGAGATTTCATTGGATCTGCTTCTGTAGAACCAACAATTGTAAATTCTTCTGACTTTTCTCCTTTTTCCAAAAGCTGAATGGTGACAGTTGTTCCAATCTGAACGGTCTTAGCAGAATGCGCCTTTTTCTCATCGATGAGTTGCGCATTTTTGACCATTTTCTCAATCTCAAGAATTCGTCCTTCTACAAATGCCTGCTCATTCTTCGCCTCTTCGTATTCAGAGTTTTCAGAGAGATCTCCGTAGGCAATCGCTTCTTGAAGTCGTTCTGCCACCATTCGACGTTTTTCTGTTTTTAGATACTGCAGTTCTTTCTTGAGTTGCTGAAGCCCCTCTTCGGTAAGAAGAACAGCGTCTTCAGTAATTATCTGAGATTTTCCAAGTTTTCCGGAAGTTGAGGACATAAAAAATCGAGAAAAGAAAATTAGCGAACAATATCTCCCTGAGCAACGGGCTTTTTCCCCTTTGGTTTCCCTCTTCGATCATCAAAGGTATCAAAAGAATCACGAATTTTTTCGCTCGTGGGATGATCTTTTAATTTTTGAAGTACTTTTGCTTCAATTTGGCGAATACGTTCGCGAGTTACTCCAAATTCACGCCCTACTTCTTCAAGTGTGTGACCAATACCATCTCGAAGTCCAAATCGCATTTCGATAATCTTCGCTTCACGTGGAGTGAGGTACTGGAGAATTTCTTGAATATTTTCCTTGAGAATTTGACGGCTTGTTGATTCGGTAGGAGAAATGGTCTCATCATCTTGGATAAAATCCCCGAGTTTACTGTCTTCTTCAGCACCGACAGGCGCTTCAAGAGAGAGGATATCCTGTGATATTTTCTTAATATGCCGTACTTTCTTTACTTCCATGTCCATTTCTGCTGCGAGTTCTTCTACTGTTGGTTCACGTCCAAATTCCTGAGCAAGACGGCGTTGAGTGTGAGTGAGTTTATTAATGGTTTCTACCATGTGCACCGGTATACGAATTGTTCGTGCCTGATCGGCAATAGCACGCGTAATTGCCTGACGAATCCACCATGTTGCATATGTGGAGAATTTAAATCCTCTTTCGGGATCAAATTTTTCAACTGCACGAAAGAGTCCAATATTCCCCTCTTGGATGAGATCGAGAAAAGAAAGTCCTCGTCCGATATATTTTTTTGCAATAGAAACCACAAGTCGAAGATTTGCTTCGGCAAGGTATTGTTTTGCAGACATATCTCCTTTTGAAATACGCCGTGCTAATTTTTTTTCTTCTTCTCCGGTTAAAAGCGGAACACGCCCAATCTCAGAAAGATACATACGCACAGAATCGTTTGCAATCTCTGAAATATCGAGCATTCGTCGACGCTCCTCATCAGAAAGATAAGAGTCTTCCTCTTCGGGATCTTCTTCATCTGAAACATCTAAAGGAACATCAATCTCCTGATCTTCAATATCTTCTTCAGGTCCTAGAAATTGATCAGGATCCAACATGTCTTCCTCAGCATCATCAAGACCATGTCTCCCCTCTCGTAAAATAGTAGAGAGCTCACCATCCTTTTGCTTTTTACCTTTTACCGCCTTTCCTTCTTTTTTTGGTTTTTCCTCCTTCTCATTTCGTTTCCAAATGAGATCATCTCGAACATCAATAACCTCAATACCGAGCTCCATAAAAAGCGTGTAGACCTCATCGAGAAGAATAACGTTATACTCTACCTCAGGAATCGCTTTCATGAGTTCCTGTTGGGTAACAAACCCATGTTCTCTTCCCTTTTTAATGAGAACTTTTATTCCCGAAGGAAACTTACTAAGCTCTTCCTCGTTGGGCTGTCGGATGAAAGTAGCGTTCTTTTTTGCCATAGAAAAAGATTAAAAGTGATGAAATTTATTGAGCATTTTTGTAAAATCACTTATCTGAGAAAGAATATCAGCAGGATTTTCTCCTGGTTTATCCCGAAGGGAGCCGCTAAGTTCCCGAATTTTTCGGGTAATAAGTTCATTATTCATTTTCCGGATCATTTTCCGAAGCTCTTCTCTTTGCAATCCCTCCGAAAGCAAACGAATCTTCTCTTCGACAAAGAGTGTAAGAACCCGATAGTATTGCGCATCCTCTTCAGCAATTTTTTCCCAAAACGCAGAAAGAGTATCGGATACTTCGGGAGTATACTGTTCCTGAAGATGCTTGTAAATTGTTTTTTCTCTTCCTTCAGGCAAAAGCTCAGAGAGGAATTGAGAGGACTCATCTAAAATATATTGTGGAAGTGCAAGAAAAAGACCGAGAAGATATTCAAGTGTTGTAGGGGAAAAAGTAATGTTTGGAGCATGACGCTTTAGTGAAGGTGGCGCAGAAAAACGAGAGGTGTGTCGCCATTCCTCTGCAATAACTCCTTGAGAAACCCCAATTTTTTGAGAAATATGGGCAAAATAATGGTCACGCTCTATTTCTCGTGGCAATGCCCCAAATACTGGCAGGAGCTCATCGAGAATCTTTTTTTTATCCTCCAAATTATTTGGATCACGATGAAGAAAAGAACGTGCTATAAGCACATCCATTGCTGGCTCTAGAGATGCCAATGTCTCTCGAAATGCACTCTCGTCTTCTCTTCGTGCCTCATCTGGATCTTTTCCTCCTGGAATCGAAACAATGCGTAAATCAAGCTGATGCTTGAGAGAGAGTGTAACTGCTCTTCTTGTTGCCGCTTGTCCTGCCTCATCCACGTCGAGAGAAAAGGCAATAGATTTTGTATTCCATGAGAGGAGTTTTGCATGTTCAGGAGTAAAGGCAACTCCAGAGACAGCCACAACATTTGAAAATCCCATTGCAGAAAATGCAAGGAGATCAAAATATCCTTCCACCAGAAAGACAAGTCCTTCTTTTCTCATGCTTTCTTTCGCAAGATGAAAGCCGTAGAGTATTTCTGATTTTTTATAAATAGGTGTTTCTGGAGAATTGAGATATTTCGGAGCAGACGATCCATTGCCAATATACCGCCCCCCAAAAGCACATACATCTCCGTGTTGATTGCAAATGGGGAACATAATTCGATTTCGAAACTTGTCACGAGTGTGCGAGGCATGGGCATCATCAGCTACAATGAGACCAGCCGACATCATTTCTTTGTGAGTAAATCCTTTTTCAAGAAGATGCTTCGTAAGAGCATCTGGAGAATCTGGCGCATATCCAACATGAAATGTGGTAAGAACTTCTTCTGGAAGAGCTCTTTTTTTAAGAATTTCTTGGGCGCGACTATTCTCCCAAAGTTGTGCCTCAAAAAAGAGACTCGCGATTTCCATGATTTCAAAAAGTCGCCCTTTTGTTTCATCATCATGTTTCTTTTTTTCAGGAGAGAATTCCTGCGTCTCAATGCCAGCTCTTTTGGCGAGAAGACGAACTGCCTCGGAAAAACCACAACCTTCTTGTTTTTGAACAAATGAAAACATATCTCCTCCAGAACTACACGAAAAACACCATGCGATCCCCTTTTCTTCATTCACAATCATGGATGGACTGTGATCATCGTGGAACGGGCAGAGCATTTTATAATTCCCTGGTCGCCCCGCAGGATGAAGAGTACCGTATTCCGCAACAACATCTACAATAGAAAGCCGATTTTTAATTTCCTGTACGGAATCCATAAAGATGGGGACAAGAATACACCTCAAAAATTGAGGCTCTCTTTTTGGTGTTATTCTGAAATATCCAAAATGAAATAACAAGCTACGGATTCAAAAGAAAAACAAATCTTCTCACAAGAGATCATATTTGCATCAGCTTCTTCCTTGTTTTTTGAATACAGTTCTTGATAGAGTAAGCCACTATTTTCATAAAAATATGGAAAAAGATACGAAAAAAAAAGAAATATTGCTTGATGTCAACAGTCTTTCTCGTCTTTCGTGCAATCCGCAAATCGGAAGAATAGAGGAAATAATTAATACCCGTTTTTTAAGTGGTCCGTTTGAGCTTTATGGGGCTTTTTATTACGGAAAGGCGGGAAGGAGAAGAAGACATGACAATCCTCAGGAAAAATGGGTGTGGTTACTCAAATATGAAAAAGTACGAAAGCTTCTTGAAATAAGACCGACTCGCGCTCTTTTAGGTAGAGTCCTTCAACGTAGTTTCAGTGTTCCAAAAAGAATAGAGAAGCAAGACATCCTTCCTCTCATTCTTGAGGGAAAGATTTCTGAAAGTGGATTTCACGAAGAGCTTCGCATTATTTCTTTTGAGTGTTCTCAAAAAATTTTCCTCATTATTCTTCGCTCATCTCAAAAAGGAGCAGGTCGAATGGATTGTGTTCCCATGTATCAGGGGAGTGAAGAAGTTATTATTGCTTCTCGACCCTAAAATAATCTTTCTTGTGACTCAATATCTTTTGGGAACACTCTTGCAAATCTAAAAAGACCTCTCCATATTCTAAAAGTTCCTCCTTCTCCCCCACTCCGGTCAACACTCCAAAAAATGGCATTCCGGCAGAAATGGCGGCTTTTGCATCCGACAAAGAATCACCAATATAAAGACATTCCTCTGGGAGAACGTTGAGTTTTTTAGCGGCAAAAAGAAGTGGTTCAGGATGTGGCTTACAATGCTCCACGTCTTCGGCTCCCACCACTACAGAGAAAAAAGAGTCTATTTCAAATCTTTCGAGAATAGGGAGAGTAAAACTTCTGAGTTTTGTCGTTACAATTCCCATAGGAAGCGAACATTTAGAGAACGAAAAAAGCCCTTCAAAAACCCCAGAAAACAACGAAGGCGATGTTTCCTTTTGACAAGAGAGATACTGTTCTCGATAGATTTGCACCACTTTGGGGATCAGCTCTTCTGAAAAAAAATCTCCAAAAATATGTTCAATTTGTCGACCAATTTGTGGGCGCAATATATCGTCCCCCGGATAATGAAGAGAAAACAAATGAAATGTTTTTTGAAAAGCAGAAAGAACAATGGGGATAGTGTCGGTAATCGTGCCGTCCAAATCAAAGAGAATTGCCTTTGTATTCATGGGGATGAAGAATTCCACTAAAAAAGCTCCCGATGAAGAACTGGCTCGACTAATTCCCAATCCCAAGTTTTTTCGGGAAATGAGCGATATTTCCAATAAGCGGCTCCGGCGATCATTGCGCCGTTATCGGTACAGAACTCTAGTTTTTCTGGAAAGTGAAATCCAATTTTTCGTTTATGAGAACCAAGAAAAAGAATTTCCCGAAGACGACGATTTGCTGAAACACCTCCAGTAACATACACCTCTTCTACGTCTTCAAATCGATCAAAAACATCAAAAAGTTTCCGCGCTAATGTATCGCAAATGGCTTCCTGATAGCTTGCCGATAAATCTGCCACTATTCCCTCTCCTTTTGGATCTTCCCCTTTTTTTACGAGATCTTGAATGGTGTAGAGTAAGGCGGTTTTGAGTCCTGAAAAGGAAAAATTGTCATTTCCAGAGCCAATCATTGGCCGAGGAAAATGATAGGCATTTGCAATACCACTTTCTGCGACACGAGCAATTTCTGGTCCTCCCGGAAATCCAAGCCCTAAAAGACGAGCACCTTTGTCAAATGCTTCTCCGGCGGCATCATCGAGTGTTCGTCCAAGAATTTCAAACTCATATTCCCCTTTCCAAAGAACAAGGTCATTGTGTCCACCCGAAACGGTAAGCACCATCGCTGGAAAATCTGGTTCTTCTGAGCGGAGAAGACGACCAGAGCAAATATGCCCTGTAATGTGATTAACGGGAATAAGCGGTTTTTTATGGAGAAATGCCAATGTTTTTGCCACTTGAATACCAACAAGAAGTGAGCCTGCAAGACCAGGTCCTGCTGTGACAGCAATAGCATCAACAGATGTCATCTCTATTTTTGCTTCTGCAAGTGCTTGTTTTAAAACGGGAATAATTTTTTTAGCGGCATCACGTGCGGCAACTTCTGGCACCACCCCACCAGTTGCCTGATGAAGCGGAACAGAAGAATTGATTACGTTTGAGAGAACCTCTGTTCCATTATCCACTACTGCGATAGAGGTTTCATCACACGAAGTTTCAATTCCGAGAATGCGCACGGAAGAAGGAAAAATCAAACAGTATTATTTCACACCGATTCAATTTATAAAAGCCATCTTCTCCAAAACGATATAAAGAAGAGAGAAAATCCCCATAAGCCTAGGGTGTGCTTTTTCATTTTTGAGACTTTCTCTTTTTCTTCTTCAAAAAATCCGGCAGAGTTTTTGGGATTTTTCTCTCCTATCTTTTTGCATGCTTAGTACTCTTAATACCCATCAACGTGAAGCCGCAGAACATATTTACGGACCGATCGTTGTTGTTGCCGGCGCTGGAAGTGGAAAAACTCGTGCGCTCACGCATCGTATTGCATTCCTTCTCTCACAAGGAATTCCTGCGTGGAATATCTTAGCAGTCACGTTCACAAATAAAGCGGCACAAGAAATGCGAGACCGTGTGGAATCGCTTGTTTCTGAATTTTCAGAAAAACCACTGATTGGCACATTTCATAGTATTGGGGTGCGTATTCTTCGTACAGAATTTGAAAATATTGGAAGGGATCGTTCGTTCTCTATTCTCGACTCGGACGACACACTTTCACTCGTAAAGCGAATACAAAAAGACCTTGGCATTTCAGATAAAGAGTTTGCACCACGTGCTATTTTGAGTCGGATTTCTGCCGCCAAAAACGCTTTTCTCACCCCAGAAAATTTACAATCAATGGATTCTCGTTCACTTGAACGCGCTGTTGCAACTGTTTTTGAAAAATACGAAAAAGAGAAACAAGAGATGAATGCGCTTGATTTTGACGACCTTATCGTGCTTCCTGTACGGATTTTTGAAAAATATCCAGAAATTTTAGAGAAATACCGTCGCAAATGGCAGTTTATTTCTGTAGATGAATTTCAAGATACCAATCCCGTTCAGTTCCGTTTTCTTCATCTCCTTGCCAGCGTTCACCGAAATTTATGCGTCATTGGAGATTCTGATCAGTCGATTTATGCCTTTCGCGGAGCAGACATTAGTAATATTCTCGACTTTCAAAAACACTTTACAGAAGCAAAAATGGTAAAATTAGAAGAAAACTACCGAAGCACACAGAATATTCTCGATGCTGCAGATGGCGTTATTGAGCACAATGAAAATCGTGTTCCCAAAAAAATGCGTACCGATAACGGTGCTGGAGAAGTGGTTCAGGTTCTCTCTTATCATGATGAACGCGAAGAATCGTGGCGTATTGCAGAAATAATTCGAGATTTTCGAAATAAAGAAGGAAAAAAGTATTCCGATTTTGCAATACTCGTCCGAACAAATGCACAAACACGACCCATTGAGGAAGCTTTTCTCCGTGCGGCAATCCCCTATCAGATTATTGGCGGACTAAAATTTTACGCACGCAAAGAAGTGAAAGATGTTCTCGCTTATCTCCGCTTTTTAGAAAATCCATCAGATACGGAAAGTTTTTTGCGTATCATTAATCTTCCTCCAAGAAAAATAGGTAAAACAACGCTCGCCCGTCTTTCTGCTTTTGCACAAGAACGGAATATTCCTCTCGGAAATATTTTGAATCACCTCGATTTTGCTGATGGTATTCCTCCGGCGGCTCGCGAAGCTTTGGGACGTTTTCGGGAGAATATTCAGAGCATTCGAAAAAAGAAGAGTTCTCTTTCTCCTGCAGATCTTATTGGAGAAGTTCTTGAAACCTTTCGACTTGAACCATTTTATCGTGACGGAACACAGGAAGGAGAAACACGCTACGAGAATATTCTCGAACTCAAATCTGTTGCGCACAAGTTTGATCATGTCGATTTAGAATCGGCACTCTCCCTTTTTCTTGAAGAAGTGGCACTTGTTTCAGACGCGGACAATATTGCAGAAAACGAACAGCAACGCGTCCTTATTATGACGATTCATTCGAGTAAAGGACTCGAATTTCCGATTGTCTTTTTACCAGGATTAGAAGAAGGAATTCTTCCGCATTCTCGTAGCCTGTTCGATCCGCAAGCGCTAGAAGAAGAGCGTCGCCTCCTCTATGTGGGAATGACGCGCGCCATGAAGCAACTTTTTCTCCTGTTTGCCGAATCCCGAATGATGTATGGAAATACTCAGTATAATCCTGAAAGTCGTTTCCTCTCAGAAATTCCATCTCACTGCTCTTCGGGATTTTCTACTGCTCAGGAATTTGGTTTTACAGTGGAGGAAGAAGAAATGCGCTATGTTCCCGAGTTCGAAATTGGAGAGACTGTAAAACACCCCATTTTTGGACGAGGAAGTATTTCAAAAATGGAAGGAGATATCGCAGAAATTATCTTTGAAACCGTTGGAAAAAAACGAGTTGCCCTTTCGATTGCACCGCTCACAAAAGGGTAAATGTGTGATTACGGTTAGAGCCACCACAGCCAAATAAAAAATGAGGTAACAATGGCGAGGAGAATATTGAGTGGCGCGCCAACCCGAAAAAAATCGGAAAAACGATAATTTGCCGAGCCATACACCATGGTATTTGTTTGGTAGCCAACAGGAGTTAAAAAACTCGTAGAAGCGGCAAACATAACCGTAAGCACAAGTGGTAATGGATTGAAATGAACTTCAGTAGCGACAGAAATAGCTATGGGAACAATAAGCACTACTGCGGCATTATTGGAGATAATTTCTGTAAGAAGTGTCGTAATAACATATAAGAGGAGAATGAGAACTATTGAAGGATTTCCCTCGGCAATAGGAATAATTCCTTTTGCGAGGAATTCCGCGGCTCCAGATTTTTGCATAGCAACTCCAAGTGGAATAACGCCAGCAAGAAGAAAGATAATTTCCCAGTTAATAGCATTGTAGATTTCTTCCTTTGAGAGACAATCAAAAAGAAACATAGCAACTACTCCTCCTAATGCAGTAATCACAATGGGAATTCCAAGTACCACGGAACATGCCACCACTGCGACTACTATTCCAAGAGTAATCCACATTTTTTCTGGCGCATACTCTTGTTCTACTGTTTCGAGAAGCAAAAAGTCTTTTGAGTACTTTAATTTTTCCAAACTTGTAAGAGATGCCTGTACTAAAAGTGTTTCGCCTACACGGAGTTTTACACTTCCAAGGCGCTGAGAAGTGACCTCGAGACTTTGTAATCCCACCACTGAAGCATTATATTTTTTCCAAAACCCAATTTCATCCAAACTTCTGTCATGAAAAACCGTTGCTCCGCGGAGCATAACCTTTACGATTTTTCCCGTTCCTGCTGGAAGACGACGTGCATCTTCATCAAAATTTGGCAAAAGTTTTACTTTTTCTTTCTGAATAAGTTCCAAAATAAGTTGCTCACCAGCACGAATAACGAGAATGTCTCCTTCCTCAATGGTCTTTTCTGCAAGAGTTTTAATATATGACTTTTTTTCCCGAATAAGTTTAAGAACACGAATATCGTGTTTTTCTTCAAATTTTGACTCTAATAGTGTTTTCCCAATGGCAGGATGTCCCTTTTCAATAACGATTTCCGCAAGAAAAACTCCACGATCTTCTACCTCCGCATCTCCATTTTTCTCTTTTCTGTTTGGGAGCAAAAAGTATCCAATAGTCAGAAAATATACCACTCCGGTAAAAAGCACTACAAGTCCGAGACTCGTAAATTCAAAGAGTCCTATGTCGTCCCCCAAACTTCCACTCTCTTTTAGAATGGATGCGGCGAGAATATTTGTTGATGTTCCAATCAGAGTCAGTGTTCCTCCAAGCATCCCAAAAAATGACAAGGGAATAAGGAGTTTTGTTGCTGGTGTCCCCGATCGTCGTGAGAGATCGAGCACCATAGGAAGCAAAATAGCAACAGCCGCGGTGTTATTGATAAAACCAGAAATGGGAGCAACAATAAAAAGAATGGCAAGAATTTGTCGGAATTCCGAATTCCCTACAAAGGAGAAAACGGCTCTCCCTAACTTTGAAATTATCCCTGTTCGCTGAATACCAGCAGAGAGAATAAACATAGCAAGTACCGTAACCGTTGCAGAACTTGAGAGTCCAGAAAGCCCTTCAGAAACACTTGGAAAAGATTCTGGAAGAAACTGTCCCAAAATCATGAGAACAATGAGGATGAGGAATGCAGTAATATCAACCGGAAGACGCTCTGTTACGAAGAAAAAAAGTGCACCACCAATGACGAGAAGAACTAAAAAAATCTCAATCGTCATGACGAACGCAAGAAAAAAAATGGTATTTATGAGCCTTTATGCCAAGTAATGAGAAGTGGAGTAGCAAGAAAAATAGAGGAATACGTTCCTACAATGAGTCCGAGAGAAACGGCAAGGAAAAAAGAGAAGAGTGAAGGGAATCCCGTAAAAAAGACGAGCATTACAGCAACAACAATAAGTGTGGAGAGTGAAGTATTGACCGAACGCCGCATTGATTGCCATACAGATATTTCCGAAACACTCTCGAGATCTTTTGCCTGCTTTCCTTTGAGATTTTCGCGAATACGATCAAAAATAACAATGGTGTCATTTACCGAAAAGCCAAGCACCGTAAGGAGTGCTGTAATAAAGAGGGCATCCACCTCAACACCGTAAACATACCCAAGAAATGCAAAGAAACCAATAATAATGGTAATATCATGAACAAGTGCGGCAATGGCCGCCATGCCAAATTTCCAAGAAGAAAGTCCTTCTGGTACGCGACGAAAAGCAAGCGCGACAAAGATAATAATAGCAATAATGGCAGTACCAACACCCCAAAAAGCGCGCTTTTGAAAGGTTTCTCCCATAGAAGGTCCAATGGTACTTATACTATTAATGCTTCCATTCCATTTTGAACTTGCAAGAGCAGATGCAAATGCAGTTGTCTCTTCTTCTGTAAGTCCTCGGGAACGAACAACAAAACCTGTCTTATCAAACATGCTCAGCACATTCTCCCCTTTTTCTGTTCCAACGCTTTCCTCAAAAAGACTTTTAATTTCTTCTGTGCGAGGAACGTCTCCCATAAATCCAATGCCCATTTGTGTCCCTCCTGTAAAATCAATACCAGGACGAAGCCCAAAAACAACTATAGAAATAAGCGCAGAAAGAACAAAAAAACTCGAAAGAAAATACCAACGACGGCGAGAAGAAACAATGTCAAACATGTTTTCGGGAAAAATTTCCATCGCATTCTGCCGATTTTTTTTTGATCAAGCAAGGGATGAGGGCAACTAGAATTATTCAGAAACAACACCAAATAAAAGATAAACACCATAAGGGTCACATCTTTTCTTGGTCTTGGGATTTTGGTAGCATTTGGCAACAAGATCTATAAGCCCTTTTGCATCATGAATCACAAAGAAGCTATTGCCATTGGGAATTTTTTTCTCGCCCTTCCCGAAAATCCCGAGGAAAAAACCGCACAGAAACACATCGGCGATTTGGTGAAGATTCTTCTTTTTCATCAAAAAAAATATTATGAAGAAGAAAATCCTATTATTTCAGATGCAGAATTTGATCGACTTTTTGAACTCCTCAAAAGATGGGAAGAGCGCTATCCAGATCTTCAACAAAACGATTCCCCTACTCTCCGTGCGGGCACAGTGATTCAATCGGAACTCAAAAAAGTTCCCCATCACATCCCCATGCTCTCGCTCTCCAATGCGTTTTCTGCGGATGATCTTCGAGAATTTGAAACGCGTTGTCACAATATTTTGGAAAAAGAGAGCGATACCCCCCCTCTTTCATATTTTGCGGAACTCAAATTCGACGGACTTGGTGTTGCTCTGTGCTACGAAAACGGAATTTTTGTTCAAGGTGCCACACGCGGAAATGGAGAAATTGGGGAAGATATTACAGAAAATCTTAAAACACTTCGGAGTATTCCCCTCAGTATTCCCGAAAAAAAAAGAGTGGAAATTCGAGGAGAAGTTCTTATGACAAAGACAGATTTTGCTCGACTCAATGAAGACCGTCGGGAAAACGGAGAAACAGAATTTGCCAACCCACGGAATGCTGCTTCTGGCTCTGTACGACAGCTGGATACAAGTGTCACCGCAAAAAGACCACTCTCATTTTACGCATTTGAGATTTTTGTGGATGGTCGTAAAGAACCACTTCTCTCTCAAGAAAAGTCAGAAAAAACACTTCAAGATTTTGGATTTTTCACCTCTCCGCTTGCCGTTTCTTGCAAAAATATTACAGAAGTTATTGAAACCACAAAAAATGCGGAAGAAAATCGGCACCGCCATCCATTTGAAACAGATGGTATTGTCATAAAAGTACAAGATTTTTCTGTACAACGTCTTTTAGGTGCTACGGGACATCATCCGCGTTGGGCAATTGCTTACAAGTTTCCTGCCATTCAGGTGCACGCTAAAATTACCGGCATCACGTTTCAGGTGGGACGATCTGGAGTTGTTACTCCTGTGGCAGAATTAGCGCCGGTACAACTTGAGGGCGTCACCATTTCACGCGCAACACTCCATAACTTTGATGAGGTGCAAAACAAAGACTTTCGTATTGGCGACACCGCTCTCTTGGAGCGCGCTGGAGATGTTATTCCTCATCTTCTTTATCCTATAACTGAGAAACGTACGGGAAAAGAAATCCCCCTCAATATTCCTACGCTGTGTCCAAAATGCTCTTCTCTTCTCATGAAAAAAGAAGGGGAAGTTGCCTTGCGATGCGAAAACAGAAGCTGTTCAGCACAGATTTCTGGACGAATTTCGTATTTTTGTAGTAAAGCCGGACTCGATATTGCCCATCTTGGTCCAGAGCGCATTCAGGTTTTTCTTGATGAAGGACGAATCCAAAACGCCGCAGATCTCTTTCTCCTCACAAAAGAAGACCTCATCTCTCTTCCACTCTTTAAAGAAAAGCAGGCGGAAAACATTATCCACGCACTGGAAAAAGCAAAACAACAACCACTTTGGCGACTTGTCACCGCGCTGGGGATTCCTCTTGTTGGACCGCGCACCGCAAAATCACTCGTCAAGGCATTTAAAAACCTAGAGCGCATTGAATATGCCTCTGCAGAAGAGCTGGAAAATGTATTCGATATTGGTTCGGGAGTGGCAGAGTCGATTCGACGTTTTTTTGATCAAGAGGAGAACAGAGTATTTGTCGATGCTCTTAAAAAAGCAGGTCTCACTGTTTTTGGAGAAAAAAATGAACCAACAATACACACTTCTCTCAGTGGGAAAAAAGTAGCCATTACCGGATCGTTTGAGGAATTTACGAGAGACGAACTTAAAGAACTATTAGAACAAATGGGCGCCGAGCCAACTGGCTCTGTGAGTAAACAGACTGATGCGGTGCTTTGCGGAGAAAAAGCGGGAAGCAAAAAAGAAAAGGCGGAAGAACTTGCTATTCCCCTGTTATCGGAAGCAGAATTCAAAAAGCTCATCCCCAATGATCTTTTGGAAAAACAAAAAGAAAAAAACATACCGCTTCCAACGCTCTTTTAAACAAGGTTTTCCTTGCTTCTCTCCAAGAAATTGGAGAAAATGCCTGCACAAGTGCCGATGTGGCGAAACCGGTAGACGCGCATGCCTCAGACGCATGTGAGAGTTCTCTCGTGGAGGTTCGAGTCCTCTCGTCGGCACCAAATTTTTCATAAAACCCCAGCGTGTTTTTTTGGGATAATGCATAAGAAAATCATAATCGATGACAAAATGCAGAAAGGGTTTTATTACCTTTTGGAGCCGATCGGAGAAAATTTTAGTCCAGAATTTCTGCCAGAACTTACCCCAAAACAAATGCTTGAACTTGGGATTTTTGGCGGGAAATATATGACCGATTGTATACATGAATTTCCACTATCATGGTTTCAGAATGCAAAACTCTCTCCAGAAGGAAAAAATCCGAAGCTCAATTTTTTTCAGGTAGATGCCTCTCTTCCTCTTAATGTTTGGCAGAAAAAAGGCTGGATACATCCAGCAGATCCAAGAGGTTGGTTTCAGTGGTATTGTCGATATTACCATGGAAGAAGAATGCCAGAAGAAGATCGTAGACAGATATCTCGCTGGAAGGCAATGCGTCGCCATGTTGGAGCTATAAAAAAGAATTGTCCCCTAAAAATTCTTGATTGCCGTCCGAAACAAAGGCAAGCATTATTGCATTGGGCATACGACAGTCGCAACATATAAACCTTTCCACATGAACACTTGGTATGCCGAACTCATAAAACCCGAATGGGCTCCACCTTCCTCCCTTTTTGGTCCTGTATGGACGGTTCTCTACATTATTATTGGCATTACTTTTGGATATGTCTTTTTGCTTTTCTCGAAAAAGAAAATTTCTTTTTGTGTCCTTGTTCCATTTGTTCTGAATCTTCTTTTTAACCTTTTGTTTACTCCAATTCAATTTGGGCTCAAAAACAACCTTCTTTCTGCAGTTGATATTCTCTTGGTTTTAGGAACACTTTTCTGGTTTTTGTTTGCCATTTATCCCTATTCTCGTTGGGTGACCTATGCGAATATTCCATACCTTTTTTGGGTAATCTTCGCATCGGTTTTACAGTTAACGATTACTTATTTGAATCTTTAGGTTTCTATTTTTATTTCAAAGACCGTTCTGTTTTCATTGACGATAACAGTACTTTTTTTACCGGAGCGTATGTGCTCAAAACCAATATGTTCTGTAATAGCTCTTCGCATACGAAGCTTCCAAAAAAATGGAAAATGTTTTCCCTATAAAACATTCCTTCCTGTGGATGAGGAATGAAGAAGGTATTTTATCTAAGACGCTCACACTCAAACAACCCATTCTCCTTGGAGGAATGGGTTGTTTTGAAAATTACGTTCTGGCGGAGGGACAGGGATTCGAACCCTGGAGATCCTTGCGGACCTAACGGTTTTCAAGACCGTCGCGATCGACCACTCTGCCATCCCTCCGTACGTTAGTATTTCGTTTTTTTTGAAAAAACGCCAGCCCTCTTTTTCCAGATTCTTACGCTGATTATTTTCCCAAAAAACAAAAGTGAATATCTTCATGGTGCCGAGGGAGAGACTCGAACTCTCACGGGATTCCCCACATGGTTCTAAGCCATGCGCGTCTGCCAGTTCCGCCACCCCGGCGCACTTCCAAAAGAAATCATATCACCTTTTTCGCTTTTTTGGTATTTTTCTTTTGTTTTTTCTCCAGAAAAAAATGAGTGATGCTGTTATTGTTCGCTTTCCTCCGAGTCCTACAGGACTCTTACATATTGGGACTGTCCGCACATGTCTTTACAATTACCTATTTGCAAAAAAACATGGTGGAAAAATAATTTTTCGGTTCGAAGACACCGATCGCGAACGAAGCACGAAAGAATACGAAGAGAATATTCTCTCGGGACTTACTAAAATGGGAATAGTATGGAATGAAGGACCTTATTACCAAACGGAGCGTACAGCGCTGTATCAAAAGCATCTCGAACAACTTTTAGAAGAAAAAAAAGCATATCACTGCTTTTGTACGCCCGAAGAATTGGCGACAGAACGCGAAGAGCAAGAACAAAAGAAACTTCCTCCACGATATTCGGGGAAATGCGGAATGCTTTCTGCAGAAGAAACACAAGCACGTATTGCACGGGGAGAATCATCGGTCATCCGTTTTCGCGTTCCTCAAGAAAGAGGAGAAATACCATTTTCCGATCTTGTGCGCGGAGAAGTTTCTATTCATGTTCGGGAACTTTCGGATTTTGTTATTGCCAAAACTCTTGAAACAGCACTCTACAATTTTGCAGTTGTGGTAGATGATCACGATATGAACATCACCCATATCATTCGTGGAGAAGATCATATTAGCAATACTCCAAAGCAAATTCTGATTTTTGAAGCATTTGGGTGGAAAACACCAGCATTTGCGCATCTTCCGCTTATTCTCAATACTGATCGCTCAAAATTGAGCAAACGAAAAAACAAGGTTTCGGTAGATGATTTTTTGGCAGAGGGATTTTTGCCAGAAGCACTTTTAAATTATCTTGCGCTTCTTGGCTGGAATACGGCGGATGAAAAAGAAATTTTTTCCCTAGAAGAACTGACGGAAGTTTTTTCTCTTGATCGGGTGCAAAAAGGAGGAGCTATATTTGATATTGATCGGCTCACGTGGATGAATGGAGTGTATCTTCGACAAAAAACAATTCTGGAACTCAAAAAACTCGCAGAACCATTCCTTATTTCTGATCCGCTTTTTGTAGAGGGACGGAAACAGTTTGGAGATGAATTTTTTCAAAAAACTCTTTTGCTTGTTCATGAACGCCTCAAGACACTCGGAGAACTTCCCAGTCTTCTGCAATTCTTTTTTCTTCCAGAAGAGCGCTTTTCCGTAAAGCCTGAACAGTTTCCGCATCAAAAAATGAAGGTTGATGAATCTTCTGCTCAAAATGCGCTCGAAACCTTTCTTCCCATACTCGAAAGCATTCCAGAGGACTCGTGGAATCGAGATACGATTGAGCAAATTCTCCTTACAGAAATTCGGGAACGAGGACACAAAAACGGAGAAATTCTCTGGCCTATTCGGGTTGCTATTACTGGAGAAGCTTTTTCTCCGGGAGCATTTGAAATACTCGATGCACTTGGAAAATCCCGAAGTATTGTGCGAATACGTATTGCCCTCGCCTCCTTTTCCTCCCATCATCCATGAAGACCTCTTTTTTTGCCTTTTTTTGCGCGATACTTGGCATTTTTGCTCTTCCGCCAATTACCTTTGGAATGACGCTTTCTCCAGAAACACAAGATGTATTTGCCGGAAAAAAAATTGAGACTATTACCATTTCGGGTGGCTCTGGTTCGTATACATTTTCCCTTTCTTCTGGAGGGACGGGTATTACTCTTGGACCATTCTGCACCAGTCCTGGGGAATCGTGCTCACCAACAATTGGATTTTTTGAGGGAACCGCAATACTCACCGTGACCGATACTGCAGATACTTCCCAAACCGCAACCAGCACGATCAGTGTTCACATTCCGAGTGATTGTTATACAGATATTACCTCTCATACCGTCACTGATTGGCGACAAGAATATATTGTTCCTGGGAGTGATGGCTATGCGTGGCAACGAGCAATTATTACAAAACCAACAGGAATAATGGAGCTTATAGAAGGAGAGCTTCAAAAAATTAGCGGAACAGCAGGACAGTATTCTGAAGTGCAGGTCTACCTCTTTGAAGAAAAAAAATCTAAATCAAATACCTTATCTCCACCAAATTCTGGAATTTGTATTCCTGCGGGATACGCCGATGAAAATGGTTTTTTTCAAACGGAAATATATAGCACTCTTCTCTGGTCACTCATTGGAAAAGATGTCGTAATTGATGCGTATTACAAAACCCCACTCTCGTGGGAAGAAGCACAGCGTTCTTTTTCTGGTCAAAAATTTTTTGTGGGAACCAATAATGAAATGACTCTTGTTCAGGTAAAAGGAGCTGGGTCAAATGAAGAGGATGATACCTGCCCTGTTGTATGTTCCGAAGAAAAGATGGTAGGAGTAAAATTTCTCGATCCAGCAAATGCTCCAAACTCGAATATTCTTTCTGATAATTTTAAGAGTGTTCCGAGTGCGGCAGTTATTATTGGAAGAACCCCTGGAATCCATACATTCTATGCAAAAACAGAACCTACTATAGGAGCATCACAAAAAGATCTTAAAACCATTGTTCAAAAAACAATTCTTGCGGAAGGACTGAAACGTTTTCTTTTGGGAAATACAAACATAGGTGGCTCACAGAAAGGGCTCGAAAGTATTTCTCGAGAAAATCTCATTGATGCTTTTTTAGATACCACAGGAGTGTATTCCGAAGAAACAAAAACAATGATTCAGAGTATACACACTCTTCTTCTCAAAAATACTTCCGAAGCAGAAAAATCTTCCGCCGCTTCAGAAATTTTTTCCCTCTTGTTTCTCCCCTCAGATGTCAGTACCTCCACAGTAAGGGAGATATTCCCCCCTGTTTCAGAAGAAGCTCTTTCTTTCGAAACCGCCTCTTTTCCCGAATCGGAGCCAACGAGTACCGGTTGTTTTCTCAAGGTCGAAACACTTTCCGATACTAATTACTCTCTTCGGTATAGAATTAACTGGGGAACTGCGACTTCCGCCACATTGAGTCCAAATAGCACCTCTTTTTCGAAAAAAGCAAATATTGAAACGGGAAATATCACTATTACTCCTTCCATAGGAACAACTGAATACACACTCAAAGAAGAAGAATCTCTCTTTGAGTGCCGAGCAGAAGTGACTCTTCTTAATGAAGAAAAATGGACAGATGATCTTCTCGATATCCTCGCTTTTTGGACAGGGAAACTCGAAACAAATGAATGCATTGTTATGGATGACAGATCATTTTTGGAAAATTTTTCTTTCCAAGGAAACATTGAAAATAACTTTTGTGGATTCGATTATGTCACAGGTACTTCTCCGCGCCTTCTTTTGCAACCAGAAGTGGAAGGAATTTTGACACCAAATTTTCAAGAAGCCACCATAACTTTTTCTGATCACTCGTTCGAAAAAGGAACTGAAGGTTGGATGATGAAAAAAGGAGAAAAGGATCAGATTTTTTATCGCTATGACTTCTTCAAAAAATCAGAAATTCATTTTTCAGAACAGCTTTGGTGTGTCTCGCCAGAAACGCTTTCTCGTTTTGAAGAAGGTTTTGCAGAACACGCAGGCTTAGATGTTGAAGAAAAAAAAGCTCTGCGCGCAGAATTGCAACAAAAAATATGGGGAGAACATTCATTCCTGTTGCAACTCGCTTCAGCAGAAGATATTCGTACACACATTCGTTGGATGCTCAACGGAAAACCAATTTCTCTTTTTACCGTCTTTTTTCGTGCAGAAGAAATTCCATCTTGCTTTGAAACAGATTTCTCATTCTCCTTTTTGCCCGCAAAAAGAGAAAGAATTGGCGTTGAAATAGGATTCATAGAATAATGTTTCTGCTTCTCCATGGAAATCTTCCGAAAGAAATGATAGAATAGAGGGATTTTTTTCATCGTGACAGAAAACTTTGCCACTATTCTTATTTCATTTCTTACTGCCGCAGGACTTTCGGGGCTTATCGGACTAGAGCGAGAAATACGTCTTCAGAGTAAAGATGATCCGTTCGACAAACAGCTCGGAGGATTGCGAACCTATTCTATGATGGGAGCGCTTGGGTTTCTCGGATTTTTTCTTTCAGAAATAACTGAATCGCTTATTCCGCTTATTCTTCTTTTTGTTTCAGCAATTTCTTTTTCGCTTTCTACTCATATTTTTGTGGGATTTTTCCAAAAACGCTTTGGACTCACTTCTGAGTTTTCGCTTCTTGCCAGTTTTTGTGTTGG
Source organism: Candidatus Peregrinibacteria bacterium (assembly GCA_016699755.1). NCBI lineage: Bacteria > Candidatus Peregrinibacteriota > Candidatus Peregrinibacteria bacterium. Next base: position 514,825 of record CP065009.1, on the reverse strand, counting down.
CATTCTTGTCGCAATGGAACAAACCCTTCTCGCTATTTCAGTGAGCATTCTTTTCACAGGACTCCTCACTATGAAAACTGGTTTGCATCGGCTTGCGAAAAACATGAAAACCGAAGAAATACTTCTTATTCTAAAGTTTCTCATTATTTCGGCAGTTGTACTTCCACTCCTTCCCGCACATTGGACAGACCCCTTTGGATTTTTCGATTGGCGACCACAAACCGTATGGCTGATGGTTGTGCTGGTCGTTGCTATTCGTTTTATTGGATATTTTCTTTCGAAATTTTTTCGGAATGATAGCAGTCTTCTGCTTTCTGGAATTGTTGGTGGTTTTATTTCTTCTACTGCCGTCACGGTAGGCGTGGCACAAGAATCGAAAGGAAAAAAGGAGGTGAATATGTTTCTGCTCCCGATTTTGCTCGCATCTTCGCTTATGTTCTTTCGAGTAATTTTTGAAATTTCCATTGTCGCACAAGAAAAAAGTGCCCTTCTTCTCCATGTCGCCCCTCCACTTGCCAGTATGGGACTCTTTCTTTTGGGAGTTGTTGTTTTTTTCTTTTTTCGAAGAAAGCGAGTTGATGTTTCTCAAAACGCTCCAGTAGAAGTGCGTCAACCATTCCAAATGAAATCTGCGCTCTCTTTTGGGCTCTTTTTTCTTCTTGTTCTCCTGCTTTCCGAAAAAATATCCATTCTCTTTGCCGATGCCGGACTACTCGCCACAGGAGCCATTGCAGGGCTCACGGATGTGGATGCCATTACCCTCGCTATGTCGAACCTTGCTGGAACAAAAGAAGTTCCGGTAGAAATTGCCGCGCAAACATTACTTCTCGCTGTTGCAGTAAACACACTCGTCAAAACGGGAATTGTTTTCCTTTTTGGTTCTCGATTTCTCTTCCGACACATATTTTTTATAACGATTCTTGTGCTTTCCTTTGGGGGAAGCATCTTCTTTTTGATCTAGTTCTTCTTCTGTTGAGAGAGAAGGTTCGCACGGATAGCATCTGCCTCTAAACTATCCTGTTCTTTTTCTTCTGCTTCAATTTCTGCATCTACAACGGCAGATTCCTTTTTTTCTTCTTCTTTATACTCATCAAAAGCAGTCTGACATTGCTTTTCCATTTGTTGAACCACTTGAAAATACTGTTGTTTCCCTTCTCTTTTCGCCTCAAAAATTTCTGTACCCTTTTCCTTCTTTTCCTGCTGAAGTACTCGAAGAGTCTCTTCTTGAACTTCTTCTTCTTTTGCCAGAATATCATCAAGTTCCTCTAAAAAATCATCCTCAAATGGATGACCTCCCTGAAGAATAGAAATGATTTCTTTCCTTTTATTTTCATCAATCCACTCTATTTCAGAGAGAATACCGATAAGTTCTTCAAGTTCGCTCATACTATTACCAAATGTGAGAAATGGACTGAAAATCAGTCAGAGGTCTTTTCGTCATTCTTTTTTCTGCTCCTTCAGTTCCTTCTGGAACTCGATGTTTCCCCTGATCATCTGTCCAATAAGAAAGAACTATTTCCGATTTTTCAAGATCAAGAACAACTCGTACAAGATTCTCTGATTCTTTTTTCTTCACAAGAGAAATCATTTTCGCCGAATGATCAGGATATGTTTCAAGCTTCTCTATTGAACAACTTTTGAGATCACCAACGCTACGAAGAGAAATATCACAAAGATTCCCCTCTTGAATTGGTTCCCCAAAATTTCCTTTTTGAAAATAATCATTAATTTTTTTCTGCAATGCTTTTTGTTCCGTTTCTTTTTCTTTCAAAAAAGCATTTTTCTCTTTTCTCGCTTGTTCAATCGCTTCAGAGCGAAGAGCACTTCCCATGCCATTCATAAGCTCAAAAATCCAGTCTTTATACACTTTATTTCCTTTTGAACATTTTTCGATAAGAAGGAAAAGCTGAAGCATATTTTTTTGTCCAGAATCAAGTTTTTGAGTAATATCACTCTTACTGAGAATGGATTCTATAGCTTTTTCTGGAGATTGCTTCGAGAAAAGTCCTGAAATATATATTTTTTCTTCAGAAGAAAAAATATTTACAAATGAAGAAAGGAAATCACGTGCGTTTCTGAATTGAGACGGAAATGCGGGCGAAACAAGAATTGTTCCTAACATTTCATTTGATTGTTCTCGTGGTGTACCATCTCTATACTGGAAAAAAGAGCCTAACATCATTTTTACCTCTTCAGGATTTTTCCCAAAAAGTTCAGAAAGATCTTGTACTTTTTCTTGATCTCTTTGTGCGCTTTCGCTTCTTTGGGTATCTATTTCAGATTTTTTTTGCCGATATTTTGTGAGCAATGATTCTAAGGTTGTTTTAGCATCTCGATTTGCCTTCCCCTCAAAATCATGATCTTCTATATTTCCAAAAGCATATCTCCCAGCACTGGTCACGGTTTCAATGCCGGTTTTTACTGTTCTGTATGCTCTTTTATCGACTCGCCATTTCGATATATTAAATCGATGCGCTCGTATTTTCGCTATTTTTTGATCAACACTGTTTATTTTTCTGTCTAACGAACCCAATGAGTCCTGTAAAATTCGTATTGCCGTATCAATTTGACGAATCTGTTTTTCTGCTGTTCCTCCAAAATAACCAATATTTCTCTCGAAAGTGGCAAGTGCACTTTCAACAAGTCCGGTTCTGTCTCCAGTAGCATTGAGAAGGGCAATTTCTGTTTCTCGTGCTTTGGAAGAAGCTTTCCAGACACGACCAGTAAGAGCATTTCCTAATTTTCCAAGTGGATGAAAGCCAGAATGAATTTCTGTTGCCTGTTCTAAAAAACGTTCAGCAACACCACGAGGCGTGGGAAGTGGCGCTCTTTGATCATACTCTTGTGTTTCAGGAGAGTTTTCTTGAGTTTCAGAAGAACTATCTTCTCCATTATTGTTTTCTGGAGATGAAGAATCAGAATTAGCTTGCCCGGAATTGCTATCAGCATTATTTGGATTTTCTGTAGAAGAATTCTCAGAGTTTTGTGATTCTCCTTTTTCATTCGCAAACACCATTCTTTTTTCTCGCCACAAAGAATGACTGAGCGGAAAAACCGGAAAAGAAAAACAATATTTTTGTAGCATTGTGTTTTTTGTTTCAGGGTATTATAACAGATTTTTGAATGATATGCTAGGCAGCACGTGGCATATAATCTGCATCAGGAGAAGAATCAAAAATTGGATCATTAAGAGGTGGTGAGTCAAACGCTCCTGCCGGAAGATCTCTTTTTGGAGAGATGTTGAAGTTATAGGGTCCGTAGTCTTCTCCCACAAAAGGAATTGCTCCTCTCACATCACCAGCAATAACCCCCCCTACTTTTGCCACTCCAATTCCAACATTTTGAGCACCACTTATTGTTGGCAAGAGAAGATCCCTATATGGTCCTTTCACAAAGAGTTGATTCAAGGAATCTCGTGTTCCGTTATAAATATTACTTACCCCCAAGGAAAAAGAGGTATAAAAACGCTCTGCAATATTCTGATGATAAAAATCATCATTTGCCGCCTTCTTATCACCTGTCATATAATTTTTTGCTTGTTTCGCTAAACCAATAACAGGTGAAGCCGCCACAAGTGCTGCTTGCCATGCTTTTTTGGGAAGAAACGAAAGAATCCCTGTTTTCTCTGTAAAGAGTGTTTGAAGACGATCTCGTGTTTCTCCCACCACTCGCCCAACAGTTCCAAAAGTGAGTTCTCGTGTTTCTCGTCCCACATATTTTGCCCATTCCCAACTCGTTCCTCCCACCAGTTTTACATCTTCCCATGCCTGTTTTACATTGTTGACCGAATACCCCGCCATTCCTAAAAAAGGTTGAGCAATTCCATATCCCGCATAGAGTGCTCCTTCTGCGGTTTGCTGAATTGTTTCGGGGATATTTCGAAACTGTCGTCCCAAATATCCCGGCGATTTGTGCTTATCTTCGTTTGAAGCGGGAAGAGGGGGCATATCCTCACGAGAATTTTCATCACTGCCAGAAGAAGCACCAGACGGTGCCCCCGACGGAGCACTGTTCCAAATTCGTCGATTTTCTAAAAAAAGATGTTCTTTATTTTGTGGTTGCATTTTTTTAGCAATAAAAAGGGAAAATATTTTACCTTCGCCGTGGTCTTATGAAACTAGAACGCTCGTATTTTTTTCTCATTTTTTTTTGTATTCTTGCTATTTTTCTTCTCTCTCTGTTCTCTTTCGAAAATAATCCAAAAAAATCGAGTCCATCGCCTTGCAATAAATCTGCCACAATTGTGTCTCTCAAAAACCCACTTTTCAGAGACTCTCGTGTCCATTCCTTTATTTTCTCAAATATTGATTTTCCTGCTTCTTCTTCAGCACCCTGGCTTTCTCCTTTTACAACAATTCTTCTGCCATTTTTTCCGATAACTTCATTTAAATAACCGAGTCTTACCGTTTCATCGGCGCAATTGCCACCAACATCTTTTTTCGTAACGAGACCATTCTCTACAGCATCGTATTGATAACCACCTTCACAAATAAGTACTGCATTTGCCAGTATTGTGTCAACCATATTTTCTATAGGTTCATTTGGATCCACTCTTCTCCAATTTATACACATGGCAATAATTGCTTCAGAAATATTTCTCCAATTTCCTTCGGAAATAGCCTTGGTAATATTAAACGCAGGCGTTCGTTTTCCGCTCATTCCCGAACAGAGGTGACGTCTCACATTTGCAAAGTCTTTATGACCCAAGACAATAGCAAGATCCTGAAGGCATCTCGTAAAATCAGGATCGCTTTCCATGCTTTTTAACTTTTCATTTACTTTACTGCCGAAAGGCTCTGGTAATATCTCCATTTAATATTTAAAAAAGTAAAGAATCTACCATCCATTTTTACGAGCATTCAAAAAGGTGAAAAGTGCTCCAACAGAAATAGCCATTATCGCTGTTGTCCCAGAGCCAGGACGATCGATATTCGTAAACCACTCAAGTGCAAATCGAGCAGCTTCGCCTCCTCCCAAAAATTTCAATGCCCCTTCAAGATCATCATTCCACCTCCACCCTTCTCCTTCCTTATCTCTGTTACACTCAATCATCCCCTTATACACCCATCCAACTACCATAAGAATAATTGCAGTACCAATTTCATCGAAACCTTTTTCTGCAACATTCCGTACTCCGTCAATGATTCCTGGTGAACTGTTTTTCGTAAAAGCTCCAGAAGTGCCTTCATAACCCATCATATCATCACTTAAACTTCCACTTTCGCCACACCCCAAGAGTATGGTGGTTGGGGTAATATAAATAGCATTTCGAACTAAGTCCCTCATTTGTTCGGGGAGAAGGCGTATTTTCTCTTCTACTTTTTCTTTTAGCGCTTGTAAAAAATCGGAGGGTACTTCTAGTAATCCTTCTGTTGCATTATTTATTTCTTCTCTTGTTTCCAAAAAGTTTTTCCCCATGGTTTCACTAAGAGCTTGCATCCAAGGAAATCTTTTGTGGAGCATCTCAACACCATTATCCATGGGCTCTAACAGTGTATCTGTGAACCCTTTTTTATTTTTGCTATCAGGAATATTTTTCATATTTTTTTAGATATTTAAAGAGATTCAAGAAGTCTATTATATACTATTCCAAAATTCTGCTTCATATGTGTAACATTCTCAGCACTAGGTGAAAGAGAAGCAATATCTTTATTCGTTATTTTAGCAACATCTGTCGTGACGTTTCGAGATTGAACGGCATACATTCTTTGAAAAAACTCCACTCCATTCATTGTGTATGGCATTGGAGTTGGCACGTCTTCATCCCACAACATAAAGTCAGATGAAAACAGAGCACTTCTTTCATCCCAAAGAAGATCCATAAGTTGTGAATCTGGACCAATAGTATGATTTACCAAAAAAGCTTCCATGCTCATCGAATTTGGAGAAGAAGAAGAAGGAGTGATTATTCTTCCATCTCTCTTATCAACAAATGTGGTTTTCATATATTCAGAAAGTCTTTGACTCAAAACATACTCTGCAGTTTTTCGCCTTCCTGCACTTTCTTTTTCAGGTTGTGTCGGCACCCGAAGCGCCACCATCATTTTCTTTTTACTACCTTCTGTAACAATGGTTGTGCCAATAATGTATTGAGAGAGATTTTCTTGCCACCCTGAAACAAAAGGTGGTGAAGGAGGAGGTGAAGAAAGTAAATTCCCTTTCTCTACTACAGCTTTCAATGCTTTTTCCCTCCAATACAATATTCTTGCATCCTCTCCTTTCAATTCTGGATTATTCTGTTCATCAGAACTCAAAACCATATCCGTCATTCCGACACCATAATATGCATTTTCAGATTGATTGTAATGATACATCGTCGGATTTTGCTTCGCTTGAAAAACCTCATCTCCGTACTGTCCAAAAACTTCATTCAAATAAAAATCATCGGGAGCTGCTCCAGATGCTGATATATCAATAGGATTTTCATACACTCCTGTTCCCATAATATAGTCAAAAAACCATTTTGTATTTGCCCATCCTTCAGAGAAAAGTTTTATTACGGTTTCGTCGTTTCCGTGTTTTGCAAGAAATTCTCCAATAGCAATTGCTCCTTCTGCGGTTACTTGCATCACTTGAAGCGGAATTTTTAGGGCATTTCCGGTAATACTCAGAACTCCCCAGGCATCTAAATCTGTTCCCTGTCTATCCCAAATGGTATTTTGAAGAGAAAAATCTGTTCCAGGGATTTTTGTTGTAAACACAAAGTTTGCTCCTTTGTTTGCTCCTTGTTTTGTGAGGTTCCATCCTCTGGCGAACAGAAGTTTTACGCCTTTCCACAAATTTTCTCCTTTTGTTTCTTGTATTCTCTTCAAAAAAGCAATGGCTTCGTCTCGCATTGCGCCATCAAAGTGTTGAACTTTATTCCAAACCCATTCGGCGCTGTCTCCAAACATTTCTCGTACTTTTTGAGACATACTGAGATTTTCTTTTATCATTTGTGTTCCCTCATAAATATCGAGAACATTTCCCATTGTATTTTGCTCATAGTGTTCTCTGGAATATTGCTCTCCTTCATGTATCAGCGTTCCTTGCGTTTTTGATGCTGTTGTTTCTGATTGATTTTGACCAATATCGAGCATAAGTTTTCCCGAAATTTCATATATCATTTTCCCCAAGAGTTCTTTTTCGTATGGCATACCATTTTCTCGTGATGCTTCTCGAATTGCCTTTCGAATTGCTTCTGGTGGAAAATCTGACTTTGCATCGTAGTAAGAGATATTTTTCTTCCCTGTCGCTACTTGTTCATTAATATTTTTTCGATAATCGAGAAGTTGTTTCATAGGAACATCTTCGAGTTTACTAATAAGAATTTCATTATTTCTGTTTTCAATACCATTCCGCTTGAGAAATTGCTGGCGAAAACCAGTGGGATTTTTTTCGAACATATCATACAACCCCTGAAAGGGACTGAGTCCTCCGTTCATTTCTGTTCCCACTTTTTCTATCGCAGCAGCAAGTCCAAGACCAACAAGCGCATTTTTTATCATTGCGTTTTGTCCTAATGGTCCTTTTCCAAAAACTCCAAGAACTAAAACCGAAAGAATTCCAATGGCAGAAGCTTTTGCCATATTGTCTCCGTTTTGAATAAGATCAAACATTTTTTCGAGGGAATTCCCTGCAAAATTCGCAAGATTTTTTCCCTCTCCAAGAAGTTCTTTATCTGTTTTTTCTTTTGCATTGGCATTTATTCCTTGATTCTCATCATATCGTGCCATAGCATTTTGAAGGATGAGAAATTTCGCCAAAACTGCTGAATCTCCATTCTGTATCCCTTCTATGAAGGTGTTAATACTGTTCCGAAAAGTATTTGAATTTCCGTCTACATCTCGTACTGCTTCCAACAGTTGAATACTTTGAGATTGTGTAGAAATATTCTCCACACTCAACTGAGGATTCTTTTGCTTTACTTGTTGATAACGACTTAAAAACAAAGGCATATCAAGACCAGTTACCTCTGTTTCCATCTGTAATATATTTCCTTCTTCCAGTGCCATATATTTTTGCGACATTTCTACCGCTTCTTTTGCAAAAGGTTGTATACTCAATGTTTGTAATATGTTCGATTGTGCTGAAGGAGAAGATGGAAAGTTTGTAATGAGTTCTTTAATATTTCTCTGGAGGTTTCCTTCAAGGTAAACATGTGCCACGAGATACGGAGAAAGCGAATTCCCCACTCCTCCAAGTGCAGTACGAACCTGATTTCTTGCTTGCTGAAATAGATTCCACTCTTTTGCAAGAGCAATTTGAAGATCATCATCAGCAAAGAGATGTAAATCTACGTTATCTTTATCTCCACTGATATAAGTGTGTGCACGGATAGGACTATAGTTGAGATCAGTCCTTGCGATTGTAGCATTATAACCGACTGGCATGTTCGTTAGAGATTTCGGAGGATGACTCTTCGTAAATTGATTTAATCCAGCAGAATTTTGAAAACTTTTGTTTTTTTGTGCGATGAGACTCACAAAAAGAGAAACATATTGCCCATCTCTCTGTGCGTCAAACCCTGGTAACTTTTGAGTTCTGTTCACAATAGTCTTGAACAATTCATATTCTGTAATATCTTGTTTAAGTTTTTCTATCGTAGTTTGCGATCGCACTGCCGTTTGTTCAGATCTTGATACTATTTCAGTCATATACACCACCCTCCTCTCCTCAAAAAACCTTATTACAAGTGTTTGCCGAAAGCAAAAAAAATGTTTTTCCATAGAAACTCTTGTTTTGGTTTTTGAAAGAAATTTTTCTTGTTATTTTACCAAAGAGCTCATCATTTTGCAATTTTTTGGAGAGGCGGATGGCTTAGCATAGTGAACCCACTTTTTTGGGACGTAATAATCGAGCTTCTTTCTGAGCTAGGTACTTTCCCAAACTGCTTTTGTCAGTTGTATTGTTCCCTCTTTGCAAAGACGAATTCCTTTTTCTTTTTGAGATATCTGTACATGTATTTTTGAAATTTTTTATTTTGAATGATATTCAATGGAATGTGATATACTTCAAAAGAATTACATAACCCATTATTTTCATGAAACTTGCCGCACGCGCGATCATTACTAACGACGACAGCGTTCTCTTGGTACGACATAAAAACCGCGATTTCTTCGCTCTTCCCGGAGGAAAAATAAACAGCAACGAAGATGTTCGTACCGGACTCGTACGAGAAATTTATGAAGAACTTGGAACTCAAGCAGAAATTGGTCCACTCCTCTATGTTCATGAATTCCGTTACCCTGGAGGAGATCTTTCCCTTGAATTCTTTTTTCGAATCGAAAATCCACAAGATTTTAACGACAACCACAAAGGAGAACTTGCCGATGTGGAACTTGCAGAAATCCGCTGGATTCCCTTTTCTGAAAACTTTTTGGTAAAACCCCCTTTCTTGAAAGACATGTTCCCTAGTGCATCTCAGAGAAAAAACGCAGAGTTTATATCTGCGTGTCCCATTTCCTTTTCTTTTCCCAAAACCGCATGAGTTTTTTTCAAAATCTCGAATGGCGAAATGCTACAAAGCATTTTTCATCAGAAAAAGTCTCTGAAGAAAATCTCCAAAAAATACTCCACTCTATTCATCTCTCGCCAAGTTCATTTGGACTTCAGCCCTACCACGTTCATGTTGTGAAAGATGACGATACAAAAGCAAAAATTCTTCCGCATGCTTGGAATCAACCGCAAGTAACAGAGTGTTCGCATATACTTGTTTTTTCTGGAAGAACGGATATTGCCCCCAATCGGATTGATGCATTTTTTGAAATTATGAGTGGTGGAAAGCCAGAAATCCGCGAAAAAATGAAAGATTACGAAGCAATGATGCGTGGATTTTTTACGGGAAAAACCGAAGAAGATATTCGCTCATGGGCAGATCGACAAACATATATTGCACTTGGTTTTGCCATGGCAGAATGCGCTGAGCTTCAGATTGATTCTTGTCCTATGGAGGGATTTGTTTCGGCGGAAGTGGATAAAATTCTCGGAATTTCATCACCGCTCAAAAGTGTGGTTATGCTTCCTATTGGATACCGAGCGGAAGACCCAACACGACCAAAAGTGCGCTTTTTAGAAGAAGAGCTCTTTACAAGGGTTTAGCACAATGATTGGGGGCGAAGCATCTTTCCTTTACTAGACTGCTTCGTCCTCTCCTTACAAAGATAAGAAACCGCTTACTACAGTTTTAATCTGTAATCCTCAAAATATAGGGGGATTTCTAAGCAAATACCTCTTCTGGATCAGAAATCTTTCCCGTAATTGCGGCACACACTGCCAGAACAGGACTCATAAGATGTGTAATAGCACCCGGTCCCTGACGACCAACAAAATTTCGGTTCGATGTACTCGCACAGCGTTCTCCAGGCGGAACAATGTCTCCATTCATTGCAAGGCATGCAGAGCATCCTGGACGCCGAAACTCTGCACCAGCATCGAGAAAAATATGATCCAGTCCTTCTGCTTTTGCCTGCTTTTCTGTTTGTTCACTTCCCGGAACCACAAAAAATCGAACCCCCTGTGCCACTTTTTTTCCCTGTAAAAAAGAAGCTGCAAGTCGCAAATCGTTCAACCGACCATTCGTACAGCTTCCAAGAAAAACGTGTTGTACGGAAACACCTTTTATTGCCTGTCCTGGTGAGAGTTTGGCATATTCCAAGCTTTTTTCTGCAAGCAAACGCTGATCTTTCGAAAGACTTTCGAGCTCAGGAATGCACTCATCAATGGAAACCGATTGAGCAGGAGTTGTTCCCCAAGTCACAAGGGGCTTTCGATCTGAAAGATCAACCGTGATTTCCGCATCAAACGTTGCATTCGCATCTGTTGCAAACGAAAGCCAACGCTCTTTTTGAGAAGAAAATTTCTCTTTTCCAAATGGAGTTTGTTCAAGAAAGACAACTGTTTTTTCATCTGGAGAGACAAGTCCAGCGCGTGCACCACACTCAATACTCATATTGCACATGGTCATCCGCTCTTCAAGCGAGAGATTTCGCACGAACTCTCCGGTGTATTCGAGCACAAATCCCGTTCCGCCTTGCACCCCAATTTGTTGAATAAGTGCGAGAATAGCATCTTTTGCCGAAAAATATTTCGAGGGTATCCCCACAAAACTCACTCGCATGGTTTTTGGCGGATCGAGGAGAAGACATCCTGTTTCGAGAACATGGGAAATTTGTGTTGTTCCAATACCAAATGCAAGCGCACCAAATGCACCGTGTGTAGAAGTATGGCTATCTCCGCATACAATCGTCATTCCTGGCTGAGTAAGTCCAAGTTCTGGTCCCGTTACATGAACGATTCCTTGGTGTCCGGAATCGATATCGTAGAGTGGAATACCAAACTCTCGACAATTTTCTCGAAGTTGATTGAGCTGTTTCCGGTTTAGTTCATCCACAAAATGCGATCGAGTTTCGTCTGTTGGAAGAGAATGATCAAGCGTTGCCACATTTCGTTCGGGAGCGAAAACTTTTTTACCACGTTCTCGAAGGAGCGAAAAAGCTTGCGGACTGGTCACCTCATGAAGGAGCTGAAGATCGATAAAAAACACAGCAGGAATCCCCTCTTCATGAACAACGACGTGTTCATCCCATATTTTTTGGATGATATTTTTTGGCATTAAAATAAGAAAAAATGGCGAACACCATTGTGCCAACTTCTCGCATGCAAGAAAAGAAAAGATTACTTCTCCAAAAAACCTCACATCTTTTAATCCATGAAACATTCAGAGAATCCTTTTCGAGTCACAGAGGAAGTCGCATATTTTCTCTCTTAATACTAAACATAATTAGCGCAAAATTCTTGTTTTGATATGTATTTTATTGTAAAATAACAAGAAAAGAAAAATATAACACATCGCATGGACCAAGAGAAAAATCCACAAGGCGGCACACCGTTAAGCCAAAATGAAGAAGCGCCTGTAAAAACGCAAAAAAACAGCCTTTCCGATATGGTTACTCAGTCTCTGTATCGTGAAAAGGAAGAGGCACAAGAGAAGGAAAAAATTTTTCAGGCAGAAAAAGAAAAGCAAGAGGAGGAAATGAAACGAAAACAATATGAGCGAAATCCCATTGATCTTCTTTCAAGAATATCGCACCTCATCGGATACAATATCATTGCTGTTCTCTTTCTTGGCTTTACATTTTTTTTGGGAGGAAGCGCACTCAAAGAGGGAAGCGCGACATCTACGGAAAATGTTCTTTTCCTTAGAGGAAAGGCAACTATTACCCTTTCGACTGGAGAAGAGTTTTCTGGAAAACAGGAAAATAATATTCTCTTTGGAGGCGAGGAGATTAGTTTGATTACCGGAAAAGCAGAAGTACACTTTTCAGATGAAACACGCATTCGTCTTGAGGAGGGGGCAAAGATAAAAGTTGTTCAGATTTCTCCCGATCCGATTATTCAGCATATTTCTGGAAAAATATGGGTTTTTGGTCAGAAAAATCCGGAAATTCGCTATCAAAATGCCGCTTTCTTTGCGAGAGGAACATCAGCATTGTTTGAGAAGTTCGACACAGTTCTTTCGGTTGCCACTCTTCGTCATCCCCTTTTGGCAGAAGTGTGGTCACCAAAAAATTTAAAACACGCATCTTTTATTCTTCCCACAAAACATAAAATCTCCTTTTCTCTTGAGAATATTCCAGAATCCATTGCCGATATTCATTATTCAAAACTCAAAAAAGAACTCCACCTCTCTGCCATTGAACCAGATGAATGGACAAGCGAAAATGTTCTAGAAGATCGACGAGAAGCAGAAATTATTCTTTCGGATTTTTTACGAAATCGACGAATGATTTTTTTCTCCGGTTTTTTTCATGATCTTCGAGAAAAACTTATCGTTTTTGAGAGTAAAAAAGAGGAAATCAAAAGAAAAGATGAAGAGTCGAAAAAGCAATTTCTCATAGAAGAATATATTCTCGGAATAAGTGCGCATGATATTAAGCTGGCAAATATAAGTGATGATGATCTCGATACAACGCTTTATTACGCAACATTCATTAGTAATCCAGATGGAAGATTGCTCAATAAAGTAATGGATATTATTCAAGAATTTCGAAAGCGAAAAGATGTTCCTCATCGAGAACGTATTATTGCCCAAACAATTCTCTCTCTCTATGAAGAGGCACTTCTTCAGAATGACGATCAAATGGTTCAAAAAATTCTCCAAGAACAGGTAGCGCATTGGAAAAAAGAAAATGTAAAAGACGAGGAAACAAAAAGACTTCTTGAGATATACCGTGAGATTATTGCAGTGATTTTTCAAGAAAAAGTTCAAATGGTCACCCCAGAACTTTTTGCGCTGGCGACAGAGCTTGATAACATTGCGCTTTCCGCTGAAGAAAAAGAGAGTGAAAATGTATTTATTGCTGCACTTGAAGTCATACAGAGGAATTTTGCTACCGCAAACACTTTTTTGGAAAAAGGCGATCTCTCTGTGGCAAATAGTATTTTGCGCCAAAATCGATTGCTCCTTAAAGGGCAAACTCCGTCTCAAAAGTTTGTGTTGACATATCGTGATTACACAAAACGACAAGAGGATCTCGAAAGTAAACTTGATGTCTTTCGGGAGTTCGGAGTCATGAGTGATGCAAATGTAGAAGTCATCCTTCAAGAACGAAAAAAGGCAGAAGGAGTTATTGCGAATATTCAAAATGCAGAAGGCTTTGGGATTGCGAGTGTTTCAGAAGAAAACGCTACCGGTAACGATGTTTATCTTGAAGAAGAGGTGAAAAAAACTGAAGCAGAGCAGATTCGGGAAGATTTTTCAGGAATTGGTTATGTCATCATTTCTCCCGTAACAACAGCTCGTTCCGATGATGGAGCAGTGCTTATTGCAGAGGCGGTTCTTCCGAATGGTGATTCGTTTAGTGCTGAATATTTTGTAGACTCAAAGGTTGTTCGAAATGTCGATATTCCCACAGAGGATATATATCTCGAAAGTGAAATTAGTCTTGCAGAGCTTCCTGTTGCAATTGAAACCATTCGGAACACCTCAAGATACGATCCCACTTCCATTCGTCTTGCGCGTGACAATCTTAAAGATGCGTTGCCATCACAAGAGGAGGATCCGCTAGCGAAGGTTGATCCCATTGTTATTGATGTTACAAGACGTCAGGCACAAAAGGAATTTGCAAAGTATGATTATGAGGTGAATCTCCTTGATATTGTCATGACGAGTGAGACAACTCTTGCAGTGAAGAATATTAGTATGCCATTTTTGGGATCAAATACGGTTTCTCTTGTCATTGAAAAAGCGACACAAGGAAAGGCTGTGCTAAAAAATATTTTTATCGAACCCTATCATGTTTCGGTTCCACAAACAGATATTGAACATCTTTTAGAAACAACGGAAAAGGCTTTTAACGATTTTCTCGCTCGTGAAGAACTTCGCGGACAAACAGAATGGGTGCTCCTCGATGCTGGCGTCACTATTAGTTCTGAAGATGTCCGTATTACAGATAAAGGAATTACCTTTCAATCGGGAAAATACTATTCGTGGGTTCTTTCGGGAACTGCCGATCCTGAAGAGCAAATTTTTTCTCTTATTTCTCGTGACAATCGTGAATTTTTACGCGACATTCATTTTGATGATCTTCGAGAAACCCTTCGTCTTGAGCTTATGAAAACAAACCCCGAGATTCTTTCGGAACAATAACCATAGATCCTTTTTTTCTTTCTCTCCCTCCTATGTCTCTTTTCCCCAGAATCATTATTACCGTTGGACCGGCATGCGAAAATTTACTTCAAGAAATGCAAGATGAAGGTGTTTCTATATTTCGCCTCAATCTTTCTCATGGAGAATTATCGTGGCATTCTCATCAAATAGATCGCATTCGCGCGCTTAAAAAGCCGGCAAAAATTATGTTCGATACAAAAGGTCCCGAAATTCGAACCGGTGTTCTTACTCAAGAAATTTCACTGCAAAAAGGAGATGTTATAACACTTAGTGCTCATGAAGAAGATCAGCAGGAAGATGCGCGCATTTTCTTCTGTTCATATGTTGAGTTGGCATCTTCTGTTCAAGTGGGAGGAATTCTCCAGTTTGATAATGGTGGATTTGCTGGAGAAATTACTGATATTTCCAAAAATAGAGTTTCGGTGCGACTTCTTTCGGATGGAATTCTTGGAAGCCGAAAACACCTTAATCTTCCTGGAGTTCGCGTGCATCTACCAACATTGACCGATTTTGACAAGGAAGCCCTTCTCTTTGGAAAAGAAAAAGGAGTTGATATGTATGCCCTTTCTTTTTGCCGAAAAGCAGAAGATATTGCTGAAGCTCGGGCAATTGCAGGAGAAAGAGCACAGATGGTTGCAAAAATAGAAAATCAAGAAGGGCTCGACAATTTTTCTGCGATTGCTAACGCAGCAGATGGCATTATGATTGCCCGAGGAGATTTGGGAGTAGAAATGCCCATTGAACACGTTCCAGTATTACAACGAAAAATGCTCCGCGAACTCCGCGGTTTTCCTAATACATTTTCCATTGTAGCAACAGGACTCCTCCGTTCTATGAAATCCGAACCTCGTCCACGCCGTGCAGAAGTAACAGATATTGCTACCGCCACGTGGGAAGGAGCGGATTATCTTATGCTTTCGGATGAAACAACAGTAGGAAAATATCCACTCGAGTCAATTCGTATGCTCCGAAAAACGGCAGAATTTGCCGCGGAAAATGCGGAAGTTTATTGAGCCACTAAATCTGGTTCTGTTTTTAAAAAAGAAGGCTCTTGAGTAGCAGATTTTAAAATTTCTTCAAAATCTTTAGCATTTTATCATAAAGATTCTGATCTTTATAGTTCCATCGGAACTCACATTCTTTCAGATGAAGATTAAACTTATGAGAAGCAATACCGTTGAATTTAGAGAGTCTTCTCTTGGCAAATGACCAGAAAGATTCTATGCCATTCACATGGCATTTTCCTCGAGCAAATTCATCATGGGAATGGTAGACACGATAGTGATCATACCCATTTAGAATGAGTCCGTCATAAGCCCTCCAGCCATCGGTGTGGATAGTGGAACCTTCGAGTATTTTTCCCTGTATGATAGGCAATAACTCTTCTCTACTGCATTTCTTTACGATGGTTACTGATACTTTTCCGTCTCGTTTAAGTATACCAAAGACTGGTGTTTTTCCGGCTGCCCCTCTTCCTCTTTTACCTCGTACTCTTTTAGCTCCAAAATAACTTTCATCAAGTTCAAACTCTCCAGATTCCTTACTTTGAGCGATGGCGTGAAGAGTTATTTTTTCTCGGAAGATATTAAAATACCGATCAATAGTCCTTCGATTTATTTCTAGAATTCTTGCTGTTTTTGAGGCATCGATATCTTCACAAAAACACATCAATATTTTTTTTATTTTGTAGTCTGATATTTTGGCGTGTTTAAGCATGTTGAGAGGATAATCGAAATGATTTTCCTACTCAAGAGCCAAAAAGAATATGGGAAAATTGAGGAGCATCAAATTTTCCCAGAAATCCGTGTGCGAACCTCTCGAAATCGAAAATAAGGGAAATCTTTTTGGAGTATTTCGAGAAGATCCTCAGAGGCAGAATATACCTTCATAGCAACAGCAGGGCTCTCAACAGAAACAAATAAGACTCCTTCTTTCCAAACTTCCGCGCAAATGTACGAGGAATCTCCCGAAAAAAAATCTTGAAAAAATACGTTTGCCCGTTGCAACACTAGCGCCGCTTTTGCTGAAGAGGAAATATGCTTTCGTTCTGCAGTGGCAAAGAGATCTGCTTGTGTTATTCGTTTCATAATACAGAAGAAAGAAAAGGGCGAAGTGCTTCTCCTGTTTTTTGTGCGGTTGTGTCCCACGAAAAAAGAGTGGCGCGTTTTCTCCCTTCTGCAACAAGACGATTTCGTGTTTTTTCCTGAAGCACATCTACCATTGCGAGTGCCATTTCCTCGTAATTTCCAGGACGAAAAAAAAGAGCAGCATCTCCACAGACTTCTGGAAGACTTGTCGCATTACTGGCACACACCGGCGTTCCGGCAGACATTGCCTCAAGAACAGGAAGTCCAAACCCTTCAGAAAAACTTGGAAAAAGGAGAGCATCCGCAGCAGAAAAGAGTGCTGGCATATCGTTTTCGGGAAGGAACCCTGTGAGAAAAATATTCTTTGAAAATGGGGAAGATTCTGCCATAAGACGAACTTCATTATAAAATGGGTCAGGTTTTCCGGTAATGACAAGTGAACCTTTTCCACCATATTTCCGATACATCTCAAAAGCAGTAATAGCTCCTGGGACATTTTTGTGTTCTCGCCAAACTCCAGAGACCAGAAAAAAAGGAGATGTAAATCGATTCTTAAATTCTGCAATTTTCTCAGGATTTGGAGACTGATAACGTTTCATATCGATACCAAGTGGCGTCACTGAAATTTTCTCTGAAGAAAGCGGTAAAAAAGAGAGGAGATCTTTCTTGGTGTATTCCGAAACCGAGAGAATACCAGAAGAATGTTGTAACGCGTGAGAAAAGACCTTTTGAAATGCAAAGCGCTGATACCAATTTCCCATTTTTTTCCCAGGATACCGCATAAGCGTGAGATCGTGGATAGTCACAAGAAAAGGTGAGCGAAACAGGAACGGAACGTTGCAATGTGGAAACCACGTAATATCGGCATGAACAGAACGAATATGACGGAAAAATGACCACTGTTCCGCACACGAATAAATCGGTTCTGGTGCCAGAAGAATGCGAACATTTTCGGAAAAAGAGAGATCTTCAGAGATATTCGGCGGTAAAAAAAGAGTAAACGATACCTCAGGAAGAAGATAAAAAAGGCGCGTCGCAACCTCTCGGACATAATACCCAATTCCAGTAAACCCCGATCCCCACATTCGTCCATCAATGGCAACACTCGGCATGGTGTCTCTCTTTAAAAAATCAGCATTATTCTTCCGAAAAGATAGAGGGAAATCGAGTATTTCGTGTTGATTTTTACAAGGAATGGCATTCCAAAATATGATTTTTTCTTTGAATCTCAGCACTTTAGAATATGTTTCTTGCTACTTTCTCCTTGCCTCTAGTATCTTATTGCTCGCTCATGAAAAATATTCGAAATTTTTGCATCATCGCGCATATTGATCACGGCAAGAGTACTCTTGCCGACCGAATGCTCGAAATAACTGGAACCGTAGAAAAACGGAACATGAAGGAGCAACTCCTTGATGGAATGGATTTAGAGCGCGAGCGTGGCATCACCATAAAACTCCAGCCAGTACGCATGGATTGGAAAGGACATATTCTTAATCTCATCGATACTCCCGGACACGTTGATTTTTCTTTTGAAGTAAGCAGAAGCCTTGCTGCAGTGGAGGGTGCTATTCTCGTAGTAGATGCCACCCAGGGAATTGAAGCGCAAACACTTGCCAATCTATACTCTGCGCTTGAGCATAATTTAGAAATTATTGCTGTACTCAATAAAATTGATCTCCCTGCCGCCGACCCTGAGCGCGTCAAAACGGAGATCGAAAATGCAATTGGCATTCCCAAAGAAGAGATGATTGAAATTTCCGCAAAAAGCGGTATGAATGTCGACGTTCTGCTTGATGAAATTGTTAGTCGCTTCCCTTCTCCAAAGAAAACAATTTTGGGTGATTTAGAAGGGCATCAAAACACAAAAGAGGGCTCAAAGGCTCTTGTTTTTGATTCGGTATTTGATCCCTATCGTGGTGTTGTCGCGTATGTTCGTGTCTTTTCGGGAACATTGCAAAAACGTGCGAAAGCTCGTTTTCTTGGAACAAAAACGGATATTGAAATTTTGGAGTGTGGTTATTTCCGTCCACAATTTTCTCCACAAAATGCCATTGAATCTGGAGAAATTGGCTATGTCGTCACTGGACTAAAATCAACGAGACAAGCCCGCGTAGGGGACACTCTTTTTGTGGGGGGAAAAATAGAGTCCGCTACTCCTCTCCCCGGATTTCGTATTGTCCGCCCCATGCTCTATGCCGGAATTTTTCCTACTGACGCGGATAGTTTTTTTCAACTTCGTGAAGCACTTGAAAAGCTCTCGCTTTCTGATTCAGCGCTTGTTTTTGAACCAGAACACTCTCCGGCTCTTGGAAATGGCTTTCGAATTGGATTCCTTGGAATGCTTCATTTGGAGATTATTCAAGAACGACTTGAACGAGAATTTGATCTCGATCTTATCGTTACGGCTCCAAGCGTTCCGTACGATGTTACTCTCAATAATGGAGAAATTCTCCGCATTTCTTCTGCCGCCGATTTACCCGACCCCACGCATATTCAAGAAATTCAAGAACCATGGACAAAAGCAGAAATTATTACCCCAAAAGAGTTTGTGGGAGGATGCATGGATCTCTGCTCAAAACGTCGTGGCATTTTTAAAAACATGCAATATCTCGATGAAACACGGACAGTGCTCACCTTTGAAATGCCGCTTTCAGCAGTCATTACCGATATGCACGATCGTCTCAAAAGTCTCAGTTCTGGCTATGCATCACTTTCATCTGACTTTTTAGAATATCGCGTTGGAGATCTCGTCAAGCTCGATATTCTCATTGCTGAAGAACGAGTAGAAAGTCTTTCTCAAATGGTGCATCGCTCTGAAGCGCGCTATGTTGGCTCGCCCATTGTTCTGAAACTCAAAGAAGTAATTCCACGTGCCAACTTTCCCATTGCCCTTCAGGCGGCTATTGGCGGAAAGATTATTGCGCGCGAAACCATTCCCGCCTATCGAAAAGATGTCACCGCTGGTCTTTATGGCGGAGACGTGACACGAAAAAATAAGCTTCTCAAAAAGCAAAAAGCAGGAAAAAAGCGAATGAAATCAATTGGAAAAGTAGATTTGCCACAGGAGGCATTTCTTGCGGTATTAAAACGAGAAGACTAAGAAAATTATTTCCCTATTTCTTTTCGTGGAAAGAGTTGAATCTTTTCTCCTTTTTCGAGTGCAAGAATCATTTTTTCCGCTGTGCTTGGCAAAAATGGGGATAATTCTTGTGAGAGAAGCAAAAGAGCAGAAAGCCAATCGGCAATATTGGTATTCATCGATTTTGGATCTTCTTTTATGGCAATCCATGGCTTTTTTTCATCAATATCAAGATTGAGTATTTCCACCAACGAAAAGATTTCTTGTAAAGCACTATGAAGTTCACACTGTTCCATAAAAGTATCAATTTTTCCTGAAAGTGCTTCAGTAAACTCCAAAAGTTTTGGAGAAACAATATACTGAGCAGGAGCAACACCACCGGCTTTTTCGGAGAGAGTCATAATACGAGAAAGCAAGTTTCCAAGACCATTTGCGAGCTTTGCATTATACATTTCAAGAAATCGCTTTTGAGAAAAATCGGCATCGCGCCCAAAAGGTACCTCCGAAAGAAGAAAGAAACGAAGTGGATCGGGATTTCCTTCAAAGTCCTCTACAACAGCAAAGGGATCAACAACATTCCCGAGCGATTTACTCATTTTATGTCCTTCACTCGTGAGAAATCCATGAACACAAATTTTGCTCGGAACAGGAAGCCGTGCAGAAAGAAGCATCGCTGGCCAAATAGCAGCATGAAAACGGAGAATATCTTTTCCAATAAAATGTACCACTTCCCCTTGTTCCCAATAGTGTTTCCACTCATCGGAGCTCCCAAACCCAAGGGCAGTTATGTAATTGGTGAGGGCATCACACCAAACATACATGGTGTGATCTGGCTTTTCTGGAACAGGAATACCCCATGGAAGGGATTTTGCCGGACGTGAAAAGGAGATATCTTTCAGTCCGTCTTCAGTAAAACGAAGAATTTCTTGTGCGCGAAAACGAGGAAGAACTTCAATAGTTTCCTCTGAAAGAAGAGAAGAAACCTCCTTAGAATAGCGCGAAAGACGAAAGAAGTAGTTCTTCTCCGTCAACTCTTCTGGTAGACAGAGGTGAATGGGACAGTATCCATTTTCGAGCTCTTTTTCTGTATAGAATGTTTCGCAACCAACGCAGTATTTTCCGGTAAAGGGACGCTCTTCCAAATCTTCCCGTTTTTCAATCCGACGCCAAAACTCCTGTGCTCCGCGAATGTGCCGCTCTTCAGTCGTGCGAATAAAGTCATCGTGAGAAATATGGAGTGTTTTTGCGAGCTCTTGGAAGTGTGCAGAATTTTTATCTGCCAACTCTTTTGCGCTTATCCCCTGTTCCTCTGCCGTTCGATAAATTTTGATACCATGCTCATCTGTCCCCGTAAGAAAAAAGACATCATACCCACGCAAACGTTTCCAGCGAGCAAATGTATCTGCCTCAATAGCTTCCATGGCAAAGCCAACATGCGGCGCACCATTAACATAGGCAATAGAAGTAGTAATAAGAATCGGTTTTTTTGTCATAAGGAACCCAAAAATCTCCCATATTGTAGCGAAAAGAAGTATACAATGAAAGCAGAAGCAGAAGTGCTTAGGTGCTCTTTCGATAGAAACTCGACTTCCATTTTTCGGGATTTTTTGCAGGGATAGTACAAAAGAGTATTTGTGGAAAGTACTCAGAAAAATGAGGAGGAATATGTTGATCGTATCCAACGGCAAGAAGATCTGGGGCAATTTCAGAAACAATCTTCAGAAAATCCTCTCCTCGTTTTCCGAGCAAAACCTCATCCGCAACACCAGAGTTCCGTATGCTTTGTAAACGCTCTTTTTCGGAATACTCAGGAAAAAAACCCTTAATACGAAAAACATTTTCATCTCGTGCGACTATCACTACAAGACGATCTCCCAACTTTTTTGCGGATTCTAAAAAAAACCGATGCCCCGGATGAAAGTGATCAAAAACGCCGGTGGCAAGAACCGTTGTCATATCAGAAGAGTATCCCAAAACCGATATCTTTACGAGTGGTTCATGGGAAATTTTACTCGCGTTGCATCCCATTCTCGGGAAGAAAGATCTGTTGGTATACCACCAGTAAGAAACTCCACATCATCAAAAACAGTCCGCTTTAAAAAATCATATTTTTTTTGAATTGCCGCATTTTTCTTTGCATACTCTCGAAAGGCATTCCCTTGTTCTAAATAAAACAAAAAAGATTCTGCAAAATCTTCAAACGGATCAGTAGCAGCGTATCCAGTAACAAAATCTTCCGCGCCTCCCCCTTCTTTCTGCTTCTTTTCATTTTTCCATGAAATTTCATAAAATCGAATACTCGGATCGCTCAAAAGTACAGGGTGCGTTCCATCTCGAAATAGAGAAGCTTCGCTTCCCGAAACCCCCTTGAGACCACTTAAATCAACAATATGACCAAGCTCGTGAATGAGAACTTGTTTTCGTTCTGGTAGAGAAAAAAGGTCGGAGCGAATGTAGAGTGAAGTAGCCCCCGAAAGTGCTCGAGGACGGCTCATATCGTCAAATGTAGTGATAGACTCAAGACCCAAAAGAAATGAACATGGAATAAATTCGGCGGCGCTCCGAAAAACCTGTTCCTGTTCTTTCGGAAGATTATTAAAAGGTTTTACAGAACATAACTCGGAATCCCCTGCCTCTTCTACTTGTGAAGGAGCTTGCAAGGAAAAATCAGGAAGAGGAGTAGAAATAGAAATGGGAGTGGGAATGGTGAAGCTTCTGGAAAATAGGGGGGCATTTGCGTGCGTTTTTTGGTAATCGCCTAAAGAAGTTGGTACGACTAATAAAAGAAGAACACCACTGGTAAGAGCGAGAAAGAAGAAGAATACTTGTTTTCCCATATAAATTTGCTAAAAGTTTTAGATTTTAAACAACTGTTTTTTATTGTCAATGTTTTTCCCGTGCCCGACATAAGAAAAAATGAAAAAATGAGAAGAGCGAAGTATTGTTTTTCTGTTACTCTCCCCAACTATGGCGAAAATTCTTGGAATCCTTTTTGGACTTTCGCTCACCGCTTTTATCGCTGTTCTCGCTTGGCGTGTTTACCCCGAAGAAATTATAGAACTCCTTCCAAGCGCTATTCGTCCTACTCTTCAAGAAAGCAAGGAAAATTCCCAAGGAGATTTTTTGCCAAAAACACCAGAAGAAAATCTTAATAAAGACCCTCTTCAAGAAGAAAATGCACCAAAAAAAACAGGGGAAGAGGAGAGTTTTGAAACTCTTATAAAAAGAGGCGGCGGATACCTCTCTGAAGGATATTTGAGTCTTGCTATTAAAGATTTTGAGCGCGCTACAGAAATGGATCCCACCTCAAAAGATGCTCTTCACAAGCTCATTTCGGCGCAAATTGCTCTTCAAAATTACGATGCAGCGAAAGAATCTACAGCAAAGGCACACCAAGCTTTTCCTGATGATATTTCTTTTTCCGTGCTCCTTGGAGAAATTGAAATTCAACGAAGTTCTTTTGGAGAAGCAAAGAAAATATTTGAAAACCTTCCTGATTCTCCTGAAAAAAACTACTATTTTGGAATCATATCTGCTTATTTTGGAGATTACGAAACAGCAAAAAAACTCCTCTCTTCTCTCGCAGAAAATACAGAATACGGAGAGCAATCGCGCATTGTATTAGGAGCTTTTCAGGAGTTTTCTCTCTTTCCCGAGGGAAACCCATTACACTTACAACTCCTTCTTGCAAAATCGTTCGATGCTCTTGGTTTTTATCAAATCAGTATTGAAATGTGCAAGAAAATTCTAAAAGAACAAGAAAACTATCGTGATGCATGGATTATTTTGGGACACAGCTATCTCTCACTCGAAAAATACAACCTTGCTCGAGATGTTTTTATAAAAGCACTTGACCTTGATCCCACAAAACCAGAAACTGCTTTTTTTCTTGGCATTTCAGAAAATGCGCTTGAGCAGTACGAAGAAGCCATTACACACCTCTCCATGGCTCGACAAAATGGATACATTCCACAAAATGAAGTAACTCTTTTGCTCGCAGAAGCCTATATTGGAGGAAAATATTACGAAGCCGCACAAGAGGAATATGACAAGCTTCTCGAAATTCATGGTGCGCCGATTGAACACTACGAATCCGCCATGCATCTTTCTATCGACAAACTCAAAACCCCAAAAAAGGGGCTTGAAATAGCACAAAAATCCGTGGAGGCATATCCAG
The DNA here is from genome assembly GCA_016699755.1 of Candidatus Peregrinibacteria bacterium. Taxonomy (NCBI): domain Bacteria; phylum Candidatus Peregrinibacteriota; species Candidatus Peregrinibacteria bacterium. The sequence continues at coordinate 490,829 of CP065009.1, read as the reverse complement.
ATTCAAAAGAGGCAAAAGCTCTTCTTGGTGAGGCATTTTTTGAAAACGGAGAATATGAAAAATCGAAAGAGGTTTTTCAGGAGATTCAAGAAGTAAATTCAGAAAATCCAATCCCTCATCTCTTCTTGGGAAAAATTGCAGAGCAACAAGGGGACTGGGGAAAGGCTCTTGAAGAATACAAAAGAGCATACGATATTGCCCCCTATTCAAATACTGGTTCCGAAGCGGCACAAGGTTACAATACTTTAGTGACTTCCGGAAAAAGAGATGAATAGATGTAGATCTGCCAACCAATATTGATTATCAGTATTTTTCATTATGAAAAAATGGATTGTACTGTGTGGAAAAATGGATATTTTGTGCAATTTTTTTACTTATTTTGTATCATTTTCTGGAAAGTTTCCTATTTCTCAAAGAAGATATATTTGCTTTTCTACTTAAAAATGTTTGGACATTCTCATGATGAGAGCTACTGGAGGTCAAAAGACTACCTCCCTAAGAACGGTCAACAGCTAGAATCACAAAGACACTTCAGGAGAGTACCAAATTTTCCAAAACAGATGGTTGTTGATGTAGAAGTTCCCCCCATTGAGGGTCTCCCAACAACAAAAGAAGGACTTAAAATATTCTTTGCAGAATTAGGACTCTAAGTATAAGCACTCCTTTTGCAGGAAAAAAAGTGGATACTTGACAAAATAAAAATAATTTTGTTAAAACAACACACTTCACTTTTATTTCTCCCAAAAACGCATGGCGACATTTCAGAGTATGTTTCGGAAAAGCTACGGATTTTTTTGCGATCCATTTCCAGAAAAGGCATTACCAACAGCTCCTTGGAAGCCAAGTGACGCCGTAAAAATGGTTCTTTTTTCTTCGCTTCTCCTCATTATCGTTTCATACGGGGGGTTCTTTTTGGCAATGCAGATTTGGGGGCAAATACCAGCGGCAGAATTTCTTCTTAATAATAAGCAAGAAATCATTATTGCAGGAATCCTCTTGCAGGTGCTTTCTCAGGTTGGCTTTCTCTTTTGGTATTCTCGAAAAAAATATGGTGCTGGGCTTTCAGATCTCGGTTTTCGAAAGATCCCCTTCAAAACCACATTCGGTGTTTTTGTGCTTCTCTTTTGCACAAGTATTGCGTTGCAAAACGGATACTTCTTTGGGCTTAACCTCCTTGGTATTGGTTCTGTTGCCAATTCTGGAACTGTAGAACAACTCATTTCCGAACGCTGGATATCACCTCCTCTTCTTTTTGTTTTTGCTGGAATTATTGCCCCTGTTTTAGAAGAGCTAATTTTCCGTGGTTTTCTCCTGAGTGGCTTTCTTAAAAAAATGAATGCTTTTCACGCTATTGCGCTTTCTTCACTCTTTTTTGCCGCGGCACATCTTCATTTGGGGCTTTTTCCTGTCTATTTTGTATTGGGAGTTCTCCTTGGAACAGCATTTATTCGCACGAAATCGCTCTATCCAGGAATTGCATTTCATGCCGTCAACAATACTATTGCCTTTATAGCAGTTGTCTCTGGTTCCTAAGCTAAGGATTTTGCAAGAAGTCCTGCACCAAAAGTAGCGGAAAAGGGAATTTCTGCAAGACGAAAGGTAACAGAAGAAGGAAGGTTTCGTTTTCGCAAAAGCGTTTCCGTTCGCTGGGAAATTTCTGGCAAAAAAGGAGGGAAGACAGTTCGCCCAACGCCTCCACCAAAAACAATGACAGAGGGATTGTAGAACAAAATGACGTTTACCAAAAACCGCGAAAGTCGAGTCACCCAAAGCTCAAAAATGTCATATTCTGGCAAGATTTTTTCTTGCCATTTCCGAAAGGAATCTTCTCCAAAAATAGCACCCTTACATCCGAAATGTTCAGCATCTCGACCGAGTCCTGTTCCCGAAATAAAAAATTCATTCGTTTCAAATGTCTCAAGTGCATCAATACTGGCAAATGCCTGCCCAACCTCTCCAGAAAATCCTTCTGCACCGCGAAAAATTTTGCCATCGAGAATAATTCCGCTTCCTACTCCCGTTCCAAGACTAATACCAACTACCACTGACTCCCCTTTTCCAGCACCCTCTAATGCCTCAGTATAAGTAAAAAGTCGTGCATCGTTTTCGAGAACCATGGGAAGCGAAAAGTGTTGCTGAAGACGCTTAACGAGAGGAAAATCGGAAAATCCAGGAATGTTTGGTGCTGTTCGTACAATACCATTCTCGTGATCAACAAACCCCGCCCAAGCAATACCAATAGCAGTAACTGATTCATTGAAAACGCTTTCGGTTACTTGAATAATATTTTGAAATACAGCATCGGCACCTTTTGTTGCTTCAGTAAGAACTCTATTTTCGTCCTCGTGGGACATATCGGACTCCGAGAACCGAATAGCACGAATTTTCGTTCCTCCTACATCAACTCCAATGAGGGAACCCATAGGGACGATAAAAATCATCACACAGTGTATGACTTTTTTATCAAGAGGGCAAGTATATTATTCGTTATTCCCAAGAAATAACAAGGATTTTCCATGAAGACGCATGTACTATGGAGTAGGAGAAAAATGTTTTTTTGCGCTCTCAAGCATTCCGGGGACTGAAATGTTAAACCATGCTCCATCAAGCAAATATCCAAAGAGCTTTCGTTCTTGAGCAAGAAGAGGAAAAACATCTTCCTCTAAGCTTTTTGCGTCCTCTGGAAAAAAAGAAAAAATCTCTGGTTCAAACGCATATATTCCCGCATTAATAAGATTAGTAAGCCGTGTTTCTGTTTCGGAATGAACAGGTTTTTCACGAAATTCTGTAATTAAGTTTCGCTTTAAGCGCACTACTCCCCAAGGGAGCGGATCGGAAATACTCGTTACGGTAACCGTGGCAATACTGCTTTTTTCTCGATGAAAATCTTGAAAATCAAAGAGATCAAGCTCCGTTGCAATATCGCCGTGGAGCACAAGAAAAGTTCCCGGATGAAGAAGTGAAGAACAATCGAGAAGAGCAGAAGCGGTATGCTCGGGATTTGTGTGCACAAAATGAAACGTAAAATCTTGAAATTTTTTGCCACCAACAATTTTTTGTAACAAAAGCGATTCTTGAGAAGAGCAGAAAAGCACAGAAAGAATTCCAATTTTTTGAAAACGTCGTAAAAGAGAGACGATGAGTGATTCTTTTTCAACCTCTTTTAAAAGATCTTCTTCTCGATGAACAAAAAGAACAGCTTGTCCGACAGAGGAAGCGAGAGAGATTTTAAGATAGTGCTCAATGGCATGAGAACGATTTCGAATTCTCACTCCATCCACTTTACTGTCGATAAGGCTTACGATTTCTTTTTTAAGCGTCAGAGAGATTCGAATTCGATCTTGCATTCTGAGGAAGAAAAACAGAGAAAATCATACGAAAATTCTGAAGAGAAGGTCAAAACGAAAGAAAAAGAAAAAATCCTCTTGACGTTTATTTTAAAAAAAGTATTACTTTATCGTATGTTTTTTCTTTTTTAATAAAAATGTTGAGATATCCTCAGGAACGAGACTGGCTTTCCAACAAAGAAGACCGTGTAATTGAAGGCATGGTTCAGAGTGGAAAAATGACCGAAATATCTAATGGCGTTCGAGCACTATTGGGGTTCCCTGTTCCTCCCAATATAGAGGAAGATTCAAGAAATCAATATATCCCTGGTCCATATCAGCCAGGTGCATCTTGTCGAGCTCCATTTTAATAACATACGCTCTTGGAGCAGTCTCTTAGGACTGCTCCAAATAGTTTTTATCCAATCATTTTCTGTTCTGCAGAAATGCGACAAGTGTGTTTTGGATTTATCGGACAAGGAATCTCAATCATTATTTTGTTTATTCCGCTTAATTCAGCTCTAAAAAATTTCTGAATACCTTCTACAAAATTCAAAGCATCAGGACATTCTTCTTGACAAGGACTTTCTCCTTTATTTGTCTTTTGGGGATTCTCTATTCGAATAGAGAGGAGTTGTGCACCCTTGTCTGAAAGAGGATAGATCATCATTTTAAGAAACAAACAAAGGAAATGAAAAAGAGGAGAAATTGAAGAATTATATCAAAAAACGTATTCTCTTTTGGCATTTTTCCACATTCTTATTCAATGATTGCCACAGTACTCCTTGGTGCCGGCTCTGGAACACGTTTTGGAAAAGAAAAAATATTCGTTTCTCTTTTGGGAAAACCGCTTTTTCTTTGGGGTACAGAAGCATTTTTGCAGATTCCAGAAATCGAATATATCTTCTTGGTCGTTCCATCGCAAGAGCACAAGGATTTAGTTCAAAAAAATATTGTGGAGTGTGCAAAAATAACTATCATCGTTGGAGGAAAAAATCGTTTTGAGAGCGCAAAAATCGGATTTTTCGCAGCGAAAGAAAAAGGAGCAAACCTTATTCTCTTTCATAATATTGCCAATCCACTCGTCACAAAAAAGGAAATTACAGAAGTTATTTCTGCCATAAAACAAACGGGCGCCGGGGGAGTAGGAAGATCAATGACTTCCACAATTCGAAAACAAAATAGCGGTATTCTTCCGCGCGAAGAGCTTTGGGAGATGGAAACGCCACAAGGAGTTCGAGCAGAAGTGTTTGAAAAAGGATACACCCTCCTCTCAAAAATACCAACAGATGATCTTGCAGTGGCAGAAGCCGCCGGCATTTTGCCAAAGATCATCCCTGCTTCTCCACAAAACCGAAAAATTACATTTCCAGAAGATCTTTTCTTTCTCGAATCATTTGTGAAGGGAAATCAAAAAAAACGCATTGGAATTGGACAAGATTCGCATCGTTTTTCCAAAGAAGGAGAGCTTGTTCTTGGAGGAATTTTGTTTCCAAAATCGCCAAAACTCCTCGGAAATTCTGATGGAGATGCCGCCCTCCATGCAATTACCAATGCGGTTTCTTCTGCGCTTGGTGGCGGATCACTCTCTACATTTTCCGATACGTTGTGTCAACAGGGAACGACGGATTCCAAGGAGTACTTTCGGCATATTCTCAAAAAATTGTGGAGTGCTGGTGGCACGATAGAAAATATTTCTCTTTCTCTGGAAGCAAAAAATCCGAAGCTAGAACACCGGTTCGCAGAAATGAAAAATCTTCTTGCGGAACTCTGCCAGATCTCTCCAGAAGATATTGGTATTACCGCCACGAGTGGAGAAGAGCTCACAGAGTGCGGAAAAGGAGAAGGAATTTCTGCAATAGCCATTGTGCAGATTTCTTTACTACCGTAACAGATGAAAAAGATTTCCCTTTCTGCTCCAGCAAAAATCAACTGGAATTTACATATTGGAGAAATCCAAAAAAATGGCTTGCACGAAATTTATACAGAAATGGAGAAGATATCGCTTGCAGATGAATTGGAAATAGAAATTCTCCCACAAGAAAAACAAGGAGAAATTGACTTTGTGTTAAAAAATCCACAAGAATTTTCTGTCCCAAAAGATGAGACAAACCTTGCTGTACGCGCCGCACGATCATTTTTTGGGGAAACGCTTTTCCCTGCCATTTGTATTCGCCTCACCAAAAACATTCCCACCGGATCTGGACTTGGCGGAGGAAGTTCAGACGCAGCAGCAGTTTTAAAGGGGCTTTCTCAAATGTTTCCAGAATGCATTTCAGAATCGGAGCTCTTTCATATCGCAAGTAATCTCGGTTCAGATATCCCCTTTTTTTTTGGAAATTTTTCCCGCGCTACTATAGAAGGAACAGGAGAACGCCTCACCCCCCTCCCTCAAATTTCTTCGGGATTCCTTACTCTCTGTCTTCCAAAAAATATTTCCATTTCCACTGCTTGGGCGTATGAGGAATGGGAAAAAAGAAAGACAACCGTACCAAATGGGAATGATTTTGAGCCAATCATCTTTTCTGCCTTTCCAGAGCTCTCTCATCGGGCAACTCTTCTCAAGGAATTTGGAGCAGAACATACAGCGCTCAGTGGTTCTGGCGGAACGGTATTTGGCGTGTTTTCCGAAAAAGCAAAGGCAGAAAAAACTCAAAAAATGCTCAAAGAGCATGGCGATTGGACGGCAGTATGCAGACTCAAATAAGTCCAATTTTGCAATATATTGTAGAAAAATGAGAGACCAACACACCAAACCTTAGGCTGACCACAAGTAGAGCCATGTTGTCATCCGAAAAAATAGTTGACAGAAAAAAGCATATGCATAAAATACGCAGAAATTTAATCTCAAATGAGTCACGCACCATCAAATATCCCCTCACTTCTTCTCGAAAAAAAGAATTCTGAGATGATGACTCCCCTTCAAAATATAGAAGAGTTGGCGCCTCGTGCACTACAAAAGGCGTATGAAGAAGCACGCGAGCTACGAGAGAAGATTATTAAACTTCTGAAGAAAAAATTTGGGAATAGTGTATGGCGCGCAAGAGAATTAGGATATCTCTCGTTTTACAGCATTCCCCTAGGAAGTGAGGATGATGAGATCCTTGCAAAATATCCGATAAAAAAATTTAACCCTTGGAAAAATGTAGAAATACTGAAACAGTGCAGTGCTTTTCATGGCTTCATGGGAAGCACTCTTGACTGGGAAAAAGATACCGAAGGAATTATTTTTTCAGATCTCCCCGGTGAACTGTCGCTTCTCTTATTTTTTAGACAATTCTTTGAAGATCTAAAAAAAACTCTTAATGAGTCTTTTTTTTAAACGCGGAATATTACGCCCACAAAATTCGCTCTATCTTTTTCTCACGATATTCTGTTCTCTTAATAGCCTCCTGACGAATACGAATTTTCGTCTTCGCAGATTGATAGTAACGTTTTTTTCGAACCTTCTTAATGATTCCAACATTCTGCACCGTTTTCTTAAAGCGACGCATGAGCTTTTCATTATTTTCATTTTTTCGACGGACGGTGTAGATGGACATGCAAAGAAAAAAGAACGTAGGTCTATTTTTTCACGTCTTTTCTAGAAAAATCAAGTCTTTTCTCTTGCTGTTTTTCCGAGAATCTCAAAAAATGGAATGAGTTTTTAATTTTGCTTTACCAAAAACGTGCTCTACACTAAAGAAATATCGGTCGATACTGGAGAAAAGCGAAATACTCATACCAAGTTAAGAACAGAAGAGGACGTTGGCTATCTCGCTCTTGATGTTTTAGAAACAGAAGAGACTATTTTTATTCTCGCCCCCATCGCCGGAGTAGAAGAAGGTAATCTTTCTATTTCTCTGAATGACGATCTTCTCGTTATTTCTGGAATGCGAGTTCGTCCAACATTTCTTCCACAAGAAAGTCGAGATCTTGTTTCGGAGTGCTACTGGGGTTCATTTTCTCGGCATATTCTTCTTCCCTCTGCAGTCAATACCGCAGATATGATTGCCCGCATTGAACAGGGCATTATCATTCTCGAAATTCCAAAGGCACGAAAAGCAAAATCGAAAATCATTTCTCTTTCCTCATCACAACAATGAGTGCGCGTCGTGTTCGAAAAGCTGTTATTCCTATTGCTGGTCTGGGAAGTCGTTTTCTTCCAGCAACAAAGTGTATCCCCAAAGAAATTCTCCCCGTCTATGACCGACCTGTCATTGAACTTATTGTTCGCGAACTTGCCAAAGCGGGAGTGGAGGAAGTAATTTTCGTTGTTCCGCCAGAAGGAAGCGTGACGCCTAATCATTTTTATGCCAATGAATGGCTTGAAAAAGAACTCAGAAAAAAAGGAAAGGATCATTATGCCGATGAAATTCGAGCGCTCGCTCGGCTCGTAAAAGTTGCCACTGTTGTTCAACAAGAACCACTCGGAGATGGACACGCTATTTTGCAAGCGGAAGATCTTGTGGGAGATAATGATTTTTTTGCCTTTTTTGGGGATGAAATTTTTGATGCGGAAAAATCTTCTCCAGAACAACTTCTTACCGCAGGAGAAGGACATAATAAATGTGTCCTCGGTATTCTAGAAGTTCATCCAGAAGAAACTCATAAATTTGGAATTGTTGAATCGGCGACAAAAATAGAAAACGGGAGTTTTGAGATTAGCTCGTTCGTAGAAAAACCAGCACAAGGAACTGCTCCAAGCAACTATGCGCTTATTGGAAAAAACCTCTGTACGCCCGAAATTTTCTCCGCCCTGCGTCATGCCAAAGTAGGAATTGGAGGAGAGTTGCGCCTTGTAGATGCCTTTATTGAACTTCGAAAAACCAAATCAATCTTTGGACGCATTCTTACTGGAGAACGATTTGATGTGGGAAATCCTGATGGATTACTTGCGGCAAGTTCTTATTTTTCCCAAAAGAACTCATCTCTACAAAAATAGGAAAAAGGGTTGAAATTTTCGTCGGAGTTTGGAACAATGAAAGGAATACTTTTTTTTCATCAAAATGCCGCAGAAGCAAAAAAAGGGAATCCAACGAGGAAGGCAAAAAAATCTGAGTCAACGCACTATTCAAGCGCTTGCAAAATCGGAGGAGTGCAAAATGAGCGGAAAACACAAGGAAGCGCTCACTATTGCAGAAGAAATTCTCATAGAAGACCCTGCATGTGTAGAAGCGGCTGAAGAGGTATCGGACAACCTTTTATCACTCGAACGCATTCCAGAAGCCATGCGAGCGGCAGAATATGTTCTCCTCCTCTCTCCTAAAAGCTATATCGCAAATTTTGTGCTCGGCTTTGTTGCTTCCCAAAAAGAAGAATGGGGGAAGTCGATCTCTTTTTTCCAAATAAGCAATGCTGGTCAACCAAATAATCCGGAAATTCTTCGGTGTCTTGGTTGGTCACTTTTTCACTCCGGAAAACGAAACGAAGGAATAGCCATCCTTCAGAGGGCGCTTTTTTTGCGCAATGATGATCCTGCTATTTTGTGTGATCTTGCTGCGTGCTATCTTCAGATAAATTTTTTTGAAAAAGCCATCACGCTCCTCGAAAAAGCTGTTGCTATTAACACAGGAGATAATCGTGTTCAAGAACTCGTCACTCTTGCAAAAAAGCTCAGAGTTGCATTTTCAGAAGACATAACCTAACCCCTTTTGTTTCACAAAAGATTCTCTTATTGCCCCTTTCCCAAAAGGGAAACAATTTTTTCGTTCACGATATCATGAAGAGAGGATGGCACCACCTGTTTGAGTTCGAGTAAAAAATCGAGATATGCAGATGTTTCTGGAATTTTTTTAAGTGAACGTGAAAGGATCTCTTTTTTTCGCTTTCCGTTTTTGCTTCTGCTAATTCCCGAAGAATATTGAGCATCTCAACATCAGAAGAAAAAGAGGCTGTTCTCCTTTCTTGTGGTACAAGTTCTTCATTTTTTTGTTCTAAAGAAGGATCTAAAAATCCCTGCTCTTCTTCTGGTGAAAGAGAACTTTCCTCATTTTTCATAACATCAGTTGTTTCTTCTTCATTATTTTTTTGGGCAAAAGGGTCTGGTCCCCACATATTATTGAGTTCGCTTGCAATGTCTTCTGCCTCCTTTTTTTCTTCTGTTTGGAGATGTACTTTTTTTATTTCAGAAGTGTTTTTCGAAGACACCATTGGCATATCGACCTGTTTCTGTTCGGAAGCATCTAATTCCCCTTCCCAGTCCCAGCGATCTTTCGAAGTTGTCGACTCGCCACCGAAACAACCGGAAAGGAACAGAAGACTGACAAGAAGAGGAGTGAACCACTTTTGTTGATGAGTTTTTTTCAAAATGTATTTTTATATTTCGTACTATTATAAAATTTTATAATATTTTTCGCAAATAAAAAGTTATGAAAAAAATAGGTAAGGTAAACGAATATTTTAAAGATGTAAGAACCTGAAAGAAACTTGTTTTTACGCAATTCTCGCAAAAGTATTGCAACACACCTACAATGGAGAGTGATCATCTTTTTTATGAGCAAAAAACGAACCGCCCTCATCCTTACATTTCTTGGAATATTTTTTCTGGTTATTTTTTTAATCAAAGTTAATGGTGTGCAACATTTTTTTTCAGAAGAAAATCAGGAAAAAATACGTACATTTCTTCGCTCTGCCGGACCGATCGCCCCTTTCCTCTTTGTTGCTGGATACTATATCGCCACGCTATCCTTTCTCTCCACTCTTGCACTCACCATTTTGGCAGGCGTACTTTTTGGGAAGGCATTTGGGGCATTTCTTGTAATTATTGCGGCGACCGCGGCGGCACAAACCGCTTTTTTAATCACACGATATTTCGGAAAGAATCTGCCGAATTTTGTGGAAAAAAAAGAAATGCTCTCAACCTTTACCGAAAAAATAGAAGAACGGCTTTTACATAATGGACTTCAAACATTCATTATTCTTCGGTGTCTTCTTCTTCCCTACGCGCCAGTGAGTTATGCCGCAGGACTTGTAAAAACCGCAAAAGCACGCGATTTCTTTTGGGCAACTTTGCTCACAAATGCCGTTTTAAGTCCCGCATTTGTGTTTTTTGGAGATGCCATTACCAAAGGACCAAAAGCGCTTCTTCTCCCCGGAATACTAATTGTGTTTGTACTTCTTGTTCCACAAATTATCAAAAAACTCACTGCACAAAAAACTTCCTCCTGATTTTCTTCTGCCCCTTTTATGAAACCCGAATACGATCTTCTCGTTCTTGGTGGAGGTGCCGCCGGACTTACCATCGCATCAGGAGCAGCACAACTTGGCGCAAAAGTCGCACTCGTGAGTAACGCACTGCTTGGCGGAGATTGTTTAATGTTTGGATGTATTCCCAGCAAAGCGCTTATCAAATCCGCTCGCATCGCACACACCATTCAGAATGCAAACAAATATGGTCTTTATGCGGAAAACCCAAAGTTTGATTTTTTAGAAATTCAAAAGAGAATCCAGAATGTTATCGGTCTTGCCGCCGAGCACGATGATCCGAAGAGATTCCGAGATATGGGTGTTGATGTTATTTTTGGAAAAGCCGATTTTTGGGACGAAAAAACCATTTATGTGAAATTGAGCCCAGAAATGGAGAAATTTCAGCAAAAGGAATTTTTGACACGAGGAAGTGAATTTCAAATTTCTGGAAGAAAAATTGCCATTGCTACTGGCTCTCGACCATTTATTCCTCCAATTCAGGGTTTACGAGAAAGCGGATTTGTGACCAATAAAGAAATTTTCTCTCTCAAAGAGCAACCAAAAACTCTCGCTATTCTTGGAGGTGGTGCTATTGGATGTGAAATGGCACAAGCCTTTGTACGTATCGGAACAAAGGTTTTTCTTCTTATTCGAGGAGAGCGAATTTTGCCTCGAGAAGAGGAGAAAACTTCTGAAATACTTATGGAAGTCTTCCGTGAAGAAGGCATTGCTATTCACACAAAAAGCACTGTTCAGCAGATTCACAAAACGAAGGAAAAGAAAGTAATCACCTTTCTTCAAGGAGAAGATTCCAAAGAAATAGAAGTAGATGAAATTCTGGTTGCCACAGGGAGAATTCCAAATATGGATTTTCTCAAGCTCGAACGAGCTGGCATAGAGTATGACAAAAGAGGAATTACAACAGATGCGCGCCTCCGAACGAGTAAAAAGCATATTTACGCCGCTGGGGACATTAATGGAAAATCTCTCTTTACCCATACTGCCGGATATGAGGGAGGTATTGTGGTGGCAAACGCCATAATCGGTATTTCGCGAAAAGCAGACTATGACAACATTCCCCGCACTACTTTTACCGATCCAGAAATAGCAGTGTGTGGACTGAGCGAAACAGAAGCAAAAAAACGTGGTATTTCGTATCGAGTTTGGACACATTCATTCGAAAAACAAGACCGTGCTTTAACAGAATCGGAAACACGCGGATTTATAAAAATTCTTACCACTGGAAAAAGGGCAAAGATTATTGGTGGAGAAATTGTGGGATCGCACGCCGGAGAAGTTATCCACGAGCTCATTCTTGCGCGAAATGCAGGGCTCACTCTCGGACATATTGCGAGTTCAGTACATATTTACCCCACGCTTTCAGAAATTGTTAAAACCGCCTCGGGGAAATTTTTTGCGGAAAAACTCTTTTCACCAAAAACACGAAAAATTTTGCGATTCCTTTTTCAATACCGAGGGAAACAATAGCTTTTCGCCCATTGTTACCGATATATTTTTTTGCCATACTTGCTGTTGTTTTCTCTGTCAACGCCTTGTGAACGCTATCAGCAATGCTATCCAAGAATCCCCTGTTCGTCCTGCACTCATGACTCATACCATTGCTGGATTTCCAAGTTTTTCAGAATCGAAAGAGGTTGTGCGAATGATGGACGAAGTTGGAGCAGATATTATCGAAATTCAAATCCCATTCTCCGATCCAGTGGCAGATGGTCCTACCATGATGCGGTGCAATGAAATTGCAATAGATCGCGGCTTTCGCGTGGAGAATGCGTTTAAAATGGCACAAGAACTTTCTTCGGAAATAAGTACTCCTCTTCTCTTTATGACGTACTACAATATTGTTTTTAAGAGAGGCGTAGAAAAATTTTGTCGAGAAGCAAGAGAAGTGGGTATTCAAGGAGTTATTGTTCCCGATATGCCACCAGAAGAGGAAAAAACAGAACACTTTTTAGAGGCTTGCCAAAAGAAGGTCTGTGTTGGATTCCCGTTATTTCGCCCGTTACTCCGCCAGAGCGCATTGCTCTTCTTGCACAATATGCAGGTGGATTTTGGTATGTGGTTTCTCGCACGGGAGTCACCGGTGCGCAAGACAATTTTTCTGAAGCGGCAGATGAAAAAATAGCAGAGATTCGAAAAGTGTCTGATCTTCCCGTTGCTCTCGCTTTTGGAGTAAGTATACCAGAACACGTAGAAAAAATAGGAGAAAAGGCAGATATGGCAATTGTTGGAAGTGCTGTGCAAAATATTTTCCTTCGAGAAGATCGCCCATTTTTGAAGAATCTTTCAGAAGCAGAAACATTCCTCCGCTCCCTTCGCAAAAAAGCGTCTTTATCTTGAACAGAAAACAAAATGCCGATACAATGCCGCCGATATCGGGGCGTAGTTCAGTTGGCTAGAATACACGGCTGGGGGCCGTGTGGTCGCTGGTTCGAGTCCAGTCGCCCCGACCATTAAGCAATTCAGGGGAAAATTCTTCCTTTTGAAAACTGATAATCGCTTTCTCAAGCGGTTTTTCAGCATGTTGCAGATGGTTAAATCGCAATTTTTCGCCTTGGATGAAATTATTTGTATTTTTTATCCTTTCAAGCGCAGGAATGGCTTGTAAAAGCACCTTATTACCATGTAGCTGGATGTTCTCGAATATCAAATTAAGAAACCTTCTTTTGAGTAATGGGTTGAGTTCTTTGAAGCGATACGGCACGGAATTAAACAGTTGGATGACTTGTAAAGTGGTGTCCCACAGGGCGTTTTCCATTTTATTTTCCACCGTTTCCAGCTCGCTTCTTAAAGTATGACGGTCGGAGACAATTCTGTTTTTTTGGATTACAGCTTCATCCGCATCAAATAATCCATTCAAAACCGCCTCATGCAAGTTATCCAGTTTTTTATCCAGCTGGATGACTTTCATATTTAGCGCCTGTCTTTTTTCCTTGGTGTCTTCTCTTACTTTGAGCCTCAAAAACTCCACGGCGGTCTCATAGTAAAAAAATAACTCTTTTTCGGTTTCGTATTTTCCAAGATGAAACATGATCTGATCCTCAAGGCGATCTTCCCTGATTGAGGTTGTTTTACAGTCCTTATTGCTGCATGCAAGATACACGAACCCTTTATGCATGCTGGATACCAAATAATGACCGCATTCACACTTGATCATCTTAGAATAAGTGAAATCCCGCGTGGTTTTGATTCGTTGCGTACGCCCGTCGAGGATTTCCTGCACTTGGTCAAAAAGTTTTTTGCTAATCAAAGGCTCGTGATTTCCTTCATAAAACCGCACCTTGCCTCGGCGTTTTCCCCATGACATCAAACCATAGTAGAAAGTTTCCCGAAGCATCCGTTCAAACACACCTTTGCGTAAAAGGCTGTTTTTTTTGTTTGTCATGCCTTTTTGGCGCATGTATTCGCATAAGCTACGCATTGAGTAGTTTCCTGTGGCAAAAAGCTCAAAACACTCTTTTACAAAAGGAGCGAGCATGGGGTCGTGATACTTCTTTTTAAAGTCGGGGTCTTGCCCTTTTATGCCCTCACGGTAGCCGAGTGGCGCATTAGTCGGATAATATCCCCGCATCAGCACTTCTTCCATTTTCGTGGTCACTTCTTCGGAGAGGTTTTCCGAATACCAGACGCACATATTGCAGAAATTTCGGAAAGCAAGGCGACCTGCGGCACGACTGGTATCAAATTCTCCTTCGATGACAATGATTTTTTTCTTTTCATTCGTCATCAACTTATCCAGCAGAGAGAAGTCGCCGACATTCCGCGAGCTACGGTCGAGTTTATGAAAAATAACCCCTTCTATTGAGGGGTCTTTGAGATGCTCGAGCATGCCTTTGAATTCCGTTCGCTTTCCTTTGAAACCCGACTTTGCCTCGCTGTACCATTCCACCACTTCAAGTTCTTTTCTTTCAGCGTATTCCATAATAATTCTTTTTTGCGTAGGGAGAGAGTTGTCCCTGTCAGCCTGAGCCTTCGTTGATACACGGCAGTAAGCGAGGTATTTTTTCATATGCGGGTTATAAATTATGTTTTAAAAAAATTGCGATATTTCAGCATTCCTTTGCATTCATCGGGGCATTGGCCTCTGCGTTCAAGATCGGAATATGCATCAACGAGGATTGGAATCAGTTCTTTAAAAAATTCCACGAATTCTCGTTCTTGCTCTTTATTTGGCTTGTGTGCCTTATTCATCAAATATACGAACTGATCCTTCTCTTCTTCGGTCAGCTTTCCATCGAAATAAGAATTATCAAAGTAAGATTTATCCATAGATGTAAAATTAAGAGTCTAATAATTTTTTATCCTGCGGGCTTTGTAGGTAGTTTTCTTTGGAAACGACCTTTTTACCACTTTCAATTTCGAGCTTCTTGCGGGCATCTCCCGCAATTTTTCCGCCTTTCTGTGCGGCAGTTTTGTTTTTATCAAAGCCTTGCGCGTCGGTATTGCGAGCGATTTCCGTTGTAGCCGCCTCACCAAGCATAGAGAAAATCAACTCAAGATCGTTCATGTGATCACGAAGGTTTTCCCGTTTTAGTCCTTTTAATTCTTTGTATTGGCTTGGTGTCATGCCAAAAGTCGCCTTAGAAATCTCGGCGGTCAAAATGGAATACTCTCTTTCTTCTTTTACTCCTCGTTTATCCCATTCATCGGTCAATTCTTCACGAATGGCAATGCCACGCATACGCTTTTCAATCCATGCATCGGAATATCCTTTGGCTTTATAAAGCGCTCGGGTTCTCTTACTGGCAAGTTCGGGATCTTCGATCTCCTGTACTCGTTCGTAGCCGACTTTAGCGAGCCAGCGCTTGAATGGTTCTGCTTTCGGAGATGAAATAGACTGAATAATGCGGAAAATTCCTTCAGTATTGGCACAGTTTGTTTCTCTCATTTTCCCGTCTGGTGCTTCAATTCGAAGGGGGGTACAAATTGTCCCCCAGTTGACATCCAGTTCATTATCTCGTTTTCTCATCTTTTTGATGTACTCTTTCACATTGGTTGAATCCGTGAGCACCTCAACCACATCCGAAACGGAAAACCACCACTCATTATTATGGAGGGTTTTTCGGACTTCCTTGCCTTTGAAGATGGCGATTTTAGTTTCCATAGTAAGAAAATTAAAGTTAAAAATTATTTATGTTTCGTTTTAACGATTTCGTATAACTGGAAGAGTTTGTCTTTCTCGTCTTTTTCCAATTCTAAAATTCTCAAGATGAGCTGATGTTCATCGTGATCTTTTTTCATTATCTCCTCTACTATTTTAGTAGCATCACTATTTACATTCACATTATTGCCGTTGCCTCCGACGGTAACATTTTTCTCTCCTCCGTTGCTGTTTACACTACTATTCTCGCCTCCGACTAAAATACCGCTCTCCTTAATCAGCTCAATCAGTGCGTCATACTTTCTTGCTTTTTCTGCAAATTGTGTTAATTCGGGATTATCTTCTCCGTAGAAATAGGATAAGGTTTTTTTGGTAGCAATCGCAATGTCAGGCAGGTACTTTTCAGGGTTTTTAATGAACCCGCTCTCGATTTTTTGAATCGTGTTAGAAGCTTGTTTCATCTGACGGGAAAGCTCTGCCTGCGACCACCCAAGTTCCTCTCGGACAGCTTTAATTCGGGCGATGATTTTTTGATGTGAGGCCATGTTGGAAGAGTTAAAAAATTAAATATTATACCTTTTCTGCTTCAAAGTTTATTCCAAGTTGGGTTCAATGTCAAGACAAATTATGTTTTTTCTTAACTTTCTATACTAAATTTTCTTGACTTCCTATTCCAAAACGATATAATGGTTAGTGAAAGAACAGGTTATTCCGTTAATTAAGCCCCTTTGGGCAAAAAATTTTACCTCTAATAATTCCAAAATGGTATCACTAACGAGTAAAAAAACAGGCAGACCCTATAGCACCCCCGAAAAAACTCGACAGGAAATGTGGGAGCTTTGGCTTAAAGGCTACACCTATATGGAACTTGCCGAAAAGTACAGCATGTACCGCCAAAAGACCCGCACTATCATCCTTGGATTCTCTCCTGCTTTAGAGGATTTCAAAAAACATGATGAGAATCGAAGGATTCGCGAGGCAGCGCAAAAACTTAACTCTTAAATTTAATTATGAACTATGAAGCCAGATACATCGGAAAAACTATCGCAGGAAGAAGTGGAAGTGATCGATTTTCTGGTCGAGCTCATTCCTGTTTTGCAAGAGATCAAAATCGACCTCGAAAAAAAGAACCTCCTTGATTGGGATATCTGTCCCACTAAAAAAAACTCTTAATTTTTACCTTATATTATGCAAACAATCGCAGTTTTATCGCCAGAGTGGTGGTTTCAGATGACGGCAGTCATGATCTGCTTCAGCGGATTTTGTTTTGCCCTCTGCGCAATGGAACTCGTCGTTTGCATATACGCCGAAATCAGAGGTATTCCATGCGACCTCCCAACCCAAAAGGACATTCACCGCCTATTCCTCTGGTTCAGACGCAGAAAAATCAGGAAACAGCTTCTTCCTAAAAAAGAAGGAGTTTCAAATATTTTTTCATCATTTAATCCAAATTGCCATGACAAAAACTAGCACAGCCTTAAAGGCGACCAAGGCAATAGCGGTCGCACTCCCACGAGATGTTTGGCAAGAGCAGAATGCTCTCGCTGAAATCCAAAAAATCTACGGAAAAGACCTGACCGACGGCGAGTTTACAACGCTCTGTCAAATCGGACAGGCCACAGGACTCAATCCTTTTCTCCGCGAAATCTGGGCGGTGAAATACGGGAATAATCCCGCCAGTATTTTTATCGGAAGAGATGGCTATCGCAAAGCCGCTCAAAGAAATCCCGAATACGATTACCACCATCTTGATGCGGTGTATCAAAACGACGACTTCAAAGTGGAAAACAGCGAAGTAAAGCACACCTACTCCGTCAAAGACCGCGGCACGCTTATCGGTGCATACTGCATCGTCAAGCGGCATAAAGCTACGAAGCCCATCTTCACCTTCGTGGATTTCAACGAATATTATCAAGGGAATAAAGATGATGATGGCAAGATCAAAAAGAAATTCGACCGTTTCAAAAAACAGTATGTGGATATGGGTGAGACGCTTTGGGATTCCAAGCCAGCCACGATGATCAAAAAAGTGGCGGAGGCTCAAGGGCTTCGCATGGCGTTTCAATCAATGTTTGCGGGGACTTATGCGGAAGACGAGCAATGGGATCATGAAGAAGTTCAAGAGAAGGAAGCAACGCAAGGAGCACCAGAAACCGTCAAATTGCCCGATCCAAAGATGGAAAAGAAAATCCAGCCTGAAACGGGCGAAGATCTGCACAAAGTTTGGAATGAACTCTGGACTCTCTATATGGAAAAAATGCCGAATGAAGCGACGGAAAACGGCGAACTCAAATATACGCCCGAAAAATCCGAAGCCACTCGCAAATTAACCATGCAAAAGCTTTGCGGAAAGAAAAGCTCCACTGATCTTACGGAAAAAGAAGCGAAGGAGTTTGTAAAACGCTGCAAAGCCAAAATCAAAGAACTCAAAGAGCTTCCAAATCCCAACGACGAGCAGGAAGCTCCGAGCTTATCACAGGCATTGCCTGCAATGGCCAGATAATTTTTAACTTACCTAACCATGAATAATTCTATCAAAAATCATCGGATATTCAATGCCGAAGACTACGAAAAACTACAAAAGAAGGGATATGACGATCCTGAAATAATCGAAATTTGGGATCGAGACATTAGACAAAGAGTCCTTTCGGATCTGCTTTGGATCGACGCGCACGCGCCTGAAGAAGCGGAAAGCATTCTCACTGAGTTTAAAAAAATGAGAGGCGAAAACCCATTTATCTTTAACCCTATAACCAATGCTTAAAACATCTGAATTTGTATCACCCATGCACCCCGATAAGCTCTGCGACCGCATTTCCGATGCGATCGTTGATGCATATCTGGAAAACGATCCCAACTCCCGCTGTGCGATTGAGGTCATGGGTGGACATGAACTCATCCAAGTGATGGGTGAAGTTACCTCAACTGCAAAACCTGATATTCGCGAAATTGTTCGTCGTATCGCTGGCAATTTGGAATGCAATATCCATCTGGTCAGCCAATCTCCCGAGATTGCCAAAGGAGTGAATGAAGGCGGAGCTGGAGATCAAGGCATTATGATCGGCTACGCCTGCCGTGAAAACGAAGCCATGATTCCGCAAGAACACTACCTTGCCCGAAGCCTGTGTCGCTATCTTTACGAACTGCATCCTGATGACGGTAAAACGCAGATTACGATCAACGATATAGGAGAAATAGTCGCCGTGGTGGCTTCTTGGCGAGGCGTGACTCACAAAACACTCTACGATGAAGTGATCGAATGGTACGAGAAAAACAATCTCACATTTGCCAAAGGCACAAGAGTCATCTTGAACGCTGCGGGCGACTGGGAGAAAGGCGGATTTGATGCGGACACGGGACTTACCGGCCGCAAGATCGTCATGGATGCCTATGGCTCAAGGATTCCCGTTGGAGGCGGAGCTTTTTCGGGAAAAGACTGCACAAAGGTTGATCGCTCAGGAGCGTATCGAGCAAGACAGCTCGCACTCCATGAACTGAAACACAATGATGTGCGTGATGTGCTGGTGCAGGTTGCCTACTCAATCGGCGAAGCTCATCCGATCCAAGTCAGCGTACTTTTCAACGGCGAACTGGAACACGACCTAACCGAAAAATACAAAGACTTTTTTACTCCTGCCCGCATCAAGCAGGAGCTTGCCCTTGATAAACCGATCTTCGAAGAAACCGCCTGCTGGGGACACTTCGGAAACGGTTTTGCATGGGATCAATCATTTTAATCTTTTAATTTTTACCATTATGAAAAACATTCTTACCAAATCGCAAATAGCGGACTTCCCCGTAAGACACCTTTCCATATCTGCTATGCGAACCTATCTCACTGACCGCCAGTCATTTTTCAAACGCTATGTCAGGCTGGAATTTGATAAAAAAGAAAGCCCTGCTCTGATCGAAGGAAAAGGAGTGCATGCGGTACTCGAAGGCTACTGGAAAGCAAAAAAAGACGGCAAAGATTTCAACTGGGAAGAAGCGATCGATGAACAAGAACGCATTATCGCAGCCAAAGACCGCGAAGGGCGAATTGACTGGGGTAAATCGGGAGACTTGGAAAAATCCCAAAAAAATATCAGGCAGGCTATCGAATTTTACCGAGAAACTCCGCCTGAATACAAAGAGATCGTTTCCATTGAAGACGAGTTTATCTCGAATTTTGAGGACTTGAACGGCAATGCCATGCCAATCCCGCTCAAAGGATTCTGCGATCTCATAATCAAAGAAGGCGAGGATTATATCATCGTCGATCACAAAACGGTCGCCTTGGTCAAACAACAAGACGAACCCGCTCCTGCTTTTGAACTGCAAGCAGCCGCTTATTGGTTTCTGGTCAGAAAAGAGTACGGCATCAATCCCAAACGCATGGTCTTCGATCAAATCAAGAAGACTAAAAACCGAGACGGAAGCCCGCAAATCACTCCATACATCATCGAATATACGCCTGAAATTCTGCTCCGATTCATTGAGCTTTATACCCGCGTAATCAAAGAACTGGCTGGTATCCCACTTTTTGATCCTGAAACGGGCGTGATGCAATTCTTGCCGAATCCGTTTGCCATGTTTGACTGGGAAGAATCATGGGCGGATTTTTGCGAAGAAGTGCAAAGTGGCAAGGAATGGAACTTGAGTGAAATCAAGGTTATTCAGGAAAACCGTTACTCCGACGAAGGTGCGGAAGCTTTGGATATTTAACCATTTGGCGCATGATGAAAGCTTTCTCAACATTCTCGGGTATTGGCGGATTTGATCTCGCTTTGGAGCGTTCGGGCATCACGGTTGTCGGACACTCCGAAGTGGATAAATATGCTGAACGAATCTACCGATTTAAATTTAATAATACCAACTATGGAAACATTACTACCATCAACGCAAACGAACTGCCAGACTTCGACCTTCTTGTCGGAGGATTCCCTTGTCAGGCTTTTTCAATCGCTGGAAAACGGGGAGGATTTTCCGATTCCCGAGGAGGATTGTTTTTTGACCTTGCGCGCATTTTGCAAGCTAAACGGCCTCAATGCTTCCTCTTTGAAAATGTTAAGGGACTCCTTTCTCACGACGGCGGAAAAACTTTCGCAACTGTCATCCAAACGCTTACAAAACTGGGGTATAGCCTCGAATGGCAAGTGCTTAACAGCAAGAATTTCGGAGTCCCGCAAAATCGGGAAAGAGTGTTCATTGTCGGATATTTTGGAGATATTCCCCGACAAAAAATATTTCCTCTCCCAAGAGCAAACGGTCGAATTGCTCCAACAGGCATAGTGCCAGTACTGACTCCCGACCGACCGCAGAAAAGACAAAAAGGCAGAAGATTCAAATCCGATGGAGAAACGGCATTCACACTGACCTCGCAAGACCGTCACGGGATCATGCAGATCAATAGCCCGAAGCATTCAAACGACCGCGTGTACTCTGCCGAAGGAGTCTCTCCTACGCTCAATACTATGCAAGGAGGTCTGCGTCAGCCGTTTATTCTTAGAGATGGCAGAGACAATCGTTCCTGCCTTCGTGCCGGCCGAGCAATGGAACTGGGATTCAAAGGTAAATCGGTGCGTCGTTTGACCCCACTGGAATGCGAACGACTGCAATCATTTCCCGATCATTGGACTCAATACGGATTGGATGAATGCGGGCAGAAGGTGGAAATGTCTGATAGCCAGCGCTACAAAACCCTCGGGAACGCCGTCACCGTTTCCGTGGTCGAATACATCATAAAATCATTAATTTAACCTATGGCGAGACCAGAGAAAAATACCGTCGAATATTTTCCGCACTATGTGAACAGCGGAAAGACTCTGTACACGCTCGAAAAGCGGTACGGAAACGATGGCTATGCCTTCTTGTTCAAGGTGCTGGAAGCCTTAGGGAAAAGCGAAAACCACTTTATTGATTGCAGAAACCCCGCTGATTGGGAGTTTCTGTTGGCAATAACCAATGTGAGCGAGGTTATTGCGGAGGAAATGATGAAACTGCTCACTACGCTCGGAACTTTCGATGAAGAACTTTGGTCAAGCAGGATCATTTTTAGCGCAAATTTTATCGAGAACCTCAAAAATGTGTATGAGCGGCGCAAGCGTAAATGTATGCAGAAATCGGATATCTGCGAACAATTACAACTTAAATGTTCACCGAAACCCGACTCAAGCGAGATAAGCGGCGCGGAAAATACACAAAGTAAAGTAAAGAGAAGTGAAGTAAAGGAAAGTAAAGCAGATATTTTTGCGCAAAAAGATTTTGCGCGAGAGGACAATCAAAAAATGACACAGGCAGATTTCAAAGAATTTTGGGACAGCTATCCGAAAAAACGCTCAAAACAAAAAGCGCAGGAAAAATTTCTGAAAATCCCTCGAGAATTCCTGCCAAAAATCCTTCGTGCCGTGCGTGAGCAAAAAGAAAGCCACGAATGGCAAAAAGACGGCGGGCAGTTTATCCCGCATCCCACCACTTGGCTCAACGGCAAACGATGGGAAGACGACATCAATTCATATAACTTTAACGATTCTAACCATGGAAAAAATCAGCGAGATCGGCTTTCAGGCTATGTCAGCAAGGAAGGCTACGCAGACCTCGTCATCGGAGACGATGATTTGTAAGGACTGCCGAGACGCTGGTTTTACCAGCGGATCAATCAGTTATCAGGCGTATGGCGTGAGCGATAAGTATTTCTGCACCCAGTGTGTAAAAGGGCGAAGCATGTTCGAACAATGGAAAAAAGAACCCGCTCAACAAGAAAACTTTCGCGCATGGAAACAAGAAAAAATTGATCGAGCGATCAAACTTTCGGGAGTCGACGGAATGTTTGAAAACATTCGTCTGGCGGATATCAAAAGCGATTCAACGCTTGCCAAGTCCTGCCTCAGATATGTGGAAAACTGGGAAAAAATCAAACCGACGGGCGGAGGGTATTACTTTTGGGGCAATGTGGGAACTGGAAAAACTTATATCGCTTCCGCGTTGGCCAATGAACTGATGAAAATCAAAATGGTCGAAGTGCTTTTCATTCGCATGCCCGAGGCGGCCAAACGAGTAAAAAAGACTTTTGATTCACCCGCGAAAAGCGAAGATACCAAGATTTTTGACCGCATGAAGGAGGTGGAACTGCTTATGATCGATGATCTCGGTGTGGAAAAAATATCCGAATGGTTGATCGATGAAATGTACCAAATTATCGATTTTCGCTGGAGAAACAAAAAGCCCATGATCATCACTTCCAACCGATCGCTTGAGGAACTCGCCAAAGTGTATCCCGAGCAAATCCCTTCCCGCATCAAAGGCTGTTGCAAAACGATTCACTTTAACTCCTCGGACAGGAGGAAAACATTACCTACACTATTCTAATTTCTTATGGCATTCATACGACTACATCACGGCAATAAATTCGGCAATCGGCAGGTCACGGTCGATGGTATCCGCTTTGACAGCATCAAAGAATCACGCAGGTATCACGAACTTAAACTGCTCGAACATGCGGGAGAAATCAAAAACCTCACGCTTCAACCTCGATTTACTTTGCAAGAAAACTTTAAACGAGATGGCAAAGTCCATCGCAAAATCGAGTATGTCGCTGACTTCCGCTACACCGAAAACGGTCAAGAAATCGTGGAAGATGTGAAATCCGCCATTACCAAAAAACATCCCGTGTACGCTCTCAAAAAGAAACTTCTGCTCAAAAAATATCCCGACATTACTTTTTTAGAAACTTAACCTTTCCTTTTATGAATCAAGACAATAACCGCTTGCAAGAAGCTAAAGCAAAAACGCTGGAAATCAGCCAACTGCTCTCCGAACTGAATTCCTTTGTGCAGTCCGCCGAGGGTATCACGCCCTTGATGCAAAGCCTGCTAGAAAAAAAGATCGATGAAATTCTGATCAAAACTGTGCAACTTTTACGAATAACTAAATCACAATAATGGAAAAACCAAAGACACTTCGCGGCAATTACATTCTTTTTCGATACATTATCGAGAATGAGCTTCCCGTTATCGAACTTAAAGATCGTAATGGGAAATTTTGGTATTGCAAGCTGGAAGGCGGAGTGTTCAAGGTGATCAGCGTTACTTCTCGCTCACTCTTTGATAAATTGCCGCCCGAGCTTGAAAACCCTTAGTAATAAGCTACAATAAAAGTACAAATCGCAAACTCAGAGTCTTAAAGACCATTTCAATTCGTTCCGCGAGGACGAATCCCGAATGGTCTATTTTTTAATCTACACACCTTATGAAAATCGAATATGTCCCTATCAAAGATCTGCAATTCGCAGACTACAATCCGAGAGCCGCTACCAAAAAAGAGGCTCAAGAACTCAAAAAATCACTGGAACGGTTTGGCTTTGTCGAACCTGTGGTGGTGAACTCCGACCCGAAACGCAAAAACATCATCATCGGCGGACACTTCCGCGTGCGGACTGCCAAAGATCTCGGACTTAAAGAAGTGCCAGTGCATTACATCAAAATTTCCGATGAGAAAAAAGAACGGGAACTGAATCTCCGTTTGAATAAAAACCTCGGACACTGGGACGCGGAGCTTCTTGTTGAGTTTGATGAGAACCTGCTTCTTGATGTCGGTTTTGAATCCGATGAGCTGGATAAACTTTTCGAAGGACTCAAGCTGGATGATCCCGACTCGGATAAAGACGATGAAGTGCCTGAACTTGCCGAAGATTCCAAAACACAAATCGGTGATGTTTGGCAACTTGGTCGGCATCGAATCATGTGCGGAGATGCCACGAATATGGAGCATGTCATCACTCTGATGGAAGGCAAACAAGCGGATGTCGTCTTTACCGACCCGCCCTACAATGTGAACTACAAAGGCCGCGGGCAGAAAACTAGTAACGGCATCGCCAACGATAACATGGAAGGTTCAGCTTTTGGCCATTTTCTCGAGAAGGTTTTCAAAAACTATCGGGAAGCGATCAAGACGGGAGCGGGTCTTTATGTCTTTCACAGCTCATCTTCTCAGTCTCAATTTGAGTACGCCATTGAAAAAGCGGGACTGGAAGTAAAAAACCAGCTTATTTGGAATAAGCCCGCCGCTGCACTCGGCTGGGGTGATTACCGTTGGAAACATGAACCGTTCTTTTACTGCGCGGTAAAGAGTCAAAAAGTACAGTTTTATGGGGATCGTAAACACTCTACGGTTTGGGATTTTCAAAAAACCGATGCTCAGCTTTTTGCATGGGCGCAAAAGATGAAACGAGCGGAAGAACAAGGCAAGACCACTATCTGGACTATGTCCCGCGATAAGGTTGGAGAATATGTCCATCCGACGCAGAAACCCGTCGAATTGATCGTTTATGCGCTCAGAAACAGCAGCAAATCGGATGATTTGGTTTTGGATTTATTCCTCGGCTCGGGGTCGACTTTGATCGCCGCCGAAAAGTCCGAACGCACCTGTTATGGGCTTGAACTCGATCCAAAATACATAGATGTCATTATCAAACGCTGGGAAGACTACACGGGAGAAAAGGCAGAACTTGTTGCACCTGTTACACGCAAGACCCCTCTTAATTAAACCATTCTATGCAAGGCAAAAAAGGTACAAAACGGGATAAAAAGAAATTCTTAGAGGCACTCAAACGCCGTCATGGAATTGTGACGCTCGCCTGCAAAGATGTGGGCATTTCCAGCATGACTTTTTATCGTTGGCAAAAAATCGATCCAGAGTTTCTGCAGGAATCAGAGGAAGTGCGGGACATTGAGATCGGTATCATTGCCGAAGACCGTCTTGCCGAAGCCATCATTGTAAACAAAGACATGGCGATGGTGCGGTTTTACTTGCAATCACGCTCCGCCAAGTACACGCCGAAACTTCAGGCGGAACTGCATGATCCAACTTTTGAACTTGCTAAATTACTATCACTCGACGATGAAACTAAATCTTAAAAAAACATTTCGGCTTCTTGACGCATTCAGTCAAAACTACTTCAAGCGACCGTTTGCCAATTACCAACGGGAGATTGCCCGCGAAATCATTCGCACGATTTTTGAAAAAGGCGGAGTGGAAGTGTTTATCGAAGTCTCGCGCCAAGCGGGTAAAACAACGGCAGTCGTGGATACACTCGCTTTTGTGATGACCTTTGCACACCACTTCTTTCCCACTCCTCTTTCGGTAGGGATTTTCGCTCCGCAAAAGGAGCAGGCCAAAACAGACTTTGATCGTCTCAAAGAAAACCTGCGGGTATTGCAGGAGCTTTATCGCTTGGGATTTGAAGAGTCCAATGGAACGACGCTCAAGCTTTCAAACGGCAACACGATTTATTGTTTCTCGCTTTCTCCCACTTCGCATTTGGAAAGTAAAACGCTCCATCTTGCGATCATTGAAGAAGCTCAAAAGATCGACGATGAAAAAGCCAAGAACGAAGTGTTCCCGATGCTGGCTTCCACGAATGGCAGCAAAATCTTCATCGGCTCAGGCGGTTATCAGCTCTGCGACTTTTATCGCGGAATTGAAAACGGCAAAAATGTATTCCGCTATGACTACCAGCAAGTGATTGAGGATAAAGAAAAGTTATATCAAGAAACGCAAAACCCGCTTCATCAAAAGTACAAAGAGTTCGTGGAGGGTGAAAAAGAACGCTACCGCGAGGATTCGGATTACTTCCAAACGCAGTACGCACTCAACTGGAAGATCGGGCGTGGAATGCTGATTACCAAAGATGAACTTTACAAACTGCGAGTGGATTATGAATTGCCGACCGTTTATGAAAAGCCTGTTTATGCTGGCTGGGACATTGCCAAGGAAGAAGACGAGAGCGTGCTGACCGTCGTGGGCTGGGATGAAGAACTCAAGAAATTCAAAATCCTGCTGTGGCTTGCCATGCGTGGCGATGACTACACCGACCAAGTGGAGATCGTGCAGAAGGAACTTTCAAAATACAAACGAGTGATGAAAGTCTGTATCGATGCTACAGGCGTGGGCGATCCCGTCGTGGACAACTTCAAGCGCTCAACAAGACTGCGTACTGAAGGAGTCAAATTTTCGCTCCAAACCAAGGACAACCTCTATAAAAACCTGATCAAAATCCTGCGTGATGGCGAGGTGCTGTACCCAAGCAGTCATCCGCTCGCTCCTAAATTTGAGATGCAGATGATGGAGATGATCAAAGAGTACAAGGGCGAGTTCTTATCCTGCCATCATCCCGACAGGTCAGGCGCGCATGATGATTTTCCCGATTCCTTGGCTCTCGCCCTCTTTCAGGCTCGCAAGGTTGTTGATCTCAATATCAGCCGAGGTGATCTCGGACTTTAATATTTTTTTAATTTTTTTTCTTATGCAAACTCAATTTCCCACTAATGAAGATTTTGCTCGCGTAGCCAAACTGAACAACTTTTACAATGTGTTCAAAGGACTGCACAGCAAAGTATTCAAACTCAAAAGCTATTTTGAAGAAGATCAGAAGAAACGCACGCTCCTCTATCTCGCCTACAATGTCGGACAGATCGTGTCGCTCACTGCGGCAGATTTTCTTTTCGGAGAGCAACTCAAAATCCAAACCAACGAAGAGGATGCGAGCAAACCACTGGAAAGCAAAATCAATAAGATCGTGCAGGAAAACTATCTCGATGAGAAGCTGTATCAAAGTTCGGTGATCCAAGATGTCGCGGGATTTACTGTTTTCTTGGTCAGGCAAAAAGATAAAGTCGCCATCATTGAAGAAGTGCCGTACGACAATTACTTTCCTGATTTCTCAGGCGTGAGGCTGGGCGAAGAACCGCAAACCATCGTGATCGCTTCGTATGTGGACATTGTGAATCCGAAGAATAACAAAAAGGAAACCTTTCTCTACAAACAGATCCACTCGGTAGGCAAAATCACGCACGAACTCTGGTCTACCACGACCGACATGAAGCAGTCCGAGAAAGTAGAGCTGGCAATTTACAGCGCTGATCTATCCGAGGAAGAAACAACAGAGCTTCCTTACATTCCCGTTTTTCAGATTGATAACTTTAAAACCGTCAAAGAACGCTTCGGCATCTCCGCTTACGAAAGCGTGATGAACCTGTTTGAAGAGCTGAACGATCGTATCACGCAGATCTCCGTGCAACTCATCAAGCATCTCAATGCCAAAGTAGCGGTTGGTGAAGGAATCCTGACGAAAAAGGGAGAGATCGACAGCGATCAGGAACTTTTCCTTGTAGAAAAGGGCGACATCGTTCCGCAGTACATTACCAACTCCAACGGTCTCATCGAAGAAGGCTTCAAACAGATTGAAAGTATCCTGCGACAGATCTGCACCGTCACACAAACGCCGACTTCTTTTCTCGGACTGGATGAACTGGGCGGAGCAGAAAGAGTGGAGACGGTCAAAATCCGCATGGCGGCCTTCTTAAAAAAGATCAAACGCAAACAAAGAAGCTACGAAGCCAAGCTCGTGGATATCTTCAAAACTGCTTTGTTTTTTGAGGGTACAAAAAAGTTTCCCGATGGCACGGACATCAAGTTCGGCTGGGATTTGGGATTGCCTCGTGATCACTTCACCGAAGCACAAACCCATCAAATTCTTGTCGAGAGCGGTATCGAAAGCGTGGAGACTGCCATCCGCGAGATCAAAGACCTTGATGGCGACGCTCTTGCTCAAGAACTGGAACGCATCAAAGTTCAGTTTGCGGAAGCCAAACAAACGCCCGAAATTACTTTTTAATCTTATTATTTATGAACAGCTACAACACTCATCCCAATCCCTACAAACAGCACCTTACTTCAGAGGAAGTGCTGGAAAAACGCCTTGAAAATCTTGATCAAAACCTGTGGCGGTATGCCAAGCTTTTTTTGATCCTGCACTTTGCTCTGTTGGTGTTCCTTTTTACGGTGATTGCCACTTGTCGTTTTGCTTTTTTAATCTTCTAAATCTATGCCAGTATTAAGTCCACCGCCAGCACCACGCTTGCTGAGTGCCTATCGCAAAGCGGCCAAAGAACTCAATCAGACCATCCTACAAGCCAATCCCAAAAAGCCTGTGGTTTTTCTCAGGCGTGTGATTCTCGTGGATATTGAGGAGATCACCAAGGAGCTGGAAAAAGAAACACGCGTTTGGTTAGAGGAAGAAGTCCCGAAACAGTACAACGAAGGGAGTTTTCAGGCGATCAGCGAATGTAAAACGCATGAACTTGTCCTGAAACGGACTGAGTTCGGACAGATTCACAAAGAAGCGGTGGAAGCCTTGGTGGAAGATGCTTATTTGGATTTTGCCAATGGACTGGAAGGCGTGAAAAGAGCAGGCAGAGAGTTTATCAGTGAGATGATCAAGCTCAAGATCAATGAGCGGATTGTCGTGGGAGCGATCAAAGGCGAAAGCGTGTATAAAATCAAACGGGAGGTGAAAAAACTCGTGGAAGATCGCGGATTTACCGCCTTGATTGATCGAGGGAGTAAACGCTGGAAGATTGATACCTATGCCGAAATGCTGGTACGCACGCACACGATTAAAGCCAATAATGCAGGTTTTTCCAATCGGCTCTTGGAAAACGGTCTTGAACTCGTAGAGATGTCTTCTCACGGTTCATCTTGCCCGATTTGCAAGGAGTATGAGGGGAAAGTGTTCACTTTGACGGGAAATGATAAACGCTTCGGGAAAGCTCCAACTTTGCCGATTCATCCGAATTGCAGACATAGTTTTTTGCCGTATATCGAAGATTAAAATAAAAAGTCGCTTTTGATTGAGACAATCCCCGCATAGGGAGTTTTTTGTCTTGAAAAAGAATTATATTCCAGTACAATATTGATGATGTTCTTTTGCGAATACTTAATTGCAAACATTCTATGGAAGAAAACAACCAAACCCCGAAAACGATAGGCCAAAAAATAAGGATTTGGAGGAAGAAAAGAAAGCTTACTCAAGAAGGTTTAGCTCGCAAGGCTGATATTCCGTACACAACGCTTGCAAAAATTGAAAGCGACAACATCCAAAATCCAACATTGGATACTATCACCAAGATCGCCAATGGTCTGGAAATAACTTTGAATGAATTAACTTCATAATACTATGGCAAATACTACTAAACCGAAAAAGGAAAAAGGCATTGAAGAAACCCTATGGGACAGTGCCAATAAACTCCGTGGCACTGTTGAACCATCTGAGTACAAGCATGTGGTACTGGGGCTTATATTTTTGAAATTCGCGAGTGATAAATTTGAAGAAAGAAGACAAGAGCTTATTGCGGAAGGAAAAGATAAATACTTGGAAATGGTAGAGTTTTATACCATGAAAAATGTGTTTTATCTTCCTGAAATTTCCCGATGGAGTTACTTGGTAGAAAATGCACGACAAAATGACATTGCACTAAAAATCGACACAGCCTTGTTTACTGTCGAGAAGAATAATCCTGCTCTCAAAGGAGCACTCCCTGACAACTATTATTCAAGACTTAATTTAGATGTTCCAAAACTTGCTTCTTTGCTTTCTACTATTCATCAAATAGATACTCTTAAGGATAAGGAGCATGACATTATAGGAAGAATCTATGAATACTTTTTAAGTAAGTTTGCGATTGCTGAAGGTAAAGGTAAGGGAGAATTTTATACTCCAAAAAATATCGTCAATCTTATTGCAGAGATGATAGAGCCATACAAAGGAATAATTTATGATCCCTGTTGTGGCTCAGGTGGTATGTTTGTGCAATCAATGAAGTTTATCGAGAGTCATCATGGTAATAAAAAAGAAATATCTGTTTACGGGCAAGAAAATCTAACAGCTACCTATAAACTGGCAAAGATGAATCTCGCTATTCGTGGGATTTCTGCAAATTTAGGAGAGACGGCTGCTGACACTTTTTCCAAAGATCAACATAAAGATCTCAAGGCGGATTTTATTATGGCAAACCCACCTTTTAACCAAAAAGACTGGAGAGCGACTAATGAGCTGGAGAGTGACGCACGCTGGGCAGGATACGCTACTCCGCCAGCTAGCAATGCAAATTATGGTTGGATTTTACACATGGCTTCAAAACTTTCCGATAATGGTGTGGCTGGCTTTTTACTTGCAAATGGGGCTTTGGGCGATCCAGACACTTTATCAATCAGAAAACAATTTATTAAAAATAACTTGGTTGAAGCGATTGTTGTTTTGCCGAGGGATATGTTTTATAGCACAGACATCAGTGTTACTCTTTGGATTTTAAACAAAAATAAAAAGGCTCGAACTGTTGAGCAAAATGGTAAAATGATAAAATATCGCGACCGCAAAGATGAAATCTTGTTTATGGATTTAAGACGACATGGTTCGGAATATGAAAAGAAATATATTCAACTCACAAATGAAGACATTTCTAGCGTTGTAAATAACTACCACAACTGGCAACGAGAAGGATTCAGAGAAACATACAAAAACATTCCTGAGTTTTGTTATAGCGCTCATATCGATGAAGTAGAAAAAAACAACTTCTCACTTATTCCGAGTAAGTATATTGAGTTTGTAGATCGTGACAGTAATATTGACTATGATAAGGAAATGAAGCGGATACAAAAAAACTTTAATACTATTCTTGCGGATGAAGTGAGTTCGCAGAAAGAATTACTACAAGCATTTAAAAATCTTGGTTATGAAATCGAATTATAAAAAAATCGGCGATTATATTCAGATTGTAAATGAACGAAATACGGATTTAACTGTGTCTACTTTGCTGGGTGTTAACATGACCAAAAATTTTATGCCTACGGTTGCAAATATGACAAGTTTGGACTTGTCAAAGTATAAAATTGTTCGCAAAGGTAGATTTGCTTGTAATATTATGCATGTTGGACGAGATGAAAGACTCCCTATTTCATTATTTGAAAAAAACGAACCTGCACTTGTATCTCCTGCATATATTACATTTGAAGTTAAAGATTCAAAAAAATTATTACCTGAGTTTTTAATGACTATTTTCCAAAAACCTGAATTCGATCGTCTTACTTGGTATGTTAGCGATAGTAGTGTTAGAGGTGGGCTTGAATGGGAAAGATTTTGCGAAATTGAAATACCAATCCCTGATGATATTGAAGTACAAAAAAGCGTTATCGCAGCTTATAAAGGACTTTTGAAAAACCAAAGCGGTTTTGAAAAAAGCTTGAGTGATTTGCAGTTTATTTGCGATACCTACATTGAAAATTTAATCAAAACTGAAAAGCCAAAAGTTCTTGGAGAGTATATTGAGAAAATCATTCAAAAAAATAGTGATGATTCTATTAATGAAGTTGTAGGAGTAAGTGAAAGAAAAGAATTTCGTTTGCCAAGTGGGAAAGTAAATAAGGAAAATTTATCAAATCATTTAATAGTAAAGAAAAATGAATTTGCCTATATTCCCAGAATGAATCCTTTCAAGCCACTTGCTGTCGCATTATCTAACTTTAATTACCCCGTTGTAGTATCTGCATCCTATGTGGCCTTTAAAGTGATAGATGCAAAAATAATTTTGCCTGAATTTTTACTACTTTTTTTAAAAAGGGCTGAATTTGACCGATATGCAGCATTCAATGCTTGGAGTAGTACCAGAGATACTTTCGATTGGACAGATATGTGCTCTGTAAAATTACCGATTCCAGATATTGAGGTGCAAAAATCAATTGTTGCCATTCATCATGCGCTGGAATCCAGAAAGCGCATAAATGAAGATTTAAAAAAAATGATTACACCCCTCTGTCCGATTTTAATAAAAGGGGTTACCGATAATTTATCTAAAATTTAACCTATGAAATTTACCGAAGAAACACTTGAGCGCGCGGTAATTGAACTATTTCAAGAAGTTGAAATACCACATTGCCATGGAGAAACTATTCACAAAGAAATAAGTGATGTCTTGCTTCGCGATGATCTCAAGCAATTTCTTTTGAATCGCTATTCCGCAGAAAATATTACGAGTGGTGAAATAGATTCGATTATTCGTAAATTGGAATTTTTCCCCAGTTCTGACCTTTACGGAAGTAATAAAGCGATTATGAAACTTATTGCTGATGGTTTTGTGTTGAAGCGAGAAGATCGAACACAAAAAGATATTTTTATTGAGCTTCTTGATTATGGAGAAGCTGAAAACAATATCTTTAAAATCGTTAATCAACTCGAAATACTTGGATACGAAAAACGCATTCCCGATGGAATTTTGTATATCAACGGACTTCCTTTGGCAGTGCTTGAATTTAAAAGTGCTATCAAAGAAAACACCACGATAAAAGATGCTTATACCCAGTTAACTGTCCGATACCGCAGAGATATTCCTGAGCTTTTCAAATACAATGCTTTTTGTGTGATTAGTGATGGAATCAATAACAAAATGGGGTCACTCTTTGCACCTTATGATTTCTTTTACGCTTGGAGAAAAATCAATAATACCGATGAACCAGCGGATGGGATTGACTCGCTTTTTACGATGATGAAAGGGCTTTTTGATAAAAAAAGATTAGTTGATGTGATTCATAATTTCGTTTATTTCCCTGACACCGCCAAAGATGATGTAAAGATTGTTTGTCGTTATCCGCAATATTACGCGGCAAATAAGCTTTTTGAGAATATTAAAATCAATATGCGACCAGAAGGAAGCGGAAAAGGAGGAACTTATTTTGGAGCGACTGGATCGGGAAAGAGCTTCACAATGCTCTATCTGTCTCGTTTGCTCATGAAAAGTAAAGACTTATCAAGCCCAACAATTGTTTTAATCACAGACAGAACTGATCTAGATGATCAGCTTTCTAGTCAATTTACCAATGCAAAAGGTTTTATCGGCGATCAAAATGTTGTGAGCGTGGAGAGTCGTGAGGATTTAAAAAACAAATTGCAAGGAATCAAAAGCGGAGGCGTGTATTTGACTACTATTCATAAATTTACTGAAAGCACCGAACTTTTAACGGATCGTACAAATGTGATCTGTATTTCTGATGAGGCTCACCGATCACAAATTAATCTTGATCAAAAGCTAAAAATTACAGATAAGGGCATTCATGTAAAATTTGGTTTTGCTAAATATCTGCACGATTCGTTGCCAAATGCCACTTATGTGGGGGTTACTGGCACGCCTATTGACGGAACTTTGGCTGTTTTTGGAGAAGTGGCCGATGCTTACACGATGAAAGAGTCGGTTGAAGATGAAATTACTGTAAGAATCGTTTATGAAGGCAGGGCGGCGAAAGTTCTTCTCAATGATCAGAAATTAAAAGAGATTGAAGAGTATTACAAAAAATGTGGCGAAGAAGGTACAAATGATTACCAAATTGAAGAGAGTAAAAAAGCCGTTACGCAAATGGAAGTTATTTTGGGAGATCCAAAAAGACTCAAATTATTAGCGGAAGATTTTGTCGAACATTACGAAAAAAGAATTGAAGAAGGTGCAAGCGTAAAAGGAAAAGTAATGTTTGTCTCTTCCAGTAGAGGCATTGCCTACAACTTTTATAAAGAAGTAATTGCTCTTCGACCAGAATGGGCTGAAATAAAAGCTTGTGAAGAAGGTGCGAATCTAACCGCAGAGGAAAAACGAGAAATAAAACCCATTGAAAAAATTAAAATGGTGATGACGAGACATAAAGATGATGAGAAGGCTCTGTACGATATGCTTGGCACAAAAGATGATCGAAAGGAACTTGATAGACAGTTTAAAAACGCTAAATCTAACTTCAAAATCGCTATCGTTGTTGATATGTGGCTTACTGGTTTTGATGTCCCATTTTTGGAAGCAATTTATATTGATAAGCCAGTTCAACAGCACTCCTTGATTCAAACAATTTCAAGAGTAAATCGTGTATATGAAGGCAAAGAGGTTGGACTTGTTGTTGATTACATCGGGATCAAAAGCAATATGAATATTGCTCTTGCAAAATATAGCAAAGTCCACGGTGATGATTTTGCTGATGCAGATAAAGCAGTCGGAATCGTAAAAGATCAGCTTGATCTGCTTTCAAAGCTATTTCACAAATTTGATTCAAAGCAATATTTCAATGGTACACCACTAGAAAAGCTCAATTGTTTAAATAAGGCGGCTGAATTTGCCCAGCTCACAGAAGAGATTGAAAAGAGGTTTATGGCAATGGTGAAAAAGCTACGATCAGCCTATGATTTATGTTGCTCAAGCGAGAATATAAGCAGTTCCGAAAGAGATTATATTCATTTTTATTTCGCAATCAGATCGATCATTCACAAGCTCACAAAAGGTGATGCACCTGATACGGCACAAATGAATGATAAGGTAAAACAAATGATTCAAGAGGCTTTAATCAGCGAAGGCATAGAAGAGATATTCAAATTGGATAAAAATCAGCCCGAAAATAATGCGGATATTTTTAGTGATGAATATTTGGCAAAAATAGAAAAAATCAAATTACCGAATACTAAAATCAAGCTTTTACAAAAACTACTAGCAAAAGCCATTGATGAATTTAAAAAGACTAACAGGATCAAGGGGGTTGATTTCTCAAAAAAACTCAAGAAATTGATCGAAGTTTACAACGAGAGAAAAGACTTCGATGTTTTTCAAAGTCATGTTTTGGATGATGTTGCCGAGCAATTTGCAAACTTGTTCAAAGAGCTACAAACAGAGAGAAATTCTTTTGAAAAACTAGGAATAGATTTCGAAGAGAAAGCTTTCTATGACATTTTAAAAGCAGTTGCAGAAAAGTATAAGTTTGATTACCCCGAGGAAAAACTTATTGCACTTTCTCAGGCTATCAAAGCAATCGTAGATGATAAAGCAAGATATACTGATTGGTCTCAAAAAGCTGATATAAAAGCTGAATTAAAAGTAGATTTAATTTTAACTCTTGATAAACACGGTTATCCGCCAGTGCCAAAAGACGAGATTTTTAAAGAAATTTTTGAACAGGCGGAGAATTTTAAGAAATACATTTAATTATGAACCAATCATCAGTATTCAATTCAACAAATGTAATATCAGAACATATATCAAATGCTGATTTAAGGGCATATTGTGTTGGATTTGATATTGGTAAATATAGATATGATCATTTAGTAGACTATTTACTAGATGTCTTGGTCGATTTTTCTTTTGGCTATCATACAGGAATATTAAAAAATTATGATAGGAGAAAGTTAATCGAAGCTGCAAAATCCATCTATAAAATTACCGTCAATTCAGATAGAAAAATCTTTGAAGAAGCAAAGAAAAAATATGTTGATGAAGACTCTGAATATGAAGATGAAATTGCAGATAGCTATTTAAAAAGAGGTGAGTTTGGAGAAATAATTCTTCATCTTATTTTAAGAGACTTTATAAAGACAGTTCCTCTTATTTCTAAAATTCATTTGAAAGATAGTGATGGCATTACTGTTCATGGATTTGATGCAATACATATAGGTAATTGTATTAAAGATTCTTCAAATAAATCT
The DNA here is from genome assembly GCA_016699755.1 of Candidatus Peregrinibacteria bacterium. NCBI lineage: Bacteria > Candidatus Peregrinibacteriota > Candidatus Peregrinibacteria bacterium. Next base: position 454,903 of record CP065009.1, on the reverse strand, counting down.
TTGTATTTGGGGGAATCTAAACTTTATAAAGATGGTGAAAGTGGGATAAAAGCACTTATTGGAGATATTGAAGAACATTTTAAAAATGACTTTTTAAGGCGTGAATTCATTTTGATTGGAAAAAAATCAGATAATTTTTACAAAATAGAAAATTATGAAGATCAAAATACAAAAAATGAATACGAACAATTTTTGAAAGAAAAAGACTTTTGGTTTTCTGAATTAGACAAAATTCAAACAGGTAAAGGCAAAATGGAAGACTTATTTAAATCAGTAACTATACCACTTTTATGTACATATACTTCAAAAGTTTTTGAAAACAATACAGATGAAAATACCGAAGAATTTAAAAAAGAATATGAGACAGAAATAAATAATTTGAAAGAATCTTTTGATAAAAAAATTGAAGAATTAAAAAAATCCTATGAAAACTCTGGAGAACCAATTTCAACAAATTTAAATGTTATTTTAATGCTTTTTCCCGTTCCGTCGAAAAAAGAACTTGTAAAAAGACTACATACAAAACTTTTTCATCAACAAAACTCATAAATTATGGAAATTGAAGAAGTAATATCAGCAATAGAAAGACAGGATTCTATTTCAATAGATGAAAGTTTTTCTTTTGCAAAAATTACTTCAGTTTTACTAAGAATTGATGAAGAAAAAGGAAGAAAAATAATTATTTATATTTTAGATAATTGGGTAAAGTTACCGAAAGAAACATATGAGATTTGGACAGATTTGATAGAATCGGCAGGTTTTTACCCATATCTAGAAAAGGAAAAAGAAAAATTACAGTTTAACAACTTAGCTGGAGAAATTAGAAAAGGTTGTCATTTGTCAGAAAATTTAGGAGATAAATATTTTCATGAACAACAAAAATATTTGAAAAGTATTTTAGATAGTGGGAAAAATCTTATTGTTAGTGCTCCAACGAGTTTCGGAAAAAGTCTTTTAATTGAAGAAATTGTAGCAAGTAAAAAATTTAAAAATATTGTAGTTATTCAGCCAACCCTTGCCTTGCTAGATGAAACAAGAAAGAAGCTTAAAAAATACAAGGAAAAATACAAAATTATCGTAAGAACTTCACAAGAATATTCAGAAGAGAAAGGAAATTTATTTTTGCTTACTGCTGAAAGGGTAATGGAATATAAAAATTTACCTATAATAGATTTTTTTGTTATTGATGAATTTTATAAATTAAGTGCAGAAAGAGACGATGAAAGATCGGATATTTTGAATAATTCTTTTTATAAATTATTGCAACAAGACCCAGTTCCTAAATTTTATCTTTTGGGCCCAAATATTGATAATATTTCCTGTGGCTTTGAAGAAAAATATAATGCTGTTTTTTATAAGACTAATTATTCGTTAATTGATAACAAAACCATAGATGTTTATTCTGGACAAAAGGAAAAATTTGATAAACCAAGGAAATATAAAGGATACAAAGAAAATGTTTTATTTGAAAAACTTTTTGAATTAATAGATGAACAAACCATTATATATTGCTCTTCTCCATCAAGAGTTCGAGAACTTTCTAATAATTTTTGTACTTTTTTAGAGACAAAAAATATTCAAAAAAAAGATTCTTTACCGTTGATAGAATGGATCAAACAAAATGTTAGCCCTCAATGGAATTTAATAAAATGCCTAGAGTTCGAAATAGGTATTAATGATGGAGCATTACCGAAACATATAAACTCTTCAATGATAGATTATTTTAATGACAAAAAACTTAAATATATATTTTGCACATCAACTATTATTGAAGGAGTAAATACAAGTGCAAAAAATGTGATATTTTTTGATAAAACTAAAGGGAAGAAGACACTAATTGATTTTTTTGATTATTCTAATATTAAAGGAAGATCGGGAAGAATGATGGTTCACTATGTCGGAAGAGTATTTAATTTTAATTCACCTCCCAAAAAAAAGGAGGAAATGATTATCGATATACCTTTTCATCAACAATCTCCTATTAAAGATGAAGTTCTAAATGGATTAAAGGATGAGGATATAAAACCTACTACTAAAGAAACCGAACAATACAAAGATTTGATGAAAATTCCAGAAGATCAGCGCATTCTCTTTCAAAAAAATGGAATTTTAATCAAAGGACAAAAGCAAATTTTAGATATTATTATAGATTTGGATAAAGTTTATTCTGTTACTACAAAAGCAGGAAATGAAAACTATAAAATTTACGATTTATTGAATTGGACTTATGCACCATCCTATATTCAAATTAAATTTTTATTAGAATTGTGCTGGAAAAATTTAATGAAAAAAGGTGAATCTCCGAAAGTAAAGAGTCTGGATCAGTTGGTTTTTTTAGTTTCAGAATATGGTAGGAATGGTAGCATTCTTAGTTTGGTTCAAAAAAATTTTAATTATAGTAAAAATCATAATAATCAAAATAAAACAGATGATGAACTTTTAAATCAATCCATAGAAGAGATTTTTAATATTCTAAGGCATTGGTTTCAATATAAAATACCAAAATGGCTTAGTGTAATGAATGAATTGCAAAAATATGCATGCGAAAAAAAAGGGGTTACTTCTGGAAATTATTCTGTATATGCAGCTAAAATTGAAAATGATTTTGTGAGAGATAATCTAACCATATTGTCAGAATATGGAATACCTACTTCTGCAATAAATAAAATCGCTAGTAGCCTTGATAAGGATTTATCAGAAGATGAAATTCTTAAAAAAGTGGTTGAAGTATCTTTGGCAAGCAATGAATTACTTCAATATGAAAAAGATAAAATTTTCAATTGTTTATAAAATCTATTTGCTTTCTTCTTTTTTTCTGATACCATTTTAGTACAGGGCTACCAATAGCTGGTAGTCGTGCAGAGTCTTAAAGACCAACTCGTTCGCGAAAAATTGCGAACAAGGAGCGGGTCTTTTTTTTGTGTTCCGCTCAAAATAACCATTAATTTTTAATCTTTTATTCCTATGACAACTCAAGCTAATCCCGCCGATCAGGATGGCGTAAAAACTCCTGCCGACAACAAGGATGGGAAAGTCGATAAAACTCCCTCAGCGTCTGGTCAAGACGGTAAACAGCCCTCGTCAGGTGCTGACGATAAAACACAGGAGCAAATGATCCCGATGAGTCGTTTCCGCGAAGTAATCGAGGAAAAAAACAAGTACAAAGAAGACTTGGAAAAACGCCAAAAAGCCGAAGAGAAACAAAAGCAAAAAGAGCTTGAGGAACAAGGAAAATATCAAGAACTCCTTGCGCAAAAAGACAAGGAACTGGAATCGGCTGGCAAATCCAAAGATCAACTCACTCAGTACGAAGAAACTCTCGGCGAAATTTTAACCTCGGAACTCGAAAAGATTCCCGAGGACAAGAAATCTTTGATCCCAGATGAACTTTCTGTGGTCGCGAAGCTGAAATACATCGCCAAAAACCGCAGTCTGCTCAGTGATGCAAAAAGCTCAACAGGTGCTCCTATTCCACCCAATTCCAAAAATCTCTCTGATTTTGAAAGCAAAAAACAACGCTATGATGAGCTGATGGCTCGCCAATCCAAAGGTGAATTTCTCACTGAAAGCGAGCGTCGGGAGATCATGAAACTGGGTCAGGAAATCGTGGTTCTTAGAAGCCAACAATCCTAATTTAACTTTTAATTTTTCTTACCATGCCAATCATAACTGGAAAATATTCGACCTACGACAGCCCTTTTCTCGATGAACTCGTAAAAGGAATTGCCATACAGATCGATCCAAAACTTACAACTTCGCTGGATTTATTTCCCGAATTTGAACCAATCAATACCACTAAAATCAAATGGTACGATGCCAAAACCTACGCCCTTGAAGGACAAGTCGGCACTGGTGGCTGGGCTGATGGAGTGGATACCACTGCACTGCCTATCTCCAGCGACTTTGCTCAGCTCGTAAATGTGGGAGATGTGCTTCGTATCAACAACGAGTATGTCGTGGTGAAATCCGTTAATCGTACGGGATTTACTATCGATGTTTACACTCGTGGCCACGGAGGCACGACAGGAGCTGCACATACCGCAGGCACTGTCGTTTACATTCTCGGTAATGCGCAAGTGGAAGGCACTGTAGATGGAGATAATCTTTTGGAAGATACCATCGAGCAGATCAACTACACGCAAATCGTGGAAGAGCCGATCGAGCTTTCGATTACCGCTCAAAAGCAGAAATACCTTGATATCACCGACAAGCTCAACGAAGAACGAACCAAAGCGATGACTCGGGCTTTGAAAAAACTGAATCAGGCGATCCTTTTTGGAAAACCTTCGGCTGGCTCAAAAACAACGCCTCGTTCTTTCGGCGGCTTAAAACACTTCATCGAAAACACTGCGGGTGCTTTCAATTACAACATCGGTGGAGCTTTTACCGAAATACACCTCAAAAATGTGCTTCTCGAAATGGCTCGTCGCGGAGGTAGTCCGAATACCATTTTGTGTTCTCCTGATATCAAAAGCATCATCAACACTTTTAATGCTTCCAATACCCGATACACCCGAGAGGAACGAATCGCGGGCAACTTCGTGGATCGTTACGAAGGTGAAGGTGTGGGTGTTTTGGATATCGTGGCTGATCCTTTCCTCAGAAATTCATTCGGGGAAATGTACATCATCAACACCCGAAAACTCGGAAAAACTTGGTTTGTAGACGACAAACTTCGTTTCGCACCAGAACCTGCCAACTCTCGAACGCTCAAAGAGACCTTACAAGGTCAATTGACCGTTAGAGTCAAAGATACGGTGACCGACTGCGCTCGTTTGTACGGCATCAGCTAAAACTCAAAGGGGGGTGGCAAATTGTCCCCCTCCTTTCTCTTACTTTTTAACTTACATTGCTATGAAATTTATTATCAAAACTTCAGCGGTCGGCGTATCCGACAAAAAATCCGTCTCACGCGGAGAGTATGAAACCGAAGACCAGCAAGAAATCACAAGGCTTCGGGAAATTGCCAAAAGCTTCCCCGAGGACATTGAGGAAGTTAAAAGCAAAGCGGAAGCCTTGAAACAAGACGCTTCCAAAAAGGATGAAGATGAGGATCAAGACGAAGACCAAACGCCGAAAACTGATCCGAAAAAATCCGACGGCAAACCCGCTCAAACTTCTAAAAAATAATTTTTTATCCCATGGAGATCACAGAAATTATCAAACTTTTGCAGGATTACGGAGTGACTCTCACCTTGGTGGCGATTGTGCTTTTCTTCGCGTTTGCTTTTGGCCAAACAGGACTCAAGTATCTACAGGAAAAAATCAAACCCAACGAAGTGACCGATCCTCGAAGCCATGCTTTCTTTTCCACTTCCGAGCGGCTGATGAATTACCACATTCCGCGCATGAAGGTTTCCAATGACCCTGCACGAAACGCTTTGTTTCGGGATATGTTGGTCAAAAAAATCACTGTCTGGAGAAAAAAGATGCTGGATTTTGTCGCTCGGGATTTTTCCAGCCTCAAAACCTACGAGATCAAAGATCTGTTTGCAAACACACTCAAAGAGATCATTTCAGGCTATGAAATGGACTGGAAGGCGGCGGAAGTACCAACTCCCGTCGTTGCCAAATTTGCCCTGTGGCATTCACCTCGCGTGGAAGGTTTGAGCGGTTCGGCGACCAGCGTATTCGACGGAAAATCTTTCACGACTCCCAATGAAATGCTCAACGCCACTTTGTGCCTGCAAAATGCTCTGCTCGTGGAAACGGTCATTGATGCGGAACGAACGCTCGGAGAACTCAATGGCGAGCTTTCAGGGCTTACTTATCAAGGTTTAACTTTGCAATAACTATGTCGACTTACATCACACCAACGGAGGTCAAATTAAAGTCGAGAGCGGTCGGCATCAATCTCAAACCCAATGCGTTCCTTGAAAAACTCATTCTGGAAGCGGAAGCAACGATAGATGCGTATTGCGGATTTTGGGAAAAAGCTGATGAAACACAACCTCGACTCTTTCCCACTGCAGGCGAAGAAACCATTCCTCGCGAAGTCGCTGATGCCACTCTTGTTATCGTCGAACAGTTGTATTTGCAAGGCGCACCGACACTTGAAGGTGAAATCACTGAGGAAAGCATTGGCGGTTACAGCTACAAAAAAACATCCGTAGCCGTCGAACTCGTTCCCGAAAGAGCCAAACTCCTTCTCAAAGGAATGCGCAAACTGACAGGGAAAATAAACCTTCTTACCGAATAATTATGAGCTTTCTCAATTTACTTACACAAACGGCTACGATCAAAGAATGCACCGAAAGCAATATCGGCGGCATCGTCAAAAAAGTCTGGACAGATAAATACACCGCCTTACCCGCTCGGCTGACAGCCAATCGCGGTACGACAAAAGTCGGACTGGAAAACCTTGAGAAATATGTCCGTGGAGAATTCACTCTTTATATCGAAGCGGGTCGAGAGATCACGGAAAAAATGAAAGCGGAGATCAATGGAGATGAGTACGAGATTGCCTTCGTTGCCGAAATCAACGGCAAAGATACGGCTCATCATATGGAATTACAACTTAATCATATTCGTTAAATGGCCATTCAAGTCACAGGAATCAATCGGGTTATCACCGCGCTCAGTAAGGGCGTGGAAAAGTATGTGAAACGCAATGAAAGCGCGACCATGAAAGCAGGTCTCAAAGCGGAATACTTTGTAAAAAAGAATACCCCCGTGGATACGGGCAATCTCCGTTCCAGTATCAATACGCAACTTTTCGCCAAAAAATCTGATCGAACCGAAGCCGTTGTTGGTACAAATGTGGAATACGCACCCTTCGTGGAATTCGGCACTCGCAAAATGAAGCCTCGGGCAATGTTCCGCAAAACCATCGATGAAAACGGCAAAGATATCTGGCAAACCTTTAACCAAGCACTCAAATGAACCTAAAAACCGCCATCTACGAACACCTCAAAAACGATTCTGCTATCGCGGGAATTGTTGCTGGTCGGATTTATCGTTCGTTTGCACCGCAAGGTTCGGAGTTTCCCTTTATCTCCTATCAGCGAATTACCTCGGCAAATAAAAACGATATTGATCTTACTACCGAACGCTTTCAGCTTGATCTTGTCGGACACCTTGAGGATGAAGATCAAATGGAAACGCTCAAAGAAGCTGTTATCAACCGCTTGAACCGTTTCAAGGGCGACCTTGGCGGGACAGGATTCAGTGTGAAATCCGTCTGGCTCGACATCGTTGCGGATGACTTCAATGAAGATCATTCGGCTCGACGCATCATCTTGGATTTCCGCTTTGCGTACTTACGCGCTTAATTTATTACCTTTTAATTTTTTCACTATGTCTCAAACCAATTTACAAAAAAGAGAAGCACTGCGCTACGGCTCAGTCACACTCTACATCGGCGACGATTTCAGTTCACTCGTGAATATCGGAGCGATCCGCAACATGTCTTTCGAGCATAAAGCGGAAAATATCGAAGTAGCTTTCGACAATGTTCCTTCCATCAAGAAATTCAAAAACGGAAGAAAAGCTTCATTTGTTTTTGATCTGGCGGAAATTGATATTACCACTTTCGCTCAGACCGATGCGGGATTGGTAATTAAAACAGATATTGCTGGGACTGCTGTCAATGTGGTGGACGAATCCGCTGTACTTTCGGGAGTTGCGGGAAAAGCACTCACGAAAAAGAACGGTAATGGATCGATTGCTACCAATATCGTGGTGACAAACGCCGCAGGCACAACCACCTATGTTAAAAACACGCATTACACCGTGCAACTCGGCGCTGACGGATTTACCCGTATTGCTCGAACCGATACCAGTACCATCACAGATGGGCAGACTGTCCTTATTGATTACACCTATACGCCGAATGTCAGCAAAAAGATGACTTTCAATACGGGCGGAACGAAAACCTACAAAGTCGCTCGCATTATTAATCTCAATAACGAAGGCAAAGAGCTTCGCATTGATCTTGAAAATGTCACCAACATTAAACCGCTCACTACGCCTTTTCAGGCGGATGATTCCGATGACATCATGGTCTGTTCAATGGAACTTGAAGGATCAGTCAAGGAGATCATCGACGAGCAAAGTATTTCATAATTTAATTTTTTTCCTATGAGCAGAATATTTGACGCGGATTCGGATGCGCTTCTCTCCGAAAAAGACATCTTCAAAATCGGGGGTAAACAATACCGTGTTCCCGATATCAAAATGAAGACCATGCTCGAGTTTGAAAAACTGGAACGATCGAACGAGAGTAAATTTCAAACCATCGTGGAGCAGATTTTTCTCGTGCTGAAAGATGAGAACGACATCAGCAAAAAAGAGATTGAAAGCTGGGGCTTCAAAACCTGCGTTTCTTTTATCATGTGGCTTTTTGAGCCACTACAGGAACTGGGTTTAAAAAAAAGCCTCAAGGAGTCGGAAGCAAAAAAGTAAAACTCGGCGAGATATTCGCTCAGATGATCAGATACTACAACGGCGGATTTGATCACTGGAAACTGCTTCGTCTCACTTACCGCCAGTTTCTCATGTACTACGCCTGCCTCATGACCATGCTCGAAGCCGAAAAAGGCAAAACGCCGAAAGAAAAAAGAGAGCCTGAGAGCGTGATGCAGGATATCAAGAAAACCTTTAACCCATAAAAAAGCCCATGGCATTTGGAATGACCAACATCATCGGAGAGCTTGGAATCAAAATCACTGGATACACCAGTGAGCTTTCTTCTTCGCTCAAAAGCGCCACTGCAGAAGTCCAAGGATTCGGGCGCAATGCCGAGGCGGCTTCCAAAGTATCTCACGCGGCTTTGATGGGAATTGCGGCCGCAGCTACGGCAGTTGCCGCAGGACTCGCGATTTCCGTAAAGAATGCGGTGGAATTTGAAAAAGGTATGACCAATATTGCCACGATCGTGGATACCAATACCGAAAGTATGGAAGCGATGGGCAATGCCGTCTTGGATATTGCCAAAAGAACTCCTGTGCAAATTTCCGATCTGACCAATGCTCTTTATGAAGTTCGCAGTGCGGGTATTTCTGCGGATGATGCTTTGGGAGTTCTTGAAAAATCCGCTCAGCTTGGTATGGCGGGACTTGGTACGACTGCGGAAACCGTCGATATCGTTACCTCTTCCATCAATGCATTCAAACTCAAAGGTGAAGAACTACAGAATGTTTACGGTTATATTTTTGAAACCACGAAAGTAGGTAAAACAACCATCTCCGATTTGGCTCAGGGATTCGGAGCGGTCGCGGGAACGGTTGCCAATGCCAACATTGAGCTTCCTGAATATTTGAGTGCGGTTGCTGCACTTACTACAACGGGTCTGCCTGCCGCGCAAGCTCACACTCAGCTAAAAGCCGCTATTGCAGGAGTAACCAGAGAAAGTGAAGAACTGACGGATGTTCTCAATCAACTGGGGGCGAAATCATTCAAAGATCTGATCGATAAAAAAGGCGGTATGGTCAATGCATTCAAAGCCATTACCGAGTCTGTTAAAGGAAACGACTCGGCTATTTTGAAAATCTTCGGCTCTACCGAAGCTTACAATGCCGTTATTCAGCTTTCGGGAGGACTTAATGGAGCATATTTGGAAACTTTGAAAGGGATGAAAAATGGCACGGAAGATGTGACCGAAGCTTTTGAAAAACAAAAAAATACCGTTTCTGCCCAGTGGCAGACCATGAAAAACAATCTCGAAGTGCTAAGCATCAAAGTCGGTAGCGCCTTACTTCCAGCTTTGAATCAAGCCTTGCAGGCGGTGACCGCCTTCATCGACAAGATTCCCGAGCTGATCAATCAGTTCAAAGACTGGGTTGCCAATAATGACTGGGTGCAAGGCGCATTGGTGGGTTTGGGTGCTGTTTTGACGGGATTGGCTATTTCCGTAATTCCTTCCCTTGTTGTTTCTTTGGGAAGTTTAATCGCCACTGTTGCGGTAGCTGCCGCACCTTTTATTGCCATTGCCGCCATTATCGCAGGCATTTATGTGGCATTCAAAAACTGGGATACCATCGTGGAATTCGTCAAAGGCGTATGGGATAAAGTGGTGGAATTTACCATGAAAGCATGGGAATTTTTGAAGCCGTATATTGAAACCGCACTGAGAATTGTGATTGGAGTGATGACGGGCGGACTTTCCGAGCTGGTGATTTTAACGGTTCAAAACTGGGATAAGATCAAACAAGCAGTCTCCTCTTTTTGGGAATGGATCAAACCGTATTTGGAAATTGCCGTACGGGCGGCATTTGCCGTGATCACTTTCGGACTCAGTGAAGTTCTGATTTATACCGTTCAAAATTGGGATGCCATCAAAGCCAAAACCATCGAAACATGGGAAGCGGTCAAAGGATTTTCAGAAAAAGTATGGAACGGGATCGTCGCATTTTTTGAAGGGATTTGGAATACGATCAAAAAGGTTTTCAATGCAGGATTGGATGCAGTTAATACCGCTTGGAACACAACATGGAATGCCATTAAAGACTTCACGAACAACACTTGGACTGCGATCAAAGATTTAGTAACAGGAGGCATTGAAGCAGTGGCAAACCTCTTTTATGGAGGCATCAGTATTATTGGAAACGCGTGGCGTTCCATTTGGGATAATGTGGTGAATATTGTGACGAGCGTATTCAACACCATTCAAAACACGGTGAGCGGAATTATTTCATGGATTCAAAAAGCACTCGATAAAATCAATATTTTCAAAAGCGAGCAAGCCTCAGTCGGCGCAAGCGGTAGCTGGTCGGTTGGCGGATTTACTTTTGGAAATAAACAGCAAGTGGCAGGTGTCGTGCATGGCGGAGAATGGGTTGCTCCCGCGTGGATGGTCGATAAATACGCAGGCGTGATTTCGCAATTGGAAGGAGTCAGAATGCGTGGCTACAGCCAAGGCGGACTGGTCGGTGCAAATACCACGCACAATAATCAAAGAACTGTGCATCAAACCATCACTCAAAATATCCGTGAAGGGGTGGATTTTTCTATTGCCGCTCGCGAGCTTTCTTGGCGGGCGCGTTTTGTTTAATTTTTCTTATTTATGCTTGGAATAACTTATCAATATAACGGCATTACTCTCAACGACCACACTCGCGATGCACTTTCGGGCGTTGTTTTTGCCAATGAATCCGAGCGGGCGGAAGGATGTTTTATCAGCCTGACAGAAACACCAAGCGGATTCCATTCACCCGAGCTTCGGCATAGCGAAGAATCCCGCCAAGGCATGCATGGAATGCTTGACTACGATACTTTCGTAGGAAAACGAGCGATTGTGTTTACAGGGCAACTCATCGCTCCCGATCGCATCAAAATGGTGCAACTGGTGGATAAATTTCAAAAAGCGTTCACGACCAGTGCCGTACCGAGCAAAGATGACGGCTATCGTGAATTGCTTTTTACCGAGGAAGACGGCATTGCCAAAAAGGTCTTTGCCAAAGTGGAACAGATGCCTGAGTACGCGGAAGAATTCGGGTTTCCTTATGTGCGGAATTTTATGGTAGCGCTCAAATGCAAAGAACCGCGCAAGCTTTCCCAAGAACTCAAAACTGCTCCTGAGGTCAAAGCCGATGTACTGGGCGCGCAAATTACGCTTCCGACTAAGCTCCCGCTTTGCACAAGCTGGGATTATGTGTACAAAAAAATGCTTTCCAATGCGGGAAACTTTGCGGCTTCTCCGCATATTACCGTGCATGCGCCCTGCCTAAATCCTAAAATTCTGAACCGCACTTACGGCGTTTTTATGCAGTTTATCTGCACGCTTTCCGATACGGATACTTTGGAAATCGATGTGCTTCAAGGTACGGCAACTATTCACCGTACCGATGGATCAAGCGAAGACGCTTTACTGGTACTGTCCAATAACAGCGAGTTTTTCTATCTCCTGACAGGAGAAAACGAAGTGGTTTTTCTTGAGGAAAGCGGTGTTCCTCCTGTCGATAATCCTTCGTACTGCCGACTTTCATGGTCGGATACTTGGCTTTAACTTTATAAAATATGTATTCCATCAACATTTTAAATCGGGAAAATATGGCATTCAGCAAGATTCTTGATCCGCAGGACTTGAATTTCAAACTGACCATCGGCGGTCGAGATACCGCCAAGTTTCGTTTGCCGCTTTCTCATCCTCGCGCCGAACACGAAAACTTTCAGAAACATAACCGCGTTGAAATCTACAGGGTCAATCCCAAAGATCGCACGGATATTCGTAAAGTATGGGTCGGGTACATCGAAGCGGTGCGGATTGTTGATGAGAATCATTTGGAAGTCGGATGCAATGGACTCCTGCAGCTTTTTGATAAACGCACGGTGTCTCGCAGTTTTACCAATTGGCAAGGCGGAGCGGCGGTTTTTGAATTGTTGAATACCAAAGTCAACGCCGAAGATGACACTTTTGTTTCCGCTGGCTTGACCGATATTACCGAATTTTTTTCTCATGATTTTGAGGATATTGCGGCTTTGAAAGCATGGGAAAAAATAGCGGAAGCTACGGGCGGAGAACTTTCCGTTGATGTGAATTTTCGTTTGAATTTCAAAAAACAAATCGGTGAAGACCGTACGGCAAAAGTCATTTTCCGTTTTATCCGCAATCTGCAAAACGCCAATTCCATCGACAATTTCACGCTTTTAGAGGAAGGCAAAGAGCTTTTTAACCGCGTGGTCTGTTACGGAAAAAACCGCATCGTGTCTTCTGTCAAAGAGGATGCCGAGTCAATTGCCAAATTCGGGCTTTTGGAAAAAGTACGACATTTTACGCAGATTGAAGACCAAGCCACGCTGGATCGCGTCACACAAGAACTGCTGGATTTTCATAAACCCGAAAAAGTGATTCCCACGATTGAGCCTGCCACCTCCAAAATTGATTTTTTTGAGTACGGCATTGGCGATCGCGTGCGGGTCATTATCAAACATGCGCTTCTCGATTTTGATCAGGTTCATCGTATTTTGGAGATCAATGTTTCCGTAGGGCGAAACAACGAGGAAAAAATCCAGATCAAGATAGCGGAAGAAGGCGTTCAGCCAGTCAAAAACGACGAGGAACAGCTCGCGGAACTGGCGGGGCGCATAACTGATTTAGAATCTTAACTTTTATTACTATGGCAAACAGAGTTTCCTATCTCAATTCAAAAAACACCTTTTGGCAGGATATCGACCTCAAAAATGTCGAACGCGATTTTTTTACCGATGGCGTAGTCGATGCCAACAATGACGCGCCTTCACCTTCAGCGGTGGGATCAGATTTACAAGTGCTCGCACAAAGCAGTCCCGATAAAACCGTGATCGTTCGAAAAGGTGTGGCGTATTTTCGAGCGGAAAGAGCCAATGATGCCGACGGAGATGATGTCGCGGACTCCTTGGTTTTGCGGTTTCAAAATCTCGCTGAAACTTCTTTACTCATTCCCGATAACACTTCGGGAGCGGACAAGACTTTTGAAATCTGCTGTTCTATTCCTTCTGCCAATATGAATGCGGAAACTATCAATGCCACCGCCTCCAATATCGGAGAACTGGTCGTGCAAGAAGCGGGAGCAGGACTGCAAAACAAACTTCTACTGGCTACCATAACCGTCGAAAGCGGATTTACCGAGGTGACGCAGGAAAAAATCACAGATCACCGTTTGCGGGTAGCTTTCAAAGCCGTACCAAAAGGACTCACTGCCACTATTTCCGAAATCAATCTCGCATTGGATGGTATTTTGGCTTCCAGTTTTGATCTCAATATTCTTGAAGATACTACGGTTACCAAAGAGGAATTCAATCGCACCCTCACTGGCACTCTGGTTACAGCGGCAGAGCTGAACCTTCTTCATGAAGTGGCGGGTTTAACAAAAGCTGATCTGCAGAAACTTGCCAACATTGATGCGACAGCCGACGAGATTGATCAGGCATTGGATGGCATTTCTCCTGATGTTTCCGCTTCTAACCTGAACATCTTGGTGGGAGGCGGATTTACCAATTTGCATAAACACGCGACTGATCCCAATCAAAGCGGCATAACAGAAAGCCCCGCATACTTTTATCTGCCTTCAGGTCAAACCGAAGCGGTTTCCGAAAAAGGAATCATGACGAGATTTTTCTATCAGGAAGACGCAGATGAAGTCAGCTCGGAAAACATCGAAGTGGTAAACGATACCTTTCAGAACTATGAGTCGTATTACAAAAAAATCACCAGTTTCGAAAACGAAGCGGGAGAAACTTATATCGGCGGATCGTTTGATACAGTCGAATACAATGAAGGCGCACAGTCCCGCAAACGCGAATTATCTCTGGATAGTACAGGAACACTGCTTATTGAATTTGCTACGGGGAAAAATCTATCCGCTTTTTCAGGTTCGGATACCGTGGAATTTTGGTTCTTTGTTACCGATCTGCCAAACACCGACATGGCAACGATTCAGCTTGGATCAACAACGCCTGCTTCAAATTATTTTCATTTTAATTTTCTCTCGCAGATTACAGGAAGCGGATGGAATAAAATCAAAATCCCAGTCAGTTCCTTAGCAAGCGTCGGAACTCCTACTTTGGGAAATATTGTGCGTGTTCGTTTCGAATTTTCCACGAATACCAACGGCAGTTGTAATTTCAATGTGGATAGTCTGAGGATCATCAAAGCGGCCAACACTACGGGCGGATTCTGGTCAAATACTGCGGGAGAATGGGAAATGCAGGACATCGCTGGACTTAAAAGATTCACAAAAACCAACGAGTCCTCGGGAGATAAAGACAGCGTGCTTTCGCTTGGCAATCAAAGCCGTAGTTATGAAAACGGTATTTTTACCGCTCGTATTCGCAGGTTGCAAGGATCGGGAGCGACTGGAATCAAATGGCGATACACCGCTCCAAATAACTGTTATCTCGTTTACTTCACTACCAATGAGCTAGTGGTGGCAAAAAACAGCGGAGCTTTTTCCACTATTCAAACCGTTACTTTTCCGTTTACCAACGGAGTCGATTTTTGGCTGAAAGTCAGCTTTAACGGCAATCAAATCGTTGTTTCCACTTCAACCGACGGCATTAATTTCAATACGCAAATCAGCGTAACGGACAGCTCTATTACAGGAGAAGGACAGATTGCCCTTTTTGATAACGGAAATATCGCCAGTTTTGATCAGGTAGTTTTTGAACAGACTTCGGTTACTTATGAAAGAGATACCACGGGAGAGGTTGTGAAGATCGAAGAAAACACTGGCTTCGGCGACAAATTCGATGATCAGGAAATCTTTGAAAGAATCTACGAAGCAAGTGGCGGTATCTGGGCGATTGAGGAAAATATTGATGAAGTAACAAAATGTTTATTGCAAAGCGATACCAGTGCGGGAGAGAAAATTTTGCTTTTGAAAACCGATGGACTCAGCAATAAATTCGTGAACTTTACCTTGCGGGGAGGCTTTCAAATGGCAGCCGACGGTGTTTGTGCCTTTATTTTCAAGTGCCAAGACTCAGATAATTTTCTTCGTTTGCAGTGCAAAGGCGGAAGGATTTCGTTTGTAAAACGCGTCGCTGGTGTTGATACCATTTTGGGAGAAGAAATGGCGTTTACGCCTGTAGCGGATAGCTTTTTCTCTCTGAAGATCGAGTGCGATAATAACAGCTTCAAATACTATTACTCCGAAGACGGAGCGGTATGGATTTTGATCAGTGAAGTTTCCGCAACCGATTTTACCAGCGGTCAGATCGGTATTTTTGCTGAAGATAAAGTGCTTCGAGCAGATGAGCTTTTTGCATATGAACACAATGTCGGAGGAGATACTTTTTACCAAATCTACTACGACGGAGACAGCAATGTTTCCTCCATTATCAAAAAACCTGTTGTTTCAAATTAATTTTTAACCTTTTTTACTATGGCAAATATTACAATCGGAGGCGGAGGATCGATGTTCAAGGATGCGATTCCTTCCGCTCTACAATTCGCAAGCTGGGATAATTACAAATGGTTTCAGCAAGGTGGTCAGGGGCTGAATATCAGCAACCAGAACTTTAATTACAGCCCTATCAGCTTTCATCTTGTGCAAGATACTGAGAATAAAAAATTCTTTGCGCTTCCTCAGGGAAAAGGCAGTAATGCAAGCTACAAACTGGGCGATCAAAAACCGCTCGGGTGCTACAAATACGATCATCAAACAGATCAGTGCATCTTTATCGAATTTGATAAAAATGATATCTATACTCTCCGCAATAAAATCACTCAAAACAGTTACGAAAACCTGTTTTATGATGAAACCACCAATAGGCTCTTTTTCATCAATCTGACCACGAAAGAGATGTGGGAAATCGACCAAACCACTGGAAGATTTACTCAAAAAACCACTTGTATTGTCGCGGGAACAATCTGTGGAACGGTATGTTCAAACGGCTATATTTACGCAATTGATTCGAGTAAAAATTTTGTAAGATACAACATTACAACGGGAGCATGGTCGGCACTCGCCACTATGGGCGGATCAGCCAGTCTGTCCCAGAGTTATTGCCGCTTGCTAACGGATGGGACATGTGTCGTATTCGTGCCATATCAAAATATGCAAACCACGGGTTACGAACTTATGAAATACAGTATTGCTGGAAACACATGGTCAGTAGCAAGTGTTAGCAATGCCCCAACCTCTTCCAATTACTATATTTCGGAAATATTTAATGGTTATGTGTATGTTCATTATTTATCAAACACCAATAACTACAGCATGCTTTGGAAATATAGCCTATCGGGAAATTCTTGGACTGCAAATCCGTTCAATCTCCAGTCAAAGGGCATGTTAAATGGCGGAGCATGGGGAATGTTTCGAGCTAATAACAAACTTTACTGGTACGGAAGCAAGTATTATCAAGATACAAACAGCGCTCGCTCTATGCAAAAACCAGCTCTATGGGAAATGGATACTGCGGAAAATTTCACCGAGACTGCCAAATATGTTCCCGTGGAATTTGGAAACTGGTGTTATGAGCTGAATTATGGCTACGAAAATGACATGATGCAGGTGCAAAAATCCTGTGCGCGATATCAGATTTACAACTCTTTCCATGCCAATTCGCGAGGGTATCGCTATTTTCCGTACATTGATCCGACGGCCAAAACAGTGGAGTGGATCAAAGTTCCGACAGAAGCGAATAAGGAAAAGGACTGGCAAGGTTGGGCGGCTGTTGTAAAAAACGGGAAGCTCTACATGATGGATGCCAAAAACTTCGATCTTTTTGTGTGTACGATCGGAGTCTGGACATGGACTAAACTAGATAATCTTTTCACTCGTCTCGGCAATAAAATGCCGTTCAGTTACAATGCAAATCCATGGATGTATGGATGCGCTCCAAATAGTGTCAGTCAAGGAGCGACTCCGTGGCAAGGACTCGGAGGTTTGTTTACGGTCAAAGAAGATGCTGAGGATATATTTCTTGTATGTCCTCGCTATTCATCGGAAACTTACTGCTATGTTTACAAATTTGATGTTTCCGCCAATCAGTGGTCGATTTTGAATGCCAATGGAGATATGCCCAACGCTTATTGGGGTCAATCTTCACATTCCACCTACGGAACTTATAAAAATCATGTCGTTGTTTCCAATCAAAACAGCTCATGGCTCTTATTTCTGTGCCGTTCCTACGATACGAGCAATAACCAAAGGTTTAATCAGTATTACTACGCTTTTAATCCAGTAGACGGGACATTTGAAGCGATCAATGGTCAAAACACGACTTCTTGGTATGGAACTTACGGTTTTACGCTTGATGGGAAGCCGATTTGGCATACCAATAGCTCCTACAATAAGGTTTATTACAACGATATGGCAACCATGGCCTACGACATCAGCAATAAGCTCCTTGAGCAAGTTTTGGATAATCAAGATCAGTATCTTTATGTGAATGTAAAAAGCTATCAGTCTTTTATTTTCAATATTGATCCTCAGAATTTTGAAAAAGGATTTGCTATTACAGTGGCTTCCAGTGAAACCGAAGGAGGTGTTTATCAGGAATGGGGGTTTGAGCAGCAGATCAATGCTCCAAAGGGCGGATATCTACTGGGATGGACTCGCAACACTTCGCTCGGGACTCCGAGCAGGTATGGTCGGATTATCATTGATAACGATGGTGTCCGATCCTCAATTGTAAACGATGCCTTGCCTGATTCAGTCGTGGACTCGGCAACCGTGTTTACCACTAAAGTTAAAAAGAATTTCAAGCTGTACTTGGAGCAATGGTGTTCAAGTAACGGGCTTGTGACCTTTTTTGCTCCTATCAATTAATTTTTAACCTTTCTTACTATGAAATTCTACAAAACCAAACATGCCGAAATTGGTGAAGGAGTGGAGGCAACGGTACTCTTTCATAAAGACAACGGCGATGAACTGATTTTAGTTCGTTCGGGATGGGATGCCTTTGCAGAGCAAAATCCCAAAGCCAAAGAATGTGCCATCGAAGATGCCGATAAACTTCTGCAAAAAACGAAGATAAAACTGGCTGTTCCCAAAAGAAAAGAGATTCGCAAAGCTCAAAAGCTCTCCGACGACGATCTCCTAAAAGAAATCGAGAACCCCGAAACTTTGACGGTAAGCGTTAACAAAACAGAATCCGAAGAAGGCCAAGTTCTGACTTACATTGAAGAAGTGGAAATCGCTTCGGTGGAAGATTTTTTGCAAGCTCAAAATACTCAGGCTTCAGAACCAGAGACTGAAATCATCGACAAAGAACCTCAAGAAATCATCATTTAATCATTTTTTAATAATTCACTATGCCAAAACTTTATTTAATCGCAGGTCATGCTCAAGGGAAAGACGAAGGAGCACAAAACCTGCAAACCAAAGAAACGGAAAATGTAATCGCTCGAGATCTGCTTTTGCAGGTCTTGCCTGAAATTCAAAAAGAGGTGTTTACCGATATCTG
Source organism: Candidatus Peregrinibacteria bacterium (assembly GCA_016699755.1). NCBI lineage: Bacteria > Candidatus Peregrinibacteriota > Candidatus Peregrinibacteria bacterium. The sequence continues at coordinate 436,075 of CP065009.1, read as the reverse complement.
CCCGTTTGACCTAACCTTGGAAGAGCAAATCAGCTGGGTAAACAAAAAAGCGGGATCGGATGATCTTGTCCTTTGCTGTCACTTAAACTCCTCCCCGAATAGGACAGAAAAAGGAGCAATGTGTTTTTATTACGGAGGCAGTCAAAAGAGCAAAGAAATGGCGGAAAAGATTTTGGATGCCTACTGTCGAGCCACAGGAATTCAAAATGCAGGCGTTCATGCTGATACTTCAAGTCGTTTCGGCAGATTAGGGATAGTTCGGGATACCAGAGGCTGGGCATTCCTCATCGAGTTGGGATCAATCAACAACGACCTCAAAACCGTAAAAACCAACGGAGTGAAAGGATTATTGGCGGGAATCCGAGTTATTCTCGGCAAAGCCGAAGATCTCCCTTTTACAGATGTTGATCGTACTCATCCATATTTTTCAGCCGTTGACTGGGCGAAAAAACAAGGATTAGCGAGCGGGTTTCCTGATGGTCGCTTGGGAGTCGATGAATCCCTTTCGGTTGGCAGATTTTTGGCATTTTTGAGAAAATATGACGATCTTCGAAAAATGGGATAGATATATTCTTTTTCTCGACACATAATGTTGGTGCATTATTTTTTAACTTCAAAAATATGACCAACAACCCTCAAACTGCTGTTGCAGAAGTCATCGAAGATGACATCAAGGAAATCATGAAAAACCAAGAAATGGATGCCGATCAGGCGGAAAGAATTCGAGACATTATGGAGGAATATGGACTGAGCGAGGATGAAGCTGTGGAAGCCGAAGAGATGATGTAAATCACTTTTTTCTTACCAAACCTTCGAAATAATTTTGTAAAATTGTACAAATCCGTTATAATCTATTTTGTCGAAGTGAGCCTTGAGTTCATACAACGCTTCTTCGATAAAGGGCTTACAGCGCGCAGAAATTTGTTCGGCCTGCAGCTCATCAGCCCGACCAGTAAAGGTAAGCTGAGAGATGTTGGAACTAAAATTATGAATGCGTTTAAAAAGTTAAAACAGAGAAGAGCTTTTGCCAAACAACATGTGGAACAAAAGCTCTTGAAGCGACTCAGAATATTCGCAATTATTATCGCAATAGTTATTGGCATTGTTGTTTATAAAATATTGTTCGACGAAATAAGCATTAGATTAGCAATCATTGGGCTAACTTTTGGAACTATTCTTGGGTTAATTACTGGCAGAATGTTTAAAATTACTTGGGATCAGGAAGCACAAAAAGTTATTTCTCGACTCGATAAAATTGGTGTCATTTTCCTTATGTTTTATGTAGTAATTGAAATCGGGAGAAAATGGATTTTTGGCTCTTGGCTACATGGGAAAGAATTAAGTGCATTTAGTTTGATTTTTTTAGCAGGACTTTTATTGGGGCGACTTTTAACTATGATGAAAAATATCAAAAAGGCTCTCATGGCCAAGCGAATATAGGGAATTTAAGATCTGAAACCATCTCATAAAACCGTTCAAATCTAGTAAAATTTGAGCAGTCGATGGTTCACTTTCCATTTTATCAATCCGGCTTATACGACAAGAAAAAATAAGACGATATGAAGAAAACCCTTATGTCAAAACTTATCTAGTCTTCCGCAATCACTTTTACGTTATCAACACTTGCAACCTTACGCGAACCCGACATTTTCCCTCGAAAACGAATGAGAATAGCGGAGGTGTTCTGCGTATCAATAAAAGAAATATGTTCGTCACGCCATACATTTTTTCGGTGTACGCTTCCTTTTTGAGATGCATATTCCTTCCATGTCTTCCCCTTGTCTATAGAAATATCAAATGCGAGATACTCTCCTTTTTTGAGGCGATCTCCAAGAAGCCACGAAAAAGTGATGGTGATATGCGTTTTTCCATTAAGAGAAATAAAAGGAGAAATGAGTTGTGAGTTTTTTGCTTGTCCGTAAACTCCCGCAGAAGCACTACCATCTATCCGTCGCGAAGATGAACGAAGCCAATCATTTTGTGAGTCTTGTGTCCATTTTTCCAATCCATTTTCGAAACTATCCTCAAAGAGAATTTTTTGAGATGGAACAGTAGAATCAGAAATAACATCAGAAAGAGACTCTACATATTCTGGTGTGGCATCAGGATCTTTATTGAAAAAAACAGGGTTATTATCTGTCGTATTGTAAACAACAGGGCGCTCTTCTTTCATCCAAGCTTTTACCAATCTCCCCGATTCCTTAAGATGAGTATCATCCCAAGCACCGTTTGGACAGGTTCCTGTTTTTAGCACAGCTCCTGAACGAAAGTCATCAGAAAAGTTCCAATTTATCCAACTGATCGTCTTTGCATTCATGAGATCAATATACTTTTGTGACATGGAAATATTGTTTACACCATCTCCTGTATATTTTTGAGATCCCCATTCACTCACAAAAATCGGAAGATGATTCGAGGCTTCGTCAAGGGCATCGTAATATATAGTGCCATGTGAGGCTCCATAGAAATGAAATGTGTAGAGAATATTTTTGGCGGCAACAGGAGCATTCCATATTTCGCTTGGAGATCCTCCTTCCGACACCCCGTGATGACCATGCACGGGTTCCCACCAAGATAACACTGTTTTCGTCGTTTTCACGAATGATAGGAATAATTTCTTCTGCATACGATTTTATAGATGCCCAGCTTACCCCTGAAGGTTCATTTGCAATTTCGTAAAGAATATTATCTGCGTCTGCATATTTATGGGAAAAGTATTCAAAAAATGCCTTTGCTTCTTCCAAATTTTCATACGGATCTCCTGGATCAAGCATGTGCCAATCGAGAACTATATACATCCCACGTGCTGTGACTTCTGTTATAAGCGTGTCGAGCATTGCCTGATAATATTCAGGATTCGTATTATATCCCCCTTCATCGGCATACATGGAGAGACGAATAACATCTGCCTTCCAATCGTTAGCAATCCAATCAAGCGAATCTGAATTCAAGCAGTCTCCCCATCCATACCACTGAAGTCCATGAGTACTGATACCGCGCAACTGAACTGAAGAAGCATTCACATCGAGAAGGTGCGTTCCTTCAACATGCAAGGCTCCATGAAGATCAACTGGCGTTTCGGCAAAAGCAACTCCATCAGAAACGAATTGAGAAAGCGAAATCACTAAAAAAATCAAAAGAACACCTTGTTTCATAATGATAAAATAAAAAAATAGACAACCCTACTAATGTGAATTTTATATTTAACTTAAAAAAAGTAAAGCTGACAAATCGTAACATACGATAAAATTGCTATTTTTTATAAAAAATTATAAAATAATACGAAATATTAACACAAAAAATGAGAAGGAAAAAAATGTTTTTTCTCTTTGGAAGCACTGTCATATCTTTGGTTCTTCTTTTTTCGCATAATGTTCCTGTATTTTCTTCTAAAAACAATTGTCACACACTAATATCATCCTCTGGTATTCCAAATGGCTATGGTGCTGCATATCATCTCTTTACCTCAGGAAACCCCATACTCCTTTCGGCAGCGTGTGATATGGACTCAGCAGAAATCACTATTGGAGATGGTGCAGAAACAACCTACGCCTATAAGGATTTTTATCGCTGGAATGGATCATCGTGGAATAAGGAAACACTCTCTTGCCGTGGAAAAACAGAGAATGATTGGTGTATTGGGGAGGGAACGGCAAATCTTTTGGGAAAAGATCTCAAAAAGATGAATTACTTTGCAGGATACACGTGCTATAAAAATGGAACACGCTTTCAGTGTGGCTGTCGTGATACAGATTGTACTAATTCGTACTGGCAGGGACAATCATTTCCTTTTGTGTCTATAACTCCTCCACCTCCTCCTCCACCGCCACCAGACGAAAAGGTTTCCCTTTCTCCTTCATCACAAAATATAAAAACAGGAGAAACAGTTGGAGCATTTACAGCAAGCGGAGGATCGTCTTTTTCCTTCTCTCTCGATGCAGGAACAACTGGAATAAGGCTCGACACAACCTGCTCCAAAACGCTCTCGAGTAGTCCCACCTGTCATCTCAGCTCCCCAAGCTCAACAGGAACTGCCCATATTACGGTGACAAATGAAAAAGGCTTTTCTGAGAGTGCCACAATAGATGTTTCCGATTCTGATGATAGAAGAACCGCTGTTCCGCCTCTTGGAGAAAGCTCCCATGGATCTGGTGGAACTGCCGCCAATGGAGAAACACACACAACAAATGGGGTTACCTATCGTATTATCACCCCAAGTGGTAATGGTCCGCATCCGCTCATGATTGTTTTTTCAGGAACAGAAGGAGACAATATTATGACTCGAAACATAAAATATCTTTCCTCAGTCTATAATATGACCGACATCATGTATGTCATTCTCAATGGAATGACCTATTACAACAACGGACAGGCAGGAGCAGTCGCACTTGATGATGTTCGAAGCAGATATAATATTGATAATGACAAAACATATCTCTTCAGCGAGTCCGCAGGAACACAAGCAGGACTCTCCCTTGGATTTTCTCTTCGAGAATCGTATTTTGCCGCCTTTTGGGCAAACGATGTTAATGCAAGTGCCGTTCCCCAAAAAACAGCAGAAGAAATTGGTTTTCACCCATACGGAAATGCAGGTCCAGGAGGACACTTCGATGAAGCAAACACCATTGTTCATGGTATGGAAACTGCCGGATACAAGACACCAGAACCTTCCCCCCTACGATGGCACGGGTGCTGATACCCATGGATCAGAAGCACAACTTCGCGCCGCATTTCAGTGGTTTAAAGGAAAAAACGAGAGCAATAAGGAATTGAGGAGTAGTTTTTTCAAGGCGACATTTTTTCTTCTCTGAAAAAATTTAAGATACATCGGTAACACTTCTAAGATAGAGTTTTTCTCTGTCTTCGATGTCCTTAATTCTCAAACCTATAAAACCATACCCACCTCTTATGAAGAAATGGGAATGGCTCAAAAAGATGAGTAAAGAACATTTCCATAACATCAGAAAACACTTCTCTTATGTCCATTGGTATTTTACGAGGAGACAAGGATTATCACTCTTCGCAAAAAATACATCCGGTTGGAAAAAATGAAGCTTCGAAAGACAATCCAGAGATCGAACGATTCAATAGAACACTTTAAGAAGAATTTATCCAACTCGGAAATCGGATACTTGATCCAAGTGAATTCAACCCAAAACTGACTGAATGACTTATATTCTCTAACTCCGAAAGACCACAACGATTATAAAATACCTCTAGAGCATTATGAACGTACCTCAAAAGTGCCTATGATATTGTTATCCAGAACATCCTCTTGATACTTCCCTGTTTTCTCGGCAGGATGCTTAGGCTTTCTCTCTATTTTCAATGACACCTTTACTTCCCAAGAAAAACGTGACTGTTGTTTTGGGTGCCCAATGGGGCGATGAGGGAAAGGGAAAGATTGTCGACTGTCTCGCAGAAGATATGGATATTATTGTGCGAGCAGGTGGAGGGGCAAATGCAGGACACACCATACATGCGAAGGGAAAGGAGTATGTTTTTCATCTCATTCCTTCGGGAATACTCTGGGAAGGAAAAATCTGCATTATCGGAAACGGATGTGTTGTTCATCTCCCAACACTTTTAGAGGAGCTTTCGGTACTTCGTGAAGCGGGTATCGATCCCAAGGGAAGGTTGTTTATTTCCGATCGCGCACACCTTCTTTTTGAACATCATATTCTCACGGATAGATACCAAGAAGATGGTCGCGGAAAAAAAATTGGTACTACCTGTCGCGGCATTGGTCCAGCGTATGAAGATAAAATAGCACGCAGAGGCATTCGTGCTGGACAACTGCTAGGAGATTTTTCTGTGTTTTCGGAAAAACTCAGAAAGAACGCTGAATGGCGTATTCGTCGACACGGATTTGAAATTAATTTTGAAACGGAAATCGATTTTTACCGAAACTCTGTTGATGTATTTAAAGGAGTAATCACTGATACCGTTGACCTTCTTCATAAAGCACTTAAAGCCAAAAAACGCATTCTCATTGAAGGTGCTCAGGGAAGCCATCTCGATATTGATTTTGGCACATATCCGTATGTCACCAGCTCAAACACGACTACTTGTGGAGCTTGTGCCGGAAGTGGCATTCCCCCAAGAGATATTGGTTATACACTTGGCATTCTCAAAGCCTATACTACCCGTGTAGGAAGTGGTCCATTTCCAAGTGAAATCCCTGGAGAACTTGGAGAAAAACTTCGTGAAAAAGGACATGAATATGGAGCAACAACCGGACGTCCAAGACGATGTGGATGGCTCGACATTCCCGTTGCACAACATAGTGCTCGCATTTCAGGAATTGATGCTTGGAATATCACAAAATTGGATGTCCTCAGTGGATTTGAAACCCTGAAAGTCGTAACAGAATATCACTCTCCTGAAGGAAATATCCTCTCTTCTTTTCCTGCAGATCTCTCGGTACTGGAAGCGGTGAAAACCAAAACAATAGAGCTTCCGGGTTGGCAAGAAGATATTAGTGCCTGCCGATCATTTGCAGAACTTCCAAAAAATGCCCAATACTACTGTCGAGAAATAGAACGTCTTACCGAGGTTCCCATTCATTCCATTGGTGTTGGACCAGGAAGAGATGATCTTATTTTTCTCTAGGATACCCCTATAAGTTCGTCCTTCCCAATTCGATGTTCTGGAAGAGGCATTTTTAATCCAAGCGCGCGATAAATCCCCTCTTCTGTTTCTCCAGCAATTCGATTGCTTTCCTCAAAAAGTCCGTATTCCGAAAGCTTCAGTCCTCTTTTTTGTGCTTTTTGACGTACGAGAATATTGTGTTCTTTAGATCCGGTAAAATATTGCAATGCTGCACCAAAACTCTCCGGTGGAACGACACGAAGATCAACCTGTCTTCCTTCTTCTTCCAGTCGAACAGAAGCTTTTGTTGTTCCATGAGCGAGAGTTTCTTGGATGTCTGGATACTGGAGAAAGGCAGAAATAACCGACTGGGGCGCTCTGCTCTGAACAAGAAAATCGAGATCGCCAATGCTTTCTGATTTTCGGCGAAAACTCCCACAAATTTCCACTTTTTCTACCTCAGGAATATGCTGAAGATAAGTAAAAAGAGGCATGGCAATTGTTTCCGCACGTTCTCGAGAAATGCGTGAATCTGCTTTTTTGAGGAGATGAAGTCCTGAAATGATTCGTTCTGTCTTTTTCTCCCCAAAACCAAAAAGACCTGCGACTGCTCCAGAATGAAGCCTTTCTATAAGCATCTCCCGATTTATGACACCAAGTTTTTGCCAAAGTGTGCGAACCGTTTTTGGACCAACATTCGGAATATTAAGAAGATCAAAAAGCCCCAAAGGGATTTTTTTTGCCTCTTGGTCGAGCGCAGAAATATGACCGGTCTCACGGTATTCAAGAATCTTTTTCCCAATCGCTTCTCCAATGCCTGAGACATTCTCAAGTTCTTTTAAAGTCATAGTATGGAGATCATGTTCACCCAATTCAGTAATAAGGAGCGCTACTTTTCGATATGCGCGAACTCGAAATGGATTTTCTCCGAGAAGTTCTAATGTGTCAGCAAGCCGATCAAATTCTCGTTTCAGTTCGGTGGAGAGCATAATGACATTCTAGGGAAACTCTTTGGAAAAACAACTGAGAAAACAATTTCTTGCCAAACACACCAAAACAAAAGTACCATAGCCAAAACTTCTTTTTTGCTTCTCTTCATGAATTCAGAAGCCATTCCAAATATGCTCACCTTTGATGATGTTCTTTTACTTCCCCAGTTTTCCGAGATTCTCCCACGAGATGCGAAAACAAACACTTTTTTACACCACAAATTCCACTAGGAATTCCCATTGTTTCTGCCGCTATGGACACGGTAACAGAAGCAGATATGTCTATTGCTCTTGCGCTTCTCGGAGGAATTGGTGTGATTCACAAAAATCTTTCTCCGCACGATCAGGCAGCAGAAGTGGCAAAAGTAAAACGCTTTGAAAACGGTTTTATTTTACGCCCAAGAGTGATTGGACCAGAACAAACAGTGGAAGATGTTTTTGATATTCGAAAAAAAGAAGGATTTAAAGCCATTCCTGTCACAGAAGGAGGTGATCCCAACGGAAAACTTTTGGGGCTTATTACCGCAAATGATTATTTTATCAATCGACATGCAGATGCCCCTGTCACCGAACGCATGACACCGGTAGAAAAACTTCTCCTCGCAAAACAGGGGATTTCTTTAGAGCAAGCACACGAGGTTTTGGAAGAGTCAAATCATAGTAAGCTTCTTGTTGTTGATGAAGAAGGACGGCTCTTTGCTATGGTAACAAGAAGAGATCTTGAAAAACGACAAGATTACCCCAATGCAACGCTCGATAAGGGAGGGCGTCTTTGTGTTGCCGCGGCTGTTGGTCCAGCGGCAAATATGAAAGAGCGTATTGAGCTTCTCGCCAAAGCCGGGGTAGATGCATTGGTAATTGACACCGCTCATGGACACAGCAAGGGGGTGGCAGATGCGGTTCGCTTTGTAAAAGAAAAATATTCAAAAATTTCGGTTATTGCTGGAAACATTGCTACTCCAGAAGCAGTAGAATTTCTAGCAAATGCAGGAGCTGATGCGGTTAAGGTGGGGATTGGTCCGGGATCTATTTGCACCACACGAGTCGTAACAGGAATTGGCGCACCACAACTCTCTGCCATTTTGGAATGTGCCTCCATGGCAAAAAAGAAGAATATTTGTCTCATCGCCGATGGTGGCATTAAATATTCTGGAGATGTTGCAAAGGCAATTGCCGCTGGTGCCCATTCAGTGATGCTCGGCTCACTTCTGGCCGGAACAGAAGAGTCACCCGGAGAAATTATTTTCGCCGGAGGAAAAACATGGAAAACCTACCGCGGTATGGGTTCTATGGGAGCTATGAAGCAGGGTGGAAAAGAGCGCTATGGACAGGCAGATATTATGGATGCAGAAAAGTTTGTTCCAGAAGGCATTGAAGGGCGAACACTGTTTAAAGGGTCAGTACAAACGGAAATCTTTCAACTTGTTGGTGGACTCCGAAGTTCTATGGGATACCAAGGATGCACCACTATTTCAGAACTTCAAGAAAAAGCAAAATTCATTCGTATCACCCAAGCCTCCCTCCAAGAAAGCCATCCACATGATATTACCATAACTCGGGAAGCACCAAACTATCGGCTCAGCGATATGTAATTATTCCTTCATTTTTCATGCGGATTCTTTTTCTCGATCCAGCGGATTTCATAGGAGGTGCAGAACTTTTTCAACGAGAATTGTTGCAAGATCTTCCCCATAATACAGAAGGGATTTTTATCACTTCCGAAAAAATATATTCCCGCTTCCAAAAAATATTCGAGCCATACACATTTCCCTCCCGCGACTTCGTCCATTTCGACCACTCCTTTTTTTTACAACTATTCTGCATCTTCGGAAAATCGTTCGAGAAAATTCTCTTCAAATCGTCCACAGCAACTCCGTTCGTTCAGGAATTTTTGCCGCTTTTCTTGGTATTCCGTGGACGCACTTTGCGCACGACTTTACTACTCCACGATTTCTGGCTTCACTTTTTCGTCGCGCAAAATATATCTTCTGTTGTTCAGAAATTGTCTGTGAAGATATTGTGCACAAAAAAGCATCTCTGCACACAAAAAGGAGAGGTGTGGTTCCGCCTCTTTTTTTTGAAAAATCGGAATACGAACGAATCCAAAAAATACGACAAAAAAAAGTGTACTTTCCTCATTTTCGCGTTTCTCTTGTTGGACGAATCGATACATGGAAAGGGCAAGATATCCTGCTAGAAATCGCTAAAAAATGCCAAGAAGATGGCATACAAAATATTCATTTTTCTTTTTTTGGAACCTCTTCTTCGTACGACCCAAAAACAGTTATGTTTGAAAAATCGCTTCACAATTTTGCAAAAGAGAATAATCTCACAAATGTTTCGTTTCATGGATATTGTGAACCGGAAACAATCTTTTCTGAAACCAATCTTCTCATCCATGCGAGCACAGAGCACGAACCATTTGGACGAACTATTGCAGAAGCGGCACTTATTGGTATTCCTATTATCGCCAGTAGATTTTCTGGAGCGGCACCCTATTTTTCTTCTCTTCCGTATGTACGCCTTATCGAAAACCCAAGAAATATTGAAGAAGTCTTTGCTCTTATCGTAAAAGCAAAAGAAGACTTTTCCGCTGGTCCTCGTTTTTTTTTGGAGGGAAAAGAGCTGTGGAAGTACTTTCAAGATGGCAGAATACGAATGACAGAAATATGGCAGAACACTATTCTGCCACAAAGATCGCCCGATAAATCATAAGTGCCATTTCCGCTCGTGTAACCTCTTTTTGTGGTTCAAAGGAAGGAAGGATTTTTTCTGACTCAGGAACATCTTCGGTTGATGCTACTTGTTCTGGTTCCTCAATATCAAGAATATTCTTCTCCGAACAGGTTATTGCTGTAGCGACATCGGAAAAAGAAATATCTTCAAATGGGATTTTTTCATTTTTTAAAAAGGAGATGGGCGGAGTACCAGAGGCCGAAAGAACGAGAGAGCACGCCTCAAGGCGAGAAACATATTCCAACGGACGAAAATATTTTTCATCCCCAGAGATAACATTCAAGGAGAAAGCTGCTCGAACAGCAGGAGCAAACCAGTCATCTGACGAAACATCAGAAAAGGGAAGCTTTTGATAAGAAAAGTCTTTCATATTGGCAAATACTTCCATAAGAAGCCCAACAAATTCTGCTTTTGTTGCTTTTGTAGAGGGGTTAAATGTGTCTTCTTTCTCTGGAAAAAGACCCATGAGCGCAAAACGAGAGATAGCGGCAAGTGATTTTCCAGCGCTCGAAATATCGGAGTATATTTTTGCCGTCTCTCTTTTAAGAGGAGGAAAGCCAAATTCTACTTCAGAAAAATCACTGTATCCATCGTGATCAGTATCGGAACGATCTGGATCTGTCTGGAGGAGAAATTCTTCAGCATCAGAAAGTCCATCACGATCGGTGTCGATTCGCGCCCCTTTTTGAAGACGTTCTGCAATAGTGAGATTTTTCTGAAGCAGAATTGCTTGAAGTTTTTGCTGTTTTTCTTGCTGTTTCTTCTCTTCAAACGCCTTTTCGATATCCCTACTCCCCCTTATTTGTTGTTGCTCAAGCACCATACGAAGCGCCTGAATCTTTTTCTCTAGGGCGGCGACTGCCTTTTTGGCATGCTCCGGTGACAAGTTTTTCTGAAGACGTATCATTTTTTGTTCCTCTTTTTCCAAAAGAGCTTCTATTTTCCTTTTTGAGCGAATTTTTTTGTCTCTATCCGATTTTGAAGAATTTTTTCAGATCGTTGCTCAGCGGCAAGACGCTGTTTTCTTTGAATTTCCTCTTTTATATCTTTTTCTTGACGCTCTTTCGTGATTTGCTTTTCCGTATTTTTTTTGTTCTTGTTTCTCTTGTTGAACTTTCTCCTGCCAGCTCGTATTTCGTTTTTTGAGTGATTCGTATTGCTCACAATGTGAATTGTCACTCAGGGTATCAATACAAGTCTTGGTATCTGATTGGCTAACAGAAAAAGAAGGGAGAGCTATTGTTTCTTGTGGAGAAAGAGCGATACCTTGCCCTAATTCCTCGCTGTAAAGAGAAACACGAGAGGGATTATCGGGATCAAAGGAAAGAGAAAACGCGCTCTTGTCTGTTACAAAAGGGAGAATTGTTGTTTCTATGGAAATCGTATCAGAATCTCCTTCTGTTAAAGGAAGAGTGAATTCAGGAAAATCAAGAAAGAAGTGTCCATTCCCGGCAGAAGTAGCAACAATAGGAGAAGAAACTGCTTTCTTGTTATGCTTGAGTGTAAATGTTCCAAAAGGAAGCACTTTGAGACTTTTGTACGACAAGCTGTGATCGGGATCACCATCGGTAAACGAAAAATCAAATCGCATTCGTCGAACCGCAATGTCTGATATTGAATTCATTACCGAAATATTGGCAAATTGAACCGTTTCTTCTGCTCCATCAACTTCTATTACTGACTCTTTCCCTTCTCCAGCAAATGAGAAAAGTACTTTCTTTTCCTCATGAGGAGAAACAAGAATATCAACTCCTTCAGATTGCTGTTCATCTGGTGTTTTTCGAGTCACAACAAGTTTTCCAGAAAAAGCTCCTTCGGGGATACGAAACGAAAGTTCGGTTCCGCGGCTATTTGTTGACTCTGGAGTAATCGCTTTCCCCGCGAAGGAAATGATGTTGTATATCGTTTTTATTCCAAAACCCCCTCCTCGTAGAATAACCTGCGAGCCAGGAAGATGTCCCTCGGGATACTCAACAGAAGTAATAATTGGTTTTGCATACGAAACCTTTTGCTCATTCATTCCAAAAAGAATATCGACCTCGTTACTCTTTTTCCCTCCCACAGATACAGAAACTGTTGTTTTTTTGCTCGAACTTGAGTACTCACCGTATTCAAGGGGAGCAAATTGGGCATCAATTCTTGAATCGCTTACCATGGGACGTATTGGTACACAATCACCATCTTTCGTTCTTTCTTCAGAATAAATCTTTGGTCCGGTAAATATGGTTGATCCTTGATCACATGATTTATATTTATTGCCAAGATTTCGTCCAAAAATTTGAAATGGTGCTCCTGGGCGAAAACCATATTTACTCTCGACTTGGTAAATATAGGGTTTTACACTAAAGGACTCCTTTTCAAAGGGAATTTTTTCTGAACGAATTCCGCGAAATACCACTGAAGCCTCTCCAGAACTTGGGATATAACTATCATCCAGCATGTCATTAAAGTATGCTCCTCCAAATTTTTCGAGAGGAAACCCCGTGTTACCCAAATAGAGAATGGCATCCTCTGAACATACCGTAGAAGTAGGGACATTGAGAAGATCACCTCGTGCCGAAACATTAACCTTACGATACCCATCATGAAATGAATACTCAACAGAAAGACCGAAAAGCTCTGGAACATCAGGAGTAGAAATAAAGAGTGGATTACTCCAGATCCCTCCACTTCGCACTTTGAGTGTTCCCCTTCCCGACATAGGACACGGAAGCTGAAAAGAGAATTTTCCCTCTGTGCCATCATAATCAATAATACTTAGTGTTTTTCCTTCATAAGAAAGTGAAAGATCTTTTGCTTCTTCAGGAAGATATTTTCCGTACGCCGTTACTATTCGCGTTTGAAAATTGAGCTGATATTCCGTAAGAACAGGAGGAAAGGTGTTTGTAAGTTGTATTTTATTGCTCTTGAGACAGTTTTTTCCATCTCGATCACATCCTCTTTCTACCCAAAATTTCTTATTAAAATTCTCTTCCGGAAGCGTAACATCAATATATGAAAGACCTTCTTCTGCTTTTTTTGAAAAACCGCCAGTAAGCTGACCCGTACTCACATCTTCCACAACATAACTGCGTCCACCTTTTTGATAATATACGCCATCTAGGTTTTTTCCCCAGATTCGAATATCTTTCCCCGGAGCAATGCCATTTTCTCCAGTGATAAAGAGAATTTCTGGAGGATGAAATTCAAAATAAAATGCATTACTCTGTTTCTTTTGCTTTTCTCCTTTTGTTTCTTGAGCCTCTACATAAACATTTCCAGAACTCGGATTTTTGGGGATTGGGAAAACAAGGTGCGTCGGCGATTCATAGAGAAAACTGGTAACCGATGTTGTTCCACCAGTATCATTGGGAAAGAGAAGCACCGCTTTTCCATGGGGTGGAATAAAATTCTTTCCTTTTACCGAAAGCACAACTCCTTCGTTTTCTTGGTATTCCTCAATGCTTATACTTTCGATAACTGGTTCCGAAATATCAACGACGACTCCTGTTGATGAAATATTTTCTTTTTCTCCAAAATCATCCAAATTTAATGCATCAACAGGAGGCGAAATAAGCAAAAATGCCGAAAAAATAAGAAAACTTTTTCGAAGGAAAACCATCTCAAGAAGTAATAAAAAGAAGAGGATTGTTATATTTTTGTATTTTTTCTTGGGACACATTCGCACTAGGAAGAGGCAAAAAACATTGCGACTCTTCGGAAAAAATATATCCAAACACTTCCACAGATTCCTCAAGCACTTTTTGGAAGTTTTTTTGGTGAAGATCGTCTTTTTGATAGAGCAAAATAGACTTCCGAAGACTAGATGATGCTTCAAAAGCTTTCTCAAAAATATCAGGGGAAACAGCGCAAAGTTTTTCCTGAACAGCAGTAAGGAAAAAATCGAGTTTCTTGAGAAGCTCTTTTGCTATTTTTATCTCTTCTGTTTTTTGTGTTTTCATAATTATATTATAAAATATTTTTAATATAATTACAAAGTTTTCAGAGGCGAGAAAAAGAGGCATGATAAAATTCCATTTTTGAAGTTTTATGAAAATTTCTCGTGCGCTCCTCTCTGTTTCTGATAAAACCGGTATAATAGAGTTTGCCTCTTTTTTGCAGAAGAAAGGCGTTTCGCTCATTTCCACTGGAGGAACGGCACGACTCTTGAGGGAAAATGGACTTGCAGTAGAAGATGTTTCCGATGTGACCCATTTTCCAGAAATGCTTGATGGTCGGGTAAAACCCTACACCCAACAATACACGGTGGTATTCTTTTTGTTCGAGGAAATGATGAGCACGAAAAGATTATTGCGGAACACAAAATAGGTGCCATAGATCTTGTGGTTGTCAATCTCTACCCATTTCGCGAAACAATCGCACGAGGAGCAGCAGAAGAAGAAGCCATCGAAAATATCGATATTGGTGGACCAAGTATGATTCGAAGCGCCGCAAAAAATTTTGATGCTGTCACCGTTCTCGTCGACCCTACGGATTTTTCGCTCATAGAAAAAGAGATAGAAGAATACGGAGAAACAACAAGGGCCACTCGGAGAATGCTTTCTGCAAAGGCTTTTTCTATCACTGCACAATATGATGCCGCCATTGCCGGATATTTTGATATAAATTTTTCCTCCCTCTTTCTTCAAAAAAATACGATCTTCGATACGGAGAAAATCCGCATCAAAGTGCCACATTCTTTGCGAGCATGTCAGAAGATTTCCCTTCACTCGCCACAGCAAAAGTGCTTCAGGGGAAATCACTTGGGTATTGCAATATTCTTGATGCTGATGCTGCACTTCGGATTGCACTCGAATTCTCAGAACCCGTTGCCGTTATCATCAAACATGCCACTCCCTGTGGTGTTGCTGTGGGAAACACCACAGAAGAAGCATACGAAAAAGCACTTTCGTGCGATCCGGTCTCGGCATTTGGTGGTATTGTTGCGGTGAACAGAACTGTTTCAAAAGAGCTTGCAGAAAAACTTTCAGAAATATTTCTAGAAGTCATTCTTGCGCCAGAGTTTTCTGAAGAGGGTCAAGAAATTCTGAAAAAAAAAGAGTCTTCGCCTCCTTGAAACAGGAGAGTTTTCCACTCCAAAAACCGTCCCCGAATATCGTTCTGTTTTAGGTGGCCTCCTCCGGCAAGACAGAGACACAAAAGAAATAACCGAAAGTGATCTTACGTTTATGACAGAAAAACCAACACAAGAAACAATAAGCGACCTCCTCTTTGCATGGAAAGTCTGCAAGTTTGTGAAATCAAACGCTATTGTCATTGCCAAGAACGGACAAACACTCGGCATTGGCGGAGGACAAACTTCTCGTGTGAAATCTTCAGAAATTGCCACAAAACAAGCAGAAGAAAAAGCAAAAGGAGCCGTTGCGGCAAGTGATGCATTTTTCCCTTTTTCCGATGGTGTAGAATTTCTCTCCCAGGCAGGAGTAAACGCCATTATCCAGCCAGGTGGGAGCAAGCGCGATGAGGAAATCATTAACACCGCAAAAGAACAGGGAATTGCCATGGTATTCACCAAAACACGTGCGTTTCGACACTAATCGCTTCCAATACGAACAGTCAAAATTGGTGGATAAGGTTTTTCCTCTTCCAAAAATGTAAAGCACCTCCTCTCTCGAAATATGCAGAAATATTCGTTTCTCTCACATCTTTCTCTGAAAAAGGATTCTCCTCAAAAAAAAGGGAAGGTCTCTTCACTTTGGAAATACGGACTACTAAGTATGTGTATTGTTGTTTTTTCCCTTGTGGGCGCATTCGCTTTGCCCGATATACAATTAGGGATGAGCCTCTCGCGAGATAATCTGGATTTTCCCAAAGTTTTTCTCGACCGAAACGGAAAAGAAATTTATCGATCATTCAGCCAAGAAAACAGAGAATGGGTTCCTCTTCATGAAATTCCAGAATTTTTGCAAGAAGCCACCATTCTCGCAGAAGACAGACGTTTTTGGTATCACATCGGCATCGACATTCCTGGAATCATCCGTGCTATGTGGCACAACGCTCTTGCCAGAAGATTTGAGGAGGGGGCTTCAACACTTTCTCAACAAATTGCACGAAAAGTTTTTCTAAAAGATGAAAAAACGCTACAAAGAAAAATTCGGGAGGCACTCATTGCTGTTGGCATAGAAATCTCATTTACAAAAGAAGAAGTACTCGAGATGTATCTTAATGTTGTTCCCTATGGCCCTCGAATTAATGGAGTTGATGTTGCCTCTCAAATGTATTTTCACAAGGTTCCTGCCAATCTTTCGGAAGCAGAATCTCTTGTACTCGCCATGCTTCCACAGAATCCAGTACTGCTGAGCAAAAAGAAACGCATTCCTCTTTGGCTTGGATACTGCAAAAATATTGAAGAAGACTGTGATCTTTTTTCCAAAACCTACCAAAAAACTCGTATTGAATATGTTCTCCTCGAACTTGCAAAACGAAAAAAATGGTCAACAGAAAAAGTAAAAAAAGTTCATCAGGAGCTTAAAAATATTATCCTACAGGGGGATAAAAATTGGGCGCACTCTGATTTTCAACACTTCCGTTTCTTTGTAGAAGACTTTTTAGAAAAGAAAAAATACAGCCCAAACAACACAAAAAATGCGCTCTTTATACACACAAGCATTGATGCTGATTTCCAGGAAAAAGTATACGAGATGATACGAGAGAAACTCCCAAAAATTGAAGAAGAATATAACATTCACAATATTGCTGTGCTCATCCTCGAAAACAAAACCCGCTCCCCACTCGTATGGATAGGATCGGAATCATTTTGGAAAGAAGAAATAGACGGACAAGTTGATGTCCTTCGAGCAAAACGACAACCTGGCTCCACCATAAAACCTTTTATATATGCATCGGCAATTCTTATGGGATACGAACCACCAACTATTTTTTATGACTCTGCCATGCAACTTGTGGGAGAAAAAAAATATATTACCAATGCTGACGGAACATTTTTAGGAGGCATTCGTATGACAGATGCCCTTGCAAAGTCACGGAATATTCCAGCAGTAAAAACTTTTTTTCTCGCAGGAGGAGAAAATACACTTCGAAAAATGCTCGATGGTCTTTTTGGATTCTCTCTCAACCACGATTTCCCCAATCACCCATTTGGATGGACACTTGCGCTTGGAACCCCTTCTCTTCCACCACAAACACTCGCCAATGCATACGCTATTCTCGGAACCGGAAAACAAAAGGAACTCTGCCCCATTCTCTCTATTTCTTCAGAAGAAAATGTTCCACTCCCCTCTCCTTGTGACCCTTCTGAAAAAACAGTGCTCAGTCCAAAAACCATTTTCTTCTTGGGAGACATACTTTCAAATATCGAAGCACGACCTGCTGGATACTGGAGAAATAACATCACTGTTTCCAACTTCAATATTGCTGTTAAAACCGGAACATCATCTGGTCGCTCTGAAAATGCAATCTTCCCGATAGATAATATGATTGTCGGCTACACTCCAAAAAATACATTCCTCCTCTGGGCGGGAAATACCGATGGCACACCACTGAAACCAAAGAGCTTTGCGGTAAGTTCTGTAGGACCGCTATGGAGAGATATAGTACAAGCGTTTTATGAGAAATACCCAGCATCATATACTGCCTTTGAAAAACCAGAAGGAATTCAAAAAATACAAGGAGAGTGGGCATCAGAAGAGTATAAACCACCATCGTATGCACCGCTGGTTCAGTATTTGCGATATGTTCCAGAGCTTGGTATGAATTCGCTCCTCTCCTTTTCTCAAAAGCGAGAAGAGGATTCGTATGTTCCCGCTTCAGCAGAATAGCTCCACTCTCCTCAGAAATGATGAAATTTTGCGAAAAGAAGTGAAAAATATCCAGATTTGCATTGTGCAACCACAGGGAAATATGAAAAGATTCCACAGAAATGTTCTATGCTATTGATCTCGGCGGAAGCACGGTCGATATTCTTCAGTTTGAAGAGTCTGGTGTGTTTTATCCCATTGCTTCAATCGATTCACAAAAAACTGATAAGTCTGATCTTTCTCAAATCTTTTTTGATGCGAATACTACCCCAGAAGGTGCCACAAAAATTGTGCTTACCGGTGGACACAACCGCCTATTCCACACGAATTGGAAAGGAATTCCTCTTCAAAAAATATCAGAAATAGATGCAATTGGCGCTGGAGGAATGTTCTTAGCAAAAAAAAGCTTTGGACTCATTTGTTCTCTCGGAACAGGAACCTGCTGTGTCTCTGCAACAAAAAATACCTATCAACATGTTGGCGGAACGGGTATTGGTGGGGGAACATTTTTGGGTCTTAGTGAAGCTATTTTAGGAATACGAGATTTTGAAGTGCTCAAGGAAATGGTTTCGCAAGGAGATCCAGAAAAAATTGATCTTTTAGTGGAAGAAATTGTCGGTGGCGGCATTGGAGTGGTTCCGGGGAATGCGACAGCATCAAACTTTGCAAAAGCAAAACAAGGAACACGTCCAGAAGACTTGGCACGTGGCATCGCAAATATTGTGGGACAAACCATCGCTTCTATTGCAGTTTTCGCCGCACGAGCGGAAAAACACAAGGATATTATTCTTGGAGGAAAACTTATTTTTCTTCCTGAAATTATCGAAACGGTAAAGAGAACCGCCAACATTTATGGACAAAAAATCCTTATCCCAAACCATGCGGAATACTTAAGTGCTATAGGAGCTGGAGTTTTAGCACAAGGATTATTTCCACGCTGAACCTTTTTCTGGAAGAACGAGAATCTTTTTATCGAGAACCTTTACCTCTCCCCCTGAAACATCAAGTGTATACACAATCGGAACACCAGTAGGAATTTCGAGACCGAGAATATCAGCATCGGAAATATTTTCGAGGTATTTTGTCATAGCACGAAGCGAATTCCCATGAGCAGAAACGAGAACCGTTTCTCCTTTTTCAAGATGCGGAAGAATTTCTCGACGAAAAAAGGGAATACTTCGCCATAAAGTATCCTGTAAACTTTCTCCATTTGGAGGAGGCGTGTCGTACCCACGACGCCATTTTTTAAACTGTTCCTCTCCAAACTCTTCGCGAATTTCATCTTTGTTTTCCCCTGTAAATCTCCATAGTGCCGTTCAGAAATAGCAGTTTCATAGACAAAAACGGGGAATTCATTCTCCTGCGGGATATAACTCTGTCGAGGAACACTCCCGTTTGCAGGAAGAAAAATAGGAGATTTTCCAGAGATATTTGGGCGAAGTACGAGATGAAGTGTGAGAATTGCTCGTTGAAGATGAGAAGTATAGGCAACATCAAAAGCGACATCTTTTAAAAGCTCTCCGGCCTGCTCTGCCTCTCGCCAACCCTCTGGTGCAAGAGGAACATCAACCCAGCCGGTAAAACGATTTTCTTGATTCCATTTTGACCGTCCATGACGAATAAAAATGAGTGTTCCGTGCATTTTGTTTTTGAAAAGTGTCCTTAGTATACCAATTTTTTTGACTTCAAAAAACCTATTTGTGAGAGGCATGCAAAAGGAAAGGCGAGCATCTCTCCAAAAAACTTCTACGAGGAACTGTTTTTTTGGATATCGAAAATATGGTACAATGATAAGAATTATCTTCTCCCTTTCTGCGTATTCCGAGCTTTGTCCTTCGGCACACAAATATACAAGATACGAAAATGTGGCATTTTGCCCTCATTGTTGCGAGCTGGTCGTGTCTTTCTACTGTAATGAATCTCTCGGTCATCCTCTTTCTTCAAGAAGCAACAGGAAGCCTCTTTTTTGCAGGACTCGCCCTTTCGATTGGATCTGTTGCCGCTCTTTTTTTTGATGGACCTTTTGCTCTTCTCCAAAAAAAATACGAATCAAGGACGCTTTTTCTCGCCGCCATTGTGGGTACAGTATTTTCTGTTTTCCTCTTTTTAATCGGAACCAAAAGCATATTCTTCGGGTTTCTTGCTGCTATTTGTTTTCGAGTATCGTTTGATCTCTCCGACATCACTGCAATATCGTATATATTGGCGAGAAGCCTTCCTGCAGAATATGGGCAAAGTCTTTCCTACAAACAGACTTCCCAGGGTGTGGGGATGATTTTTGGATTTCTCATCTCTGCTATTCTCTTGTCTGCCGCATATTTTTTGGGAGACGCCACAAGCAGCATTATCAAAAGTGTCAGTTCAGAACCAGAGAAATCGTCACAATTCTTTTTTTCGGCACTCTTTTTTATCAAAATTTTTCTTCTTCTCCTCCTTGGCGGACTTTTTTTCTTCGCTTTTTTTCTCTACGACCGTGATCAAAAACTCCCAGGGAAAAAAGAAATTTTTACTTCCATTCAAGAGCTTGAGGCAGGAACGGTCCGAGAACTTAAAAAACGAATGTTTCGCATTATTCGCAATTCTCCAAAAGAAGAGAAATCATCTTCTGATCATATCGAGCTCAAAACAACAGAAGAAAAAGAATCTCTTCATTTTTCGGAAATCTTTCTGGAGATGATTCACAATATTATGACGCTTATTTTTGTTTTCCGAAAAACACCAAAAAATACTCCGCTTCTCTGGTCGATAGGGATTGTTGGACTTTTTTCTTACTGGGACACTTTTCTTGGAACATTTCTCCCTGTTTTTTTTACAGAAGCACTTCAGGAGCAAGAAGGATGGGTTTCTCATGTTCCGGGAAGTCTTCTCATGCTCTTTTTTATCCTTCCTGTTCTCGTATTTCTTCCTCTCATTGCAAAACTAGCGGATAAATATGGACGGTACCCCTTTATGCTTCTCGGACTCCTTCTTACTGCTGGTTCCGTTTTTCTTGTGGGCGCGGTACCGTATTCGGTATTTTCGCTTCTTCTTGTTGGAGGGTTTGGTATTTCTTTTGGCTACCTCTTTGCCATGGGAAGCGCGAGAGCGCAAACAGCAGAAAATATGAATGAATTCCTCGCAATAGAAAAAAATGAGACAAAAATAGATTCCAATGCCTCCGCCGGTCCCACAATGCTTGTGGATAATTTGGGAAACATTATTGGGCCCGTTCTCGGTGGTGGCATGATTCAACTCCTTGGATTTCGCGGATTTTTCATTCTCTTTGGCATACTTCTTATGTTTTTCTCTTGGTATTCCCTCAGACGATTTAGTGATATTTCCGGATTTTCGTACATCTTTCAATCTCCCATCCGAAAAGTAAAAGGAGTATTACAATCGTAGAAACAGGTCGTGATTTTAGAACAGAGATCCTTGAAACGCTTGTTCTTTTTTCAATCCAAGAGGTTTTGCCGAAAAATCAATGGAATATCCTTTGAGAGATTTTGCATCAACAAGTGTTTTTTCCGAATCGGTTTCGAGCAAGAGGAATGGACCTTTTGCCGCAATAAGCGTTCCAGAGACAGATTCCCCAAGTGAGAGATCAGCATCGTGAAAAGGTTTTTCTACTTTCTCTGCCTCTGGAAGATGGTAAACAGAAGAGAAATCGTGAAATTCTGGCTCCCTCTTGAGAAGTTCTTCAAAGTCGGGACGGAGTGCAAGAACTTGAGGAAGATAATTTTGAAAAGCTTCTAAGAGCTCCTGTTTTCCTTCTTCGGGAGAAACCCCTGGAAACATGAGATCTTTTTTCTGAGAAGATTGAACTTTGTCTTGCATACCACTCTTTCGAAAAAGCGTTTCAAGTTGGCGAGCAGGAACACCAGAAAGCTCTTCTGCGATAATAAGCGAATAATGACTCCCCTGCTCAATTTGTCGAAGCAAACCACGACTCTGAGCAGAAACTCCAACTTTCATAAGCCCTGGACCAAAGTAAGCAAAGTAGACATAGTGCGGACAATTGAGAGAATCGAGTTCTTCTCCCGAAAACATTTCCGTATTAAATCCATCGCAATATTGCGCGATTGGCATTCCTTCTTGTTTTTTACACTCTTCACACTTTTTTACCCCCGGAACACCCCCAACAACGCAAGGTGTCCACACTCCATTTTTTTCATATCCCGTACAAGAAGTATTCCCAAGAATTTCAATTGAAACATTCCTTCCAAATATTAGAGGATGCTCAATGAGAAGACCATTCTGAAGCAAACGAAAATAAGGGGAATTCTCCTTTTTCCATCGAAATTCATAGACGCGTTCCATAACAAAAATAAAAAAGTACTCAAGGATTCTTTCGGATTTTACACCTTCTGTCCAGAATCTTCAGGAACGCGAATGATCCTCTTCTTCTAAATTCTTCTCTTGAATTTCACGAGACTGTGCAACAATTTCTCGAAAAATCGATTCCGCAATATCAGGAGAAAATCCATATCGCTTTGCAGTTTTTCGAATGCCGTGAAAAAGATCTTCTTCTCTCCTTGCATCTGCCACGGGGAGGCACAATGTTTTTTTCATGTTTGCAATCTGGCAGGAACAAAGAAATCTTCGTGATAAAAGCTCCAAAAGATTTCCATCAATAACATCTATTTCATGACGAATATCCGAAAGACAATCGTGCTTTTTGCTCGTATTTTCAGAAATGCAAGAAGCACGAAGGCATCCGACTGGGACAAAATATCCATGTCCATCACTCACCACCTCAGCAGAACGAGAAATTTCAAAAGAGAGATCTCGTTCATTGTTAAAAAAATTTTGTTGTACGAGAAAAAGAGAATCCTCATTTGTTTCTTGAATAATGCTCACATGTCCCCATTTTCCTCCAGAAAAACAGAGAACATCTCCTTTTTTTGCCTCCCGAAAAGGAATTTGCTCTAGCCCGATGAGCTTTGCATTCTCGTACATCTCTCCAGCAATTCCTCGCCAATGCTCAGCGCCGTTCATTCCTGTTAATCGATACAAATACCGTCGTACGAGCTCTACACACTGATACCGAAGTCCAAGATACTCCCCATTGTGATCGTATGTTTCCTGAGAAGAAACGAAATGCCGATCTCCATTAGAAAAAACGCGAAGTGAAACGCCAGCAATCACTACCCGACCAAGAAGTGCGCCAAATGAAAGAGGTTGTGTCATAGAAAAAAAACTCACCAAAAGCATAGGGCTTCATGATGAGTTTTTCCAGAAAATTAATTATCGAAGAATTATTTTTTTACGGGGTGATCACCAATCGTCAATGCTTCTGGGGTAAAAATCTGAGGAAGTCTTATTGTTGTATCAGGATCAAGTGGCGCATCAGGATCTGTGATATTATTGTTGACACGCATAAGATTTTCAATAACCCAACGTGTCACAAAAGGATAGTGAGTCGCGGCAATATCCCTGAGTGTTGTTCCTGTCTCCGACACCACTATTTCTGTCGAAACAGTATCAGGAGTGCAAACAGGAATCTCTCGTGTTGTAGAAACGCTATTCGCACTTTTGGTGACAAACATTGAACCATCATCATTCATCCCATATTTAATTCCTTTTTTCTCAAGAATTTCTCTGGCATCTTCATTTATTATTTTCTGAATCTTGTCAGAATCAAAAGAATTAGACGGTATAACGGACTCTCGTACAGGAAAATCTGCTCTGGTTATTGCTAATACAATCCTCTTCGCTTCTTCTTGAGAAAATTTTCGCGGTTCTTGTTCCGAAAGAATTCTTAAAACATGTCCAGTAATAGCCTTGTCAGGAATTTGTCCCAAATGCATATCATCATCGACAGATCGATCCACTACAGAAAGAAGTCGAAGAATATCTCCTGCGTTTCGTCCATAAAATCCATTCAAGTAAGAAATCGCCTCACCAAGTGTTAGCCGAGAAACTCTTTGCTGTGCATAGTTCTTATCACGCAATACTGAGAAAACAGGAATTAAAAGCTCAGAAACCTTCTGTTGCAACTGTTGCTGAGGAGTTTGTTTCTCTTCTTCTTTTTGCCTTATCATTCTCCCAAAAAAACCTCCAATTTTTGCAACAGTATTTCGCATCCATGTGCGAACGCCCTCCGGTTTTACAGGAATGGCGGGTGAAACGGCAGGCTTTTCTTCTGGCAAAGCAGAAGTAGTCTGTTCTTGTTTTACAGGAATGGCGGGTGAAACGGCAGGCTTTTCTTCTGGCAAAGCAGAAGTAGTCTGTTCTTGTGGAGCTGAAACGATTGATGAATTGGGAATACTACCACCTATTAATTCTTTGAGAGAATCAAGCTCATCTTTTGGTGGAAGTTTGCTAATGAACTCTTTCAAAACTCCATCTTCTGGTACGTTAAAGATATTCTCAAAAAAATATTTGGACGAAGGATCATAATCCGGAGGCAGTGCCAGATTATTAAAAACCCCTGCCAGACAATCATCATCTAATTTCGGTGCTTCTATTCTTGCGCTCATAATATTATAAAAAAGTTCACTTTTATAAACATTTTATTATTTCCTGTCAAATATTTTTTTCGCGCGCACTAAAGTCCCAAACGCATAGTCGCTGGTTTCTCATCAAAGACTTCTTTTGGAGTGCGGTATTTCAAGGATTTCCGAGGACAATTATTCAGCCATGTAACAGCAGAGTCAACTTGCTTTTGTGTAACACGAGAGAAATTAGTTCCCTTGGGGAAAAATCTTCGTAATTCTCAATTCATCCATTCATTAAGTCCTCTGTCACATGATTTATAGGGTCTAGCACAGTATACTTCTATTTGAGAGTGCCCTTCATGCCTTGCTATCTCTCTTCCATTATCATGGGTCATTGTTTTTCTCATCTCCCGAGGAAGAATTTGGAGTAGCAAGTGCTCCTGAACCTTTTCTGTTGCTGATCACTAAATTACTTTCCCCATCTCCATATCGTAACTTCTCATTTACAATGTGAGGTCTCTCTTCAATACCTCTTCTATTTGGAATCCATATTTTGTTCTTTGTAAGCCCCCTCCATTTGTATCTTTTTCCTTGATAACGAAGAAATGTAAAAAGCTTTCCTCCTTGCTTCTTGTCTTTTGCTATAAAGGTGTAGATCGTCTGGTGGCTCACTGTTTTTTTCAGTGTTGTTGCCTTATTCAACCTGATATTTGATCTGGAATCTTCCCATAAGTTCACCAATAACATGTGGAAGAAGTTCCTGATCATCATGACAGGGTGGAAGAAGAAGTGAAGCTATCCTTTTTCTTTCTTCTGTCTTGTTCTGAGCAGTACGAGCAGTGTACCTTTTTTGTTGAAGCAATACCGTTGAATTTAGAAAGCTTTCTCTTGGCAAATGACCAGAAGGATTCTATTCCATTTACATGACATTTTCCTCTGGCAAATTCATCATGTGAATGATGGACACGGACAGCAATGATTATGCCTATTCAAAAGAAGTCCATCATACACTCTCCATCCGTCGGTATGGATAGTGGAGCCTTCGAGTATCTTTCCCTATGTTATGGGCAGTAATTCCTCTCTGCTACATTTTTTTACTATGGTGACATAGACCTTTCCATTTCGTTTGAGGAGTCCAAATACTGGTGTTTTTTCTACTGCTCCTCTCCCTCTTTTGCCTCGAACTCTTTTTGCTCCACAATAACTCTCATCGAGTTCAAACTCTCCAAAATCACCACTTTGTTCCAGTGAATTCTGAGTCATTCTTTCTCGAAAAAGATTGTAATAATGATCAATAGTTTTTCTGTTTAATCCCAAGAGACGAGTGGAAGTTATGGCATTTATATCTTCGCAAAAACACTTCAATATTTTTTTGATCTTATATTCCGATAATTTAGCTTTGTAGAACATACTTCCAAGATAGAGAAATTTCTATTCTGGGCAAGAGCTAAAACAATTTTAAAATTTTGGACCTTCCCATTCTTTCCTCTAAAAAAAGAAAAGTTTAGAATCCCCGTTGAAAAAAAGAAGAAAGAGAGCTAGAATCTCTTCAAAAGTAGGGGCCCGTAGCTCAGTGGTTAGAGCAGTCGGCTCATAACCGATTGGTCACTGGTTCAAGTCCAGTCGGGCCCACCACCTTGTAAATTTTCGGAAAAATACTGTTCGAGAAAGCTATATATGTGCATATGTATGCGGTTTTCTGGTTCTAAGGAAAAGTTCGAGCCCAGCATGAGGCTTATTATTTTTTTTTCTTCTTGATTGCTGTTTTGGTATTCATGGAAGCGGTTTTGTAAAAGTTCGAGCATTTTCTCGATCTGTTTTTTGTGCGGTGATGATATAAAAGAGTACGCGGAAATTTCTGGCGGGAACGTGGATAATATTAAGCAGTTTGTGGAGATGAGCGATGATGAGATTGAGGAGAGGTTTCCGGATTTGGTTCTGCCATGAAACTATATAGGAAGAGCAGCAATTATTTTCATTACAACAGGAGCATATTCTGTAAGAATTTCCGTAAGTTTTTTTGAATCATCCTTATGTTGTTCATATTCTTCACCAAGCTTTTTTAAGATAAGTTTATGTTCTGTTGAAATTTGAATGCTCACATTATTTTTAATACTTATTGTTTGTGTCCTATTACTTGGTGAGGGAGCGTGTGAAGAAGGAGCAGGGGCATTGCAGTGTTCGTTTGCAAATGCTCTTTCATTAAAAAATTTAAGCAATAACAATCTTTCTTCTTTTGAGTTTTTTTCCCAATTGTTCAATTTTTCAAAATCATCTGGAAAGTATTTCTGTATCTCAGAAAACAAAATAGTTTTCTCAACTTGAGAAATTTCCTCATCTTTTTCAGTTTTTTGAAAATATTCGAATATAATGCGATTGACATCATGCCATAGCAGATTCTTGCAAAGCCTTTTGCAAATTTGATGATGGCACTCTTATGTAAATTGAAAAATCAGAACAAGAATATAGTCAATTTGGAATAATATCAAGGCTTCATTATAACATTTTCAAAAAAAGATCATTGGTATTTTATTCAATTTGATATGCTTCAGTTCACAGTTTCTCTAATTGTGGGAGCCAGATTTTTTGTAAGTTTTGTGATATATTCTATAAAGGCATCGATATCTCTCTGTTCGAGGTTTATCCATGTGGCCCCACCATTTATGTTATGACAAACAATTGTGAATGATGAGATTCAAAAAGTTAAAGAATTAGAAATTGAGTTGCTGCAACCAAACACAAGAAGATCTGTAAAAAGATTAAACGAACTTTTGGCAGATGATTTTTTTGAATTTATGCAAAGTGGAGGAAGTACAAATAAAAAGGAAATAATTGCTTATTTGCCAAATGCTCCGGAGGAGCAATTTATAGTTAGAGAAATGGAGGCGAAAGTGCTTTCTAAAGATAATATTCTTTTACATTATATTGCTGACAGAAAAGTGCTTGAATCAGGAGAGGAAAAATGCACTTTGTGTAGTTCAGTTTGGCAGATGCGAGAAGGAAAATGGCAAATGATCTTTTTTCAGGGAACTCCTGCTAAAAAATAAAATCTGTGATGGAATAGTAAAAAAATTCATTCCATCGTATGAAAAACAAGTGCGCACAATCTCTTTCCTGTTTTTCTTTCTTTTAGTATCCTCTTCGGTGATATTTCTTTTTTGCCACTCCCATGCCCATTGCCATTCATGCAAAAAACTTCACCCTTCCTGAAAATATTAAAGAAAAAGTAGAAGAGAAATGCGAAAAATTAATGCATCTCTCTCGAGATTTTTTCGATGAATCGAGTAGTATTCGTGTTGAATTTGAACTCATTTCAAAAGAAAAAAATCTCTTCCACGGAACCGTAACTATTACCCTCCCCGGAGATACGCTTCGTGCAGAAGATACGGAAAAACAAAATCTTCTCTCGATCATGGATGAGCTCGAAAAAGAAATTCGCCCACAAATTGAACGTCACAAGGCAAAACATCAGAAATAATGAAGGCACACCCCATTATCACTCGACGTATTGAGCCGAACGAAGATATTTTTCCTCTTCTTACCTCTGCACTCCCCCGATTACTTCGGGAAAGAGATCTGATTATTGTTACCTCAAAAGTTATCTCTTTTGCAGAAGAACGAGTTGTTCCTTGCGAGAATGATGCAAAAATGCTTGAGCTCATTCACAAGGAGTCAGACAAAGTTTTTGAGAAAGAAAAAGGACAGGATTTTTGGCTCACCGTAAAAGAAGGTGTTTTTCTTCCCAATGCCGGAATTGATCGGAGCAATGTTCCTCAGGAGCATGCGGTACTCTTGCCAAAAGATTCTCAGAAATCAGCAGAAAAACTCTGGAAAAGACTTTCCGAGCAATATGGTGTGCGAGAATTTGGTGTGCTAATTGTTGATTCTCGTATTCTCCCTTTTCGACAAGGAATCTCGGGTGTTGCTATGGGAATGTTCGGATTTTCTGCAGTGTCGGACGAACGTGGCAAGCCAGATCTTTTTGGAAAACCGCTTCGCGTTTCACAAATGGCGGTCGCGGATAACTTGGCGGCATTTGCACAGCTTTTTTTTGGACAATCGGCAGAGTCGTGTCCATTTCTTCTTTTGGAAAATGCTCCTGTTATTTTTACTGAAGAACCGCAAAACCCAAAAGATCTTTGTATTGCGCCAAAAGATGATCTCTTTCGAGCGATATTAAAAGAAGAAATATAACTTTAAGTTACTCTGATAATGGTGATCCACCAAAAATTTGTGTCCCAATAATTTTTTGGTTATCGCTTGAAGATCTACAAAATCCAAACCCAACGGTTTCGAAATCTGGATTGAGAATAAGTTCTCGATGATCCGCCGAATACATAAGGAGCTCGTGAAGCGCCTCAATATTCATGCCAGAGACAATATTTTCTCCAATATTCTGATTCGTAATGAAGAAATTCTCTGCATAATCCCCTGCTCCCTTTCCATCGGGATCAACATGTCCAAAATACTGGCGTTCGCACATGTCATTCGAACGATATTCCGCAAGACCTTCTAAGTGTTCATCATAAGAAAGTTCGTGCATTCCTCGTTTTTGTCGCTCTCCATTGACAAGATCAAGCATAATTTTTGGGAGTTCTGAAAGTTCGTGTGACTCAGGCAACTGATCTTTTTCGAGGTCAAAAAAATCAGGAAGAAGAGGAAGAGAACCCTCTGGAGAAGATGCCCCCATAAAAAGACTGATGTTATCATTTTGATTTACTTCTACAATATGAATACCGGGTTTTTCGACGGAAAACTTTCCAAGAAAAGTATTGCCAGTAATCGTCATAGGAATACGATGAAACACTTCATCTGGATCAATAACTATTAAATCGGAATTCAAGGGAACATCTGCAGTGCCACTTACTTTGAGTGTTTTCTTTGGAGCAATAGAATCGGTAACCTTGACGTTTTGAAGCTTATTCCCATCACGATTGTAGTGCTGAACAAGTTCTGCTTTTTTAGAAAGCGTTGCTGACCAATCTGAAGTACGATTCAGTGCATTATCCAATGCCTTTGCAGAACGAATAGAAACTAAAATTTCTCCTGAAGAAAATGATTCAAATTCCGAGAGAGGAGGAAAAAACTCGTTTGTGTCCATGAGGTAAAAGTTTTTTTCGAGTTCTCCTTGAGAAAAACGAACATGGAAGAGGTTGTTTTCTTCATCTTTCCACGAGAGTTTTCCTTTTCCCTCCTCGATATTCGTTTCAAAATCGAGCGGAGGAATAGAGAATTTTCCCATGCCGTTCTCACATTCTGGAGCTTTAACAGAAATTTCTTGGGGAACAGCGTATCCAGAATTTCCAGGAATAAGAGAGAGGAGATATTGTCCAGTTTCGGAAAAAGAAACGGGCGCAGAGAAGATCCCATCTTTTACTTCTACAAGAAGAGCTTTTTGATCGATGTGTTCGGTATCACCTTTTTGTCATAGAAAATCACAAGCGTTTCTGGTGGAGAATCCATCACAAGTCTTCCGGAAAAAGTGCGCACTTCGTCCTTTCGAAACTGCAAGGGGATGTTGTCATCAAGCTCAATATTCTCAAAAGCATCAGTGGGAAAAGTTCCTTCGCGAAGATTGCTCGGAAGACACGCAACATTGTAATCATTGAGCGATGAAGGAATTTCTGGTGTGTACGAAATTGTATTTTCCTCGTTCTCGTTTGTTTCCAACTCTTCATTTTTACTTTCGGGCACTTCAGAAAAAATCACAGGTTCCTCTTGAGATTGATGGGGTTCTCCTGATGGTATCTGCTCAATATTTTTTGGCTCTTCTTCAAGAAAATTTAGGAACACAGTTTCCCCACTTTTCGTTACCGGAATAGCCTCTCCGCCAGAATGCGAAACAGGAGCAGGAAGAGCACTTGATACGCGCAACAAGAGCACTTCTTTTTTTCCTGGTTCTCCGGTTTCAGAAACCATCAAGACAAAATTTTCTTCTTCACTTTTGTCTTCTGCAGACGCATGAAAAACATTATCAATTTCCTCGGAAGGTCTTTCTACAGGGACAAACGTTATTTTTTTGGAGTATGGATCAAGAGAGTCTTCTAGAACCATGGAATACTCTCTTCCCCCAATACTTGCTGTTGTTCGTTTTTTTTTTCGAGATACTCTCGAGTATTCTCTATTTGACGAGCGGCAACCCGATTTTTTGGATCCACCTCTATCGCCTTTTGAAAGAGCTTCATCGCCTCATCATATTTATCTTTTTCAAGAAACAGAGTTCCCTGCTGAACAAGCACTTGAGAATATTCGGGATCATTTTCTTTGGTTTGCCTATGTTTTCCAATAATAAGTTTTGCCTCTTTAAGAGAAGCGTCAATTGTAGTATTTGTAGGATCAAGCTCTTTTGCCTTTTCGAGGATCATCTTTGCCTCCTCTCCTCTTCCTTCAGCTAAAAGAAGCTTTGCACGAGAAGAAAGCACCTCTGCATATTGTGGGTCGTAATATGCCTTTCCGCTTGGCTCAAGAGTAGGAGTATCGGGCGCCATTGGCAAAAGCGATTCCTCCGAAATAGCAACAGGAGCGGCATAAAGACCTTTTGGAGCTTTTGCAGTTTGCGAACCTCCTCCACACCCAAAGAAAAAGAATGGGCTTATGAATGCCAAAACAACAACATGCCAATTGTTTTTGTGTGTTATCACTGTTTTTTTGTGGTATTGGAACTACCATTAGTATACATTAATTTGTGTGTATTGCAAACATTTGGAAACTGATTCCGAAAAATACAAAAAAGATCGCTATTTCTCAAAAAAGATTTCTACCGAAAAAATATCGTTTTTCTTTTTGATTTTGAGCAAAAATCCAAAGAGGATTGTGCATTTTTTCACAAAATAGAGCCCGATACCAGAACCTTGTCCTGATTTTGAAATTTCCCCCTGATAGAATGCTTCACTTACTTTTTCGCTGTCTATTTTTTCGAAACAGGTATTTGAAATAAGGAGAGAGCTCGGATGGAGTTTAACAGTAATAGAACCTGATTCGGGGGTAAATTTGAGAGCATTTTCCAAGAGATTCTGAAGAATTCGCGTCATAATTTCGGGATGCGACTCAGCAACAACATTGCTCACAATATCGACTTGAAGCCTCCTTTTCAAAAGCTGAAGCTCTTCTTTGTATTTTTGGATTTCCTTCTCCAGAAGCACAGAAACATTAATGGATTTTATTTCGATGTGCGTATTTTCTATTTTGCTCAAAAAGAAAAGTTGCTGAAGAAGCTCCGAAAGAAAATGAGCATCCTGAAGTGCTTCAGAAAGTTTTTCTGGATATGTTTTTGAAAGTTCGAGTGAAGTGATAAGGGAAGTGAGCGGTGTTTTAAGTTCATGCGAGGCAAGGGCAATAAACTCTTTTTCTTGTTTCTGGTGTTGGTGAATTTTGTGAATCATTGATTGAAAACTTGCATGAAGTTGCCCCAACTCATCTGATGATAGGAACTGAAGATCACTCGAATAGGAAGAGAGATGATGAATATTGAGTCCAATAATCTCATCACGAAAACGCCTGAGCGGTCGTACCGCTAGTCGGCTAAAGAAAAACCCTATGGCACCAATAAGGAGTAAAAGAATGGCTCCAATTTGAAAGAATACAGCGATAATTCGCTCTTCCGACTCATGATACAAACTCACATCTTCTCCTAAAATAATCTCCCCAAAATGATCACTCTGAAATTTTTGAAAGAAAAAATGCCTCCCCCCTATTTCTGCAAACGGAAAGGAAATGGTCTGACCCTTAAAATGCTCAGCAAGCGGAGAAAAAATATTCTGCTCGGGAACGGCAATATAGAAAGTTGATTTCTGAATCTCAAGAAAAAAACTCCGTTGATCTCGTTGCGCAAATTCTCGATACGCTATTTCCATTTTTTGTTTTTCATATTCTCCCCATTTATAGTGATAAAAAACGAGCACAGAGTAGGAAACACAGAGCAACACAACAACACTCGTGAAAAAATAGAGAAGCCAAATCTGATTTTTAAGAGAAATTTTCATGGAGCATCAACAGTATATCCCGCACCTCGAATAGTAGTAATACACTCTTTTCCTATTTTTTTCTCAAATAGGCAACGTGCACTTCCACAGTGTCGGAAAAAAGAAGAGCATCTCCTCCACCCCACACTTTTTCCAAGAGTTCTTCTTTAGAAACCACCCTTCCCCTGTTTTGCAATAAGTAGAGCATGAGATCAAATTCTTTCGTGGCAAGCGAAATTTCCTCTTCTCCTCTAAAAAGCTTTCTCTGGTTCGCATCAAGAGTGCATGCGTTCCAATGAAAAAGGTGATCGACAATTTTTTCTTTCCTTCTTCCAAGCGCCTGAACTCTGGAATAGAGCTCTTCGAGTGCAAAAGGTTTGACCAAATAGTCATCGGCTCCGGCATTGAACCCTTCAATTTTATTCTCCAGTTGTCCCAATGCGGTCAAAAAAAGTACTGGCGTATGGATGTTTTGATTTCGAATTGCTTCGCACACAGAAATGCCATCGAGCTGAGGCATCATACGATCAAGCACAAGAACATCAAACGATTCATCCAGAATTTTTTTGAGAGCAGCTTTTCCGTCAAAAACGGGAATGGGAACAAGATTTTTTCCTTTGAGAAAAAGACAAATATTTTCGTTCACACGAGGATGATCTTCGGCGACAAGAATTCTCATGGTTTTTGTTCCACAATGGTGTAATCGCTTCCAACATTACCAGATTTATCAGTAGCAGTAACGACAATAGTGTTAAATCCTGATTGCAAATGAAATGTTCCCACCCCTTGAATTTGAGGATTGGTATCTTGGTCGTCAATAACCTCTGCCTGCACCTGCACTATATTTGTAGTGTATACCCCCCACTTTTCTGGAGAAAGAATATGAACATAAGGAGGTTTGGTATCTCCGGAAAGTTCCGTTACTAAATAGTTCAAAAATACAACGTGAAACGCACTCATTCCAAAAAAAAGAGGAATGATGGTTCCTACCACTAATAAATAAAAGATGCCCTCTTTTGGTATATCAGACCACTTTCGAACGTGGATGAGAAAATAGAGGCACGATGCCGAAAAAAAGAGGAGAAAGACGAGTTTCATATTTTTTGAAAAAGTGGTTTCCATTTTGCACACTGAGCAATGCCCCAGATGATTCCTACTATTATCATAGAAGAGAGGACAAAAGGCTTTCCTAGGTGATATTCATATATTCCCCCAGTAATAAAATACACATACGATAATCGCTGAATTTTTTTCCAAGAGCGTCCCAATACTTTCTGACTCCAAACATTAGAAGTGAGTAAGAGAACGATGCCCGTAAGCTCTCCAAGATGGGCAAAAAAGTTATAATTGCTAATACTCCAGTAATAAAGGGAAAAATATGTTGAAAAAAACAAATCAAGATGCGGTACATAGGTATATATGGCTGTTACTGTCACAACGGAAGCCGAAAGTATTCCGAGTCCTTTTCGTAAAGGAATAAGATGTTTCAGAAAGACCAATTTTGGGAAGACCTCTGAAAGCGGTCGTAAAAGCATAAGAATAACCACACTCCACCAACTTATGTCCCAAAGGAGATTCCATTTTGCTGGAAAAAACCAAACAAGCGGAACACACAGCGCTACAAGGAGAAGTGTTTTTTGCATCCATGGAAGAATCGTGAGAATAAGAGGCAATTTTTGTCCTTGCTTTGGAATAGCTTCTCCTGTGGCAACAAACGACTCATGGAAGATGAGGTTTTTGGGATGCCCCACATTGTGGAGCACCTGAAGAACAGAGGATATCATTGCTGAATTTCCACAAATATAGACTTCGGATGTCGGAGCAATTTCCGAAAGATATTCTGTCACTCTCCCCTTTTTTCCTTTCCAATTCTCGGGAGGGTTTGACAGAGGAAGCAGCACTTTCGTATTGGGAAAACGAACAAGAAGATCGGAATAAAATATGTCCTCTTCGGAACGAACGCCAAAAATTACTGTTTTTTGAATCTCTTCAGGACACGATTCCATCATGGCAACAAGAGGAGCGATACCCGTTCCAGTTGCAACAAACACCTTCTCACTCTGCGTATGTTGGAGTTGAAACGTCCCCTTGGCATCACTGCACTCTAGGCGATCCCCTTTTTGCATGTTTCGAAAATATTCTGCTCCCCTTCCGTCTTTTTGAAATTTTACACAGAGCACGAGCATTTTTTCTCGAAGTCGAACAATGGAATATGATCGGGAAAATGCCCCCTGATGATCGGAAAAAAATATTGTCACAAATTGACCAGGAACAAATGAAAGTTCTGGTGCTTCAAACACAAGCTCTACCACATCAGCAGTGAGAAAGGTTTTTTGAGCGAGAGAAAGAGGATACTTTTTTTCTTCTTTTATTTCCGTGCTTTCAGCAGCAATTGCCATAACAGGACAATTTCGTTCCGCCTCCAAAATTTCTTTCTCGTGTGAAAAATCAGTGGATATAACCTTTGCTTTTCCTTGTACACGAAAATTAGAAGGACATATTTTTTCGCATGTTCCGCACCCAATGCAGTGATCGGCAACCTGAAGTGATCGAATCATAGTGAGAGGGTTAAAAAGTATGGAATATCATTTCGGAGCAGAAGATTTTGCCCCTCTATTTTTCCAAGAGAAAATGAAGCCGTCGCCCAAGCGTCTGCCTCTGCACAAGTTTCTGCCCAAACCGTTATTGTTTCGAGATCGGTTTCGAGAGAAGTTTTGGAATACGCATTTACAACATGATGAATCTCATGACCATCCCGATCTTTCCAGTGCCGCCTGTTTCTTCCTGATGTTGCAAGTGCTTGATCATGAAGTTCGATAATTTTACCACTGTTTTCAACACCTATTCTCCACGGTTCGTGCTCTTCCGCCATTCCACAAGCAATAATATCTCCCCCAGCATCTATGACAAAATCTTCTATTCCTTCCTGAATCAAAAATTCCTTTACTTTGTCGACTGTCCATCCCTTGAGAATTCCCCCAAGAT
Organism: Candidatus Peregrinibacteria bacterium; assembly: GCA_016699755.1. Lineage (NCBI taxonomy): Bacteria > Candidatus Peregrinibacteriota > Candidatus Peregrinibacteria bacterium. The sequence goes on along the minus strand of CP065009.1, from coordinate 400,640 downwards.
CAAGCTCTTGATCATCTGCAATTCGTATCTCCGAATCATTCAAGAAAATTTCGTCAATGTTCGTGTTGTAATCGCCCATTTCCATGGTTCCCGTAAAATCCCAACTTTTGGCATAGCCCAATCGTCTTACCGAAAGGAGAGGATTAAACGTTCCTTTCGTTTTTTTGTGCATTTTCTGACAAAGACGCATGACTTCAAAAAAATCTGAATCAAAACAAAGTGTTTTTTCTCGGTTGAGCTGACTCAAAAGACTCTGAGGAAGAAAACGAGAAAATTTCTGTTCTTTGGTAATAAATATATGTTGAGCACCCTCTTTAAGTGTTTGCGAAAGAGGAAATCGAGAAAGAAGAAGAATTTCTGTTCCCATGGCACGCCAACGATATGATGGAAGTTTTTTCATCATTAGCTAGTTCTCGTATTTGTATGAGCACTTTGTGATGCTTGCTGTTGTGCTTGTCTTGCAAGTTGCTCTGCTCGTGCTCGCTGTGCTGCTTCCGCTTTTGCCCTCGCCTCTTGCTGTGCCAAAAGTTTGGCTTGTGCCTCTTGCTCTGCTTGAAGTTTAGCCTGAGCGTCTGCATCTGCCTTCGCCTGTGCTGCCTGCTCTGCTTGGAGTTTTACTTCAAGAGCAGTTTGCGTTTTGTTTGCCTGTTCTTCTGCCTGGACCTTTGCGTCCAAGAGAGCTTGAGCTTCTTCTGCTTTTGCCCTCGCCTCTTGCTGTGCCAAAAGTTTGGCTTGTGCTTCTTGCTCTGCTTGAAGTTTAGCCTGAGCGTCTGCATCTTCTTGTGCTTCCGTTTCTGCTTTTATGCCTTCTTCTTTTTCGTGTATCTCTTCTTGCGCCTCTTTATAAGAAGTTTCGACTGCCATAGCAATACGGTTTCCTTTTTCATCATGCACATATTCATCGGAAAAAAAGGTTGTAACACGCCCCAGATTTCCTGAAGAAAATTCAAAAGCAAACACTCCTGAACCCGTAAAAAAGAGAAGTAATGAGCCGATAATAAGGTATCTCTGAAAAAGAAATTTCATAGGAGAAAAACAAAGCAAAATGAAACTGTTTCTATTATTGCGAATAAAAGCTTAAGAGAAGATTAAGAAACAGAGAAAATATCTCTCCAAACATTTTCTCATGTTTTTCTCTATTTGAAAATTATTTCCCCATTTTCATAAACTTCAGAGCAATACCATTTAAAAAAAGCTCGAAAAACACAGTTTTCATAAAAATTCTCCTTCTTTGGTTTTGAGAGAAAGAAAAATCGAGTACTATATAGCATGAAAATTCTCTCGACATGATTCTTGCCTATTCTAATCTCGATTCCCCTGGTTTTGTCGCACTTCTCTCAAAAGAAACAAAAGAGGTACTCCTTGAAACAACATTCCCACAAACCCCACGAGGACAAAATGATGTGCTTCGAGGAATTACAGAAATTCTCGCAAAAGCACAAAAAACTCCTGCAGACATTAGCGGTATTGCGCTTCATATAGGACCGGGGAAATTTACTCCGGCTCGCACCGCTTGTATTATTGCCAATACATTTGCAGAAGAACTCAATATTCCTCTTTTTCCTCTTTTGGCAGACGAAGAAACAACCCCCCAATCTTTTTTGGATATCTTGATTTCAAACCCCCCTCCCACAACATATTTTGTGGAACCAATCTTTTTGGGAACACCAAATATCGGAAAAAAAGCAAAAGACCCCTTTTCTTTTTCTTCGGATTCCACAAAAATAGAAACATGACATTTTTCCGTGATTTTCCGGCGCTCATTCCGCTTACAGCGGCTCTTCTTACTGAATCGTGGAAACTCCTCTGGGTTTTCTTTCAAAAGTGGAAAATAGAAGCACGCGATATTTTGCAATCTGGAGGAATGCCAAGCGGTCATTCTGTCTTTGTTTCTTCACTTCTCGTTACAGTTTTCCTCAAAAATGGAGGAGGATCAACGGAATTCGCTATCGCCTTTGTGTTCGCCATTGTCGTTATGTATGATGCCATGAAAATTCGCAGAGCCGCTGGTCGGCATGCAGAAGAACTCAACAGAATGCTCGGAGAAAAAAAATTTGTGGAGCGACTCGGACATACTCCACTAGAGGTTTTCGTTGGTTTTTCCCTCGGAAGTCTCTTTGCTTACCTCGTTCTCTCTCCCACAATTTGGTAACTTTTTCTCTTTTCTTAAGCTATGGAATGTCGTAAAACCTCCTCGTGTAACCACAGACATCATCGAAACGGAAAAATTCTCTTTCTTGGGTTTTTCCTTGGGACAATCTACGGAATGCTCTTTGTAAAACAAGCAGGAACAGAACTCCGAAAAAAGATAAAAGATTCAAAAGTTCCGTGTCACGACATCATTCAATCTGCTACCCAAATTGACAAACCTTTTTGGGAATGGACAAAACAACATGTCTCCTCTTTTTTCGAGAAACTCTTTTCATAATTTTTCTTCATGAAACAGTCATTTTTAGCATTCCGTACTGACAAAGACACTCCTCATGATGCCGATTCTGCTAATGCAAAACTTTTAACGCAGGGGGGTTTTATTCAAAAAGAAATGTCGGGGGTGTATTCATTTCTTCCTCTTGGACTCCGATCACTCTCAAAAATAGAAGGCATTATTCGCGAAGAAATGAATACTGTTGGAGCACAAGAAGTTCGCATGCCAGCACTCACTCCTCGGCAAAACTGGGAACAAACTGGAAGATCAAATGTAGATATTGCCTACACTCCTACCGAAAACACAGTTCTTGGTTGGAGCCATGAGGAAATAGTAACTCCAATGGCAAAAGCACTCTTTAGGAGTTATCGGGATTTTCCAAAATGTCTTTATCAGGTGCAGACAAAATTTCGAAACGAACCTCGGGCAAAATCGGGATTACTCCGCGGACGAGAGTTTCTTATGAAAGATGCGTATTCATTCCATACTTCTCCAGAAGATTTTCAAAAATACTACGAAGAAATGGCAAAAGCATATTTTCGGATCTACGAACGATGTGGCCTGAAAGCATATAAAATTGAGTCTGGTGGAGGGGAATTTTCAAAAAACATTTCACACGAATTTTCAGTTATCAGTCCAGCAGGAGAGGATGTCATGATTTTTTGTGAATGTGGCTTTGCCAAAAATAAAGAGATTATCAGTGAATCCGCAAAGCAAAAAGTATGTCCCGATTGCCAAAAAGAACTTCAGGAGAGCCCTTGCATAGAAGTAGGAAACATTTTTGATCTCGGCACAAAATATTCTGATGCGTTTAAATTCCATTTTTCCAATACAGATGGTATCCAAAAACACGTGCACATGGGGTGCTATGGCATTGGAGTCTCTCGGCTCCTTGGAACTATTGCAGAGATACATCACGATGAGACAGGCATAAAATTCCCAAAAAACATAGCGCCCTTTCAAGTACACATCCTCTCTCTTCGGGAAGATCAAAAAGCTGATGAAATTCGACAAGAGCTTGAAGAAGATGGATTTGAAGTTCTCTGTGATGATCGAGACGAAAGCCCTGGAAAGAAATTTGCCGATGCCGACCTCATTGGCATTCCTATTCGTATTGTCATTTCAAAAAGAACTCTCGCCGAAAACTCTGCAGAAGTAAAATACCGCGCTACAGGGGAAACACATTATATTCCGCTTATAGAAATCCCTCGTTTCGTATGGGAATTTTATACAGATTCCTCTCCAACATGACCAAAATTTGTGTCCCTATTTCGGCACAAAATCTTGCGGAAGCACGCGCATCTCTTAAAAAAATAGAATTGACAAAAGCAGAGCTTGCAGAACTCTGGCTAGGAGAATTACAACATGAGCCAAAAGAAGAGGTGTTTCAACTCATTGCAAATGCAAAACTCCCATTACTTGTGACCTGCAAAGGAGCAGATGAAAAAGGGAAATTCTCTGGTACTGATGCAGAAAAAATTGATGTGCTTCTTAGTGCCATTACCACAGGAGCTCGCTTTGTGGATGTTTCGGCAGACACAAATCTGGCAGAATACGAACGCCTACAGAAGAACAAGCAACAAGCAGAAATTATTATTTCTCGGCACTATTGGAAAGGAACTCCAGGGTTGCCGCACCTCACACAAGAAGTGGAAAAAATAAGAAAATTTCACCCAGATATTTTAAAATTCGTGGCAACACCAAAAAATTTTCGAGATGTTGTTACCATGATTCGACTTGCAGAAAAGCTCTCTTCAAAAAATATTCGACATATTGTTATTGCAATGGGACCACTCGGAAAAATCACTCGCATTGCCTCTCCCCTGCTTCAAAACGAAATAATGTTCGCTCCGCTTACTCCAGAAGATTGCACAGCTCCCGGACAAATTCCCCAAGAAGATCTTTTAAAAATGTTTCAAATGCTATAAAATAGCCTTTAACAGAAAAAAATATGCTCATCCGTCACACCCTCTTTTGCATTAGCCTCTGCGGAACGCTCCTTATTGGGATAGGATTTGCGGATGCAGAAACCATTTTCGATATTTTTCAGAAAACAGAAGAAAAAGAAGATCTCAATAGAAAGGAAACTCAGATAAGCGTTCCAGAAAAAGGACATTCATTTGTGCGAGATACAATTGATGAAATGAAAAAACGAGAATCACTGAGCGCATTATATTGCAAAACATATCCCGAAAATATCGATCGCGAGTATTGCCAAAAAAAATTAAGAGACCAATGGCTCGAAACGCTCGAAAGAAAACGTATTGCGGAAAAGAGAAAGGAATGGAACTTGCATCCAGAATATTGTTTCCATAGAAGAACATATGAGAATTATCGCCTCTGTGAATCACTCCTCCAAAATCAACAATATGAATGTATTCGTCAGGAAACCTATGGCAAAAAAATTATTGTCGATATTGAACATCAACTCTTATACGGAGTGAAAAACTGTCAACTCGTTGTCTACTCTCAGGTTATTACCGGAAAAAACTCTACACAAACACCTCCTGGAAAATTTCATATTTATGAGCGTCGTGGAGAACACTTTATGCAAGGGACATGGTTTGTCACAAAGGCGTTCTATTTCTGGAAAGGCTACGCCCTGCATGACGCTGAATGGAGGAAAGAACCGTATTGGAGCCCCGAAACACGAGCAATCTATGGATCACATGGTTGCGTGAACACGCCAGACGTTCCGATGCAGATTTTATGGGACACGTTTGATGTGGGAGATGAGGTGGAAATATATAAAAGTCTTCCCGAGAAAATTGCAAAAGAACTTCAGCAAAAAATTGGTTCGCGTATTCCAGCACAAAGTAATGTAGGAACATTCTCAGCACTATAAAATCAAAAAGAGCCTTCCTAGTAAATATCTGTAAAACAGTCTTTTTTTCTTGTACACTCTTTCTCGATGTCTCAAAAAACCGTTCTCATCACTGGCACTACGAGTGGTATTGGCAGAGCAAGCGCTCTTCTCTTTTTTCGAGAAGGCTACAAAGTTATTTGCCACGGAAGATCAGAACAGTCGGATTTTTCTGTTGTGGATGAAATTCTTCAGCACGGAGGAAAAGCAGAAAAAGCATTCGCGGAAATGGAGAGTTCCGCAGAAATTGAAAAAATGTTCGAACACATTTCACAAGTTGATAGTCTCGTTCTCGCCGCCGGAACCGTGAGTCGTACAAAACCTATCTCGGATGAAATGTTCCGAAAAACATTAGAAGTGAATGTTGTTGCACCTTTTCTCTGTGCAGAACTCGCTCGAAAAAAAGGGGTGTCATCAATTGTTTTTGTTGGATCTATGCGCGGACTTTCGCATTGTGCCACCACACCAGATTATTCCGCCTCAAAAGCTGCAGTGCACAACCTAACGGTTTCTCTTGCGAGAACCTACGCACCACATTGCCGAGTCAATGCCGTTGCTCCCGGATTTACTCATACAAATATGCATGCAGGAATGGAAGATCGCCTCGAAAGAGAACGAGAAAAAACACCACTTCAAAAAATACTAACACCAGAAGAAGTTGCGGAAGCTATTCTTTTTCTTGCCTCTGAAAAAGCAACTGCTATTACTGGTCAGATTCTTGTGGCAGACGGAGGACGGAATTTTTTTGGACACTAAAAAATAGAATTCTTCGCCTTGTAAGATATTTTTGGAGAAAAAATTTAAGAAATAGCTTCCCAAAAAAAGAGGAGAAAATTGTTGACAGAAAAAAAATAGGCTCTTGAGTAGCAGATTTTAAAATTTCTTCAAAATCTTTAGCATTTTATCATAAAGATTCTGATCTTTATAGTTCCATCGGAACTCACATTCTTTCAGATGAAGATTAAACTTATGAGAAGCAATACCGTTGAATTTAGAGAGTCTTCTCTTGGCAAATGACCAGAAAGATTCTATGCCATTCACATGGCATTTTCCTCGAGCAAATTCATCATGGGAATGGTAGACACGATAGTGATCATACCCATTTAGAATGAGTCCGTCATAAGCCCTCCAGCCATCGGTGTGGATAGTGGAACCTTCGAGTATTTTTCCCTGTATGATAGGCAATAACTCTTCTCTACTGCATTTCTTTACGATGGTTACTGATACTTTTCCGTCTCGTTTAAGTATACCAAAGACTGGTGTTTTTCCGGCTGCCCCTCTTCCTCTTTTACCTCGTACTCTTTTAGCTCCAAAATAACTTTCATCAAGTTCAAACTCTCCAGATTCCTTACTTTGAGCGATGGCGTGAAGAGTTATTTTTCTCGGAAGATATTAAAATACCGATCAATAGTCCTTCGATTTATTTCTAGAATTCTTGCTGTTTTTGAGGCATCGATATCTTCACAAAAACACATCAATATTTTTTTTATTTTGTAGTCTGATATTTTGGCGTGTTTAAGCATGTTGAGAGGATAATCGAAATGATTTTCCTACTCAAGAGCCAAAAAATATTACATAGAATTGCCATCCTTCTTTCTCTTTATACTTCTTTTAAAATGAACTTATCCAAAGACAGAAAAGCATTTGAAAATTTTTAAAATTTTCAAATCAACGAGAAACCCGATCAGCGAGGAGATAGAGATGTGGTAGCTAAAACAGTAGAAGCCTTAAATACTGGGGAAATACCTCAAAAAACAGGAGTAGCATACGCCATGGCTTCTCTTGATAACGCAATAAAAAAAAATAAGTCCTTAAAACTTGGAACCCCCGAAAGAAGACCCGATGTTCTCATGCAACCCTTGTGTGTTCCAGAATATCAAACAGAATATCCGAAATGTATTACCGATGCGCTTGGAAAAATTTTTCAGGAATACAACAACGCTTTTACCCCCCTTATTAAAAAAAATAGAGAATGGGAAACCGACTATCAATATTGCTTGGATAGAAACGGAAATCCGATAAATCGATGGGTTCAAATAGATATGACTGGTCTTCCTGAAGAATTCCTTAAAAAAGCCTACAAAGGCGAATTTACCCAAGAAGCTCTTCAAGAAACACTGAGGGGGAGAATATTTGAAATAGAAAATTCCATTGCCTACTATCAGCTCCTTCAAACAATATTTGAGAAAGACGAAGAAGGAAGATTTCGAAAATGCTTCCGAGAATCGTTAGATGTTTTACGAAACAAACACGGGAAAAACATTGCCCTTCTCACCGTTACCAATTCAAAACACAATGACCTAAGAGAGGCAGAATTTGGAAAAACAGGAGATGAAATTTTAACAAACACAGAAGTAAAAAAAATTTCGGGATTTGATGCATTTATGGGACCCGAAGAATTCAAGAAGCATGTTGAAGAAAATGGCGGAAATTCGAAATACCTCTTATTTGTAAGATCATCTATTCCTGTTGATCGACTCAAAAACCCAAAAGTACCCTTAGAAGAAACTTTATTGTCAGATCCTGAAATGAGAAGAGTGATAAAAGCAAATACAATAACCATAAATATTGATGATCCAAACATGCCATCTTCCCAAAAAATCAATGACACCAAGGAATACATGCAATCTGTAGGAATGGGATTTCACATAGAAAAGGAAGAAGATATTCTTTCTGAGACAACAGTGAGATATCTGCAATCGGGAGGATCTTTTCAAGATATTTTTTTCCTCAAAACAGTCGATAAAATTGGAGAAAAAAAGTTTCTGAAAGAACTTTTCTTACCAGAAAATGAATTTTTTTCCGAATTTATAAAATACCTCTCTTCTCATGGGGTAGATCCCCAAAGAGCGATAGATCATGAGGACCTCCTTCCATCAATCCAAAAAATACGATTATCAATCCTTCAAAGATACGCAAAAAGCTTGGGGAAAAAGAACGCAGAAGAAATATATCAGCAAGACACGATCCTTTCTCCAGAATTCATTGCATACCTCAATCAACAAAAAGTACATCCTGAAGACATCATCTCGGGAAAAGTGAGACTCAGACTCAAGCCGATGAAAGAATCATACGGATGCTATGGTCATAATTCCGGTGAGCTTGGAGATGGGAAATTCCGAAAAAAATACCGAAGGAATTTAGAAGAGAGAGGGCGCTATATCTTGCAGATAGAAATGCCACAAGCACAGATTCACAATATTTCAAATAACACCACTTACATTTTTATCGACAGAAACTTTATGACTATTAACGATAATGAAGATCCTATTTTTATGAATGGATACCGATCGCTCATTCCTGTGGATCATCAAGAGGCAAAAAATGGGAGAATCCACGGAAATGGCGATACGGTTTGGGCAGAAATATTTCCAGAAGAATAACCGCCCTATTTGTATTTCCCCGCTTTCTTCGGTATTATTCCACTATTAAAAGTAATCCCGATATATGCTGAAAGATATTCTTTCACTTTCTGAAAAGTTTATCTCTATACCTTCAGATCCAGAAAACAAGAAAGCACTTAGCGAAATCTTGGATTTTTCACTTTCGCAGGTTTCTGAATTTACCATTGAGAAATTTGAAAAAAATGGTGTCCGAAGCGCTCTTATTTTTAATACCGAAAAAAGACCTTCACGATTTCAGATTCTTCTCAATAGTCACCTCGACGTTATTCCGGGAAAACCGCATCAGTATATTCCAAAAATAAAAGAAAATCGCCTGTACGGTGTTGGTGCCATGGATATGAAGGCAAACCTCGCCTGTGCGCTCCTTGTTTTTAAGAAAATTGCAAAAAGTCTCCATTACCCCATTGCTCTTCAACTGGTGACTGATGAAGAAGTGGGTGGCTACAACGGGACAAAATACCAAATACAAGAGCATGGTGTGAGATCAGATTTTGTTATAACAACTGAACCAACAAATCTCAATATTGTTCATAAGGCGAAAGGAGTTTTATGGATAAAAATATCCTGCACAGGAAAAGCAGCGCATGGAGCGTATCCTTGGCGAGGAGAAAATGCGCTCTGGAAAATGCAGAATTTCTTAAATATTCTTCAGAAAAAATATCCCATTCCTCATGAGGAAACATGGCAAACAACCGTAAATTTGAGCAGAATAGAAACCCAAAACAAAAGTTTCAATAAAATACCAGATAACTGTGAAGCTTGGCTCGATATTCGATGTATTCCAGAAGAATCCCAAACAATTATCTATAATATACAATCACTTTTACCAGAAGGGTTTTTCTCTGAAATCCTCTTTCATGAAAATGCTCTTCTTACAGAAAAACGAAATCTGTATCTTCAAAACCTTCAAAAAATCGCCCAAGAAATAACGCAAAAAGAGATCATTCTCTACGGAGCGCACGGAACATCTGATGCACGACATTTTTTTGATGCTGGGTGCAACGGAATTGAATTTGGACCTATTGGAGAAGGAATTGGAACAGACAATGAATGGGTTGATATTCCAAGTTTAGAAAAATACTCCCATATTTTAGAGGCTTTTCTCTTGTCATATAACACCAAAGATTAGGCGTCCCATTTTTGTATCTCCTCTTTTACCCGATTCATCGGAAGCCCAATAATATTTTCCCGATCCCCAGAAAACCCTTTAAGAATTCTTTTCATTGCTTTTCCCTCAATGCGAAGCGCTCCCGAAACTTCTTTCCATTCTTCAGAGTTGAGAATTTTAATAAGATCATCTTCGGAAAAATCTCGATAATGTACTTCTGATATTTCAGCTCCAGAACGCTGTTTCTCTTTTGAGAGAAGGCAAAATCCGGTTATTACTTGTTCTCTTTTTCCTTTCTTTTCGAGAATCATTTCCCGAGCATGCTCGCGAGATTCCGGTTTTCCAAGAATTGCCCCACTCGGAGAAACAACAAGCGTATCCGCTGAGAGAACAAGGGAATTTGGATATTTTTCAAAAACCGCCTTCGCTTTTTGTACCGCAAGGCATTCTGCATTTTCTTGGGGAGTTTTTTGAGGATCAATGTTTTCCTCAATATCCGAGGGAAAAATCTCAAAGAAAAATCCGTGCTTCAAAAGAAGTCGAACACGCTGAGGAGAAGAAGATGCAAGAACAATTGAACGCATCAGGAGGTAAATTTCGGAAAGGGAAACTGATTTGGAAATGCCAAGTCAACATAGACCACCAACGCAAAAAGGAGAAAAGCGAAGAAGAGCGTGACCGCATCAGAAAAGTGGAATTTCTTGTCGAGAAGCTCCCCATCTTCATATTGCTCTTTTATCGAAAGCCGCACGCTTGTAAATCCAAAAAAAATACCAAAAAGAGCGAGCGGAAGATCTGCGAGTTGTAAAAAAATTTCCGACTCATAAGGATGAAAATCATTTCTCCAAAAAATGAATGCGAGAAGGTACAAGAAGCCACAAACAAGAAAAAAGGCTTCACACACCCGATGGATAGTTTGCAGGAGATTCATCGAAAAACATTGTATCTCAAAAAGAAAAATTTTTCGAGAACCAGAAAAAACGCAATACTTATTCTCGTGAAAATCCGATTTTTTATTGGCGCCTCTTTTTTCGCTTCCATTCTCCTTTTTATTTTTTGGGGATCAATTTTTATTCCTGTAGAGCTTCCGAAAGACCCATTGAGTCTTTTTGTTGAAGATCGACATGAGGAGACACTTGCCCTTACGCTCGCAGAAGATGAACAATATCGACAAGAAAACACACCATTTTCACGGATACCAAAAGCGTTCGTTTATGCTGTTCTTCTTCAGGAAGATCAGCGTTTTTGGCAACACGGTGGAATTGATTTTTTTTCTACTGGAAGAGCACTTTGGCAAAACATCTCTTCGGGATACATTGTTTCTGGAGCAAGCACTCTCACTCAACAAACAGCAAAAATGCTTTTAGGAAATCGTTCACGCACTTGGAAGAATAAAATTCAGGAGGCATATTTTGCGCTTCGTCTTGAAAAGCAGTTTTCAAAAGAAGAGATCTTTTCGATCTGGGCATCATCTGCACATTTTGGCGGAAATATCGTTGGTATTGAAGCGGCTTCTCACCTCTACTTTGAAAAAAAACCAGAGTTTCTTCTTCCGGCAGAATCTGTTTTTCTTGCTGTTCTTCCGAAAAAACCTTCCGAAATCGACCAACCAGAACGGCTTACAAAAAAAAGGAACAGAGTTTTAGAAAAACTTTTAGAAAATGGGGTTTTATCAGAAACCGAAACACTTTTTGCAACAGAAAGCCCATTGCCAGTGAGGAGAGAAATTCCAAAATATGCGGAACACTTTGTACGAACATTTTTTTCAAAAAAAGAAGGAATGCATCTGTCAACACTCGACAAAGGGCTTCAAGAAGATATTCAACAATTTGCCAAGCGACATCTCCAATTTTTAGAAGAGTATCAAGCACACTCCGTAGCTGTGGCAGTGGTGGAAACGAAAACCGGTGCGATTCGTGCGTACCTCGGAAATGCGGATTTTTGGACTGATACTCCATCTCGAGAAATAGACATGCTTCAATCTTTTCGCTCTACAGGAAGCGCACTCAAGCCTTTTCTGTATCTGCTCGCCTTTGAAGAACTCAACTGGAATGCCGAAACCATTCTTTTTGATGATCCCATTGCCTTTGCCACCGAAAATGGAGCGCCATACATTCCCAAAAATTTTGACCTCACCTATCGAGGAGAAATTTCCGTACGAAAAGCTCTTGCCGAGTCACGAAATATTCCAGCAGTTGAAACTCTAAATAGCGTTGGGGAATCTGCACTCTCTTCTCTTTTCCATGAGATGAAAATCGAGTCCATTGCTGAAGAAGAAAATGCAGGGCTTTCTGCTGCACTTGGAAGCAGGGAAATTCATCCGATTGACCTTCTTCGACTCTATCTCGCTCTTGCTCGCGGAGGAACGAGTATTCCGCTTTGTACCGAAGAGCCCTGCGTCTTCCCAAAAGAAACACGCATTTTTTCTGAAGAAAAAAGTCAAGAAATTACGCAAATTTTGGCGGATAACACAGCACGGATTCGAACCTTTGGTGAAGAATCCCCACTCGCACTCCCCTTTCCTGTTGCGGTCAAAACCGGAACCTCTCGAGATTTTCGAGACAGCCTTGCAGTAGGATTCACCTCAGAATATGTTGTACTTGTTTGGGTCGGAAACCCGAATGCAGAGTCAATGAAAGAAGTGAGCGGTGTGCTTGGCGCTGGACATATTTTTGCAGATGTCATGAACCTGCTCGCAAACAAAAAAACGCCAAAAGATTTTCCAAAATACCTTGTACAAAAAGAGACAGGGGCGGAAAACACACCTTCCAATTTTCGCCTTCTTTTTCCACACTCTTTTGCGGAATTTTCTATTGATCCTGAGCGACCAATTACACTTCAGAAAATAAAAATACATGCAAGTGCTCCAGCAGATTTTTTTGTGGATGGGGAAAAAATTGGGAATGGAGATTTTATATTTTGGGAACCAACGCCCGGAACGCATGAAATTCGCGCAGAATCGGGAGGAGAACGTATTTTACGAACAATTCGAGTACGATAACATCACATAAAGAATAGGAAACCTCGACATAGTGAGGAAATGCACTAAAAATATCGCCCTGACCAGAGATTTATTTTAATAAAAAGAATGTCCAAAAATGTTCGCACTGCGTCACGCAAGGGACGCACTCGACTTTCGGGAGAGTTATACCAGCTAACGGGAACCTCAGAAATGGAATAGCCCAATGACTCGGCAATAACCAAGGCTTCTGCATCGAACGCAAAACGAAATATTTTTTGTCGAGAAAAAATTTCTTTCGCCGCCTTGTGAGAAAAGAGTTTAAATCCGCATTGCGTATCGGAAATATCATCAATAAGCGCAAAACGGATAATAGAATTCCCAATGCGCCCCAAGAGAACGCGTGAGCGAGATTGTGCCCGACGAACCTTACTTCCTTTTGCATATCGAGAGCCAATAGCAATATCACGAGAAGAAAGTGTACCTCGAAGATTCTCATACTCTTCAATAGGCGTGGAGCCATCTGCATCTGCTAGGAGAATATATTTTCCAGAGCTTTTCATTACTCCACAAGATACCGCATGTCCTTTTCCTCTGTTTTTTTCATTTTCCAAAAGAACAAGATGGGAAATATCATGAGAAAGTGATTGTACTACAGAAACCGTTGAATCTGTACTGCCATCGCTCACCACAATAATTTCCGCGGAAATATGTTTCAACTGAAAAAAATGATTCATGAGAATAAGCGTATTTCGAATACGATACTCTTCATTGTATGCCGGAATCACAACACTCACTTCATACGAAAACATTTTCGGAACTGGAATGTGTCTGAGATCAAATCGAAATGTCCAATATTTATTCGCAAAAAAATTCCACGAGAGCACCACACCAGAGGTGAGAATTTTGGCAATAAGGTAATGAATGTGGAAAACATTATAAAAAACAGTCATAAAGCCAACAGTGAGAAGTAAACCGCCAAGAGAAACGAGGAAAAATTTAATCCCCTGTTTCCTGTAGTTTTTTGACGTATCTTGAAATGTCCAAAATTTATTGAGTAAAAAATTGTTGATGACTGCAAGGAAAAAGCCAAAAAAAGCGGCAAACACCGGATGAAAATCAAAAAAATGAACCAGAAGAAAAACTGTTCCCACATCAATAGTAGTTCCCAATCCGCCCACAACGCAGTAGCGAAAAAAAGGAGCGGGTGGATGCCGAAGGGGGGAAGAGATGACCATAACTCGTTTACTCTGCCACGAGAAAATGTGATTCTCAAGAGAGATTCTCTCAAAGATTCTAAAAAACACTCTTTTCAAAGAAAAAAGTTCTCCGTACAATAATCCTCGTTTTTCAAAATTATGATTCTTTCCGATCGAGACATTCTTGCCAAAATTAATGCCGGAGAAATCCGCATAGAATCTCCTCACGAAAACTGGAAAAAACAGGTTGGCGCAAGTTCACTCGATCTTCGGTTGGGAAAGTATTTTAAAATTTACGAACACGGACGATTCCCTGTGCTCGATCCATTGAAAATGAAAGAGGAAGAAGAAATCACAAGGCTCATTGAAGTGGCAAGTGGTGAACCATTTATTGTACAGCCTGGAGAATTTGCCCTTGGTGTAACACTTGAAAAGGTTCACATTCCAAATGATATGGTGGCACGCGTTGAAGGAAGAAGTTCACTCGGACGACTTGGCATTATTATTCATTCTACTGCGGGTTTTGTAGATGCAGGATTTACGGGAACTATCACCCTCGAAATTACAAATATCAATCGAATGCCCGTGGCACTTTATCCGGGAATGCGAGTATGCCAGCTTGCTTTTGAAACTATGAGTAGTCCAGCACTTGTCCCCTATTCTGAGAAAAAAACATCAAAGTATCAGGATCAAGTTTTACCACAAGAAAGCAGAATTTATCAGGATCCGTTTTTTCGGAAATCATAATTCTTCAAAAACAACACTTCATAAAAAACCGTAATTCAGACAAAAAACTGTACCCCCAGAGTGAAAACCATTTTATGTGGATGGCAAATGAGAAGTATGTTATAATCCTTCTTGTTCATGGTCTGTGCACACCTTTCTTGGTCATGGATGTCAAAAAAAACACTCATTCTCTTTGGTATGACAATTGGCTCTTCTTTGGGGAGTTATTTTGGTATGATATTAGGAATCGAAACATTTTCGCTGACCTCTGTGGTTTTCTCAATTATTGGGGGCTCTCTTGGGATATGGATTACAAATAAGATCTAAAATCACTTTACCGACATTGACAGCCCGACTCTCGGCATGAAAGGATAGCTCTCCTTATTTTTACAGTATGTCTGTTTCGAAATACGAACAATATACTCCTCAAAATATTATTAGGATGGCAACACCATCATGCTATAAAGATCCAGATTTGCCACCGAGAAAAAAGAATGCGCGTGAATTCCTCAGAAATGAAAAATGTCTTTCGCAGATTGTAATGGATATTCAGGAATTCCTTGGCGGAGAAAAGAGGATTCTTCTCCTTTCTACTTCATCACCTTCATCAGGCGGAAAAGGGAAATTTACAAAACTCGTCCAAGAAACCTGCAATGAGATTAATATTCCTTGCGTTCTTGTAGAATCTGATCATTATTTTAGAACCGCACGAGGATCGGCAGAACGCCAAAAGATGACGGAATCGGGCAGAGAGTTTCTACGATATATTTACGACACCAAGAAACAAAGACGGGTACTTCAGAAAATTATTTCTCCAAAAAACAAAGGAAAAAGAGAAGAAGTAGAGGACTGTTATGAAAACGGAGATTTTACCGGAAGCCAAAGGTATGATATTCCTTCTGGAAAATTCGTTCTTCTCGTCGAAGGTCTAAATGCTGGGATCATCACAAAAAATATTGCTCAAGAAGAAGATGTTCAGTCGAGACATATTTATTTGTTACAACCGCCAGAGGTTCATATTTCTGGAGTTATTTTTCGTGATATTCGAGAGAAAAAAGATATTTATGCACTTCAAGAACGTATTTCTTTTCGTATAAGAGAATTTTGTCATCACCTCCTATTTGCAATTCCCAATCTCTGCCGAGCAGATTATATTGTTTCCGATCCCGGTCGCCTCAAAAAACTCACAAAAAAAACAAAAGCAGTACAAAATATTGATGAAAATACTATAGAAGAAATTCAAAGAATTATTTGCCAAACCGATCTTCTTAATGAAGTACTCCAAAAATGTCACAAAAAAGAGCGTGCTTTTATGGAGCAAGCTTTTTTGAGAACAACAGAGCTCATTGCTTTTCTTCAAAAAGGAAAAAAACCTTATGAATATTTTCTAAAAACGCTCTACTCTTCCTCGTCTTCTTCACAAGAAGGAAAATAATATTCCTCTCCTACTCTAAAGACTATTTTTGTGTTTGCAGACCGGTTTTTTTCCGGCATACTCCAATCCCTTTTTTTCATAAATGGATATTCGAAACATCGCCATTATTGCTCACGTTGATCATGGAAAAACCACTCTTGTTGATGCTCTCCTGAGGGGAAGCGGAACATTCGCCGCACATGAAATTGTTGAAGAACGAGTAATGGACAGCAATGACCAAGAGAAAGAGCGTGGAATTACTATCTATGCAAAAAATACTGCTGTGCACTATCGAGATTCAAAAATAAATATTGTTGATACACCCGGACATGCGGATTTTGGAAGCGAAGTTGAACGCGTCCTCGGTATGGTGGATGCGGCACTTTTGGTGGTAGATGCCTATGAAGGACCAATGCCACAAACAAAGTTCGTCCTCCAAAAGTCTTTGCAACTCGGACTGAAAGTGCTCGTTGTAGTGAATAAGATCGATAAATCTACCGCACGTCCAGATGAAGTAATCAATGAGGTTTTTGATCTTTTTGCATCTCTTGGAGCAACAAACGAACAGCTCGATTTCCCTCACCTCTATGCCATTGCTCGCGAAGGGGTTGCTATAAGGAATTTAGACGAAGACCGAAAGGATATCACTCCACTACTCGACTGGATTTTAGAAGAAGTCTCGCCTGCTCCAAAAAACGAATCAGTCCCCTTTCGTTTTCAGCCCGCAACACTTGCGTATGATAGCTTTTTAGGGCGTATTGCTGTTGGTCGTGTTCGAGAAGGAACACTCAAAAAAGGACAAAATGTCTTTATAAAAACGCCAGATGGAAAAATGCGAAAAGGGAAAGTAACTCAACTCTTCACGTTTCTTGGACTCACAAGAAGCGAAACAGAAAAAGCGGAATGCGGGGATATCATTGCACTTGCCGGTATTTCTGATATTTATGTCGGCGAGACAGTGACAGATAATGAAAATACTGATCCTCTCAAGGCAATATCTATTGACCCTCCAGCGCTTGCCATGGATTTTATGGTGAACGATTCTCCACTTGCAGGAAAAGAAGGGAAACTGGTAACTTCTCGAAATATTCGGGAGCGTCTTGAGCGAGAACTTGAAACGAATGTTGGACTCAAGATAGAGTTTTCAAATGCCTCCGACTCATTTAAGGTCTACGGAAGAGGAGAAATGCATCTTGCGGTTCTTATTGAAGATATGCGACGCGAAGGGTTTGAACTCCAAGTTTCTCAGCCAAAAGTCGTCTTTCATGAGGAAGATGGTGTAATACATGAACCACTCGAGAATGTTATCATTACCGTTCCCGAGGAAATGTCTGGTTCAATCATTGAGGTTATCTCAAAAAGAAAAGGAGAAATGAAAAATATGAGATCTGAGGGTGGAAACACCTTCTTGGAATTTTTTGTTCCCACTCGCGGACTTCTTGGATTTCGAGGAGTATTTATTATTCTCACCAAAGGTGAAGGAACTCTCTATCACTCTTTTGAAAAATACGTACCCTACCTTGGAAAAATAGCAAAGCGCCAAGTGGGCTCGCTCATCTCTGGAGCCGATGGAGAGGCCATTGCCTATTCCCTTTGGAATTTACAAGAACGCGGTCCGCTTTTTATTCATCCACAAACAAAAGTATATGAAGGCATGATTATTGGCGAACACAACAAAGGGTCGGATTTAACGGTAAATCCATTGAAGGAAAAGAAGCTAACAAACGTTCGCGCAAGTGGAAAAGACGATGCTATCAATTTAGTGCCCCCCATAGAAATGACTCTTGAAAAAGCAATTGAATACATCAACGATGATGAGTACATTGAAGTAACACCACTTAACATCCGTCTACGAAAAAAATATCGAAGCGAAAACGAAAGAAAGCGTATGGGGAAATAGAAATCTTCCCACTTCTCACAGAAGTACAGATGAAATAAGGGGAACAAAATTCCCCTTATTCTTTGCACACAAAATGCAATATATCAATGGAATGCGCAAAAAGAGCCACGAAATTCATCGCAACCCTTTTCTTATCTAAGAATCAAAACTCTTTTTAGCGCTGCTCACGAGGACGAGCCTCATTTACTACGATATTTCGTCCATTAAGGTCCTTCTCATTCCAAGCGTCAATAGCCGCCTGAGCGTCTGCTGCACTTCCCATCTCTACAAAACCAAACCCCTTAGAGCGACCAGTCATACGATCAGTAATTACTGCCGCTGAAAGAACCGTTCCGCATTCTTCGAATGCTTCACGGAGAGAGTCGTCAGTTACCCCCCATGAGAGGTTTCCGACAAATAGCTTCGTTCCCGTAGCCATAAAATGTTAAAAAAATAAAACACAATTTCTCGTTCTTCGTTCTTGGTCCTTAAGGTCAGAAAAGTGTTTTAAGGGAACGGGTTCCAAAATTGCGCTAATCATGGTAAACAACAAACAGGCAGGAGTCAAGAAAAAAGTCAAGCCCCACATGATCCATAATTTAGAATGCAACAATGAAAAATTGAAAATATCCTTTTCTTTCGGTATAATATAAACGATTCTTCACCCCCATTTTTTATGAGCGACGATCAACAACCAACAGCAGGAACACCACCCTCCGGTGGTCAATCTGGACAAAATGGAAATCTCTCTCTGGGATACGGCTACCCTCCACCTCCTCCAGGATATGGCTATCCTCCTTATGACCCAGCAATGGCACAGCAGACTCCTCCACCAGGATATGGCTACCCACCTCCTCCCCCACCAGGATACGGCTACCCTCCACCTCCTCCAGGATATGGCTATCCTCCTTATGACCCAGCAATGGCACAGCAGACTCCTCCACCAGGATACGGCTACCCACCTCCTCCCCCACCAGGATACGGCTACCCTCCACCTCCTCCAGGATATGGAGCACCTCCTCCACCACCAAAACCTATTACTCCTATTGGAAAGTTTGGCAGAGGAGATTCCTTCACAACAACAATAATACTCCCTAAGCACTCTCTAAAGATTGACGAGAGCAAATTCCTTCGTCTTCTTGCCGGATCCGCTTCACTCATGAAAGACGAGAAGCGCCGTATAATTGAGGCAGTTCCTCGCCTTACCCAAGAACAGGTCGATGAGCTTATTCGCATTTTAGAGGAAGAAAAGCAAAAGTTTTCTGAACTTGATGTTGAACATCAAGCACAAATGGAGGCTCTCGAAGCGAAACAGAAACAAGAATGGGATGAGCTCGAAATGGAAATGACTGAAGTTGATCGACAAGAAAAAGAGGATGATGCGGCAGAAGCTATTCGTCAAAAGCTTTCGGGGAAAAAAGAAGAGTAGAAAAATACGAGAAAATAAGAGGCTTCCTTTTCAACACAGAAGCCTCTCTCATCATTTCAAAAAATATGGATGTTATTGAAATAACCGCAAAAGGAGAGCAAAGACACCGAGAAGCACAGCGGGCTGAGATTGCACACGAGTTTGAGATGTATTCACGAGATCTTCGTCCAGTTTTCTCTGTGAAACAGCTCTCCACCATTTCACAACGGGGAACTGGTATTCTCATAAATATTGGGGAAGTAAAAGTAATTATTGGAAAAGAACTCGCCACCATTTTTCACAGAAATCAACCAGAAATAGTGGAAGAAATGATTCCTCAAATGCTTCAGCGCACGCAAGACGGAAATCCAAAAGCGAGCTTTGAACTCCGCATCCTAGAATGCACTCTCAATTTCGCGCTTGAAATGCTACAACGAGAGTTTAAAAACATAGAACGTTCCGCACAAAAAATACTTCTTCGACTCAAAAAAACAACATCTGATGAATATTTTGAGATGCTTCTTAACACAAAAAAGCACCTCAATAAACTACAAACAAGTGTTCGAGAAGCTGAAGAAGCTACTGAAGATGTTCTCAAAGATGAGGAGGAAATAGAATCTCTTTGCCTCGGATCACCCCAGCGAAAAGAAATGGAATCTGTTATTGAACATGCATGGGAACAGTTTGAAGACCTCTCCCATCGTATTCATGAGATTGACGAACACGTTGATGACACACAAGATTTTATTACTCTCAAAATGGCGAATCGCCGAAATCTCATTATTCGGTTTGATCTCATTATTTCTATTCTTACTGCTATTCTTTCGGGATTTGCTGTGGTCACTGGTATTTTTGGCATGAATCTTAGAAATACCTTCGAAAACAGCGGACTTGCTTTTCTTGTTGTTGTCTTTGGAATTCTTGTTGGATCCGTTGGTCTCGTCCTCCTCTCATTTTGGTATCTCCGAAAGAAAAAGATTTGGTAATGCTACTCAAAGTGGAGAGTTTCATAGCGCACAACACGTCCTTGTTCTCCAAATGAAGGAAGATAGAGAAAATAAGAGTAAGACGCATCTGGATTATAGAGGAAAAAACTCCGTCCATATCCACCAGCATAGAAACTACATTTCTCTATGGTCTCCTGTTCTTCTGCATTTCGTTTCTCCGCCGCCCCCATATTTGTATCAAGTGCTTTTGGGTGTGCCACCGAAAGCTGAGTCGCCATCCAATTCTCCACAGTATACGGAGGACTTTGAAGGTTACAATCATCTGGATCTTTTCCAAGTTCACTAATTTTTCGCAAGATGGCATCTAAAAAATCTTCGTCTTGGGTTGATTTTGTAAGTACATAAAAAGCATCCACGTGAGAAAATCGCTCTCCATCTCGTTCAGAGCAGAGTCCATCTGCCACACAAGCGGCAAAGTCATCATCATTTTGAGAGTTAGGGACAGCCAAAATAATTTTTGTTCCAATTTCAAAAACAAAAACTTCTTTCCCCTCTTTTTCAGAAAAATAAGAAAATGAAAGCCCAAGGTGATCGCTCGTGTATGTTTTTTCTGGAACCTCCTCATGAGAAGTATCTGTATTTTCAGGAACACCTTCTGTTTCTACATCTTCAGGAGTGACTTTCTCTTCCGCACCACTCTCATCCTCTTTGCTGGCGCCCTCCTCCTCCGCAATCTTTTCGTCTTCTGCTATTTTTTCCTTTTCTCTGAGGAGTACAGCAATCATGTATGCCATTTCTCCACGGGTAACACGATGATTTCCTCCTTTTACCGTTGGAGGAACAGCATTTTTTTCGGAAAGTGCCTGAGAAAATGGATGCCACCAATCTTCCCCTTCTTGTTCCTCTTGTTTTTCGAGAAGAGTATTCACGATAATCTTTGCGGCGGCAGAATAGATAATGTCTTCATTTGGACCAAATGTTCCATTGAGAAATCCTTTTACAATCCCCTCTTGTTTTGCAAAACAGAGATAAGAAATATACCACTCTCCGGGGGCGGCGTCTGGAAAAGAGATGTTTGTACAATCAGCAATCTTTTCCAAGGGAAATGTTGATAACAGAAGTATTTTTGTAAATTCTGCACGAGTAATGGATTGCTCTGGACGAAAAGTGCCATCACCATAGCCTTGGATAAAACCTTGTTTGGCAATAAAGCGAATATCCTCTGCATAACGAGTGGTATCGAGAACATCAGAAAAATCTGCATTCGCCAAAAAGGGAAATCCAAAAAGGAGGAATGTAAAACATATCAATTTTGTTCGCATTTTTCTTGAGAGAAATCATCTTGTATTCTTGCACAGATACCTCTCTTTTGAAAAGAAAATCTCATGGAATTCCTTTCCTCCAAGTATATAAAGAGTGCAAAGAAAAAAACTTGCCTTCTCGTTTCGATTATGAGAGGATTTCTTTCGCCTACCACGCGGGGTGGTAGTTCAGTTGGTTAGAACGCCGCCCTGTCACGGCGGAGGTCGCGGGTTCGAGTCCCGTCCATCCCGCCATCATTGTACTGAGAAACACCTTGGATTATAGATAAGGGGTTTTTTATTTCTATACACCGCCTCCTTGCCGTCAGCTTTATAGAGGTGTGTAAACTCGAAATTCAAAGGCAAAAATAACTCTTTTAAATCAAAATATCCTCGTAGTTCATTTTTAATCTGATAAAGACTATTTAAAATTGGATTTTATAGTAACGGATAAGGAAAAAAATAATTTTTCATATGCAGAAGGATCAATAGAAGCAGTAAAATGGATTCAAAATAAAAAGGGGGTTTTTGAATATTCATTTTCTTCATGAAAATTCTATATAAGTTTATCGTGAATATTTTGGCTTTCTGGAAAAAAAATGTGATGCTATTTCCTTTGGACTTCTTGTACTTGCAAAGTTGTGTTAAAATTCCTCTTCAATGAATTATTCAAGCATACAACCAAACAAGAAAACGGAGACGCTCTGAAGGTTTTTAAAAGTAAATACACTTTCATGGTCTTTTGTTGAGCTTTTCTAGGATTTTATCACCCCCTCCGATCCTGACCAAAATCTTTTTACCTCCTATCCAGTGTTATTGCTGAGAGATAGGTTCTTTGCAAAATCTTTAACACCCCCCTCTATTCCCCTTGCCCTGTGTGATCCAATATTACAATAGAATGCACATCCCTTTCCTACGGCATCCTCTGGAATAGTAATTTCCACCGTTGTTTCTCCTCCTTCCTCAAGAACCCTGCTCAGAACTCTGAGCTCATCAATCACAAAATCGTCTTTACCTCTTTCTGATAGTTTTATATAAATGGTTTCCCTAGGGTGTCCCTAATACACTTGGTAAAAACCAAAAATCAAACATTTCCACGGAAACTTCTTTTATTGCTCTTTCTTCCAGTCCTATGTTTGAAGACTTTTTTAGGTTTTTTTGTTCCAATTCTGTATTTACAGGATTTTCCAATACTTCTTATTCTGATTTTGTATTTCCCTGCGCTCCTTCTTCTGGTTGTGTGTTTAAAGATTATTTTGATTCTCCCTTAAGATTTTTTCCAAGAAAAGCAATGGTTTTCTGCCAAGCATCCAGCGTTTCTTGGGGAGCATAGCTGCCTCCCGAAGGATTTGCAAAGGCATGTCCCACTCCTTTGTACATATAGATTTCACTCGGAATTGAAAGCGCATTCAGCGCATCGCTAAATGCATTAACGCTTTCTACGGAGATATTTGTATCTTCACTTCCGAACACTCCCATCACTGGCCAATGAATTTTTTGAAGTTGTTCTGTATCATCCGTCAACTGTCCGTAGTAGATCACCGTTGCAGAGAGATCGTCTGATGCAAGTGCGAGATTAAGTGATTGCTGTCCGCCAAAACACCACCCCAGAGAAGCAATTTTTTCTTGTTCTACATTTGGAAGTGTGCGGAGATACGAAATAGCACTCCGCATATTTGCCACCGCTTGTTCTGTATTTTCTCGAACACCACTCGCAAGCTCCCCTGCTTGCTCGGAAGTTTCTGCCACCTCACCATTATACAAATCTACTGCAAGCACTACATATCCTTCGCTTGCCAAAAGGCGCGCCATATCACGAATGTTATCATTAAGACCCCACCATTCATGAATCATCACCACAGCAGGATACACCCCCTCTTCTTCTGGTTCTGCAAGGTATCCGTGGATATTTTCTGCATACACCACCTCTTTCCCCAAAACATTCAGAAAATCGATATTCTCAAAAAGATCTGTATTTTTTTTGCCATCTTCCGCAACGGTACATTTTCCATTAATAATCTCACCCTCTTGACACCCAATGTGATCGTCCGTGCTTATCTTCATGTCTTCCTTTTGTTCTGGAAAATTAGAAGTTTCAGAAGACTGAGGATAAGAACATGCCGAAAAAAAAAGAATAGAAAAAGTGAGAAGAAGAATATTTTTCATGACAAGGAGGATGGGGGAAACTTTTTTCAAAAAAACGACAAAAATGATCACTTCTGCAATTTCGTTGCGACTTGTAAAAAGCATGCAAAAAGCGGATGAGGCTTTCCGGGACGACTTAAAAACTCTGGATGAAACTGCGAACCAATCATAAACGGATGACGAGCAATTTCAACAATCTCCACAAGATTATTATCGGGAGACATGCCAGAGAAAAGGAATCCTTTTTCCTCAAAAGGCTTTCGGAATTCGAGATTAAACTCATAACGATGTCGATGACGCTCAGAAATCTCCTCCTTTTGATAGGCTTCATGCGTCATTGTTCCTTTTTGGACAACACATGGCCACGCGCCAAGGCGCAAAGTTCCTCCCTTTCGAACGCTCTCAGATTGCCCTGGAAGAAAATGGATAATTTTATTTTTTGCATGTGGCTGAAACTCTTCACTCGTAGCGTTTTTAATTCCCAAAACATTCCGAGCAAATTCAATTGCCATAATTTGTGACCCAAGACAAAGTCCGAGATACGGAAGGTTGTTTTCTCTTGCATATTTTGCCACCGCTATTTTCCCCTCTATCCCCCTATTTCCAAAGCCACCTGGGACAATAACTCCAGAAATTTCTTCGAGTTTTCGCATTTCCTTTTGTACGCCCTTCTCGATCTTTTCCGTATCAATCCACACTATTTCCACCTGACGATTCACGGAATATGCGGCAAATTTGATGGATTCAATAACAGAAAGATAAGCATCTTCTAGCCCCGTATATTTTCCTGCCATTCCTATTTTTATGGATTCGTGAGTCCCGTTCATATTTTCTAACATTTTTTTCCACTCGGACATTTTTGGACGAATTTTTGGAAGCTTTAACTCTCGCTCAAGCACGGCAGCAATTTTTTGATCTTCAAAAATAAGCGGAACTTCGTAAATGCTCTTCACAGTTGGTGCCGCAAAAACAGCGTCTTCTTTTGTATTACAAAACTTCGCAATTTTTAGGAGAAGCTCTTTTGGAATCTCTTGATCTGCACGAGCAACAATAATTTCCGGCTGAATACCAGCACGACGAATCTCGCGAACTGAAAGCTGTGTTGGCTTTGTTTTGAGTTCTTTCGAACCAGCAAGATACGGCAATAAGGTTAAATGGACAGAAACAGCATTGTGCGATCCACGCTCTTGACGAATTTGTCGAATTGCCTCTAAAAATGGCTCCCCTTCAATATCCCCCACGGTTCCACCAATTTCCACCACAAGAACATCGGCTTGCGTTGCCTCTGCCGCTTTTTGAATACGCTGCTTAATTTCGTCCACAATATGAGGAACTACCTGAATAGTCCCGCCCAAAAACTCTCCCTGACGTTCTTTCTCAAGAACGTGTCGATAAATTTTCCCAGTAGTCACACTCGAAGATTCTGTAAGATATTCATCGATAAAACGCTCATAGTGCCCAAGATCGAGATCTGTCTCAGCGCCATCATCTGTCACAAAGACCTCGCCATGTTGAA
Source organism: Candidatus Peregrinibacteria bacterium (assembly GCA_016699755.1). Classification (NCBI taxonomy): domain Bacteria; phylum Candidatus Peregrinibacteriota; species Candidatus Peregrinibacteria bacterium. The sequence continues at coordinate 375,346 of CP065009.1, read as the reverse complement.
AAGGCGACATGGTTCCTGGATCGACATTGAGATATGGATCGAGTTTTTGCACCGAAACACGAAATCCTGCGGATTTAAGAATTTTAGCAATGGAAGCGGAAGCGATTCCTTTTCCCAAGGAACTGCAAACACCGCCAGTAACAAAAACAAACTTTGGCACGAACGCATAGTAGGGAAAGACAAAAAAAAACGCAAAATGTATTCCCAATATTTTCCTATTATTGAATGATGTGTTTCGAGTGTTCTCATATTAAAAAATAAAATAGTAAAACTTATTATCCAGAAAAATGCTTATAAATTAAGAAAAATAAAAGATTTGCGTAAAATATATTTTATGTTATATAATTAAATGAATCATATATTTTAAAACAAAAAATGAAAAAAGAAATATATTCCACAGCGAGGGGAAGCATAAGAATTGGCGGAATTCTTCTGGCATCAATCTTTCTTCTCGCTACTCCAACACACGGATTTTTTGACGAAAAAATTGAACAAATTCTTGCGGAATCAGATTCTGGGGTCGTAGAAGGACTTTTAGGGACTCCCGGAAACGGAAAAGTGATTCTTATTTGGAATACAACCTACGATACAGAAGGAGAAGAAGCGACGAAATATCGTATTGAATATGGTCCAACTTCTGTAGAAGCCGGAACCTCAGAAGAATATGAATTCTTTTTAGAAACGGAAGATAATCTTCCAAGCGCAAAGGTAGATGATCTTGCAAATGGAACAACATACTATTTTCGCGTCATTGGTATTTTTGCCGATAAGAGCGAAAGTCTTCCGAGTCAAGAAATCTCAGTAAAACCAGTCGGTGATATGCAACAACAATTTTCTGAATCTCCCGTTGTTATTTCTGCAGAAACCACAGGAAGCAAAACACTTCTCGTTTTCTTTTCGGAAGAAATTATTCTTCCAAGTAGTACGCCCGAACTCGCTTTTTCTATAACAGAAGAAGAGGGCTCACAAAATTCTATCACTGTAGAAAGTGCTCAATATAATACTACCTCAGGGTCCGAAGAAAAATCGGAAGTTGTTCTTCGAACAACAGAATCACTCGTTTCCGGAACAACATATCGTGTCACGGCTTCTGCTCAAATCACCGATATCGATGGAAATCCCGTAGAGAGTGGAAGTACCGATTCTGCAACTTTTGGAGGATTTAATGGTACAGAATCTCCCGAAAGCTCCTATACGCCCACGAGTACTGACGACAGTCAGGAAACAACAGGAACGACGACAACAACAACGGGAGGAGATAAAGAAATAAGCCTTGATGATCTCTTAAATCAACTTGATGATGGGAGCACGAGTGGAGAAGAAGGAAGTCAGCAAGATCTCGAAAACGTTTTAAATGTGACCAGCAGTTCTGGAGAAGAAGATGTTACTCCACCAGAAGACGTTACCAACCTTGTTGATTCTATCCGGGCACAAATTGATAAGTGGATTGTGACACTTGCGTGGACACCAAGTATTAATAGTGCAGGAGATTTAAGCGATCAAATTCTCTATCGCAGTCTTAATCGGGGAACAACATGGGCTGGCTCTTCTCGACTCGGAAAAGATGCCAGACAAGTGGAAATTCCAGAAAATCCAAACACCACCGTTGCCTATAAAATCACTACGACGGATATTGCAGGAAACGAGAGCGCTGGAATTATTAGAATTGTAAATCTTCCCGCACTTCCCGCAACAGGTGGAGGAGTTTTTCTCCTTGGAATGAGCGCCCTCGCTGGAGGACTCATGCGACTTCGACGAAAGAAATAATGGTTAGAAGATAATACGATCAATAGAGCTTACAAGAATACCACTCGCACCCGCCTCCTTGAGACGGGTGATTTTTTTCCAAAAATCTTCGTCTTCTCGAACAACAGAATGAATGGCAACCCATCCTTTTTCTGCCAAAGAAGTTACTGTGGGGCTTCCAAGTCCAGGAAGAATTTCTGAAATACGTTTTATACTGCTTCTAGGAGCATTCATAACCACGGATTTAAGATTTTTTGCATTTGCCACCGACCGAATGCGAAGGAGAAATTCTTCAAAAACTTCATTTTCTAAAAAGTCTTTTTGTGTCGCTAAAACAGCGGAAGAGAAGAATATGCTTTCCACTTCTCGAAGATGATTTGCAACAAGCGTGCTTCCAGAACTAACAAGGTCACAAATGGCATCTGATATTCCCATTTTTGGTGAAATCTCCACAGAACCACTCATGGGGACAATAGTTGCAGAGAGCTTCTCTTTCATAAGATACCCTCCCAAAAGACGTTCATAGCTCGTTGCAATAGTCTTTCCAGAAAGATCGGCTGGCGAAACAATAGCAGAATCATTCGGAACAGCAATCGAAAGGCGACAGGAGGAGAATTTGAGATCGTCAATAATTTTTATTTCTGAATTTCGGGGAGATTCTGCAATTGTATTTTTACCGAGTATTCCAAAATCAACCACCTTATCGGCAATCATCTCGGGAATATCTCCGACACGCAAAAAAAGAATCTCAAGAGGAAACGAATGAACGCGAGCGAGAAGTCCCCTTTCATCACAATGAAAATCGAATCCTGCCTTTCGGAGAAGCTCTTGTGATACACTTCCCATGCGTCCAGATTTTTGAATAGCAAGACGAAAAACGGTGTTCATTTCGTGCGAGAAAAAATAAAATCGTATCCCCCCGCCCCCTGCTTCATCCAATGAGAAACCCTGCAAACAGTTGTTGTTGAGAGACTCGTTTGCTCCGCAACAGAACGGATGGAAGCTCCTGAATGAATAATCTTCGCCGCCAAAAGCCGACGCGACATTTCAGAGAGTTCGGAAAGTGTGCAAACATCACGAAAAAATGCCCCCACTTCTTCTGAAGTTTTGAGCAAAAGAATAGCAGAAAAAAAAGATTCCATTTCTTCAGTTTTCCAGTTTTTCACAGAGTGTGTTAATGTATTAATACATTAAAAAAGGGAAAGAGGAGTGTCAAGAAAAAGAGTTTTGCTTCCCACAGAAGAAGTCTTTACCATAAGGGGCATGAAGAATTTTTTGTCCGTTCTGGCGCTCCTTGTTTTGTTTTCGGGATGTACGAAAGAAGAGGAAAAGACAGAAAAAATGCCTCCAGTAGAAAGAATGAGTCAGGATAATTTGACCGAGCTTCTCTCTCAATTCACAGAAAATCTGAGCACACAAAACATGAATCAAAAGGAAAAGGTCTTCCTTATGGTGAAAAGTGTGACAGGATTTGTCGGACAAAAATTTACCGATGGATATATGCTCTCAGGAACATGGAATCCTATTCTTTCGGCAAACGAAACAAGATTTTTTGAGGAAAAAGGATTCACAGAACGTTATCATTTAGAAAAAAATGATGGGGATATTTTTGGGTTTCAAAAAGAGAAAGAGGCATGCGTTTTACAAAAAACAAGAGAAGAGACAGAAATACAATGCGCCAATCTCTCTCTTGGAGAAAAACTCACCCATGGAGCGATTGAAGTAATGAAGAATGACCCTACAATGTCTTCCTCTGTTACTAAGATGAGTCGGATTTTTGTAGAAGAGGAAACAGGAACTCATATTCGTGGCTCAATAGTAAACAATGATGGAAAGACATATCATTTTTTTGCGAAGCTTCGAAGTGGATCGTGGCGGATGATTTTTCACGGAGAAAATTACCCCCTTTGCGCAACGCTTGTCATCGAAAAATTCCCTGAAAACATGCAAGCAAATTGCTCTGGGGAGAAAAAAGAAACCTTGGAAACCATTTGGATGAGCATACTTCCAATACAATGCCTCGGAAATCCATGGGAGCAAGAATATCTCCAGAATCATAATACTGAGAATTATCCTGCAAAAGACGATCAACAAATATCAATCATCAAAGATTATTATGAAAAACAAGGAATTCCTCTTTTAGAAGTAAAAAAAGTTCCCCTTGAGGGCATGGTGTTCTGTTCGGCTTGCGACTGCCCTGCTGGGTATCGCTTAGAAGTGGAAATAGCAAAAGCGTTTCAAAACGAGATTGAAAAAGATGGATTTACCATCTCCGACGCAGAAGATTCATAAAAAAAACTGGAAATACTAAAAACCCTTTATCTCAAGAAAACAATAATAATCCCAAAAGCAGGGGTTTTTCCTTTTGCCATTTTCACAAAAAATAGGGAGAATATGCGCTGTATTTCCTATAAAGTGTGACACTTGAAGAATTAAAAAACAGTCTCTCAGAACTCAAAAAAAATATACTTCGTGGCATGGATTGCCTTCATTTTTCAGAGAAAAAGGAAGAGCTCTCTCGTCTACAAGAAGAGATGCAAAATCCAGCTCTCTGGGAAAAACCCGATGAGGCTCGTGTATTCCAGCAATCCGTGGCAAATCTCATAAGAATGACAGAACGCTGGGAAAATCTTGAAAAAGATGTTGAAACACTCCAAGAACTTGCGGAAATGCTTACAGAAAAAAGTCCGGAATGTGAAGAGATAAGCCAAGAATATGAACTCCTTCAGGAAAAGTATCGAGAATATGAACTCGATCTCCTTTTTTCCGGAGAATTTGATGATTCTGATGCCATTATTGAAATTAACGCCGGTGCAGGCGGAACCGAAGCACAAGATTGGGCAGGAATGCTTCTTCGGATGTATCTTCGATTTGCAGAAAAAAAAGGATTCCCTGCAGAAATTCATGAAAAGACAGATGGGCAAGAGGCCGGAATGAAAAGCGCTCTCATTGAAATCCGAGGATTATACGCGTATGGACTTCTTCGGGGGGAAAAGGGAACGCATCGACTCGTGCGTCAATCACCGTTTAATGCAAAAAACCTCCGACAGACGAGCTTCGCGGGAATTGTAGTGACTCCAGTGCTCAAAAATGGGGATGGGGAAATTCAAATTGAAGAGAAAGATATTCGTGTTGACACATTTCGTGCGAGTGGGGCAGGAGGACAGCATGTCAATAAAACAGACTCTGCCGTGCGTATTGTTCATATTCCCACAAACATTGTGGTGGAGTGTCAAAATCAACGAAGCCAGCATCAAAATCGAGAAAAAGCACTTCAAATTCTGAAGGCAAAACTCATCCTTCAAAAACGTGAAGAAGAAGAAAAGAAGGCGTCGGAAATTCGTGGAGAAATTACAGAAGCCGCATGGGGAACACAAATCCGAAGCTATGTTCTCCATCCCTACAAAATGGTGAAAGATCTTCGTACCAATTTTGAATCGGGAAATCCAGATGTGGTTCTCGATGGAGAAATTGATGGATTTTTAAGAGCTTACCTTGAATGGGATGCCACAAGACGCTCATAAAATAAGTCTATTTCAATACGAATTCATTTCGGATTTCTCGCATTTTCAGCAAACGATCAGATTTTCTTTTTTCGAGAAAAAGACGAAGGAGAAAGAGAATCGCCTTCAGCGCAAGACAGGAAATAATAATCTGTTGGAACAGCCAAAAAACAAAATACCACGTTGGTGTTGACCGATGAAGGATTTCGATGGCGTTTACATAGAACACTTCACATGCTCCACCACCACGAGAATTCTCATCCACATCCGTTCGAGAGAGACTTGTTTCCCTTGTGTACTCCTCAGAAGTGGTTCCATAATCAACGAGCATTCCTTGAAGATGCACCTGATCACCCTCACGAATACTGAGGATTTGCTCTCGAACATCTGGATCAGAAGCAATGAGATGGTTATTCGCAATACGAGAACTTTGAAATCCATAATCCTCATTATATTTCCAGTAGCACGTCCAAGAGGTATTCCAAACTTTTATATGCTGGTAGCTTCTGTTAGAAAGGTTTTCTCCCCACATTACACAAATATCACGAACATCTACCGAATCATTGTTGTGATATGAATCCGCCAAAGAGGAGATATTGTTCCGCGACATAACAAGCGCATTTATAGTATAATCTGCACGCGGTTTCACATAAATGGTTTTTTCGCGATACTCAAAAGAAAATTCACTTCGCTCTCGATCAATCTGTTCCGGATCAAACATAAGAGAAGGATGAATTTCAGAATATTCAGGAAGTTTCCCCTTAGAGAAGAAGGCAATGGCAAAAATAAAGACGGCAAAAATCAGAATGATCGTGAGTATTTTTTGCATTCCTCTGCCAAATTTATGATATGGCTCTGAAGGAACTTCCGATACAGGAAGGAGAATTTCTGACATGTTTTTTTATTTTCTAATGATTCTGTACTCCAGAATATTGTTTATTTTATCATATATTTTTCTTTTTCCATATTAAAAGTGAACAAAAAAATTGACCAAAACAAAAATGCCTGAAACAATGAGTTTGATTTTCAAAAGAGGATATGACTATCCAACTTCCCGACACGTTTCCCGAACTCTTGAGCCTTCTCATCCAAATCGGGACGCTTTTTCTCATTCTCATTCTCATTTTTGTTGGTGCACGTGTCTTTTCACTTCTTGGAATTCTCAAAGATATTGCGGAAACTCTTTCTGATATTACACAAACGGTAAATCTTATTCTCTATCAACCCATTCGCATCTTCTCTCTTCTTTCAGATAAACTCGGGATGTTCTTCAAAAAAAAGCGTTAGCTTTTTTCCTATGCCATTAAATACTCTTCTTTGAGGAGCATATTGTCGATAAGTCGCACTTTCCCAATGCGAACAGCAAGGAGAAGGACAGTGAGTTGATTCATGGTCTTTATCTTTTCAAGTGTTTCAGCATCGCGGATATTCACATAATCAATACTCGTAATTTCTGCCTCTTGCATAAGTATTTCAAGAACGCGATTTCGAATAATACGAGGATCTCGTTCCCCTGCTCCAAAAAGTGCTTTCCCTTCCGCTAGGCTTCGGAAAAGAACAGAGGCGACATGTCGTTTTTCATTTTGGAGATACGCATTCCGACTCGACATAGCAAGACCAGTCTCTTCACGCACAATGGGGCATACATGAATTTTTGAGGGAATATGAAGGACACTGATGAGCCATTTTACGAGAACGGTTTGTTGATAGTCTTTTTGTCCAAAAAAGATATCAGAAGGAGAAATTATCTCGAAAAAACGAGTGAGCACCTGAGCAACTCCCAAAAAATGCCCTGGGCGAATTTCTCCTTCGAGCTCAGAAAAAACAGAAGGGAGGGGAGGGATTTTTGGAGTTTTTCCCTCAGGATATATTTCTGCTTCTGTTGGGAAAAAAACAGCATCAACTCCGGCGTTTTGTAATTTTTTCGTATCTCCTTCGTTATCTCGCGGATAGCGGTCGAGATCTTCATTCGGACCAAATTGTGTAGGATTTACAAAAATGGAAACGAGAATGGGTTTTTCTAATTTTTTTGCAAACTCAATAAGGGAAAGATGTCCTTCATGAAGAGCTCCCATTGTCGGGACAAAGGCGATATCATTGTGCTGAAAACGCCAATTCTGAACCTCAGAAAGAGAGGATAAAATTTTCAATGAATCGGAAGGAAAAACCTAATCCCAGTGCGAAAATACACAAAAAAAATGAGGATGGCAACAGTTTTCTCTTATATCGAGATTAGCGACCTTCAACTGCGGTTCCCGGATAAAAATAGCTCAATATTTCTTGATACGTTTTTCCGGATTCTGCAAAATATTCGGCTCCACATCCGCTCATACCAACACCATGTCCTTGACGAGTTTTTCCAGAGCATCCCGGATCATCTACTGAGGGAAGATAGGGTGTATCCGTCCAACCCCATTTCTCTTCGGCAGAGAGAGTTTGTCCTCCAGAAGAAGTGTGAAACGGCGCTTTAATAATTTTACCCTCAAAGGTGAGTACTTTATTTTCCGTTTCTTGGACAGCTGTTTGCCAACCAGAAGCACGTTCCGTAAGGCTTTCTCCGAGATATTTCTGAAATTCTGCAGGGCTATCTGAGCCATCATACGGCATATTGGGGTATTTTCGATGTTCTGGGTCAAGATAAAAAGCGGCGTAACTTCTTGCAGCGACAGCAATTGCTTTTTTCTTTTCAAGATGATCCGATTCGAGCGTTTCTCCAATTCCCAAAAGATAATCTTTTAAGAAGAGTTCGTTAATAACCGTGAGTTTTCCGTCAAGAATTCGAAACTCTAACACTCCCCGAAAACGATTATCATTATGTGTTCCTGCCGTATCCCATGCGGGAATCCGACTCCAGTTCGAAATTTCAAAAACTCCAGCTGGTGTCTTTGGAAGAATACGAATAACATTGCTTTCTGTGGAACGAAACGCAACGTTTTCGCCCAACTGCTGAAAAGAGACCTTCTGCCCTTTCTTTCCGGGAAGGAGAAGATTTCCTTTTCCATCTCGAATTTCAAAAGCAGTTTCTCCAGTAATTTCCGCTGTTTGTAAATCTTCGGGAAAAGAGAGTCGAATACGAATGGTTTTCTTTTCTATGCCAAATGAATCGGCTTCTACATTATTGTCTTTTGCATCTGGAGTTATATTTTTTGTTATCTCACTTTCTTTTTTTTGAAAATTTTTGACACCAACAACAAGAAAAACCTTGCGAAACAGCTCCTGCTGACCATCTTTGAGAATCACCACAAACGGCTGCACCCCCTTTTTAACAGGAATTTCAAGCGGAAATGTTGCGATTCCCTCTGGTTCTATTGCGAACTCTTCGGGTTTGAGGATCTTTTTTTCTCGACGCTGAAGAATAGAGAGAGAGAGATTGCTTTTTTCCCATGTTGTATTTCCATCATTAAAAAAACGGAGAAGTGTTTCAAAAGGCTCATCAAGAGAAGCAACCGTAGCACGACTCGGAAAGCTTACTGCTTTTGCTTTATTTTTTGAGATATCCACTGAAAACGTAGAAGAAAGAGTGATAGGAAGTTTTTTTGTGCCGAGACGAAGCTGAAAAGAAATTTCTTTATTACCACTTTTTTGAAATGCCGGAATCCTTCCTGTAAACGTTCCCACTGCTCCGGGGAGTGTGTTTGACTTGAGTTTCAAAAAGAGAGGCGGAAGTCCATCTGGAAATGTTGCGAGCAATGAAATGTCATTCGAAAGCCATTCGGTTCCTCCTGTATTTTTTATATCTACCGAAAGTGATGTTGTTTTTCCCGTAACGGGAATCCTTGGTTGCAATCGAGTTTCTTTAAGCTCACCCCCCCACTCAGGAGCCTCTACATTAACGACCTGAAGGACTTCTGCGTTTTTGATGCGTTGATCTTTGACAACGGGAACAAAAAGAATGGTTTTCATTCCATGACTATAATCGGCATCAATACGAACCTGAAAATGACCCACTTCTCCAGATTTTACCACTTGTTCCTTAATTTTCGCTGCCACATACGAACGAGTTTTTGAAATAGACTGAACACGGATACCATCTCCAGGGCTTGCAAAGAGCCAAGTAGAACTCGTCCAATCGGCATTTCCTGTATTTCGAAACGAGAGGGTTACATATTCCCCTTTTCCCGGCTGAAGACGTAAAGGTAATAGGGAATCGGCAGGTTCTCCATCAATTTTTGTCGAGCGAGTAATACGAATTTCTGAGGTGTAATCGAGCATTTCCCGAAAACTTGGAAGAAGTTCATAGAGATTATCTCCCGGGCAAGACGTTGCCCCAAGGTCACGATGTCCAAGAAGATTTTGCGTATTTCTTCCGTGGTACCACTCACTTTGAGTGAGATCGAGTTCGTATTTTTTAGCAAGCCGTGGCAAAAGAGCCGAAAGAGCATTAACTTGAGCTGTTGTCGGATCTTTTTCATTAAAATTTCCCATAAGCGCAATACCAATCGTTCCAATATTGTTGCAATAGACATGTCCTCCCACCACATTCTCTCCTCCTGCGCGTCCTTCAAATACCGTTCCATCGGGAGCAATAATATAGTGATAGCCAATATCCCCCCATCCACGTGAAACACTGTGATAGCGATAAATAGCACGAAGAACTTCATCGGCGGAGTATCCCTTTTCTACTCCAGATTCTGCAGTGTGATGAATGACAATTTTTCGAATACGCTTACTATATTGATATGGCCAGATAAGTTTCTTTCCGTTTTCTGATGAAACGACACTTCGTATTTCAAATTCCTCGGGATATGCCTCTTGATTTGAGAGGCACTGTTTTTCCTTTGTACTCACTTCTTTCCCAGAATCTCTCGAATCTACTGTATTCCCATTATTTTCATCTTCTTTCGCATAACGCCACGATTCATCGGCTCCCCATCCAGATCGGGAAACAATAGAAAGCCCGTCAAGAGAAAAGGTATTTGAAGCAACTATATTTTCGTGAGAGGCAATTGGGTCGAGCTGAGAAAAGTCTGCGGTAACAAATCTTGGAATTTCTCCGAAAAAACGAAGAACAATATTTTCACCCTGTGAAACCGCAAGGAGTTCGCTCACCTGAGAGTCTGGATCTTGCTCGTCATCAACTTCTACAGGGATCCATTCACCATGTCTCTGCAACTCCACACGAGAAGAAGCAGGAATAGAAAAAGAAAAGAAATCCGCATTTTCTGAAGAAAAAACAGCATATCCACCACTCAAGGGAACAGTTTTCGACCAAAAAGAATCAGCAAAAGCATTTTCCGAAAAAAATGGAAAAATAATAAAAGAAAGGAGGAGAAGTCGCCAAAAAAATTTCATGTTTTTCGGGAGAAGAATTGCGGAGGGTATTTTTCCGAATCTCCTGAAAAAACGCCAGACAAGAAATTATATTTGAAAAAAAAGGGATCGCGTCAGGTTCTTTGTTTTCATACAAAAAAATACGCTACTCCTTAGAAAAATTTTGAAGCACCTTTGTGACAATTTGTTCCGCGGCATTTGTGGTTGCCATTTTTTTTGCATTTTCCCCAAGTGTTTTTCTGAGATGCTGATCAGAAAAAAGATCGGTAACTTCCTTGAGAAATTGTCGGGGAGCATCTTTTTCTAAAAGTACTTGAGCCGCCTTGTTCTCAGAGAAAATACGCGCATTCTGTGTTTGATGATCTCCTGCCGCCGTTGCAAGCGGAATAAGGAGCATCGGCTTCCCCAGAACAGCAAGCTCAAAAAGGAAATTGCTTCCCGACCGAGAAACAACAAGGTCCGCTACCGCAAGAACATCTGGAAGCTCTGTACCCAGAAAAGGAAAAATGCGAAGCCCAAAACGAGGAGTAATGATTTTTTCGCTTCCTGCTCCAGTAATCCATACAATATCGAGCATTTTTAAGAGCTCATCTGCCGAAGACTCCAAAAGAGTGTTTAGAAACTTCGACCCCTGCGAACCACCAATTCCAAGAAGGATTTGTTTTTTTCCACTGAACTCCAGAAATTTTCTCCCTCTCTCTCTATTTCCCTTAAGAATTTCTGAGCGAATAGGCGTTCCGGTGTGAATTCCTTTTTTTTCGGGAAAGGTGGTAAAAATCTGTTTCGCAAATTTTTGACAAAGACGTGTGGCAATTCCAGAAACAGCATCAGATTCGTGCGCAAAAACGGGAATACGGAGTATCCACGCGGCAATACACCCCGGAATAGCAACGAATCCCCCTTTTGAAAAAACAATATCTGGTCGCTTTCGAAGAAAAAGGAAAAGACATTGAAAAATTCCAAGAAGGAGAAGAAAGGGGTCAATAAAATTTTGAAACGAAAAATATCGTCGGATCTTCCCAGAAAAAATGGGAATATATCGTTCTTGCGAAGACTGAAAGAACGATATATCAAGAGGATTTCGAGAGCAGAAGAAGAGAATATGAGCAGAAGGAAGCTCTTTTCGAAATTCAGAAGCTATGGCGAATGCTGGAGAAATGTGTCCCCCCGATCCGCCGGCGAGCAGAATGATGCGCATGACCGGAAGAAAATTTACTAATTTGCAATAAAATTCCAGAAGCAAAGAAAAGGGAAAGAAGTGAACTTCCCCCATAAGAAACAAAGGGGAGCGTAACTCCCGTGAGAGGAAAAATGCCGAGTGTCACAGACATGTTCAGAAGTGCCTGAAAGGTGATCCATGCGGTAATTCCTGCCGCCACGAGCATTTCAAATCGATTTCGCGCACCTTTCGCTACCTCATATCCCACAACCGCGAGCATGGCAAACGCCCCCACAAGAAAAATAATTCGAAAAAAACCAAGCTCTTCTGCTGCTGCCGCAAAAATAGTGTCGGATTGAATTTCAGGAAGCCAACCGTGACGCTGACCAGATTCTCCTATTCCAAGCCCAAAAAAGCGACCACTCCCTACAGTAATAAGTGACTGTACTACTTGATAACTCGCATCGTTTGTTCCTGTTTCGGGATGCAAAAAAACAAGAAACCGCTCTCGAATATAGTCATGCGAAAGGATAACCGGAAGCGAGATGCAAATGGCTGTAAGCCCTCCAGCAAGAATATGAAAAAGATTTCCTCCTGCTACAAAAAACATCACTGCCGCAATAGAAACAATGACTAATAAACTTCCAAAATCCGGCTGAAGTGCAATAAGAGCTACTATGGGAAGCATGAGAATAAGAAACGGGAGAAAACCACTTTCCCATGTTCGAATATCTTGCTCTTTTTTTTCCATCCAGATCGCGAGATACAAAACGAGAGCAATTTTTGCAATTTCACTCGGCTGAATACTCGGTAATAACGGAATATTGATCCAGCTTTTCGCTGTTCCCCAGCTTCCTCCAACGCTTGTAAGAAGAATAGCGGCGAGCAAAGTCAGCGCAACAAAAAACAAAGGAAGTGCCACTCTTCGCCAAAAACCAACTGGAATAAGAAATCCTGTCAAAAATATTGGAACTCCAAGAAAAAGATGCTTTACATGACGCCAAAGATAAAATCCATTGCAGTTGTTCACCTCGCAATATTCTGAACCAAAACGCTTAACCATAAGCTGATGCGACTCAAAAACGCTTACACTCGTAATCATAATGAGCCCAAAAAGCGTCAATCCACATATGAGAAACAAAAGCCAACGGAATGACGAGACTTCCTTCACGGAGGGGAGTATGACAAAAAACGGAATCTGTGACGACCCCTCATATCAGTATTATTGTGGAGAAATATATTTTTAGAGTTTTTTCTCTATTTCTTCTGGATATTTATTCTCAAAAGAACGGGAAAAAATATTTTAAAAAAGCCATTTCATAAATTTGTAGGTTCTCTCAAAAAAAGTATTGACATAGTTATTATTATGTATTAAATTTACACTCCTTTTTTCACGGGAGAGAAAAAAGGGAAATCCTGTTCGGTTTTTTCCGAGCATGGCAAAGCCGGAAAGGGGTATGTCTCTATAATGATGTGACAACCCCCCTTTCCTGTCTTTGTACTCGATGCTGGTCTCCTTCGGATTCTATTCGAACTATCATCCGAGAACATTTATGACCATTTCGAGCGGGCGTGTGGTATCGTGTCGACTCTGGCATGATACCGTGTTCTCCCTACCCTCTTTGGAATCCCTTCGCTTTTTTAAAAGCATTTCACGATTCCAACGGTCGGTATTTGTATTTGTTTTTGTTGGAATTTTGTTTTCTTCTGAAAGAGAAGAAAAGTGTGTGGTTTGTGTTTGTTTTTTTTAGCCCTGCCACTCTTAAAGATATAAGAGAGAGAGGGTGTTTTTTGGTGGTCGGCCGGAGTCGAATCGGCCATCAAAAAGTAGGGAGGGGACAAGCAGCAAACTCAAGAAGATATCATCTCTTTACGTTCTGTCCTCTCTCGACTTTTTCTTTTGGTGTTAAGGAACTATTCTGGCAAGTATAGCAGACTATTCTTGATTCTTCAACTCTTTCCCTGTACGTTGACATGGAAAACTTCTTCCGATTCCTCACTATCGAAATTAATTTTAAAAAATATTTTAAAAATATGTCAAGCTTTTTCCGCGGCGTCCTCATTCTCATCATTGGACCTTCAGGAGTAGGAAAAGGAACTGCCATCAATTTTCTGCGTGAAGAACACCCCGAATGGAAATATCCGGTGTCTGCAACTACCCGATCCATTCGTAAGGGAGAAACCGCTGGAAAAACGTACTACTTCCTGACACCCCAGGAATTTGAAGAAAAAAAGCAAGAAGGAGCCTTTTTGGAATGGGCTTTGGTACACAGCAAGGATCAATACGGAGTTTTAAAATCGGAGGTTCTCCCCTCTTTAAAAGAAGGAAAAGTTGTCCTTCGAGAAGTGGATGTTCAGGGTTTTTTGGAGATTCAAAAGTTTATTCCACCAGAACACCTTCTCTCTGTATTTCTCCTTCCACCGACAAAAAAACAGCTTATAGAACGAATACAGGCACGAGCACCTATTTCGGAAGAAGAGCTGAAACACCGTCTTGAAAGCATGGAAAAAGAAATGAAAATCGCCCCGGAATGCAATTTTCAGATACAAACGCAAGATGGAAACCCACGCTTTGTCACACAAAAAATTGAGGAAATTATCAAAAATTGGTTTGAAAAACAAAAGATGTCCTGACATACTGTTGAAGTGTTTTTTAATCTGGTCGGGAGTCGCCAAGTGGTAAGGCAACGGACTCTGAATCCGTCATTCGAAGGTTCGAATCCTTCCTCCCGAGCCAATCTTATTTTATGGCTTATTAAAGCCATAAAATATTTATAATTAGCAGTATTTCTTTTATGTATTCAGATGTTTTTCAATAAATTCCCTCAAAAATGTATCAATAGTAGAAACTGATTGGCGAATTTCTTGAGAATCAGGTTGATGCCCTTGGGATTGCCATTTATCTAACAGCTCAAGGAGATGCTGACCATCTTGATTTGGTTCTGTTTGTATCAGAGCTCTTTGTTTAGGGTAAATTCCTGTCTGTATAGCATCTTGAACACGAATAATACAGTCATCAACTCTTTTTAATAAAGAATATGCCCTATTGAAAAGCTCAATATCAGACAAATCATTTCGGAAAATCAAAGGCCTCAATTGATCTTTTAAAGAAGAAGAGTAATAAGCGAGAACCTGTGAAAGATCTTGGCTTGTTGGCGGTTGCCCAAGTATTTCTGGCTCTCCATAAATTTGTTGAGATAAAAAGAACTGAAACCTTAGACCAACAGGATACGATTGATATTCTCTAATAGAAGAATAAAAATAATCTGTATCTGAAAATTCAGCAAACAACTTACGAACAAAGTCATGTACCTTTTCGGACACAGAATCAAACAGGATGATAAAATCAATATCACTTCTTACCCCACCCTCGCCCCTCAGGGCTGAACCTTGTAAAAAAAGTGCATTTACATTTTGATTTTTTTGACACTCTGAACGTACTGCATTTATTTTTTGCCGACCCTCATCAGAAACATTGATTTCCCATTCTGGAAATGTAACGATACGATTTGTTTGCATTTCTCAATAAAATATAGAATATTATTTTATTAATAAAAATATGAAAGTCAAACTCATTTGTATCTTTGGTCCACCTGCATCAGGAAAAAACACTATCGGCAGGCTGCTTTTAAAACAAATTCCAAATGCTCATTTTTTACATAATCATGCCCTTGTAGATGTCGTCACTGAACTTTTTGACTTTAAAACGACTGCAGCAAAAAACTCAATTTTTGCTTTGCGAAAACATCTCTTACAATCATTTATCGATGTGGGTGAGGGGGTACTTATTACCACACAAGTGTTAGACCGAAATTCTAAACAATACATGGTTTTATATCGAAATCTGTTTCAACAAATAAAGAAGTCCGGAAATACTTCAGTTATTCTTGATCTCCATGCTTCAAAGGAGTCTCTTCTCAAGCGCTCCTGTAATGATGATAGAAGAAAGTATCGAAATGTTTCCAAAGATGATGTGCAAGAATATATAAATAGAAACTATCGATTATGGAATTGTGATTATCAAAAAGAATTTCTCGATTCAAATGTCTTTTCTGTAGATACAGATCAGTTTAACGCTGAATCTGTGGTATTTACAATCATGAAAGAACTTGAAAAATTATGAAGCAGAAAAAATATCTATTGCCAGGCATGATCCAGCAGAGAGCAAAAGAAGATTTCAAAAACTATACAATCTTTGGCACCACAAAATCTGATTCTTCCAACAAAATAGTTCGAACTTCCATACACAAGGGGAGCCATGCTCGTTTTATGCCTATATAAAGCCATAAATAAGTTTTCATAGGATCTTATATTCTCAAAGTGTAGACTTGAGGAGTCACTTTATGACGATATGGTGAATTATGTTCCATTCCAATAACATATAGTGCTACGATAGTGATGCATACTAATAAGTGATTAAAGATGAATTTTTCTAGGAATTTATTTTACTGTGGGATAGGCTTGCAACATGGAGCAATCGGATTGCTCATACCTGTATTGATAATTTTTCAACATTCTCAAGGTCTTTCCTTTTTAGAGATAAGCCTTATTCAGTCAATAGGATTTATCACCCTTCTTCTTTCTGAAATACCAAGCTCATATGCGGCTGATATTTGGAACAAAAAAAAGGTTATGATATTGGGGTTACTTTCCCTAGGAATATCATTTTTCATTCTCTCTTTTGCTGATAATTTTTTTACATTTTTAATCAGCGAAATATTTTTTGCTCTTGGACTATCATCTCTTTCTGGCACAGAAGAATCTTTCCTCCTCTCTACATTCCATTCAAAAAAGACTGAATTATTACTTCGAGAGTTTCAAATAGCTGATGAAGTTGGGACGATAGGAGGAATGATATTGAGTTATATGTTTCTCTCACTTCTTCATATTAATATTCAACATACTTTTATTGTTGGTTTTCTATTAGTGCTTTTCTCGATTACAATCGTATTTTTTCTACCAAATGACAAGGGGACTAGTGAACGGCAATGGGTAAGAAAAAATAGTACAGGAATGAAGGCAAAAATACTATTGCCATTGGCAGTGATATTTATACTCGCAGGGGGGCTAATGCAAGAGCGCGGGGAAAGTGTATTCCAAATCGGATTAGAACAATCCGGCATCGCTATTGGATTTTTTGGAGTAGTGTATGCCGTTGCAAAGATCGGCTCACTACTTGGGAGTTACTTCAGCACATTTTTTCTTTTTCTTTTGGGAAAAGATAAAATTCTGATATGGGGCGCACTCATGCAGGCAACAATATTTTTTTTCTTACTTTTTCTTCATCCGATTTTTTCCGCACTCGCACTCTTTCTCTTTTTTTTCGTGGAAAATATCTATCGAGTAGCCTATAAAAGTATCATTGCTGATACCGTCCCCAAAAAATGGCTTACGAGTTCTTTTTCAATTGTAAGCCTAGGGGGAGCATTGCTATTGCTTTTTACGAAGATACCTATTGGAATACTTTTAGATGAAACTATTGAATATGCTATTTATTTTATATTGGGAATAAAAATTGCTGCTGCCATTTTATTTTTATGGAGTCTATTTCGAATCAAGAAAATCCTCCCACGAAAATAATAATTCTCCACTTTGGAGTGCCATTGCATCTCGTGCGTTTTGTATTCCATGCGATAAGAGCCGATTATATCCCAATGTATAGGCTGCTCCTAAACCTGTCCAAGCATAATATTTCTGGGCTTCTGCGGTAGCATCTTTTTGTGAGATATACAGTTTTTCTTCAATTGCAGCGACATTTTCTATAAATGATTTTCCATTGAAGGTATTTATATCAGACAAGAGACGAGCGAGACGGAGACGAAACTCATATGACCTGTCCTGTTTTATCCATTCTGACAGTTGATCAATAGGAATACTGAGAATCTCAGAAAAGCTTCTTATTACCTCTCCTTGTTCTGCTGCTTGTTCGTACATCTGGTGTTCAGACAATACCGCAATAGCTTCTGTATATGTTCTCTCTTTCATCCGGTCTATATATTGCTCGACAGAATGTTCACCAGCAAATGATAAGTGTAATAAATGAGCTGCATTATGGGGAATATCAAAGGAAAGCTGTGTTGCAAGTTCGTATTGAGATGGTGTTGCATAATCAAGTCCATTACCATTAGTAGACCAATATAGATAATATCTATCTACTGTATCTTGAGTATAAATATCCGCAGAAACATCAATATTTTCTCTAAACAGAGATTGTACACAAGCCTGTATAAGTTCTCGGGTCTGAGTGGCATCAATCCTATTTCTGAGTTGTGACAATACATCAGGATGGTGTTGCTCGGTCCACTGACTCTCGTTATGAACTATTTCATTTAACAGAGATGTATCTAGGATCTCTGGAATATCTAATAAATGAACAACTTGCTCTTTGTCCAGCGTTAAACCATCTCTATCTAGATGTTCTTTTCGGGCCTGAGCATCAAATTGATCAAGACATTCTCTCAATCTCACTACTACCTCTTTTGGATAGTCTTGAAGGCCCTCTAACTGTCTTCTTATTCTTTCGCTAAACGCCGTAGCCTGCTTGAAGGAAGATTCATCAGTATTTACCAATGCTGGTTTTTCTCCTCTTGTATCCTGAAACATATTTGAGAATTCTGACATTAAGCGTTGTAATGCTCTTCTGTCTTCATTTGTAAGATATGGAGAGGCATTTCTCCCGACTATACTTGCCCCTATATTAAGGTCATAAATTTGTGCAGGTTGATTCTTTGGTATCATAGTGATTGTTGAGAGTTGGCTAATGCTTTTCTGATTTGTCCAAGGCTACTATTTATCGCTGTCTGTACATCGTGAATATGGATGCTGTCGTTGAGGGTTGATTCAACCCATACTCTCGTATTATCAGGGGCTTTTTTATCAAAAAACTCAAATGCTCCCAATGCCACATCTCTTGCCACATCCTCAGTAAATTGAGGTTTTTGCAATGCTCTAATAACAAGGTCGTGCTCATCAGGTCGTTTGAGCAATTCATACACAAGGTGTGCTTTATCATCCAAAATACCATAAATGTCTTCTTGTGTTATGGCATCAGATGTTTTATCCAAAACCAAACTGATTTCTCCTCTTTGGGTGTGAGTCCCTGTAAGTGCCACATTTAAAACTTTATTTATTTGCTCAACACTAAGCCCCATTTCTCGCAAAGCCGGAACGGTAACATATTTCGTATGAGTTTTTGTACAAGGGCAGGCGGTCATATTGTATGCCCTTACTCCTGTTATTTGATGCAATTCGTCACCAATACTTTCGGTAGTACTAGAGAGATGTACTTTATCGTGAGAGAATTTTTCGCTTTTACGCGTTTTTCGTGGGTGCAAGTATTCCCCCTGTGCATTTACATATGCGGTATCTGAATTTTGTCGAGAGCGAATCTCTTCAGCCATTGCCTGAGTAAATTCATCAATACTGTCATATTTTTTTCTTGATGCGGCAAATAATGCTTCTTCAAAACGAGACATGTGGACCCCTCGATGATCTTCTAAGCTTGCTCCTAATTTCATTGTTACAGGAACATGAGAGAACGTATTTCCAAAAAAATCTCGAATTTGAATGATGCTTGATTGGTTTGCTATCCCTGCACGGTCAATAGGAATAGCATTGAGTGGTTGGGATTCCGGAACATCAGTAAGGTCGTGTAAAAATTTTGCATATGCTTCTTCGTCTGTGGGTTCTTGACCAGTAACAATATACTCTTCTGGCTTGAGTCGTCGATCTATGGTTTTATTCATATCAAAAGTAAAAAAATTATGAAGACATTTCTCCGAGAACTTTTAATCGTTCATCAAAAGAGATATTTGGCAATCGTCTCAAGAAGTCTTTATCACTCCCGATAACAACTTCTCTTTGTTTGGTCAGGATTCCTTCACATATTTCTTGAGCGATTTCTTCGGGCTGTTTTAGTAAACCATCTGACTTTGCTCCCTCTACTTGTTCCGTTAAACCAGCAGTATCAAAAAAATCGGTATCAACCATCCCAGGGCGAACAACTGTCAATCCTATGCCCAAGGGTTCTAATTCATATCGAAGGCTTTCGATTGCTCCTTCAAGTCCAAATTTTGAAGCAGAGTACGATATCATATCAGGGAATCCCATTTTTCCAGCTAATGAAGTAATGTAACCAAAACTTCCTTGTTTTTTTGCTATCTGGTTTCGCAGTCCCTTTGTGATTTCTATGGGGGCAACCAAATTTGTTTCTAAGATTCTCAGTAAGGATTCTCGAGAAATTTCTTTTAGTTTTCCAACAACCCCAAATCCAGCATTGTTTATCACGACATCTACCTGATGCTGAATTCCTTGTTGAACAACAGTATCTATGCCTTCGGCAGTAGAAATATCTGCTGTAAATATCTCAATGCTATTTCCGTGATCAGCCAATGTCTGAAGGGAATCAGTGTCTCTTCCTGTAGCGATAACACGGTGTCCTTCTTTGTCCAGATATTGAGAAATCCCTTTCCCCAATCCTCTTGATGCGCCAGTAACGAGTATTGATTTCATTATTGCTGGGAAAAGTTATAACGAATTCTAAAGAGCAATCTCTCTAAATCAGAAAAGGGAGTTCTTGCGTGAAGATGATCGTGATTATTAATCCAGAGTACATCACCTGCTTCCAGTAGAAAAAAATCACTTTGCACCTTGTTCATTGCCGTAGATATATCTTGCAATGCTTTTTCAATTTCAGGAGGCATAATCTGATTGATAGCATCATAGCCTGCATGAATTGTATCTTCTCGATATCTCATTACTGGATTTTGACCAAATATTTTCCCGAAAATCACCTCTGTTTGATTACTATTAGGATCTTGCATAAATGATGAAGGCACTCGAAATGGAACATCCTCTCTTTGAAGAATTTGCAACGACTCTTGTCCTGCTGAATGAGCCGTCATTTCATGAAGAATGTCCTGTGCACTTGCACAATAGGATAAACCTTCCCCTGAGCCATCAGGATGAATGGACCAAAGAGATATCGCTTGCTCTGGACACTGAAGGTATTGGGAATCTGTATGCAGTTTTGCTTCCTGATTATGTTCTGAAAAAGTACGAAAATTTATTTTATCCGCATTTTTGGGAACGGATATCGGCCACGCAACTTTTTTATTTCTCTTATCTGTTGGGGTGGGTCGCCCCAACAAAGTAGAAAATCCTATCATTATTGCTGTTCTGCTTTCTTTTGAAACAGATTGAATACCCGTGTTTTTTAGTACCACTGGAGTAGAATTTGTACAATGAACACCCTCCTTTATTTGTTCTGCAAGCTCTCCAAATTGCACCGACTGAGAATTGATCCACATACCTAATTCTTGCTGTCGCATTATATTGCTTTCATCCTCTTTGCCTAAGAAAGGTGGAAGCTGCTGTATGTTACTAAAAATATTATTCCCTTCTAAAATCCTCATTATTATAAAATAAGAGAGCATTTTATTGATTTTATTATTTATGTCAAATTATATTTTCCCATAAAAAATACCCTTCTTTCTTTATGGAATTTCTAGCATCACAAAACCCTCTTCTTCCCTTAAAACAGTTCGAACTTCCATACATAAGGAGAGCCAACGTTTTGTGTAAGCCAAAAAATCCGAATAGGGAGGTAGGAAGACTGCCTCTTGTAGCGGACTCCAGCGGAAAGGGAATTCATGACCTGCCTTAAATGTATAGTTTTTAAAAGAAGAAACGTCATGAAGGGGGTTGTCGCTCCTCACCAATACCCTCCGCGAACACCCCGTCCGGCGCAAAAAATAACCTTATAGGCTTATAATTCAGCCACTAATAAATACCGTGCATGCGAACCGGATGGAGAAATTTTATTCCTTAAAATATGATTGCCACTCTTCTTGACTTACAATTGTTTCTAGCTTCACTTCTTTGAGTAGAAGTATGTCTTTGAGGTTTTTATCCCCTTTTTTTCTTTTGAGGATAAATTCATCCAAACTTTCAAACAATTCTTGTGCATGATAATACCTGTAAAAGTTTCCCCAACCCTGAATTTTCTCATTTATTTGTTCTATAACGGAAACTTCTTTTCCGGCCCTCAAAACTACTTTGTACGATTTAGTATTTAAAACTTCACTAACAAGCCAATCCCTTATTTTTCCAGTTGTTTTCTTGGGTTTTATACAGAATTTATCGACATGAACCCCTAAAAATTTCAAACTACTTCGATTCAAATCTAAAATATGGGTCTTATCTTTTGATAATTCAAGATTTTCTTTTTTTAATTCTGTGGTCGAATCCAATTCCGCTTCTTTTGCTTCCTCTTCAGATTCACAAACTACAATAAAATCATCCACGTAACGAATATACCTAAATCCGTATTTGCTCTTCATGTAATTATCAAATTCAGCAAGAAAAAGATTGGCGAATAATGGTGAAAGTGAAGAACCTTGAGCCAAGCCGTTAATTTTATTTGGTATTTCGATTTCTTTTTTTAGTAGTTCACTCTCATTCCCAATGTCAAAAAAAATTATTTGTTTGAGATACTTTTCCAACGATCTGTCTGGTAACACTTCGCATACTTTTTTTAATATTTTTTCTTTGGGAACATGATCAAAAAAACCTTTAATATCTGTTTCAAATATCCAATAGTTGCGTCTCTTCACATAAGTAACTAACTGTTCAATAGCCCTTTTTATGCTCAGTCCGTCTTTTTCCTTTTTCCAAAAATCCTTTTTTACACCACAGTAACTCACACCAGTATTGATATGATCGTACAAGGCATCACTTAAAATACTTAAGATAGATTTATGAACGACTCGATCCCGCACAGTTGGAGCAGATATAAGACGAATTTTCCCATTACTTTTCTTTTTGGGGATAGATTTAATTTCATCAAATTCAAATTTCCCTGTTGCTATTTGAGTATGTATATCTTTTAAATTTTGATCATCATCCTTTTTAAAATCCTCAAGGGTTACATTGTCAATTCCTTTTGACATTTTTCTAATGTCTTCAGATTTACTGGCATAAATACTCATCCAGCACTTTTTAAGCCTATTTATTTCTGCTACTTCGTTTAATAACAATGTAAAATAAAAAGAGGATGGAGAAATCAAGACTTTTTGAAGAAAATTCTCATAAAAGCCTTGATTTCGATTTCAGAATGTTTTGAAGTATTATTTCTGGGCACGAAGTCAGGTTTGTTTCCTCCCCTGACTCCCTTTTTCAGAAAGTTATCCAAAACTTTCCTATTCTGGTAGAGATAGTTCTCTGTTTCCAGTGAGTACCTCCTTTTCCTCCCCAGACAGGAGGAGCGCGGATGGTGTTGGCTCTTTGATATGTTTTCACATCTCTAGCCTAACCCTCGATGCAATTCCATTTTAGAAAATGGATCGGAAATGAATGTATCAAAAATAAAAAGTAATGACAAGCGGGAGCCATTTTTCTCCTGCTGGAGTCTCCTGAAAGGGACTCCGGCAGATCTATGGTACGTTCTCATTCATGTAAAACATCAACATCATATTGCCCATAACTCAAGGCAGTAGAATGAGGATATTTCCAGAATATCTCAATTAACGCCGGAGTCCTCTGACGAGAGACTCCAGCGGGAGGAAGTTTATATCTTTCAGAATCATTTTGCCATTAGACTTGAAATATTTTATAATAAAATAAAACTACATTTTCTTTCACTTTCGTTATCAATGGCTAAAAGTCCCAACTTGTCAGAAGAAGTACCTTGTATCTCCCCCAAAGCTTCTATTCGTAAAAATACACGTAATGGCAGTCATTGTGAAAATTATCACGCTTACACACAGGGAGACAAAACTGCTCATACCTATGTCAAAAAATCTTTTAGCCTTATTTCAGATGATGATTTGAATAGGTACAAAAAAGAGTACGATGAAATCAAATTAAGACTTGGTGAGATAGTACCAAATGCGACTTATATAAGGGCAAAAGTCGGACAAACTCTTGGTGCTTTGGTTCTGGCAGAACCGATAAAAATTACAACTGATATGCTCTCCGAAGAAAATAAACCGTATATTTTGGAAGTATTAAAATCTAATCCTCAAACACGCCAACAGTTAGAAGATCTTCTTGATGCCTTTGATGAATGGCTTGCAAAAGGAAAGGTGCTTGATTTATCAGATAATGGAGAAGAAAATGTTGTTTTGGATAAAAATCAGAACTTACATTACATAGATAGTTTTGATGTCTTTCTGAACTCTCGTTATCGCAGTTTGATAGAAAGCTCCGAACAAAACGCTAAGAAACTTCGTTCCATTTTATCCGAATGTCAGTGAGCAAGTACCTTGTTTGGCGAAGTCTCTTGGACTTCGCCACTTTTTGAGAGAAGTCAAAAGGGTCGAGTCAAAAAGAGTCGAGTGAAGAGAGACTCGGACGCTCATTTATACTTTTTGCGTCCAAGTCTCTCTTTGAGGTTTTGCAAAACAAGGTGAGATTTGCGAATGTTTATGGCGAAAGACGAAGACTTAGACGAGCGAGAGGACTGCTGTAAAGGGAAATAACTATATTCTGTTTTTTTCCTATTTTTTCTCCTGCTGGAGTCTCCTGCAAGGGACTCCTCCACACCCACTCCGGCGAAGGAATGAAATAAGGTGTTTTGACTTCGGAGTATTCATCAAGCAGATTCCCCTCTTCCTTTAGCAAAAACGAAAAATAATTGACAAGAATATTCTTTTTGAGAAAAAATGCACTCTTCATTTTTCTTCGTATAATGACAGAGCAATGTTATCCAAAAGAAAGAATAGCAGAAAGAGAAAATCTTTTTTCACAACAAATTTCGAGCATTCTAAAACACATCAAGAATATTCTGGCACATATACCAAACGAGGTGAATATGTCTTTTTATCTTACAGACAGAGAGACTCCTTCAAGCGCAGAAGTGAAAAAAACCGGAGTGGTTCTTCGTGCCGGAGACGTAAACATGTTTCTCTCAGAAGGCAACCCAACTCTTTCTTGTAACGACACTCCTCCTGAAAAAAATATTGTTGTCTTAAAAAGTTTTGCGAAGGCACTCTTAGCCCACTGTTCTGTTCCTGATGAGATAAGAGAGAGGGTAGGAAATTTCCTCAACACCCTTCCGGAAGGAATAGAAACCTAGTAGCTCATTTGGTTTTTTCTCCTACAACAGAAAGCTCATACACCGTTGTGAGCTTTTTTTCGGTGTTCGTCACAGAAATTTCTATTTCCCCCTGCTTCTCCGCAGTAATCACAAGAATTCCACTTCCCGATACTTTTGCAGAAGCAACCGATTCATCAGAACTCATTGCCTCCACTTTTTGATCGACATAACTTCGGATATACTTTTTCTTCCCTACATTCAGAGTGAGAGGGATTTTTCGCTCCGTCACCTCTTCTGCAAGAACGTTGACCGAAAAGGAGAATTTTTGGGAGGAAGCCTTTTCCACAAGCGTTACCGTTGCCATTCCGGGCTCATATCCAGTTAGAGAAAGAGCAGAGCCATTTAGGGTAATATTCAAACGACTCGGATCGGAACTCAAAATAGAATATTCTCCAGAGGCAAGCAGAATCTGCTCAGGAAGACGAAGAAAAAGAGGAAGAGCATCCTCCTCAACTATTGAAGATTGCTCTGCCTTGACAGCTTCTTCTTTTGTGGATTCGGATGATTTCTCTGTTTCTGAGATTTCGGGATCATTCTTTTCTGCAATTGTCTCTTGAGTATCTTTGCTTTCTTTTTGCTCTGGAGAAGGCTCTTCTGTATTTTCTGTCTCCTTGGTGGTGGTAGCAAGATCTTCTGCATTTTCTGTTTCTTTTTCCTCTTCTTGAGGAAGAGCCTCTTTTGTACCCTCCTTTATTCCTTCCGACTCTTGCTCTGATTTTTTTTCATCCCCTTCTGTTTTCTCTTCTTCCGCAACGGCATGTTCTTTTTGAACAACAGGCGGAGTGCTTATAGGCAAGTCATTAGAGGTGCTTTCTTTTTCGGGAAGCCAGAGAGCGAAAGCAATTCCCCCAACAACAGATGCAAACCCCATGCCTCCATATGCAAACCATTTCCAATTCAAAGAAATACCCTTCTTTTTTGGTGCTTCTACTGGTACATTCGCCAGCTCTTCCACAATGAGCTCTTTTGGTGCTCCTGCGCGAACCGCAAGGTCAAGAATTTCTTCTGGTGTTCGTCCTTTTTCCATTTCTACAAGAATGGCATTACGAACTTTCTCACGAAGACTATCGTCTGATGAAGTCGGTGAAGGGGGGAGGGTGTCTGTCATTTTTTTTTATTTTCTCTTGTTATTATAAAAGAATATTAAGATATTTGTCAAACAAAATGCCCACTGGGGCAGAAGAAACTGAAGAAAAAGAGAAGATTATTTTTTATGATGAAAAACAACATCCGAAATATAATGAAGAATGCCAGTGAATACGAAAATAAGCCCTCTTCTTATGAAAGAAAAGATAATGAAACTGGAGCCGCCTTCGGGACTTGAACCCGAGACCCCTGCCTTACCATGGCAGTGCTCTACCACTGAGCTAAGGCGGCGAAACAATGATGTTTGTACCATGTTGGATGGCTTACCAGCAACAACTTCGAGAGTGAAGAAAAAGCTGGAGCCACCAACCGGACTTGAACCGGTGACCTATCGCTTACGAAGCGACCGCTCTACCAGCTGAGCTATGGTGGCATAGCTCGGGCATTTTGTCATAGAATGAGGGTTCTGGTCAAACCAAGTTCTTTTTTACAAGACAACGACGAAAAAAACCATTTTCCATAGGAAAGACATGCAATGGTTATAAATTCTCATTCGAAAATAATGCCGATTCCTCTTCTCGCAGAGCCTCTATAATGGGAAGTAAATTTCCTGCCATAATGCCAGAAATATTCGAAAAGTTTTTCTGTCCGCCCGAAAGACGATGATCAGTAACACGATCTTGTGGAAAATTGTACGTGCGAATTTTATCCGAACGATCACCGGAGCCAATTTGTGCAAGACGTTTTTCCCCTGCTTCTTTTGCTTTTCGTTCCGTTTCTGCCGCAGAAAGACGACTTCGGAGTACTGAGAGTGCTTTGACCTTGTTTTTTAACTGACTTTTTTCATCTTGGCAAGTGACCACTGTTCCAGTGGGAATGTGTGTAATACGCACCGCAGAATCAGTTGTATTGACCGATTGTCCACCCGGACCGCTCGAGCGAAAAACATCTACTTTTATATCCTTCTCTTCAATAACAAATTCTGCCTCCTCCACTTTGGGAAGCACCACAACAGATACTGCAGAGGTATGAATACGCCCTTGTGATTCCGTTGCAGGAATCCGTTGTACTCGATGTACACCTCCTTCAAATTTGAATTTTCCATATGCACCACTCCTGTGCACTTCAAATATCGCCTCTTTTATGCCACCGCCTTCAGATTCATTTTTGTCCATAATTTCTATGGGGATCCCTTCTTTTTCCGCAAAACGAAAATAGGCGCGCATAAGTTCTCCCGCAAAAAGAGCAGATTCTTCCCCTCCTGCTCCAGGGCGAATTTCAATAATTGCTTCGCGATTATCGTTTGGATCTCGCGGAATAAGAAGAATGTGAAGCTCTTTTTCAATTCCCTCAAGAAGAATAGTGTTTGTGTCCACTTCTTCTCGTGCAAGCTCTTTCATTTCTGGATCAGTGAGAAGCAGTTTTGCTTCAGCAAGAGCAGATTGAGCGATATTCCATTGCTGAAATTTTTCCACTGGCTCGCGGATTTCTGAAAGTCGCTCGGAAAGACTCCGAATTTTCGCGGGACTATTCATGACTTCAGGAAGCAATAGCTCGTTTTCAAGCATTTTCTGCTCATCAGAAATTTCAGAAAGCATCTTTTGCAAAGCATCAGAAAGCACGATTTAGAGGGATAAAGAGACAAGTGGCATCATACAAAAAAAGCGACCAAAAGGGAATTCGGTCGCTTTTTGAGAAACAGAGATGTTTTTTTATTCAGGAAAGGTAACAAGAAGAGCGGCATCCTGAAAATCGGCAGAGCTAGACGATGGGCTATTTGTGCCAAGCTCAAAGAGATAGATGACCTCGTTGTTACCAATAGTGACGATTCCCTCTTCGTTGATGTAGTCCGAAAGAATATCTGAGATGGCAGGTTGCTGTCCGTATGGCGTTGCATTTGGAAGCGAATCTCCATTACGAAGCACAATAATGAGTGCAGATCCGCTTTGGGTAGTTTGACTGTAGAGTTTTCGAGTTGTTTGATAGGGATGATATGATGTCCCCTTAAAGTGTGCTGTAGTTCCAACGGGAACATTTTCTAGAACAAGTGGTTCGGCTCCCGCAACATCGACAGAAGTTCCAGAGAAAATAGTATAGGTGTCATTCCCGACACGTGCTTCCAGTTCCACCGGAACATCTGGACCGCCAGCTCCATAAGTAATTTCCGTACCAAGTACACGAATAGTCATATTTGAATCTGCGTTTGTAGTGAAACTACCGTTTCCGTTAATTTCTGCAGGAAACTCTTCTGTGGATCTTTCTTCACATGGACCAATGTTGTCTCCATGCGCGAGATGAGCAGAAAGAGCAGATTCTGGAACGGTAATACGCTGTTTGTTTTCAGTATTTCCGGGAGGAATATGACAAATGGCAACAAATTCAGAAGAACCAACATCATTGTCGTCATCATCGTCATCTCCCACTGTTATTCCTCCTGTCCCGAGAATGCTCAAAGAGAACTCTGTTTTTGAGGGGACATTCGTTTCAACAGAAAGAGTGGCAAATTGTTCTCCTCCAAATTCTGGAGAGAATGAGACATCAAGATAACACTCTTCTCGAGGCTCAAGGGTTCCGAGTGAACATCCGTCATTTATAATTTCAAAATTGGTTCCTTCTCCTTCTAGCGTCACGTTTCCAATGGCAAGTGTATCGTAGCCAGAATTTTTGACGGTAAAGGTCTGAATATTCGTCTCTCCTATGGGAAGATCAAGAAAATCGTATGGCACAGGAGTTACCGAAACATCCGGCTGTGGATCGACTCCGATAATTTCAAGAGATCCGGGGGAAAGAAAAGATGTCACAAAAAGAACTCCATTTTTCATAAAGAGTGAAGTAGGGAATTTCAAATCATCCTCTTCTTTGCTCTTGTTCAAATATCCAGAATGTGCTGGAACACCTTTATTGG
Source organism: Candidatus Peregrinibacteria bacterium (assembly GCA_016699755.1). Classification (NCBI taxonomy): domain Bacteria; phylum Candidatus Peregrinibacteriota; species Candidatus Peregrinibacteria bacterium. The sequence continues at coordinate 346,580 of CP065009.1, read as the reverse complement.
TGAGGTCAACAACCTCAACAGCATCAGATCGAAAAGAAGCAATATACGCCTTTCCTCCATAAATCACTACTGATCGCGGATCATTAAGTTTTGCTCCACCAGCACCATTTCGAACATTGCCGACATAATCGGGATTCGTTGGATCAGAAATATCAATAATATGAAAAGCAAGCGCACTTCGTGCTGTTACATACGCATAATTCCCCTCAAGAGTAACAGATCGGATTTGTCGCAGTTTTCGAGAATCCTGAAGAATACCAACTGCTACTGGATTGCTCGGATCAGAAATATTAATAATTTGGAATGCCGCGGAGAATTGTGAGGCAACATAGGCATAATTTCCAGAGACAGCAACATCAGAAGCACCATCGAGTTGTGCTCCACCTAGAGTATCTCTCAAAACACCAGCATGTCTTGGATTACTCGGATCAGAAATATCAATAATTTCCAATGCATCCCCAACATAAGAAGCGACATAGGCATAATTTCCAGAGACTTTCACGGAAAGCGCACCATCAAGTATTGCGCCACCCTCTCCGTGTGTAAGTGAGCCAACATGCACTGGCGTTGTTGGATCAGAAACATCTACTACCTCAAGAGCATCTCCGTAATTGGCGGTAATATAAGCATATCCATCCTGAACAACAACAGAAGAAGGACCATTTAGCTCTGCGCCTCCTTCTCCGTCAATGAGGTGTCCTACTCGAGTAGGCGTTAAGAGATCAGAGACATCAATAATTTCAAGTGAATCAGAAAAACGAGAAACAACATAAGCGTAATCTCCATCTACAAATACTGATTCTGCGCCAAGAAGCTGCGCACCATTGTCACCGTTAGAAAACGATTGAAGGTGTGTAAGAGAAGCAGAAAATCCTCGTAAGGAAACCTGTAAAAGAAAAAGAAGAGCACCAAGGCTCAGCAGAAAAAGAAAAAGCGAAACAGGATGTATCGCAAGTGCTTTTACTCGGGAGAGTTTCATAAAAGCCGAAAAAGAAAGAGAATCTGTGAGCAGAGAGGTTTTCTGTTTATCATTTTATGTTTTTGAAATCCTTTTCTGTTCTTGTGTTCTTGTTGCTATTATAACATATAATAATTAAATTACAAACACAAAAAAAAATATTGCGAAAGAGAAAAAGGTGTGATTCAGTGGAAGTGCTTTTTGTGTAAGAAAATGTTTCAACGTATTCTTTCTCTTTTTCTTGGATTCGCCCTCCTCCTCTCCCTTGGCACAGGGGCATTTTTTATTCATCTTCGCTCTGCGGAAATTGACGTTCTCCGTGCGCAGATAGCAGAATTGCGCTCTAAATTTTCTCCAGAAAATGGTAAGGAAACAGACTTGAATAATTCTCAAAAACAAGAGTCTGAACATATTGTTACCGAAACGCATATTGAGGAATCTGATCTTATCAACACTGTAGAAAAAACACGCCCTTCAGTAGTAAGCGTTATTGAGCGGCGTAATGTTTCTGTTTCTGGAAGACGCGGAGTGCTTTACTACGACCCATTTCAGGATGCTTTTCTCCTCCCAAAATCAACAACTCCTCAGACGAAAGAAGTAGAAATTGGAGGCGGAAGTGGCTTTATAATTTCAGAAGATGGTCTTATTCTTACGAATCGACATGTTGTTTCTGAGATGGATTCAGAATACTCCGTTGTTTTTCCTGATGGATATGAAACTGAAGCAGAAGTAGTCGATCGGGATGTTTTTTTGGATGTTGCTGTTCTTCGTGTCAACAAAGATGATCCAGAAGTTACAAAACGCCTCTTTCCCTTAGAACTGGGGGACTCAGACGCACTTCGAGTGGGACAACGAGTTATTGCCATTGGAAATGCACTCGCAGAGTTTCAAAATACCGTGACCACAGGAATCATTTCAGGACTCGGAAGAACAATTACAGCAAGTGGACATGGCTCTCAAGAAGAGATACGAAATCTTATTCAAACGGATGCTGCCATTAATCCTGGGAATTCTGGCGGTCCGCTTGTCACCCTCGACGGAAAAGTTATTGGAATGAACACTGCTATCGCCTCCGGTGCGAATGGAATTGGATTTGCTATTCCTGCAAGCGATTTGCAATCTCTTGTTGCCTCTGTAAAAAAATCTGGGAAAATTGTGCGACCATTTCTCGGCATTCGCTATATTCCGCTCACAGAAGATATTGCCAACCAACTTCACCTCTCCGTGAATTCTGGAGCATATATTGTACCGCCACAATCGGGAGAAGACTCCCCCATTGTGCCAAATTCACCAGCAGAAAAAGCAGGATTGCAAGCAGGAGACATTCTCACGGAAATTGATGGTGAAAGCATTTCCGATAGAAATGATCTTCAATCTCTTCTTCAGAAAAAACTTCCAGGAGAAACCATTCATATTCGTTTTTTACGAAATGAAGAGGAGGAAGAGATAACACTTTCTCTTGACGAAATGAAATAGTGACCTTCGCAGAGATCTTGTCATTCTTTGATTCTTCAGGACAGAAATATGTCATACGTGCCGCCCATGAATTAGCAAATACACACCTTTCAACAATTATGCGACGAACTGGAGAAAGCTACGCAAAACACGGAGAGGAAGTTGCGTGTGTCACCTTTGAACGAACAAAAAACCCTTCACTCATCGCATGTGCCTTATGCCACGATATCCATCTTCATCCTCGTGGAGAAGAGATTTTACGAAAATCTTTTTTTTCTGAATCAGAGCGGAATATCATCAGAAGCATGCATCAACTCCGCCGACTTCATGTTGATGAAAATACGGACGATCTTGAATTTGCCATTCAATCATTTCTTGAAAATGCCGACATTGCCCTTCTCCGCCTCGCTCACCGCGTTAACGATATTCGCCACATAACACGTTTTCTTTTGAGACTTCAAAAAACAATCTCTCGAGAAACACTCTTTCTTTATGGAGTCATTGCAGGAAGTCTTGGTATTTCTGCTTGGCGGCGAGAATTGGAAGATATCTCTTTTTCTGTGCTTCATCCTCGTTATTTCCAAAAAGTTCTGAAATCATTCAGTGCTTCTTCTCGTTTTGACAATGCGCTTCTCGAAAAAACAGAAACAATTCTCCGAGAAAAGATGCAAAGAGAAAACATTCCCGCCCAGATTCACAAGAGAATGAAAGGAATCTATTCCACCTATAAAAAACTCCTCCTTCACCACCAATCCTTTCGTGAAATTCCAGATCGAATTGCTATTCGTATCATCACAGAAAATGAAAAGGACTGTTACCACATTCTCGGTATTGTGCACCGACTTTTTCCGCCTTCATTTGAGGGGTTTCGAGACTACATTGCCGCTCCAAAGGAAAATGGATACCAATCGCTTCACACTCTCGTTTCTCCATTTCCAGGAGAAAACCCACAACGCATTGAAGTGCAAATTCGAACACATCGTATGCATTCTCAAGATGAATTTGGTCTCGCTTCTCATGCTCGCTATAAAAATGCAAAATACGCGCTCACAAAAGGGAAGATGCTGGGAAACCTTGAACGAGGACTTCTCCATCTTCGAGCAGAGGTAAAATCACCAGAACACTTTGAACAATTACTCAAATCTGCTATTCGAGAAAGGCATATTATTATTTTCGACAAAGAAAATACTCCGCATACGATTGATGCTCCTGCCACACTTCTTGATGTGGCATGTCTTCTCTACAAAAAAAGATCCGCTTTTATAAAGGAAGTACGGCTCAATGGTCGGCTGGAAGAACTCGCGAGTTCGGTTCGCAATGGAGATAGCGTTTCTTTTTCCTTCTCTCGAAAAAAACAGGCAACCAAAAAATGGGCTCTTTATTTGAATCAAACAAAATTCCGATCCTACTTTCTATAAATGTTCTAGCGAAAGAGGAACTTCGTTTCCAAATTCATCGAGAATACGAACCTCAGGAGAGAGCAATATAGAAAAGCTTTTCCAAACCGCAGATATTCCCATTTTGGCGAGATCAATAATATCTCGTTGTGTTGCTCTTCCCGCATTCATAAGAAAATTAGCGTGTTTTTCAGAAAAAAATGCATCTCCAACTTGCTGCCCCTTCATTCCCGATTGTTCCAAGAAAAAACCGGCAGCTCCTTCTGAAGGATTTCGAAAAAAACTACCACCAGTCATTCCCCATGGTTGAGTTTCTTTTCGCTTCTGAAGAAAAGCATGTGCTGTCTGTTCTATTTCATTTGGCAATTTTTCCGGAAGCGAAACCCGAGCTGACCAAATAAGGATTTCTTTACAAAGAGCAGGATCTTCATGAAAACAGGAATGACGATACGAAAAACGAAAGAAGGAAGTGGACACTTCTTCCCATTTCTTTTGGGAAATGTGAAATACCTCCGCAGAAAGAAGAACGTCTTTTATTTCCCCTTGAGGCACTCCTGCATTTCCAGCAATGGCACCACCAATGGTTCCGGGAATGGTAAAAAATGGGGAAAAATCGCGGTGTCGCTCTTTTGCATAAGCGTAAAAAAGAACATTTGGTACTCCTGCTTCAACACAAAAAATCCCAGGCGATTCTTCGATTACATTTCGATTTTTAAGACAAATAACGAGTCCACGAAAACCAAAATCAGAAAAAAGCACGTTGCTTCCTCCACCCAAAAAAAACACAGGAAGATGCTTCTCTTCAGCAAATTGAAGGGCTTCCTCTACATGATCTTTCGTCTCTGCAAATATCAAAAAGTCCGCCGGACCACCAATACGAAAGGTAGAAAACTGAGAGAGCGGAACATCGTGGCGCATCTTCATAGTAAGGGGACTTCCAATGAAGAAATCGTGTATGTACATTGAAGACCCTTGTGGATATCATCCTTAAAAAGAGGAATCTCAAGACCAAACTCATCAATAATTCGTACTTCTGTTTGCAAACGGATTCCATAGACACGATCAACTTCCACAGCAATCTCTCGAGCTACCAAAAGAAAATCTTTCTGGAGAGCACCTCCTTCATTTCGAAAAAAATTTGGATTTTTCTCAGAAACAGAGATGTTTTCCCACTGTTTTCCTCGAAAAAGATCAAGATACACGCGAATATCCCCATCGGGAAGGCTTCGAAAAATACTTCCTCCTCTCTCTCCCCATGCGTCTTCTTCTCGACGCATATTAAGAATAGACTCTGCTCGCTCGAAAATATCTTTGGGAGACCCCTTTGGAAAGCGTAATACAGCGGACCAAATAACGACCCTTCCTCGTAAATCTGGTTCATCGTGAAAAACGGTTCTCCGATGCTCAAAACGAAAGAAATCTGCCGGAATTTTTCGGAATTTTTTCTCTCGCACATCACAAACTTCAACCTCCTCAAGATATTGCTCGATACTCGCTCCCCAAAGCCCCGCATTTCCAGCAATAGCACCGCCAATGGTTCCGGGGACGGTAAAAAAACTTGAAAAATCACGCCCTTTCTCCTGAAGTTCTTGGCAAAGAATGCTGTTTCTCTTTCCCGATTCCACAAAAAATGCTTCTCTTTTTTCTTCATGAACCTTATCATTTTCCATTTTTATAACGAGTCCTCGAAATCCTTTTTCAGAAAAGAGAATATTGGTTGCATCTCCCATAACAAAAATGGGGAGTTTTTTCTTCTCGGAAAATTCTATAGCATTGAGAAGATCGTTGCGTTCTTTTATTTGAACAAAATAATCAGCAGGTCCCCCCACTTGAAATACCGAAAACTGCCGTAATGGAACAGCCTCTCTCATATTCATTCTTATTTTCCTATATAAGAGAAAGCTATCACCTTGTCAGCAAAACAGGCAAGAAATACAGAAAAATCAATTTTTTTTGTATTGACAGAAATATTTTTTAAAATAAAAAAGCTCTTTTCTCTATATTTTTTCTTACCAACCTACTCGAACGAATTCTGTACACATTCCCATTCCTCTCGAATTAAAGACGGCGAGAACGTAGAAGTTCGTCCAAAAGGGAAAAACCACCTTCGATCCCGTTGGCACAGAAACAGGCTTCCGCAAAAACCAAGCAGAATCGGCATAATGCGTTTCCCACGAAAGTGTTGTACTTTTTCCAAATCGAACCTTATTTGGTGAGGCAGTAAGTGTGCAGGAGGGCAAAGGAAGAGGATGTACAGTCACACGTACTTCACATGTTGAAGTTTCTTTCGCTTTTCCCACACTCATTTTATATAGAGTTGTTTGTTGCGGAAAAATGTATCGCTCCCCTCCTGCTGGAGAAACAGATTCCCCTTCGAGCACTGCCCAATCTGCATTTTCGGCATGCCATTCTAGTGTTGCCTTTTCTCCTGCAAAAACTTCTTTTGGAAAAGCATTGAGCGTGCACGTCGGCTGTAAAGGTGGAGGTGGAACAACAATAGAAATATCATATACAAAAGATTTTGGACACTCTTCAGAAAGAGAGGCGAAGAGAGAAATGCGAATAGTTCCAGTCGCAACAATCCGAGAGGGAAGAATGGCAGTGACAAGCTTTTTTCCAGAAATCTCCTGAAAAGAAAGGTTTGAAACAAAGGTTTCATTAACCTCTACACGAATAGTCTCGTTTGGTGTTTTGAGTGGAACAAAAAAGGAAACCTGTGCCAAAGAAGAGATCTCTGTATTGGGAGCAGGGCTCACATTAGAGAAAATTGGATCGTCACATGCACTACCACCGTACCCAGCAGTGCTCTCAAAAAGAAAAGAGGCAGAGGCATGTCCTTGGACAAAAAACATCCCAAACACAAGAAACACCAAAAACAATACTCTTTTGTATATCATGAAATATTACCGAAAAAATACCTTCCTTTGAATATTAGAAAATGTCTTTTGAAAAAAGCAAATTTTTTGAGAGAATTTTCAAGAAAAAAACAATCTGCCATAAAATTGAAACGTATACTCCGTTCTTTCCATCGAAACTTCTTTTTCTCTCTTTGTGGGGTTGGTATTTTTTTGTTGCTCATTTTTTGGGGCATTTTTTTGCGTTGGAACGCCATTTCTGTGGCTTCGCTTTGGATGGATGAGGGATATTCATTCCTTGCCGCAGACACCTTTCGAAAAACTCTTGGTATAACGCTAGAAACCGGCTTTAAATATGGAAAAAACAGCATGCTCTTTCATGCGTTGCAGGCAGGAAGCATGAGTCTTTTTGGTATATCGGAATGGGCATTGCGACTCCCCTCTTTTTTGTTTGGAGTTCTCCTTATTCTCTTGTCGTTCTTTGGAATGCGAAAGCTTTTTCCAAAAAGCATACTTCCTTTTGTTTTTGCAGTTGCCATTGCGTTTTCTTCGTGGGAAATCGTGTGGTCGATACAGGGAAGAATGTACCAAATGCTTCAGACCCTTTTTTTGGTCTCCTCTCTTTTTTCTCTGGAGATCCTTTTCGGATACGAGAATGCTCTTTCCCTTCTTTTTCTTTTCACTTTGCGCCTCGTTTACACATCCATTCGGAAGCATTCTCTTTCCCTTGTTTTTTCTCGTTTTGGGAATTCGAAGAGGAAATTCTTTTTTTCTTCCACCTTTTTTTGCTGTGTACAGACGATGGGTTCAGCTCACTCTCTTTTTCTTTCTTATTCTTCTTTTTCTCTTCTGGAAATTTGATCTCATTATGTTTCTCGTGAGAGATGGTCTTTCGCTTTCGCTTTTTTATCATCTTCGATTTCTTTGGGAACAGCACAGTGTCGTACTTATAAGTGCCACTATCTCCAGCATTTTTCTATTGTGGAGTGGCGAACGTCGCAATCGATATTTTCTCCTCTTTCTTGTTGTGGCTTTTCTCATCCCTTTTTTGGTGATTGGACTCTTTATTTCTGCTGTGAATTATCGTTACCTTTTTCCGCTTTTTCCCATCCTTCTTCTCCTCGGATTTTTATGGATACCTGTTGTAGAAAAATCGCAGGGCATTATTATAACGATGATGTGTGTCGTTGCACAATTCGGATTCCTTGCTTCAGAATGGATTCTTGCTCCAAATGCTCCCTACGCGCTTGAGGCAGACATGCCACGTGCCGGATACCGTTTTTATACTCCACAACCTGATTTTCGAACTGCGTTTCATTTTCTCACGGAAAGAAAAAAACCGAACGAGATTTTTATTACTCCTTATCCAGAAATTTCCTATTTCTATGGACTTGAGACAGATATTGTTTTGCTCTTCGATTGGAATCGCAAAGCAAAAAACTGGGAAGATGTTGAACGTGCCCAATATATGAATCGTCCACACATCACTTCTCAAAAAGAATTTGAAAAAATTCTTCGAAGTCAGTCGGGATACGTTCTTCTCGATAGTTTTGCCTTAGAGCGAATTCCTCTGGAGTCGGCAGGATTCTTAGAAGCAAATACAGAGCGCATTTCACCGTTTTCGGGAGAAGAAGGGGTTACTAATGATTCACGTCTTCTTCTTTTTCATTTTCCCGTCTCTCAGCAATAAAATAGGGAGTTTCTTCTGAACGGGAATAATAAATTTTTATGATCGCATCAAAGAGCACTCCAAGAAAAAGAAATTGAAGTCCAAAAAAGAAACAAAAAAGGGCGAGTGTCGTGAGGGCATTGTCAGAAAGATCGTTTCCTTGCGAAATCTTGAGGAAGAGAATAAAGAGTAGACAAAGAAAGCCAAAAAACCAGAGGAGGAGTCCAACTCCTCCCAAAAAATGAAGTGGACGTCGAAAATATTTCTGCCAAAACCACACGACAAACATGTCAAGAAGCCCTTTAAATGCTCGTTTCCAATTATATTTCGTTTGCCCATTCTTACGTGGATAATGCGACACAGGAAGTTCTCCAATACGAAATCCGCGCATTTTCAGAAGCGCCGGAATAAACCGGTGTATTTCTCCATAGAGGCGTAATCCTTCAAAGCACTCTCGCTTGTAGATTTTAAGTGAACATCCAGAATCATGAATACCGTCTCGCAGAAGAATGTGACGAAGAAAATGCGCCCCACGAGAAAAAAATCGTTTCAAAAATGGATCTTTCCGGTACACACGCCAACCAGAAACCACATCGAGAGAATTTTTTTCGAGATGATGAAAAAGCCGCGGAATATCCTCTGGATCGTTTTGGAGATCTCCATCCATAGTGACAATATACTCTCCTTTCGCAGAGTGAATACCAGCATCAAACGCGGCAGTCTGCCCCGCATTTTTCCGAAAACGGATAAGTGTGAGTGGAGAAAGCTCTCGGCAAATTTTAGATGTCGCATCGAAAGAGCCATCATCTACAAAAATAATTTCGAACGGTTTTCCCCATTTCGTAAGGGCAACCACAATTTTTTTATGAAGTTCCTGCACATTTTCCGCCTCTTCAAAAAGCGGAACGACAACCGATACAAAATAGTTTTTATCCTTCATAAAAACCATTGAATCACAATTTTCGAAAATTGCAAATAAATTAATAATATTTTATAATAAATATGATACAAAAACGAAATGGGGCTCTCAAATATTGCAAAAATACTCGGCATTTTCCTCCTTGTTGTTGGAGGGTGGTCATGGTACTCCACTCCGTTTGGCATTCATGTCAAGGGAGGATCAAGCACCATAAAACAAACAAGAGAAGCCCTTGTGTACCTTCGTCGAGAAGCACCGGAATATTTTGAGCTCGTCACAAACAACATAGACACTGTTCGATATTTATTTGTAGAAATTCAGCTCGATACGTTTTATTCCGGCTATACAGAGTTTGGCGATAATGGAGAAGTAAAAGTTACCATTCTCAAGGATGGATCTAAACAAGACGTACTCATGCACGCTGGATTTTTAGCACACGAAGCGTGCCACGGAAAACAGTTTCACGAGGGGAGAGTACCAGATATGAGTGAGGCGCAAATGGAACAAGAATGCATTCAGGTACAAGCAGATGCCTTAGAGAAACTCGGAGTCAAACGCGAAGTGGTAGATTATTACAAGAACAAGGCACTCGAATCGAAATGGTGGGAGAAAGGCTATCCGGGACTTTAGAATTGGATGAGATTACTTTCTCTGTAATGTGTTTTCCTACAATTTTCTCATAACCTTTCCATCCCCAACATTTCCTTGTTTATGCAATCATTTTTCCCGAAAATGTATATCGTCACAGCCTCCTTTGGGGGGATGGAAGGGGGAGGAACTTATCATTATGGACTCTTAGCTTTTCTCCTTTTTCATTGCAGACGTAATTCGCAATCTCCTTGTGAGATGTCATTCCGTGCTTGACACGGAATCTCTTGAAATTCTGAATCAAGTTCAGGATGACAAATGAGGATGACAAAGAAGCAAACTGTTTCTCAGTGATACAGCATCCTTCGCAAAGCGGAAGGACTGTACTATTATCGTAGCCGAGAGATTATAATGGTCCCCAGAAATTGAATACCATGTTAAGGTTAGAAACCAAACTTTTCTCTAACCAAAAAAACGAGGGCAATTCAGCGCAAAATTTAAGGCTCAAATAATAATCGAAGCACTCTCAAAAGTAAGCACCATGTCAGAATTGGCAACAAAATATGAATTCCACCTCATACAGATATCAAAATAGAAAGCAGAATTCCTAAAGAAAGCTTCCGAACTCTTCTCTGAGAAAGAAAGAAAAGGATGAAGTCATAGAAGAACTCTATAAACAAGTAGGTCAGTCCAAAGCAGAAGTGGACTGGCTCAAAAAAAGTTGGATTCCCTTCCTCCTCATAAAAAGAAACTGCTCCTTGAAAATCATCAAAAGAATTTAAGCATCAAAAGATAGTGTGAATTCCTTGGTATTACGCAAGGATCAGTGTACTACACCCCGATCATCAATACAGAAGATATTCGTCTTATGAAATAGAAGTTCTTGAAGAACCTCTTCGAATAAACACACCAGAGATTTTTAATACAGATCAAGGATTTCAATTCACTAGTCCAGAATTTACGGAAAAACTTGAGAAGAAAAATATCCAGATCTCTATAGACGGAAAAGGAAGATGTCTCGATAATATCTTTACTGAAGACTCTGGATATCAGTAAAATATGAAGATATTTATCTCAAACAATATGAATCTCCACTGGACACACAACAGTGTCTCAAGGAACACTTTTATTTCTACAATAATGAACGGCCTCATCAATCTCTCGACTACGAAACTCCTGTAAAAGTCTATCAGTTTTTGGAAAATATGGGTCGAGCGAGGGCACGAGCGAGCCAGATATACTGTGTTAGGCGACCCGAACGAAGCGATAATGCAATGTAGCTTTAGTGTATTTCTAAGTCTCTTTTATCATTTGTTCGAGTGAAAAATTTTCGTTTTGGGCGAAGGACAGAGGGGCACCAAAGGAGTGAATGCTCGTAGCCCAAAACATCTATTATCCATATGTTCTATTTTGAGGTTCTTGAGGAGTGTATTTTCCATTATCTAATTTCTGATCTATGTGTTGAACTACGACTTGATGATTATCTCTGTTTAATAAATGATTATAATCTTCTTCCGATATTTTATATAAAGCTGGATTAATAGAATTCATCTTACCTTCATTGTCTTCTACTAAAATTGGATTGGTTGGATCAAATATAAATCTACCATTTTTTGTTGGAAATATAAGATAGGCATGACCATCTGTAGAATCTCCTAATTTACAACTATTTGAAAAAACAACATGTGAATCTATTCCTAAAAATTTCAAATAATTATGTGCTACCGTAGCTTTTTCAGCACAAACTGCTAAATTTTTTCCTTTTAATTCTGATAGATTTATGGTTTCAGAATCGGCAGTAGTGTGGTCTGAGTAAAATTCACGATTTCTTGTGTCTGTGTTTTGTGTCCCAAAATGATTTCCAAAGTATTCACCTAGAGCATAAATAACGGAATATCCTATTATTGATCTTAGATTTGGTTTATTCCAATGTTTATAAAATTTCCTAAAATTATCCAATAAAATAGAATAAATTTCTGGATCATTGACTTTAAAACCATCAACTATCCAACTTCTTTTAATCTCCGTTTCAGGGTTAATAAATTGACTTTCGGCCCTATTCCCAACAAGTGATAATGTGTTTTGTTTTTCTTGAACTTCTTTTTCTAATTCTTTCAATCTTTTTTCGACAAATACTTGCATTGCCTGTTTTTGTATTTCGGGGTCTTCAATATTCATGATTACTTGCAAGTCAGCCATAACTTCTTCCACTTTTTCAATTTTTTCTTTAGGCTCTGCTAAATTACTTGCTAATTCGCTTGATCCTTCTTGAACAATTTTTTCAACATGTTCTTGTTGTGTTGCTGGATCTTCAATACTCATAATGTTTGTATTAAAAATAAGGCCCTTGCCCAGAAGACTTAAGAATTCTTAAGGATTTTTAATAGTATAGCATAGATATTTAAGGATTTTTAATAGTATAAGCATAGATATTTTCATTTCTATGGTTCCAACGGAATTCACATTCTTTCAGATGAAGATTAAACTTATGAGAAGCAATACCGTTGAATTTAGAAAGCTTTCTCTTGGCAAATGACCAGAAGGATTCTATTCCATTTACATGACATTTTCCTCTGGCAAATTCATCATGTGAATGATGGACACGGACAGTAATGATTATGCCTATTCAAAAGAAGTCCATCATACACTCTCCATCCGTCGGTATGGATAGTGGAGCCTTCGAATATCTTTCCCTATGTTATGGGCAGTAATTCCTCTCTGCTACATTTTTTTACTATGGTGACATAGACCTTTCCATTTCGTTTGAGGAGTCCAAATACTGGTGTTTTTTCTACTGCTCCTCTCCCTCTTTTGCCTCGAACTCTTTTTGCTCCACAATAACTCTCATCGAGTTCAAACTCTCCAAAATCACCACTTTGTTCCAGTGAATTCTGAGTCATTCTTTCTCGAAAAAGATTGTAATAATGATCAATAGTTTTTCTGTTTAATCCCAAGAGACGAGTGGAAGTTATGGCATTTATATCTTCGCAAAAACACTTCAATATTTTTTTGATCTTATATTCCGATAATTTAGCTTTGTAGAACATACTTCCAAGATAGAGAAATTTCTATTCTGGGCAAGAGCTATAGTTATTAAAAAAGTTCATAACTAGACTTTAGAGACCTTATCTCCCCTAATCTAGTCGAGACACAACAGAAAATTCAGGTTCGGAGAAAAATAGGTAAAAAAACCGCACCCCTATTTTCTCATGATTTCTTCTTTCTGACAAAAATTTTTGATTTATAGACAAAAAGAACTATTGTGATAAAGAAACACAAAAAAAGAATGTCATCCTCCTTTTACGAGATATAAATCACTCTTAAATACTATTTCTTCAGTTTTTTTGCCTTCTCTGCAAATGCCAGCACGGTATCAATAAAAGTAGCATGACTCCATGTGAGCGGAGAAACAAAGAGGTGTTCTCCAGTTTCGGGATGCACTTGCTCGGGAAGCATTCCTGCGCTACTCGCTCGCTCGGTTGCCCACAAAAGCGTTTTTTCTGCTTCGGCAAGATCGTCTTTTGTTTTTGCCATTTTAATACGATATTCCGCTTCCCAAAGAGTAGTAATAATCCAAGGATTTCCTGTGTATCGTTCATAAGAAAGCTGGTGATCGAACTGATACGGATCGCGTGCGAATCGTGCAAGTCCACCAATGTTTCCCGGAATGGTAAGCGTTTCGTGTATCACCTTCATTGTGCTTTGAATCCGCGGATCATCCGGCGCAAAAACCCCCATTTTCCAAAGAAACACAAGTGAGGAATCGATGCCATCATCTTTTTTGGTAATAACGCCATCTCGAATTTCGATACTTCGAAGAAAACGATTCTGTTCAGAAGAAAAAAGGTGATTCGCTATAGATGTTTGTAAACACGTCGCCGATTCCCGAAAAGAATCTGCACTCTGCTGATGCCCTGTCGCTTCCGAAAGACGCGCGGCGGCGAGAAGCCCAGCGTACACACACGAAGCGGTATAACTTGATGTTGCCCAACTCTGTTCCCATAAATCGTATGATGGAAGCGGAAGAGAAAAACTGGGATCAACATAACTCTGTAGCCAATTTCCAAGGGGGAGAATGAGCGTTGGAAAAAATCGCTGAATTACTTCAAGCGAATGAAAAGAGGAAAAATACTGATCAAGTGCCACAAGTACAAGAGCAGACTCGTCTTCTTGAATTGGGAGTCTTTTTTCACCGTTTACTATTTTTGGATGCCACGAAGAACCAAGGGAACCATCGGGATTGTACTTGTGGAGAAAATATCCTTCGGGAGTGATAATCTCTTCACAAAACTGAAAAAAATTCCGACACGGCTCTTCAAAGCCAACTTTTGCAAGTGTCATAGCGCAAAGTGACGCATCGCGTGGCCACATATAGCTGTAATTATCACGATTTGTCGCCATAACATCAGAATCATTCGCCGCTAAAATGGCTCCTCGATTATCAATTTGTGTCCGAAGAATAAGGAGACTTTTTTGAAAGAGATGCTGAACAGAACTCGGAAGAGAAGAGATATCTCCAGAAAACGTCGCAAGCCATTCGCGCCAATACCCGCGAACATGGTTCCGAATGCGCTCAGCACCAACCTCACGAATATGCTCATTTTTCTTAAGAACCGATTGGTAGGTTTTTCCAAAAGCAATCCACAGAAAAAGCTGTTTCGTTTTTCCAGGAGAAATGTGTATCGAAAATCGAACTGTAGAATCGACCGACCCCTGATCGATAGGATTCTTCTGAAGTGTGCCGTCTTCCGCATCGCGAAATGTTCCCTCTTTTTCGTGATATTTACTCTTCCCTACCGTATATTCATCCATTCCCATTCCCTCTCCTTCGTGACCAAAAAGGAGCGCCTTTTCTCCCATAGTATACTGATTTGATTGTTCACCACTCCCCCATTGTCCGCCAACAAGAAAATATCGCCGACCCCGATAATGCAAAATGGAGTTTAAATCTGGCTCATACAGTGCTGTGTCTTTGCTCTTTTCTCCATAAATATGAAAATCGTGATGAAAAAAAACACGCACCTCTTTTTCTTCTCCCGAAAGATTCGTAATTTCGAGCGACCGAAAAAAAATGTCTTCCGTCAGCGAAACAAAATCGTGAAAGGTAACAGCAATTCCAAGACGATAATTTTCTGCATATCCATTTCCAACCAAAGTTCCTTCTTCATAATCGATAGTAATACGCCACGAAGGATCATCAAGCCAGAGAAATTGACCATTTACCCAAAATCCAACTCTGTGAACATTGTCGTATCCAGTATGATCTTCTTGTCCAACAAAAGGATAGTACATGTCTCGAAGCTGAAGATGATTGTCAAAGGTAACGAGAACATTTCCGTTTCCAAGAACAAGAGATCGTGGCATAAGAGGTGGATATTAGAGCGGAGAAAAACCTTCTGCCTCTCGAAGATGTTTCGCACGAGAATGAAGCGAACGCATAGCATTCATAAAGGTGATGTATGCCTCATACGGTGATTCGTAGGGAGAAAAGTACTTGTGAACATCACCATCACTCCAATATTTCGTACACATATAGTAGAGATGATCGGAGGTTTGGATTTTTCGAAAAGCGTCGAGAAGTTCTAAAACTTCTGGTTTTTTTGAGGTCTTCAGATCATGAACAAGCTGTTCAAGTCGTCCAAGTTCCTCGAGTGCAGAATGCTGAATGCCATTCTCAACCCATGCAGAGAGATCTCGTTCTGTATCTGCCCACGAAAGAAAGTGTGGAACATTGTACTCCGCACGATGATCACACTGCGCTATCGTTTCGGATGGTGTTCGAAATCCGATACCACGTGCCGCAAGTTCATGCGGAAGATGCTCAAAAAACGAGAAAATTCCCGTGTCTTCCCACTGGTGCTCCCCAATGGTTTCGTAATCCATAAAGAGATTAATGGTTTCGCCATATACCGCATCAAGCCAACCGGCATATTTTCCGGTGGTGAGTGGCCACTCTTCCCATGTCTTATTTCCAAAACGGAACGCAACATCATCAGAAAACTGATAGCTCTTCAAAAGAAGTGGAAGTGTTTTCTGTAATTTTTTGGAAATAGCGTACTTCTGAGCGATTCTTTCGTCTTCCTTGTGGATTTCCATAGGCGTTGCTACACGAACATCGTGTGGATTAGAGCCATGCAGGTAGTGATCCCAACCTTCAACAATCATTCCCGAAAATCCCATTTGTCGGATAAATTCGCCAATATCATTGCGATAGATAAGTTCTGTATTTCGGAAAACAGTTGGTTTTACGCCAAAACGCTCTTCCACTGCCTTTCGGTGGAGAAGAATTTGTTCTGCGTACTCCTCTTTGGAGTAGAGAAAAGAAAGAGAATGGGCGTAAGTTTCCGAAAGAAATTCACATTTCCCCGTTTTCGCGAGCTGTTGAAAGAGGCGTAAAATCTCTTTTCCTTTTGCGGGAAAAAGGTCGCACTGCTCAAGAAATACCCCCGAGAGTGAAAAAGAGACACGAAATTCAGGACGTGTTTCTGCGAGATGGAGAAAAAGTTTTGTCGCCGGAAGATAGCACTTATCGGCAACCTTGTTAAAAATATCCTCGTTTTTATATTCATCTGGTCCACGGAAAATATCCTGCGGATGATCTTCGAAAAATGAAACCTCTCGCAAACGAAAGGGTTGGTGGACCTGAAAATAGAGGCAGACCGCCTTGTGCGGAGTCTCTTTTGACATGGGAGAAAGGGAGAAGGGAAAGAAGAAATCAGAACGCGGAAGTCAGCGCTTTGTATTCATGACAAATTTTCTCTGCTTGCCTGTCCCACGTCAAGTGTTTGATTTCTCCATGCGCTTTTTCTGAAAGAGTTTGGTGAAGCGGATGATAATGGAGCGCCGCAAGAACAAGGTGCGCCATTTTGTCTACATCCCAAAAATCTGCAAGAAGAGAGTTCGAAAGTACTTCTTTTGCTCCAGATTGCTTACTCATAATAACAGGAATTCCGCGTTGAGCCGCCTCAATTGCCGAAAGCCCAAAGGGCTCAGAAACCGACGGCATAATGTAGAGATCGGTATTTTTAAATGCTTTTTCTCGTTCAGAATCATTGAGAAACCCTAGTGGAATAACGTGCTGAGAAAGTCCAGAAGTTGTAATTTCGTGAAGAAGCTGTGGAAGCATGTGCCCCGTTCCGGCAATGAGAAATTGTACATTTTGATCTTTTTCGAGCACTTTTTTTGCAATTTTTATGAGCCAATCGGGACCCTTTTGTACTGTTAGACGCCCAAGAAAGAGAATGGTTTTTTGGTGACGAAACCGAGGAGAAACATACTCAAGACGATGATGTACCGATTCGGCACCGTTATGAACCACACCAATTTTATGCTCGGGAATGCCATAGTCTTTTTGAATGACATTTTTTGTGTGGCGACTCACTGCAAGAATGCGATCAGCTCGCTCCATGCCAGCACGCTCTCGACGATAAATTTCTTCATTTGGATTCCATCCTGTTCGATCGAGTTCTGTAGCATGAACATGCGCCACAAACGGAGTTCCCTGTTTTTCTTTCACCCGTATTGCACTAGGAAAAGTGATCCAGTCATGCGCATGGACAAGATTAAACGAGCGTTTCTCTGCCATCCTTGCGACTTCTTCTGAAAAGCGATCAATTTCTGCAAAGAGATTTTTTCCGTAGAGCATCGATTCTGTGGGTCCCATTTCTCGAACCCATTCAGAATATCCTTCTACTGTGGCATACGGAGTAACAATGGAAGAAGAAATACGCGCAATCTCAATATTCATATTTTGAGAAGCGACCTCAAACTCGTGCTCTATTCCTCCCTTTTTTCTCCATTGAGAATGAACAAAATGAGGAAGAGCAAAGCATACGGGAACACCGCGACGTGAAAGAGAGAGGGCGATATTCCGGGTGGCAACCCCGAGTCCTCCAGAATGAAGCGGTGGAAATTCCCAACCAAGCATGAGGAGTGGCATTTGATTTGTTTTTATATCATGAAATAATATCACTTATTAAAGATTTTTTCAAGAACATTTTTTGAGAATTCGTCTTTTTTATAAGAAAAACTCCACATCAATTTTTTGAAGAAAAAGATGCCAAAAAAAACAACTGTTTTTTCCAAATCGCAAGTATACGTTGGGAGTATATTATCCCTATTTTTATGCAAAATAATGTCGTTGGATGGTTCGAAATTCCGGTAATCAGTATGAAACCCGCCGTTAGTTTTTATGAAGGTGTTTTCGGAAAAACACTCGAACGGCACAAAGTGAGTCATTGAGATATTGCATGGTTCCCTATGGAAAACAAGGATTACGGCTCCACAGGTTCGCTTGTAAAACATGAGAATACGAAACCTTCTTGGTGTACCCATCTACTTCACTTCACCAAGCGGAAATTTAAACAGCGACGAAGAATTGGTAGTAAAACATGGTGGACAAGTGATTCTCCCAAGAAAAAATATTGATGAACATGGCTTTATAAGCATTGTTATGGATACCGAAGGAAATCATATTGGAATTCATTCCATGATCTAAGCACGCTTACCAATACCTCTTTCGTCCTTCTGCATCGCGGTGAAATTTTCCAAAATCTTGTAAAGAGAGTGCCTTTTCGCCAGAAAAAACAGTCCCCTCTCGGCAGACAAGGGTCCCATCGCACGAACACTGTCCGCAGAGTCCAAATCCGCATTTCATGTAGCGTTCGAGGGAAAGCTCCGAAGGAACACCTTTTGACTGGCAGAGTTTTGCCACTGCCTCCATCATCTTTTCTGGTCCACACGACTGAACAAGATCAATTTTTTCCGTCTCAAGAAGCTTTTCCAAAACATTGGTTACCAATCCTTCTGTTCCGGCAGAACCATCATTTGTCGTGCAAAGTGTGCGAAAACCAGACTTCTCGCACCAATCAGTAAAAAGAAGAAGGTCTTTTGTACGAGCACCAATAATAGCAGTAATTTTACATTCTTCTGCTTGTGATTTTGTTCCTAAAAAATGGAGAGGTGCAGTTCCAAAGCCACCTCCGACAAGAACAATTTTTTTGTTCTTTTGAACGGAAAATGTATTTCCAAAAGGACCACGAATGCCCACTTTTTCTCCTGAATTTTTTTCGAAAAAAGCAGTTGAGAAAGGTCCAACCGCAGAAACAACAATACTCATCGTTTTGCCATCATCACTTGCTACAGAAAACGGCTTTTCATCAAGGTTTGGAATCCAAATATTTACAAACTGTCCTGGCTTTGCGCCAAAAGAAATATCGAGCACAAAGAGTCGCGTACTCTTATTGAGCTCCTCTGTGCGAAGAATAGTTGCCGACTGTGGAGAAAAAACAGCATTCATATACCTCTTTCGCTATCATAAAGAATTTTCGAAAAAAATCTACTTGCCGAACGAAAAAAAAGAAAGAATAATAGGACGGATTTTCTCAGATAAAACTCCACTATGGATCCGGAAGACCCTTCGTTATTCTCTTTCCTTGTTCTCTTTGTCCTTCTCCTCTTTTCTGGATTCTTTTCTGGATCAGAGGTCTCGCTCGTCTCTGTTTCAAAAGCAAGAGCACGTTCTTTTGTGGTGCAAAAAAAACGAGGAGCGCATGCACTTGAATTTCTTAAAAATCATCCAGATAGGCTTCTTATTACCATTCTTATTGGAAACAACCTCGTCAATATTCTTATTCCCGTTCTCTCTACTGTTCTTTTTACACAACTCTTTGGAAATACTGTTATTGGTCTTATGACCGGAATTTTAACACTTATCCTCCTTCTTTTTGGTGAAGTTCTTCCAAAATCATTTGCCCAAAAACACGCCGATCCCATTGCGCTCCTCACTGCTCCCATCATCTACTGGCTTTCACAAATTTTCTTGCCACTTATATGGCCACTCGAAAAACTCATTCATTCTCTCAGTAAAAACAAAAGCCCTGAAAAAATTTTTTCCGATGAAGAGCTCCTTGCACTTGCGGAAATTGGAGAACGAGAAGGCGCGCTTGAGGCAGATGAACGAGAGCGCATTGAAAATGTATTAGAATTTGGAGAAACCACTGCCGAAGAGGTAATGACACCTCGTCCAAACATGGATGCTCTTTCAGATGATACAACGCTTGAAGAAGCAATTCGGTTTTTTCTTGAAAAAACTCATAGTCGTATTCCGGTTTTTTCGGAAACAATCGATCGCATTACAAGTATTATAACTCTGAAAAACATTTTGAAATACGAACAGAGCTTTCCAACACACACAGAAATTTGTGACCTTCCTAAAAATCCGCCACTCACTGTTCCTGTCAGCATGCTCCTCGAAGACGTGATGAAAGAGATGAAGTGGAGAAGAACACACATGGCAATTGTCATTGACGAACACGGAGGAACCGCGGGGCTCGTGACACTCGAAGATCTTCTGGAAGAAGTATTTGGAGAAATAGAAGACGAAACCGACAAAAAAGAAGAAGAAATTCGACAACTTCCCGATGGAAGTTTTCTTGTTTCAGGAAATGCCTATTTAGAAGATATTCAAGAAGCAACAGGATTAGAAGTTCCCGGAGAAGAAGCAGATCGCATTGCAAAGGCAATTCTCGAGAATATCGGACGATTTCCAAAACGCGGAGAAACGATTCATCTTACTCCACAAATATATGCTGTTATTGAAAAAATGGATGGACATAAAATTCGCTCTTTACGCCTTTTCTCAGAAAAAAAACATGTAAGAAAGAAAAAATAATCTCCAAAAGCTGTTTTTTTGAGAGCAATATGCGGAAAAATCACCTTAACGAAACATCCCTCGGAACAAGTGTGACTATCATTGGAAGCCTTTTTATCTCACTTCTCCTCGCATTTTCTTGGGGAAATTCCCTCCTTAAACACACAACACTCGAACGAGAGATAGGCGATTTTCAGCATAATATTGAGATGCTTGAAGAGGAAAATAAAAACTTGGAACAGCAACTCGTATATCTTCGCTCTCCGCAATATCGTGACAAATGGGCGAAGGAGCACGAAGGGCTCATGCAACCAAGAGAAAAAGTAATGTATATAGAACCTCCTCTGGCAGAAGATAATCTTGAAACAGCACCAAATAAAAATATTCTCGAGCGAGAAATTCTTCTTCGACGTCCGAAACGAGATCAGTGGAAATGGTTCTTTTTTGGAGAGACTTCACCAGCATTGCTCCTCGAAAAGACAAACATACAAGAAGAAACTCCAGAAGCAAAATAGAAAGCAAACGGTTTTTAGGAGCAAATTGGATTGTCTCACTTCTTGCGACAATCCAATTTCCAACAGAAGAAGAGGATATTTTTCAGAGGAATATGCTTTACGCCACTCCAAAAACAGAGAAGAATGGGTGGGATTTTTTCAACATAATGGATATTTTTCTCCCCTTCCTCTTTCTTTTTATAGGGCTTGTCATTCTCATTGTCGGAGGAGAATTTCTTGTTCGTGGTTCTTCATCTCTTGCGAGGGTTTTTGGCATTTCACCTTTTGTTGTCGGACTTACCGTCGTCGCGTTTGGCACTTCTGCGCCAGAGCTTATTGTGAATATTTTTGCCGCCGTAAAAGGGAATACTGACATCGCAATTGGAAACATACTGGGAAGCAACATTGCAAACATTCTTCTTATTCTTGGGTGTGCAGGACTTGTGTACCCGCTTGCCGTGAAGAGCAATACAGTGTGGAAAGAAATTCCGTTTGCTTTTCTCGGAGTAGCACTCATTTTTCTTTTTGGAAACGATACGCTTCTTGAGGGGCGCGGATTTAATGAAATTTCTCGGAGTGATGGAATTGCCCTTTTAAGCCTTTTTCTCCTTTTTATGTACTATGTTTGGGGTCTTCAAAACAATAGCACAGCAGAAGAAGGAGAAGAAGAAATACAAATGTACTCTGCTTCAGTTTCTATCGGCTTTGTTCTTGCAGGCCTCTTTGGACTCTTCGTGGGAGGACAACTTTTTGTTTCTCAATCAATTACCATTGCAAAACTTTTTGGACTTTCAGAGGCACTTATCGGGCTCACAATTGTCGCCATTGGAACATCCCTTCCAGAGCTCGTTACCTCAATTATTGCGGCTCTGCGAAAAGAGTCAGATATTGCTGTCGGGAATGTCGTTGGTTCAAATATTTTCAATATATTTTGGATTTTGGGCATCAGCTCCATTATTCGCCCGCTTCCACTCAATCCTCATTTGAACATAGATATCGGAATGACTGGACTCGCTACTATTTTTCTTTTTGCCATCTTCTTCATTGGGAAAAAGCACCTCCTCGAACGTTGGCAAGCAGGAATATTCATAGGAATATATGTTGTGTATATGATCTTCCTCGTGTACCGGGGGTAAATAAGTAGGGAGGATATGGGAAATAATGAAATTCACTTTCCTATTTTTTCCGATGATCAAAAAGGAGGTTAAATCCTTTTATAAATGCGTGGAGTGCCGCAACAATAACATCGGGGCTACTTGCTTTTGCGTGTACTTGATTCCCCTCTCCATCCTGCATTGCCATAAAAACCTTTGCAATAGCGCTTTCTTTGCTCGTTATTATTTCCACATGAAAGTCGGCAAGCTCCGGCCAAAAATCACTTACAGAAGAAAGTGCGTTTTTCATTGCTTTAATAAGAGCATCCACTGGTCCAACTCCTATTGATTGCCCTGAACAGGAATCTCCTGAAAAATCGAGTAATACCTGAGCAAATGGAGATTTTTGAAAAGAATCTTCGACAGAAAAATCAGTAATACTCAAAGGAAATTCAGGAATATTTGTATTTTCAATAGCTTCTTCTAACATATTTAAAAGATCCGCTTTCGTAATCGTTTTCCCTCGACGAAAAAAAGAATCAATTTCTTGGAGAACATTTTCAAGAACAATATCGTCAGGGGAATGGGAAAATTCTTTTTCTAAAAATATTCGAAGCTCCATTCCAGAGGGAAGAGCCTGAAACACTTCTTCTTCCTTTTGTGATTGTCGGGAAGGGCGCATGTCTGATGCTCCACTTTGAAGAAAGCGTTCAATATCTTCAATTTGAGCACTTATAGTAGAAGGCTCTGCAAAAGACTGAATAGCGGCTTTTGGATCTTTGAGTCCTGTTCCAGTAGCGATACAAACTACTATTTCGTCTGCTTTGAGCAATCCTTTTTCGAGGAGCTTTGGCAAAACCGCTATCGGAATTGCCCCAGAAGGTTCTGTAAAAACAGATTCCTGTTTCGAAAGTTGATATTGTGCCAATAGAATATCTTCATCAGAAGCAGTTTCTGCGGTTCCACCAGATTGTTTGAGCGCACAGAGACACTTTATATCATCAAGCGGAAATCCAATTCCAACCGCACTCGCTACTGTTTTTGGCTTATCCACTGGAGTAAAGCGATCGGCACCAGAGTGAAATGCTTCACATACCGTATTACACCCCTCCGGCTGAACGGCAATCATTCGCGGAATTGTGTTCACGTATCCCAATTCAAAAAACTCTCGAAATCCTTTTGCAATGCCGGCGAGATTTGTTCCACATCCCACGGGAACCAAAACAGCATCTGGTACTTTCCAGTGGAGCTGTTCGAGAATTTCAAATGCGGTGGATTTGGCACCCTCCGCACGAAATGCATAGTCTCCTGCAAGATAAAAATTATTTTTTCGAGAGAGCTCATCCGAAAGTCGCACACAATCGGCGTATGTTCCCCGAATCTGAATAAGCTTCCCTCCATAACTCAGCGTTTGCGCGAGTTTCCCAATAGGAGTTCCCTCAGGAACAAGGACGTAACAAGGTAATCCTGCACGACTTGCATACGCAGAAACCGATGCCGCCATATTCCCTGTGCTCGCAACACATATTGCTGTTGCCCCCATTTCAAGCGCTTTTGTAATTTCTACTAAACTTCCACGGTCTTTAAAAACTCCGGTTGGATTTGCTCCTTCGTCTTTAATAAAAAGTTGGGAAAACCCAAGAGATTTTCCTAAGCGTTCCGCACGGTAAAGCGGTGTATTTCCTTCTGAAAGAGTTACCACTTTTGAACGATCACAAATGGGATAAAAATCGAGATATTTTGCCGCAGAAAGCGGTGTATGCGTCAGCGCAAAACGATTGACTTGGAGTGCTATTTTTTCAAGATTCATCACAACTTCAAGTGCGTTTCCGCAATCAAGACAGTTCGTAATGGTCTCTTCTTCTTTCCACCGTTTACCGCACGAAACACATTGGATATGGTATCCACAAGACTGCTCAAATTCTTTTTTCACGAAAACAAAAAAACTGTTTCCGATTCTTTCAAAAGGAACAGTGTTTTCGCAAGTAAATGTCAGAAAAGAACACTCTAGAAAAAAAATTTCCGTTTATGAAGCGGGGAAAAAGTCCCGAACGAGTGCTACAATTCCCCATGCAGAAAAACTTATACAAAATCCGACAATCGACCAAAAGAAAAATTTCTTTGATTTTTCAATTTTTTCCTCATCTCCTGCCGATGTAGCGCGCAAAATTCCCCCCCACAGAAGTGCCATGGTTGCGATGCTTATAGAAATTCCCATTAATGCATTCACGAATGACGAAAGGGCTTCTTGCGGAGTATAATTCCCAAGAAATGATGGTGATACAATAGGATCTGCCTCAATTTGATCCTGTACTAAATTGCCAAAGTCACTCCCCTCAACACCATTTGGAATATACGAACGTGAAACAGGCGAGTTAATACGAAATGTTTGCTCAGAAGTTGGAGGGGATTCTTCCGAGAGAACACTCACGGAGGTGATGGTAAAATAATAATCGGTATTGAGCGTAAGCCCAACGAGATCCACAGAAATATTTGGAGTGTCTTCTCGATCTCCGTATACCCCAGACTCCATTCCATAATCGATCAGGTAGCGGTCTGCCCCCGGAACAGAAGTCCACGAAATACGAGCACTTCCCGAAGAAAAAGTTTTTACGATAATACTTCCTTCGTTTACAGATGAAGGAGCAACAGCAAATGCCGGAGTAAAAAGAAAAAAAGAAAGAAGAAAGCAGAAAAATTTTCCGAAAGCTTTTAATGGGATACTCATAAAAACACAAAAGATTAAAAAATATTGACGACATACGCCAAAATTCCCCAAGCTCCTAAGGCAATTCCAAGTCCCCAGAGTGAGAGTTTAAGTGACCGCCTAGAGGAATCGAGCTTTTCGAAATCCCCAGAAGATGTCATGTACTTTATGCCAGAAATAATGATACCTACTGCCGCTGCACCGCCAACTAAACCAAGAAGCCCATTAATGAGTGAGTGGAGTGCCTCAAATGCCCCTCCTAAGTTTTGTGAATCTTGGTTTTCAGGAACAATGTTGAAAATAAAAATACGAATGGTTCCCGAAAGAAGCACAATACTCATACCAATAATACTTCCTCGAATTGTAGTGCGCCCCATATCCGCACGATTTTCATTTCCGGCAGAAAGGGTGAGGAGTATTCCTCCTACCACTACACCTGCCACTGCAAGAAGAAGGATGATATTTGCCGCCCATGCCCACACGACAGAAATATACTCATTAAATGTTTGCACCGCACCAAGATCGGTAATTTCCGTATCCGCTCGTACAGTAGAGGAGATGAGAATAAAAAAGAATCCCCAAACAAAAGAACGCCAAATAACACCGGAAAAGAGATGAAGGAATGAGGAAAAAATCTTTGGCATATTTTTTGTTTCGGAACGGAGAAATTTTTTCCCATAATACTACCAGTTTTTTCCTTTTTTTTCAATTCCTATGAATATTTACGCATTTTTAGAATATGCTTCGCGTCTTTTTACCGAAATTTCCGAGTGCCCAAAACTCGAAGCAGAGCTTATTCTTGCTCATGTTCTTGCAAAACCTTGTTCATTTCTCATAGCTCACCCCGAATATCAACTCTCCACCAAACAACAGCAAGAAGCAGGAATACTTATTCAAAAACGACGAACAGGAACACCTCTTGCATATCTTACTGGAATGCAAGAATTTTATGGACTCCCCTTTCTTGTGACACCTGATGTCCTTATTCCTCGCCCAGAAACAGAGCTTCTTGTGGAACGTGCTATTTCTTTTTTACAAAAAGGAGGAGGAACCCTCCTCGATATTGGTACCGGATCGGGGTGTATTGCCATTTCTGTAGCACACAATGCAAAGCCTCACAAAATTATTGGAGTAGATATTTCTCCAAAAGCCCTTCTTATCGCACGAAAAAATGCCAGACTCCACAAACGCTCCATACAATTTCTACAGGGCGATCTTTTGCCAACCGGAATACTATTTTCTAAACTTCCTCGTCCTCTTATTATTGCCGCAAACCTTCCGTATGTTCCAGAGGGAGAAGCGCATTCAAGTACACGCCAAGAGCCACAAAGTGCATTGTATTCAGGAAAAGATGGGCTTTTGCATTATAAAAGACTTTTTCCTCTTCTGAAAAATATTGAATTCGATGTACTCCTCTTTGAATTCCATCCACCACAACAAAAAGCACTCGAAGAGATAGCAACGCGATTTTTTCCCACTTCTCAGGGGAAAATGTACCCCGATCTTTCGGGACTTCCACGTATTGGAGAAATTATAAAAACCAACTTCTCACTTTAGGATATTTATATTTTCCATTTTTGAACAAAAAAATTATTCTTCCATCATTCTCATACCAAAAATAGCCTCCTTGCTCTTCTCGCTAAAAAAAACCACAATGGAAGAGATTTTATTTCCGATTCTTCTGTGGCCATTGTTCGTTCCGAGTCATCATCAATTTCTGGAGGAAATACGCAGAATACTCCTCTCTCAGAGGATCTCCTTCACAGTGCACTTCGACCAAAAACACTCGTCGATTTTGTCGGGCAGAACCAACTCAAGCGCACACTTAATGTTATTTTAACTGCCGCAAAAAAACGACAAGAAACCGCACCGCATCTTCTTTTTTACGGTCCACCAGGGCTTGGAAAAACAACACTCGCCAGTATTATAGCAACAGAAATGGGTGGATCACTTCGGATCACATCTGGACCTACTATTGAAAAATCCGGTGATCTCGCCGCACTCTTAAGCAATCTTGAAGAAGGAGATGTCTTTTTCTTGGATGAAATTCATCGACTCAGGCGTCCTGTAGAAGAAATGCTCTACTCTGCACTTGAAGATTTTGCACTTGATATCATCGTCGGAAAAGGTCCAGGAGCAAGGTCACTTCGCATTCAGCTTCCAAAATTCACCTTTATCGCAGCAACCACAAAACTCGGAGGACTTTCATCTCCGCTTCGAGACCGTTTTGGGGAAAGTTTTCGACTTGAATTCTATGATCCAAAAGATCTGGAAACCATCGTACACGCAAACGCAAAAAAGCTTGATGTTGCTATCCATCCAGATTCCGCAAGCCTTATTGCGCGCTCTAGTCGAGGAACGCCACGCATTGCCAATAGACTTCTCCATCGTCTTCGCGATTTTGCACATGTAGAACATTTGGACGAAATTTCGTTACCGATTGCAGAAAAAGCACTTTTTGAGCTTGGCATAGATAAACTTGGTCTAAACGAAGGAGATCGACGTTTTCTTCGCATTGTAGCCGAACAGTTTTCCGGTGGACCGGTAGGGCTCTCAACACTTTCAGCGGCAATTTCGGAGGAACGCGAAACCATTGAAGATATTCGAGAACCGTATCTTTTGCAAATTGGTTTCTTAGCACGCACTCCTCAAGGAAGGGTTCTTCAAGATCAGGCATTTCATCATATTGGTCTTTCCTCCCCTCAAAATAAAAACCAAAATCCCCTCTTTTCCTTTTCCGAACAAAATCGTTAAAATAGGAAAAAGAAAATTTCCCGAGTCACATGGAAAAGTTTAAGTATATCACCCTCAACCAAGAAAACCGAAAACTTACAGGAGTTTTAGCGGCAAAAGACGAAAAAGAAGCACGAGCAAAACTTCATGCTATGGGGCTTTCTGTAGTTTTTATTGAGAAAACAAACGAAGAAATTGCAGAAGAAGAAACAGGATCAATGTCGTTCTACTTTCATGTTGTCGATGTTAAAGGGAAAGAAACTGCAGGAACCATTAATGCAAAATCTCGTGAAACCGCATACATTCGCCTTATCTCAGAATATGGCTTTCGGGTCATATCGCTTTGTGAAACAAGTGTTCCAGAACAACTTCGAGAAGAAAAAGGAAAGGAGGGGCTTAAAGAACTTTCTGATGAGGTTTTTGAGAAATATGGTATTGCCCCAAAAGAACCGGAAAATGATTTGGCAGGATCGGACGAGAAGAAGAATGAATATTTTTTACAAACAAAAAAAGAACTTATTAAAAGTGTAGAAAAAATCGCCAAAAGGGCAGAGGAGGTAATGAAGGGCTATCAGGATCAGATGACGGGAAACGAGTACCACGAAATCAAAATCCGCGTAGATAATCTTATGCGTCTTCGCCTCAGTAATAACCTAAAATATATTCAAGATCTTGCAGATGAACTCCTCGATCTTATTGATAAGGCTCAGCAGGAGCATGGGGGCACAGAGGTGAGTGAAGAGGGTGGCATAAGAGGAGAAAAAGAGGAGCGTGAAAAACAAGAAGTAAATGTTGAAGACTATTACCTCAGATCAAAAAATGCGGGAACAACATCGCGTCTCGGAAAACTCTCCGAACGCCTCGCAAAAGCACTCGGGAAAAAACAAAAGCACAGAGAGGAAAAACCACAAGGGTTTCTTCAAACAAACCCTGCCGCCATTCGGACAAAACTCATCATTCATTCAACTCGAAAAATTTTTCGAACGATACGGCGCATTATTTTTACAAAGAGTAATGCCGCCCGAAAAGAACATCTTCATAGTCTCGTCGAGACATTTCAAGAGCTCTCAGATGTTGTTAGTGCCTCAAGAGCAAAACTCATTGCGAAAGGAGAAAAAATGAATGCGGAACAGGAGGAAACAATGAAAGAGGAGGAAAATAAAAAAAAAGAGGAACAACGCGACTACCACATAAATCTTTCATATCGGTTTTTTCGAGAACTTCGTCTCTTTTTTGGATGGCTTCTTGCTTTCTATGTTTCTTTTTTTTATATAACTGTTTTTGCCCTTGTGAAATGGGGAAATGAATCTTCGTTCTATGATTTTTTATGGCGATCGGTTACAAGCTCATTTCCTTTTATGATCACAGGATCTGTGTTCCTTATTTTTGCCGGACTTACTATTCACGTACGGCTTTCACATGGGAAAATATTGGGATACTCTTTTGGATCACTCGTGACCATAGGTCTTGTCGTTCTCTTTTTAGTGAACTTTTAGTCACTCCCAAAACTTGTCATATATCTCTCCACAAAAAGAATGGAAAACAACATGAAATCACAAGTTATAGGACTTTCTTCAGATGGAAGTGGTATTGTCAAACATGAAGAAAAGGTTATTTTTCTTCCTCTTGGTATTCCAGGACAGATTGTCCGCTTTCGCATCACTCATCGAAAAAAACAAGCGTTTTTTGGAGAAATTCAGGAGGTGCTCGAAGAATCGCCACATTATATTCCTCCTTGCGATGCAGAATTTCCCCTTTCAGGAGGTGCTCCATGGCAACACATTGCCTACGACGAACAATTGCACTGGAAAGCACAATTTGTAAAAGATTCTCTAGAACGTATTGCAAAACAGAAAAACAGTATTGTCGACCCCATTGTTCCCAGTCCCAAAATATTTCGTTATCGAAATAAAATGGAATTCTCATTTGGATATTCCCGAATGCGAAAAGAGATTCTTTCAGACGGATCTATTAAGCATCACGATGAAAATCCTGGTCTTGGTCTCCATAAACGCGGAAACTGGAGGGAAATTGTACGATGCTTAGGTACCTGTCTTTCACCAGAAATTTTCTCAAAAATTGTTCAAAAAATAGAGGAATTTGCGCTCTCTTCAGAGCTTCCTGTCTGGAACCCCATTATACATAAAGGATTTTGGCGGAATCTTATTCTTCGAAATTCAGAACGAACAGGGAATATTTTGGTGCGTATTGTCGTATCAGAAAAAAAGGAAAGATCATTCTGGAATCCGATTGTTTCTGCTTTATTAAAGGAAATTCCAAACATTTCAGGAATAGCTGTTGTGCTTCATTCGGGGGTTTCAGTTGCTGGCTTTGATGCGCCAACCGAAACACTTTTTGGAGAAGACGTATTAGAAGAAATATGGTGTGGCACTCATTTTCGCATTTCAGGAAACGCATTTTTTCAGGTGAATACAGAATCTGCTGAAAAACTTATGGAAAGCATTAAGGAATGCGCAGATATACAAGAAGGAGAAAGGGTTCTTGATGCATTTTGTGGAACAGGAAGCATTGCACTCGCACTCGCATCTTCTGCAAAACGCGTCTTAGGAGTAGAGGTTATTCCGGAGGCAATTCAAAATGCCAGAGAAAATGCAAAAAGGAATGCCATCAATAATACCGAATTTATCGTTGGTTCGGTAGAAAGCATTCTCCCTGAAACACTTATCGACTTTGCACCGCATGTCGTAGTGACTGACCCCCCACGAAACGGACTCCCAAAAAAAGTTCGGAAAAGCCTCTTCTCCACTTCTGCAAAAAAAATAATCCTTGTTTCATGTAATCCCGCAACACTTGCCCGAGATATTTTAGAAGCAAACGAATTTGGATGGAAACTCACAAAAGCTCGTCCTCACGACCTCTTTCCAAACACTCCACACGTAGAGACCGTAGCACTTCTTGAGAAAAGAACGTAGTCTATCGCTATTTTCTTCTCAAGAAATATCAGAGATTTTCCAAAACCTACTCAGGAATGGTGACACTATATATTTGTTGTTGTCCAAGAAGATAAATTGTATTCCCGACAACATAAAAATCGACAATCGGTTCAGTATTCTCAATGACGATTTGTTTCTTGTATACTGCCTCATTTTCGTATTTCTCATAAATAAATATTCGTTTCTCCTTAGGATCGAGAACAAACAGCGACGCAAGTGTGTCATTCGTAAAGATTTTGCTTCCCAAAAGCGCTCCTCCGGGAGTTCCCTTTACTTCGTATGGTTGCGACTCTCCTCGATGGTATTTCTGAATTGTTCCATCCTTCAGGAGAACAAAAACACTTCCGTCAATAGCAAAGGAAATGGCATCAGAAATATTCACTGTTTCATCGGTTATCCACCCCTCAGGGATAGTAAATCCACTCTCTCGACGTTCGTATTTCCATATCTGATTGTCAGAAGGGCTCAAAAAATAGAGAAACTTACTAAAAACACCAATATCACTCGCCGTTTTCCACGTTTTATCTGCCGTATCAGCAGAAATCACTTGACCATTTTGCCACTCAAAAACGCTTCCGTTTTCCGTAACAAAAACAAGTTCATCTTTTGAAGAAAGGGCGGTCAAAAACTGAACCTTATCAGAAGCGCTTAGCACACCAACATTTTCAGGATGGGTAGTAGAAGCAAGAATACGATAAAGAGAATTTTTGTCGTATACTAAAAATTCGTTCTTTAAAAAGGAGATGCCCTTTGTAGAAATATCAGATTTTAGTGGACGAAGATCAGAAAATACCTCTGGATTTGTAATCCGCATAATATGGTTCACACTTTCTCGTTGCTCCTGAACATGTGTGAGTATTTTTTCCGCATTTGCGAGGTCAACACGTTGTTCCAACATTTTTCGAGCATTTTGCTCAATGGCATCAAGAAGAAGATTCGCCTGATCAGTTTTTCCTTCAATAACTCGTGTGTCTACATTGGAAAAATCTTGTTCCACATTTTTTACAAACTCAGAAAACTCACTCGATTGACGTGTATCCTGCTCTTTTGAAAGAAGAGAAAAAAAGAGAAAAAGAAGGAGGAGCGCCAAAATAACAGCACCTCCCAACAAAAGCAGAGAAGAAGGAAGTGCCTTTGCACGTTGCAAAACATCTTCAGAAAAACGATTGGCAATTTCTGAAAATTGGGTAACGGGGCTCGTTCTTCTCCCTGGGGAAATGGAAGTGCGATCATTCATAGAGCGCTCTTCTGGGAAAGGAAGCGGATCAGCCGTTTTGATATTCATCACCAAAAGCCCGTATCCTTCCTGAGGATCAATACAAGAGGATATACTCTCAAGCGACTCTGTCACTCCCCCGTCCGAAAGAATTCGAGAAAGATGGCGCTCTGTTACAAATCTCTGTAAACGAACAGTAGAAATAACAATACGATCTCCATTTTGGAGATCACCACTACTTACATTTTGGAAAAAATCAGTTCCAGTCATCACGGGAGAAATCCCCTCAGAAACCTCAAGAAGCGCACTCTCACGAAGAAGGAATACCTCCCCTTGACCGTAATTTGAGAGAAGGAGAAGGTCTCCAGAGAGAAAGGAAATGAGCATACTCCCATTTCGTAAAATACTCTCCGCCTCTTCTTCTGAAAGCATTTCTGAAAGCTTCTCATTTACCACCTTGAGAACAGACTCAAACATGTCCTGCTCATCACCAATATGGTCATCGAGAATCTTTGAAACAGCAATATCACGAATGACTCGAAGAACTTCATCCGCCATGTGGCTAGACTCAGGAAAATGACCAACAACCCAAAGCTGTTGATCTCCAACTTTTTTCTCAAACACCCGAACAAATGCTCCCCCCTTTTCCTCCTGACGAAGTGCTGAAAATACCTTAAATCCCATGCACCAAAAAAAGAATCGTTTCACATTTTCTCTGCTTTCTCTAAAAAAAACAAGTCTTGGTTTTTCTTCTGTTTCTTTTCTTTTTTTATCACTCAGAAACGGCATTCTGCTGAGTAATAGTAAAAAGTGGAAAACTATTTTATGTGATAAAATTCATCACTAATGGTAAAAAATATATTATTTTTCTGATTCAGAAAAAAAGAGTCCGAGGGAACGAGCTGTTTGTGCATCCATTTGAACTCCAGCAAGAAGGGCATCACGATTTTTGAGCATCGCCGATTCACGAACCTGAAGAGCAGAAAGAAGCGGAGAAATTTGCTCTTCAAGACGAATAATTCGAACAAGCTCTGCGTTCTTTTCGATAATATTTTTATCAGAATCCGTAAAGTTTGTTATTGCCTGCTGAACTCCTTTTGCATCAAGTGCCTCCATACGTTGAGAAAATTCTTTTCGAAATTGCTCAGATTCTTGTCGAGAAGACTCAGAAAGAGATCTTAAGCGCGATTCTTGTTGTTGTAAACGTTGGAAGAGATAGTTTCCGCGAGATAAGGATGTTTGAAAATCAGTTTCTAAGCGCTGAAAACGATTAGTCCGATATGGAGTAGAGAGAATTTCATTTCGAATATCAAGTCGAAGAAGATTTTGCGCAGACCGTAGAAAAGCAAATTCTTCCGAAAAGATGTCTGGGCTTTCAAGTGGCAAAGTAGAAAGACTAACTGAATCTTGAACTCCCAAAAAAGCGGAAGAAAAATTTGCATTATTCAAAACAGAAACGAGAATTGAGCTCTCCCGAACTCCAGAGAGAGCAGAAAAAAGAGGAATTTGCTGTTGAAATTGATGAAAAAAGAGCACGGAATCGAAAACACCATTTTTAGCACTCTTTTGAAAATTACCCTCCTCTCCCAATGACACTCCTCTCAAAAAGAAGCTCAAGAGAAAAAGAAGAAGTGAAAATAGAAGAAGATTTCTGAGAGAACTCCCATTTCTTTTCATAGAAAATTGATATGAATTCCCTTTTAATACCTTAAAAAATAAATGTCAACTGTTGGCATTTAAAAATCACTAAAAAAATGATATAGTACAGAATGTCTTTCCAAAAATACAATGAAGAAAATAACAGAAATTATTGCTGATGTTGAAAAAAAAGCAACTGAACCCATAGAGGGATTCGACTGGCCACTCGATAAGTGGTACATCGAACGATTCCTTTTTTTAATAAGTGGAGCGACTAATTTTATTTTTATCTTTTTGGGGATCGTTTTTCATCCGGCATTTTACTTGGTGTTGATGTTCTTTGGAGCAATGCAAATTCTTTTTGCTCTCACTGGATTTTCCATGACAGTAAAACTCCTAAGCTCTTTTGGGATAAAACAAAAATCAAGTGTTATGGAGGGGGCATAAGACCACACCTTTTCTTGCCATCTCCATCTGACTGACACACCGGAAGAGAATTTTCGTCAAACATTCCTAAACACCTCTCTTGTACACAAGAAGGAGTATTGTTTTTTCCACTCCATTCTGGATGGGCGTTATATTTAGAAACAAAACTTCGATTTATCGAAATTACTGAAGAACAGCACCCCTCATAGGAAACAAGAATACAATCTTCATCAACAGTACAAAGATCAAAAGGAACATCTGAGGAAGATTGATTTGAGCCAAGAAGTGTGGAAATTGCATCCTGCGCTTCTTGAACTTCACGAACAGCTTTTTGAAATTCTCCTACCTTTTGCTGAACATCATCACGAATTTTTAGAGCATTTACTTCAAGTTTTTTTGCGGCCTCCTTCCCCTTTCCGAGTGTTTCTTTTGTTTGATCTCCCACAATCGTCAATTTTTCTTGCGCTGAATCAGGAAACAACGCACACGCAGAAAGAAGAAGAAGTGAAAAGAGAAGGAGGGTATATCTCACGATTAAGAAGAAAAAAGTTCTGATACGTTCACAACGTCGCGAGAAAGAACATCATGCGCATAATTCATCTCTAGGATTTCTCTTTCCCCTTCCTGTTCAGAAGAAAGTTCTGAATACACATCCGAATGATGAAGAAAAATATTTGCAAAAAAATCGTGATGACACTGCGGACACGAAAGCTGAAGCACGGCGGAATTTCCAACAGAAGAGAGAACATGGACGTTTTCCGGTAACACAGAAGCACTGCATTGTGGACAGACTGTCGTTTGCTCTACGTGCCGGAGAAGATGAAGAAGCTGAACAGGTTTCATCATCCACATCATCCTCTTGATACAAAGAATTGTCAAAAGTGAGTTTTTAGATTTTCAGATATATTTTTATCCTTTCCAGGTAGATGAAACACTCTTTTTCAATTCGGAACGACTCTGAAAAAAGACTTTATTGTACTCATTTACATGCGGCGCGCTTTCAGGAAAACTCTCAAGTTTTGGAAAAATAGTGTCTTTCTCATTCAGAACAGAAGTCGTCATACAAATTATATCGCTTCCGTCACCTAGCGCAAAAAGAGCGCTCCCACAGTGAGGACAAAATCAACGCTGTGTATTTTGTGAAGAGCGATAGAGTTTTGACTATTCACCTTTATAGGTAGTAGACGAAAGAGGAAAAATTACCCATGCAACAACCGGCGCTTCCGACCAACTCTGACACATTTTACAATAGCAAAGATGAGGATCGCTCGACTCTCCATTAAGAGAAAAGGATATATGCCCACAAAGACATCATCCACTATACATTTTCTACACTTAAAGATTTTTTAGAGTGTTCGCATACGTTCTTCAAGCTTGTAGACCTCAAGGCGATCTCCTTCTTCTATGGAAATTTTTCCTTCAAACTGAATACCACAATCTTGATTTTCTTCTATTTTTTGCACTTTCTTTTCGAAATGTTGCAAAGAAGCAATTTTTCCTTGTCCCACTGGCTCTTCTTGATTCTCGCCACGAAAAATACGAACAAGAGCGCCATTTTCGGCATATCCTTTTCGAATGCGACATCCTACAATCATCATCTTCTTTTTTGTGTAGAAAATCTGCTTCACGTCAATTTGTCCTAACACCTCTTCCACCACTTCTGGCTCCAAAAGTCCTGAAAGAATTTGCCTAATGTCATCTACCAACTGATAAATGATTTCATAGTTTTGTACTTCCACTTTTTCTTTCTCAGCAATACGACGCACCCTTGGAGAAACGGCAACATGGAAGCCAAATACAATTCCCTGACTTGCCGCCGCCATCATAATATCTGTCTCTGTTACCCCTCCGACCGCCGCATGAATAATTTTTGGACGAACCTCTTTGCTTTCAATTTTTTCAATCGCTTGTCGTACCGCCTCAAGCGACCCTTCTGTATCGGTTTTGAGCACGAGCTTCAGGAATTTTATAGATCCCTGCTGTAAGCCTGCCATAATCTCAGTCAAACTCGCTCCTGCCGCCTTTTCTTCGTCGTGAAGGGAACGGAGTTCTTCTCTTTTCTCACGAACTGCCTTCGCATTGGGAAGCACCTGCAAAATTTCCCCTGTTGATGGAACTTCCGAAAGACCCGAAATACGAACCGGCATTCCAGGAAGAGCAAATTGTACTTTCTTTCCTTCATCATTGAGCATCGTTTTTATGCGTCCACCCTCTTCACCCAAAATAAAATCATTCCCCACGGAGAGTGTTCCAGTATTCACTAAAATTGTCGCCACAGGACCAAGAGAATGATCAAGATTTGATTCGATGATTGTTCCTATAGCAAGGCGTTTTGGGTTTGCCGTAAGCTCCAAAAACTCAGATCGCAAAATAACCATATCAAGAAGATCACTAATTCCTTGATTTTGAAGAGCGGAAACGGGAACAAACACTGTATCTCCACCCCAATCTTCTGAAGTAAGACTGTGTACCGCAAGCTCCCCTTTTACCTTCTCAATATTTGCATCGGGTTTGTCAATTTTGTTAACGGCAACAATAATGGGAAGTCCCGCCTCCTGCGCATGGTGAATTGCCTCAATAGTTTGTGGTTTTACACCTTCATCTGCGGCAACCACGAGAATTGCGATATCCGCTGTTTTTGCACCACGAGCACGCATTGCAGTAAATGCCTCATGTCCGGGGGTATCGAGAAAGGTAAGTAGATGACCTTTTTTTTCAATTTGATAAGCACCAATATGCTGTGTAATTCCACCAGCTTCTCCTTCTGCTACTTTTGTTTGACGAATGGCATCAAGAATCTTTGTTTTTCCATGATCAACATGCCCCATAACAACAATAACTGGAGGACGAGGAACAAGATTTTCTTTTTCATCTGCCAACAGTTCCAAAAGATTTCGACCCTTCAGCGCTTCAGCGCTTCCTGTTTCTTCTGCCCTGCGAATCTGAACATCAATTTCTGGCGCAATAATCGCATAGGTATCAAAGTCGAGTGTCTGTGTCATGGTCACCATAACTCCATTTTTGAGGAGGACAGAGATTATTTCTCCTGCGGGAACTCCCACTTTTTCGGAAAACTCTTTTATAGAAATAGTAGCAGGAATTTCTACTTCTCCTTCTTTTTTGACAAGCACATGACCACGCTTTTTTCGGCGCTCCATGGCTTTTTTCTCGAGTGCTTCTTGCTCTCGGTCTTCTTTAGACTTTTGTACTTCTTCCTCGTGGCGTTTTTTCGCCGCCGCCGCCTCTTCTGGGGAAACCTCTATTTTTCGAAAAATAGCGGGTGTTACTTTTGCTGATTGCTCTTTCGCAGGAACAGCAACCTCTTCTGAAGGAGGTTTTACTTCTTGATCAATCTTCTTCTCTTCTCGTTGAGATGGAGTTTTTGCAAGACGATTCAGTCGATCAAATGCTGTCTCTTTTTTGGGCTCTAACAAATCTTCTTGCTCCTCCTCTTCGTCATCTTCTCTCTCTTCCTCCTCCTCTTCGTCATCTTCCTCATCATAATGAACAGGAAGTGGCGGAATCTCTCTGTTAAGACGACGTGCCGCAAAACGCACAATACCAGATGCAAGCGATTCGGGAAATTCGCGATCGTTTGGTTTTACACCAAAATTTACTTCCGAAAGCATTTTTCGGAGATCCTGAGAAGTAATGCCAATGTGCTTCGCCACGGCAGCGGCGCGTATCGTTTTTTCCATGCCAGAGCATCTTTTCATATTTCTCAGGCTTTTCCAATCAATTTTTTAAAATTCATTTAAAACATCACTCATGAAGAAGAGAAAATTTGCGCAGAGGAAGAGGCTTGTGATACAATAGAACTTGGTTTTCTTCTCCCAAAGAATCATGAAAAAATATATCATATCTCTTCTCCTCCCTTTTTTTGTGGTAGGAGTTGGAATAATTCCTGCACATGCGGCAACGTGTTCACTCACCGATAGCGATCATGACGGATACTTTTCAGATAGTACTTTTACAGTGTTAGGAGCAGGGCACGAAGTAGAAAACCGTTGTGATGGAAATAATTTCTTTGGTGTAAAAGGGTACGAACCCGCTATTTGTGACTGCCCAACACTTCGTGAAGGTCGTGGATGTGACACCCTTGGGGATGATCATCAGCTGACAGTCCCAGAAATTAGCGAAATTATTGATACCAACAAATATAGTGGTCGGTCATTTTCAGGATCTGCGTTCCATCCAAATGCAGCAGAAATTCCAAGCAATGGAATTGACGAAAACTGTGATGGTATTGATGATAGCGCGAACTCCTTTGATGTTATGGGGCTTGTCGAAAAAATTATCAGCTTTCTCGGATGGCTTGTTGTAGCTGTTTCTACTGCCGTTCTCATCTGGGGTGGTATTATGTATGCCACTGCTGCCGGAGATGATGAAAAAATTCGAAAAGCACGAAAAGCCATGCTTGGAGCAATTATTGGAGTGCTTGTTGGAGTACTCGCTGCGGGTCTTATTGGATTCGTTATGGATTATTTCACCAATATTTAAGAACTTAATTTGTAATAAGTTTTCGAAAACCCCTCCTATTTAGAAGGGGTTTTTTATGTTCATCCTATATGGCAGATCACGAAATATCCCTACTTCCATAATAATGAAAGATGGATATCTTTCCCTTCAAGCGAAATCGTTTTTTCAATATCAGCAGAGGGAATTTCTTTCAAAATTTCCGTCGCTAATGTTTCCGTAGCGATCATTTCGCCAAAAAGAGCAAGAATATCATCTGCGCCAGAGATGCCGAGTAAAATACGGTCGGAAATATCATACTCCGCTTCTTTACGAAGCTCTTGAATATTACGAATGAGTTCGCGTGCGTGCCCCTCCAGTAAAAGATCTGGTGTAACAATAGTATCGAGTGCCACCACAATTCCTGCTTCGGAAAGAGCAGAAAGCCCCTCTTTTCCCAAAAAGCCAATCTCAATTTCTTCCGCAGTAAGTTCCCATTTTTCAGCAACCGTGCACGAACCATCTTCATGCTCGATAAAGTTTCCGCTTTTTGCTTCACGGATAATTTCCTGAACCTCCTTTCCGTATTTCGGACCAATTTTTCGCGCATCGGGTTTGGCAAATTTTTCCGCTATTTCCTCTGGGTTTTGCACTGCTTCCACTTTTTTTACATTCACTTCTTCAAGAAGAATATCTTCGTATTTCGTAAGAATATCAGATGAGAACCGTGACGGAAGCGCCACTTTAAGAAGCGCAAGCGGTTGACGAACTCTTTGCTTCTCGCGCGCACGAAGTGCCAACGCCAGTGAAACAATAGTACGCACTGCAGAGAGAGATTCCACGAGCTCCCGATCTTCTGGAAATGCATCGGCATTTGGAAAATCCGAATGATGCACCGAAGATACGTTATTTTTCTGTCGAAGATTTTGCCAAATTGCTTCCGATATAAATGGCATAGCGGGCGCAATAACTTTTACTGTTTCCGTAAGAACGGTAAACAGCGTTTGAAATGCAGCATTTTTATCGTCATCGGTTTCTGATTTCCAGAATCGACGACGACTTCGGCGAATGTAAAAATTTGTCAGTTTTTCGAGAAACTCTGGAATTTTTCGGCAGGCACTATCGAGCTCATACGCGTCAAAAGCATTTTGCACATCACGAATAAAGGCAGAAAGCTCCGAGAGCACCCATTTATCGAGCAGGTGATCACTTTTTTTGAAGGTTTCATCTGGTGTCCAAGAATCGATATTTGCGTAGGTCACAAAAAAGGAATAGGCGTTCCAGAGTGGCAAAAGAACCTTTCGCACTACTTCTTCTACCCCATTTTCAGAAAAGCGAAGATCTTCGGCACGAACCGCAGGAGAACTGAGAAGATAAAACCGCATGGCGTCTGCTCCAAATTTATCAAAAATAATCTGAGGATCAGGATAATTCTTTTTCGATTTACTCATCTTCTGCCCATCTTCCGCCAAAATAATACCGTTCACAATCACATTTCGAAACGCAGGAGAATCGTAAAGCGCATTCGCAAGAACATGAAGTGTATAAAACCATCCGCGAGTTTGATCGAGACCTTCGGCAATAAAATCGGCAGGAAATCCTTTTTTTAAAGAAATATTTTTTCCCATTGGGATTGCCCCAGAAGTACTATCGCCTTCCCAAAATCCTTTTTTATATCCACATCTCTCATAAAAAGAGATGGCATTACAATTTGCATTAAGAACAATCCTATAACACCCTTTCTCCCTTGCAAATTGCTCCACAAGATCTAATGTTTGTCTTCCAAATCTTTGATTTTGATATTTTTCGGAAATAGCAAATACACGGAGAGCAATTGTTTCACCATCAAGCTCATCGAGGCGAAGGGTTCCAATAATTTCTTCTTGAAAAATAAGAACAAAAGGATGACTCTCGAGATCTTTTTCATCCGGATGATCAAAGTCATATACAATATCTGGATGATATCGATCAAAAATCTCTTTTTTCCGAATTTGGTGATACTGATGAAATTCCTCTGGAGTCTCAGCAGGTTTCATTTTTAATGAGCCCCCCTTCTGATACTCCTCACTACTAACACTCGCGTATGGCATTGATCCGCTTTCAAACCAGCAATCGAGCACATCTGGAACGCGATGCATTTCTCCTCCACATGCACAGTTAAAAACGATTTTATCGATATAGGGACGGTGAAGATCAATCTCACCATTGGAATTTTCTGGACGAGCAGAAAAAGAAAACTCAAAAAGACTTCCTGTTTCTGGGGGATTAAGGGTGAGCGGCTCTCCAGAAGCACTCCAAAAATATTGTTGAAAATGCCGTACAAGCTCTCCATGAGTAATGATAAGAACTTTATTGTTCACATATTTTGTTCGAACTTCCGAAAGAAACTCAAAAGTTCGTTCCACAACCTCTGCAGAGGTCTCTCCGCCATGG
Organism: Candidatus Peregrinibacteria bacterium; assembly: GCA_016699755.1. Lineage (NCBI taxonomy): Bacteria > Candidatus Peregrinibacteriota > Candidatus Peregrinibacteria bacterium. The sequence goes on along the minus strand of CP065009.1, from coordinate 305,938 downwards.
GGATTTGTGGAATATCTCTCAGAAACGGTGGAAAACTGTGACTTCCATTCTTCTGCTGTTTTTCCCTCCATTATGCCAAAATCTATTTCTCGCAAACGGTTATCTATCACAATTTCCACCGGAATGTTGGCATACTTTTTAATGATCTCCGCTGTTTGCCGTGTTCGGTGTAATGGCGAACAAAAAATATATTCTATATTTTCAGATTGAATCTTCTCAGCGAGCTTTTCTGCCTGTTTTCTCCCCTCATCGGTGAGCGAAACAGAATCGTCTTGAACACAAGAAACAATTCTCCGAACATTATGGCTTGCCTCACCATGTCGAGCGACAAAAAGGGTTCCGTTCTTTTTTGCTTTTTTCGCAATTTCTTCAACAGAATTTGCCACCTCCCGTTTTTGACACAATTCACATTTCCATACCGGAATTGGTGCACCCCAATAACGACTTCGAGAAATCGCCCAATCGGGTGCATTTTCGAGAATTTTTCCAAATCGACCATGCTGAATATGATCAGGAACCCAATGAATGTCTTCATTATTTTTGAGCATCTTCGATTTAATGGATTGCACATCCACAAAAAACGTGTGAATACCGCGATACATAAGCGCACAATCCGTTCGCCAACAGTGTGGATAGCTGTGCCGAATCTGCTCGCGCTTCATTAATTTTCCAGATTCTTTGAGAGCATCAATAACCCAATCGTTTGCATTATCTTCTTTTGAGCCTTCTACTACCGGATCAACCCGAAAATACTTTCCGGCAAGCGGTGGAATAGTTTCGTCAAAATAACACGTTTCGGTGAATGGATAAATAAGCGGAACCTTGTTCGCTGTAAGAATACGTGCATCGTCTTCTCCAGTTGGCGCAAGGTGAACGATTCCTGTTCCCTCGGCATCGGAGACAAAATCGTCACCAAACACCTGAAAGGCGCTTGAGAAATCGAGATTGCCTTTTCCGTGAAGATCTTTGAGAAATGGAAAAAGCGATTTATAGTGTTTTCCAATAAGATTGGAGCCCTTTAACGTTTGAATCACAAGCGGATCCCGATAGGATGCTTCAAATTCTCCAGTTTCTTGATAAAGAAAAAGATCACGTAGCAACCCTATTTGTTCATCACGTGCTCTTTCAAAAATTCCCTTTGCTACTATGTAACGATCACCTTTTTTTAGTCCAAATCTCTTTTGCAAATCCTCGTTATCACTTTGAATTTCAAATCGTACATATTCCAATTCTGGATGAACACAAAGCCCCAAATTGCTTGGAAGTGTCCATGGAGTGGTTGTCCATGCGAGAAAATAAGTATTTGGCTCTTCTTCCAACTCAAATTTTACTGTTACCGCCGGATCATCAATGTCTTTGTAATTCAAATTCGCCTCAAAGTTGCTCAATGTCGAAGCAAGTTTTGGCGAATACGCCACCACTTTTTTTCCTTCATAAATCATTCCTTTATCCCAGAGTTTTCCAAACACCCCAATAATTTTTTCCATGTACTCAGGGTCCATGGTTTTATAATCGTTTTTAAAATCAACCCAACGTCCCATTCGTTCCACCGATTTTTCCCATTCCGAAGTGTATTTGAGTACAATTCCTCGGCATGCCTCGCAAAAATTTTGAACACCATATTCCTCAATATCATCTCGGTTTTTAAAGCCCAGCTGTTTCTCCATTTCGTGTTCCACAGGAACCCCATGGCAATCCCACCCGAAACGACGTGGAACATATTTCCCTCGCATCGTTTGGTAGCGTGGAATAACATCTTTTATCGTTCCCGCAATAATATGCCCATAGTGTGGCAGACCGGTCGCAAACGGTGGACCATCGTTAAAGGTGTAGAGTGGAGCATTTTCCCGATTTTCTAAAGATTTTCGAAAAGAATTGTTCTCTTTCCAAAAGGCAAGGATTTCTTCTTCAAGCTTTGGAAACGATGCTTTTGGATCAACGGGCTGGAATGAGGACATATACACAAAAATAGGAAAACAGAATTTCTGCCTTCCAGGGACCCTTTTTATGGGAAAGGGCGGTACCACCCTGGTTTTTCGTAGAGATACGAAACACTTTCTTTTCGGTAATAACAAACCGATTTTGGTGGGTTCTACTCATCCGAGATGGATTTTCTTCCCGCAGCTCCTCTGGTGATTTCCAAAGTCAAACGCCTTTTACGGTTGGAATTATACGCTTGATAAAAAAAAAGAAAAGCAATAAAGTAGCCTCCTTTTTTATCAAACATAATGAAGAATGCCAAGGCATTTCCAGAGAAAGTGATACAATTTGCACTCTCGTTCCAAGATGAAAAGGACGAAAATGTACACGATATCATCATTGTAACTTCAGAAAAAAACGGACAGCGAATAAGAGAAATACGAGGACTTCTACTTCCGTTAGAAAACACTATTCCTCTTCTTATAAATGGAAAAATTCTTGATATACCGGCTGACTCTTTCCAAGAAATCCACTAAGCCAAAAATCTCGGCAACGCATCACGAAAACCGAGGAGCATGTTTTCTCGACAACTCACCAATTTTGGATGCTTTGGTCTTGGTGCAGGACGACTGAGAGAATCGGAGGAAATTTCGGTGACCACAGATTGTGAATTCGTAAGGCGAACAATTTCTCGTGCCACTTTTGCTGGTGAAGCCATTTCTTCTCCTGCCACATGAAGAGTTCCTACTGGAAGGGCTTCTCGTTTAAGAAATTCCGCAATGCGATTTGCCAAATCATCCGTAAACGTAAAATTTCCTTGTTCATCAAAAAGAGCAGAAATGGGTTTATTTCGCTTTGCTAGATGTACGATTTTTGAAACAAAATTTTCCTTTCCCTTTCCATAAAGTCGACTCGTGCGAATAACAAGAGCATTCTCAGTGTTTTCCCAAATCCCCTCTTCTCCTTCTACTTTCGAAGCCCCATATATATTTATTGGATCGGGAAGAGATTGCTCATCGTAAAAATCTCCTTCTCCAGAAAAGACGAAATCGGTAGAAAAATGGATGAGAGATATTTTTCTCTTGTGCGACTCCTCTGCGAGAAGTTTGGGAAAATCAGCATTCAGATAAAAGACTTCATTTTCGTTTTCTGGTTTTTCTGCCGCATCAACATTCGCAAAAGCAACAGCATTCAAGAGAATATCCGGCGTATGATCATCGAGAGCGCGAAAAATTTCCTCAGGAAAAAAGAGGTCGTAATTAAAACGCGAGAGTGGCACCAACTGGATATTCGATTCTTGAGACAATCTTTCAAACAGACTTTGTCCAAGAAGCCCTTGTGACCCAAAGAGAAGTACTTTTTTCATAGTTCCCATTTTGCCTTTTTTTCGAAAATATGCGAGGATTTTTCTGCATATTTTGGAGCTTTTCCCATGCAACAGATTCCTTTTCGCATTCGTCCCATTGATCTTGGGGGAAAAGAACCGATTCATTTAGAACCAATTTCTCTTCCAAACGACCTCTCTGGGAAGATGACCATTAGCAGTAAATATGCGGCTGTTTCGCTCGAAGAAATTGCAGAAACCGTTCGTACAAAAGATATTAGTGAAATCCTTTCGAAAAATGGGCGTGAAGAAATTATCCTTGAAACAAATACCATTTTAAAACTTGCTCGCACAAAAGACCTTCCTGTGACAGATGAACAAAGAAAATATTGGATGATCCCCCTTTCTATCGGATTTCTTATTTGTATACTTGGGCTTTTTTTCTTTCAAAAAGATACATCCATCCGCCTCATTTTTCTGGTCGCGACTTCTGCGCTCCTCGGGGGACTCGTTGGATTCGTTTGTCAAAAGTTTTATGAATATCGCCTGAAGCACCTCATGCGAGAATGGGCAAAGGCAATGCTCGAGGATTAAAGAAATTCCCCCCCGAAAAAGGGAATGGCTTTTACAACATTTTATGAGAAATCAATAGAAAAAATGCTCACCCATCTTCACCTTCAACACTTTCGAAACCACACCTCTTTTTCATACGATATTCCGAAAAAAGGGATGCTTATTGTGGGAAGAAATGGCTCTGGAAAAACAAGTATTCTTGAGGCGCTCTCGCTCCTCTCTCTTACAAAATCGTTCCGATCAACAAACATTGCCCCCATTATAGAACAAGAACAAGAATGGATGGAGATAGAAGGAACAACAGAAAAGGAAAATCTCCTCTATCGCTGGCAAATTGCGCCAATCCGAAAAACTGCCTTTCGACGAAATGATGTCCTTATGGGAACATCTGAAATTCTTCGGAAGAAAAACTTTTTGGTCACCCTCTTTTCTCCAGACGATCTGTTACTCCCCTTTGTCTCACCACTTATGAGAAGAAAATACCTTAATCGTTTTCTTTCTCCACTTTTCCCTGAACATCTTTCGCTTTTACATCGCTTTGAAAAAATTCTCTTTTCTCGAAATGCGCTCTTAAAGAGAATTGGAGAAGGGAAAGCGTCGGCGGAAGAATTGGGTTTTTACGATGAAGAATTTGCAAAAAGTTCAGAAGAAATCAGTAAAACAAGGGAAAAGCTTTTTACGTCACTCCAAAAATCTCTTTCAAAAAACTATCAAACCATTTCTGGAAAACAAGATAATTTTCAGATTATCTTTCATCCAAGCTCTCGTTCGGAAACACTCCAGAAACTCAAAAAGCATCAACAGAAAGACATTTGTCGGGGAGCCACTAGCATAGGCGCACATGTAGATGATTTTTCGTTTCTTCTTCGAGAACAACCTCTCTCAGAAGCTGGATCTCGCGGAGAGGTACGTAGCGCACTTATTTCACTCAAAATGGCAGAAATAGAGTATGCAGAAGAGATTTCTAGCATACGTCCCATTCTTCTTTTGGATGATGTTTTTTCGGAGCTTGATGAACAGCGACGAGGACATCTTTTTGAATTCATCAAAAAACAGCAAACCATTATTACCGCCACAGACATTCCACAAAAAGAATGGGAGGGTATTGATTTCCCAGTATTGGAACTATAAGCCCCTTATCGTTTTTCCCATTAAAACCCTTTCTTACGCAACTCCTCATGCTCTCGACGAGCATCTTCATTGAGTGGAGAAATATCGAGAATTTTAGAAAATACCTGTTTTGCTTCCGCAAAACGCTCAAGCATAAGATAGCTGTCTGCCAAAAAAAAGAGGTATTCAATATTTCGCGGAGAAAAGCGAAGCGCTTTCTCAAATGATTCTGCAGCAGAAACAATGTCTCCCGCCGAAAAAAGTGATTGTCCAAGGTTGGCAAACCGAACTGGATTTTTAGAATCAATCTCTGCCGCACGTCGAAGCGCCAAAAGAGACTCATCCATTTCTTCCGATGACTTGTTTTGATGAAAAACAGAAAGGGCAAAATTCGTAAGAAGTGATGGATCCCTTGGTCGAGTCTCGATAACTTTTCGAAAAATATTTTCGGCACGTGAGTACTCTCCTGTTTGCAAATACACAAACGCAAGATGCTCATTTGCCCCCGCATGATCATCATCCCAAGAGAGTATTTTGATAAGCATTCGTTTTGCCTCCTCATATTCCTTGCGAGAAATAAGAGCCTCTGCACGATGAAGGAGGGTATATATTTCTTGTGGAACAACATCTTTTTTCTCGGAGGATTTTTGAGATGTCTTTTCTTCCACATCTTCCGTTACCGCCTCCTCATTTGACAGAGGTACATCTTGAAGAGTTTTTTCCGAAACTTCTTTTTCTTCCTCAGAAATTTCATCAGGAGCAGGTGTTGAAAGTTGTATCTTTTTGCGTACCTGAGTCACCGCTCGTACTCGCTGAAAATGTGGAAGTATCTTTGAGAATAATACCATTCCCACTCTGGAAACAGAGAGAATTAGCATGCCAAACACCGAAAGGTAGAAAAGCCAAAAACCAATGGTAATTGCCATGAATGTTCTGAAAAACCTTTCCCCATTCTTCCGGTTTCTCAAAAAAAAGTCGAGATTTTATTATGGGAAAAGAGAAAGAAAAAAAGACTCAAAGAGAAGTTTTTTATTTGCGTTTCCAGAGAGTCCTTTTTCTGTTTCCTGAAGAAGGGAGTATATTCGCAAAATATCAGAAAAGAGAATGTTTTCAGAAAGGGGAAATTCCTTTTTCTGTCGAATTTTTTCAAGAAGTAAACTCCGAAGAAAACGTTGAAAATTTTCGAGGAAAAGTGTCGCTTTATGCGCGTGCTCTGGAAAGGAAAAGTGTGTCGCCCACTTCAAACGCTTTCCGCTTTTTCGTTCAGAAAGAATGCGAGCAATCTCCTGAAACTGCTCTTGCTCCTGCTCAAAAAAGTGAGAATCATTGAGGAGTTTTATCAAATATTCCCCTCGCCCTTGTGCAATGGTCACCATTTCTTCCGCAGAATCTTCTGAAAGAGCAACGGATTTCATGTAATTCTGAAGCGTGTCCCGAGAAGCAAGAGGAACCGGAATCATCTCACATCGAGAAACAATAGTCTGAGGAAGTTTTTGAAAATGCGATGTCGTAAGAAAGAAAACAAGACCCTGAGGAGGTTCTTCAAGAGTTTTTAAAAGTGCATTTGCCGCTTCATTTGTCATGCGTTCGGCATCACGAATAATACCAACTTTCCGATCGTATTGGTCACGAAGAAAAAGTGGTTCCAAAAAGGAAGCAATATCCTGAACACCAATCGAATCAGTTTTTTTTGCCACCTCCCCTTCCGTCCCCTGCCGATGGCGTTGATTAAAATTAGAAGTTTTCGAGATAACATCCCAATCGGTTAAACGATCCGCTTGCCAAAGATCTCCTATAGAAACAACATTTCGGGAACAATTTTTTTGGATTTCTCGTAATTCACTCGGATAATCTGCAAAGAGAAGTTTTGCCATTTCTCGCACCATACGAAACTTTCCGGTTCCTGCCGGACCCCAAAGAAGAAGGGCATTTGGAAGATGCTTTCTTGCAAGGATTCGTTTCAACTTTTCAAGCGTTTTTTCCTGACCAACAATCGGTGTGCCGTGGATCATTTTTGGAGAAAAAGGGGAAAAAGAAGGCTTTTTTTTTGATGCTCTTCTTTTCGAACACGTCGAAACTCTTTTTGCCATTTTTCTGAAGAAGAGAGAACTGTTTTTATTTTTTTTCGGATAATAAACGGAGAAGCTTTTTCAGAAAGAACAAGTTCGGCAAGATTCCGATCAGAGAAAAAACTGTTAATTTTTGGAGCAGAGGAAAAGATAAGAAACGATGTTTCTGCAATAAGCGATAAAATTCCCCCATGAAGACGAGAAGTAACAACACATTTCGCCTGAGAAAATACATGAAGAAGCTCCGCAGTATTTTTTGGATTCACCACTGGAACGCCTAGTCGCTCTGCAAACTTCTGATCAATTTCGTCCATAGCAATGACACTAACTGGTTTTGGAAGAATATTGAACACTTTTTGTATTCTTTCTGGAGAGATATTCCCATCTCCCCGAAGAGCCAAAATGGTTCCCTTTCGACTTTTCAAAGACCTCGGTTTTGGAAGTACAAATGCAAAATCAGTTGCCTGCTCAATAATAGCATTTGGATGCGCTATTTTCTGAAGAAGTTCTTTAGACTCGGTATCTCGAACAGAGAAAAAACGAATATTTCGAAGCACTTTACGAACGAGAAAACGCGAGAAAAAAAATCGAAGTGGACCAAAGGAATTTCCAACCAAAAGAACTTTCGTATTCCGTTTTGCAAAACAGCGAACAAGAAACAAAAAGTATGACCACAAGAGAACTGCAAAAGGTTCACGATCTTGAAAAAGCCCACCACCACCAAAAAACACAATACTTGCCTGCCTCAGCGGACGAAAAAAAGAATAGGAAGACGGACGAAAGAGTGAGCGAAGCCCAAATGGTGGAAAAGGAAAAGATTCTACGCCATGATCCTTCGTTGTTTTTTGGGGATGAGAAGAAAACACCACTATTCGAAAATGATCTTTTGGAAAAAGATGAATAAACCCCGAAAGAATCGCTTCATCTCCCCTGTTTTGCCCCCCATAGTTTCCAAAGAGAAGAATGGTTTTTTGAGGTGGCATAGAAAAAAAGAGTCAGAAAAAGAGTAACACAAGACAAAAACTTATGCTTTGTTCGTTTTTACGCAGTTGTTACCTCGATATTGTCTTAGGGGAACAACCCTGCTTCAGATATGAGAGCAAGAAGCTTATCCACACCGAATTGGATATTATGCACAAATCAGGATACAACTCATGCCTCTAAGAAATAATCAACAGATTCTTTCATCTAAAATGTCAAATCACTATCTATATTATAAAACGGAAGACTCTATTTTTCGCATTCTTTTTGGAAAAATTTTCCATATTCACAAATCATTTTGGCGATCTTGGAATACGCTCCTCTTGTATTTTTTCTAGCCAATATCCAATCATTTGGAGCTGTACTTTTCTGAATATCAAAAAGACACTGAGATTCATGAGTTCTCATCAAAAAAAGAGCTTTTATTTTCCTCGGATACTTTCGTATAAGTTTAGAAACAAGCAATGACTCAACGTGATACCTTTCCAAGATAAAGTCATTACTATCTGCTATTTCCGAAAGAACAAAAGCCTCGATAGCTTTCTGCAAGATTTCTGCTTGTTTGCGATACGCTTCGATAATTTCTTCTATTGGATAACGAGAGTATCTTCGTCATTGCTATTACACCGCTGGTTACTCGCAGGGAAATACTCAAGAACACTCTCAGTATCCCAATATGATTTTATGATACAAACCAAGAAGATCCATTGAAACCCACAGAGCCACTTTCGACTTTATCAAGCTTTTTGTCAGCATTGTTTTTCCACATTTTGGCGATCCGCTGATGAGGTAGGTTATTCTTATTTCTTTTCTTCTTCCTCTCCTTCTGAAACTCCTTCAGAAGAAACTTCCTCCTTGTCCTCCACAGTAACCTCCTCATTTACTTCTTCTGCAGATTCAGACTCATTACCCAAATCCCCTCGCTCAGCAACTGCTTGTTGCTGCTTCTTTTCATTTTCAATCGCCTCCTCAATATCTGCGTCCCCCGCTTCGGCGCCTGCCTGCATTTGCTTGAGCTCTTCATCGGTAAAGAAACGCTCTCGAAGACGTGCAGCTTTTCCACGAAGTGAGCGCATAAAATACATTTTTGCACGTCGCACTTTTGCCTCCTTGATGAGCTCAATTTTTTCAATAAGTGGAGAATGTACCTGAAACACCTGCTCCACACCAATACCACTCACAATCTTGCGAACGGTAAGCGTAGCGGCGATATTCCCCTGATTTCGTACTCCAATAACGAGTCCCTCAAATTTCTGAACACGCTCCTTGTCTCCCTCTCGAATTTTTCGGTGTACTCGCACTGTTTGCCCAGCACGAAAAGCAATCATTCCTTTTTTTCTTTCCTCCTGATGAAGGTCTTCTATACGTACGGACATGGTCTCAAATGAAAAAATGAAGAAAGCGTGGGGAATTTTTTCGCTACGATAAGACTATCCGAGAACATTTTCCGTCTTTTTTGCGATTTTGTTCGCAAGAACAATGTTCTTAGGGTTCTTTAGTAAATCCTGGCTAAATTTATCTTTACACTCAAGCCGATACAAAAAATCTTCTCGAGAGAAGACAGAAAAGCGGATTTCGTGCTTTAACTCCCCTGCCAGTTCCCGAGAAAGATAATCGGAAAGCCTTTCTTTGTCAAGCTTCCCTACCACTACAATATCAACTCCACCAGAGGCATCGACAAAAGCACCAGTAAGCACCAATAAATCAACCATTCCGAAACGCTGTATTTTTTTGAGAATCTGCTGATGTGGTCCCTCTGCCTTTTGAAAAATAGTACGAAGCTCGTTTAAAATTGGGAACTGAGAATTAACGGAATAATACTTTTTTCGCTCACGAACCTTTCCTCGAAGCATACCAATTTTTTCGAGATTTTCGAGTTCACGACGAATAGAATTTATCTGCTCGTCCAAACTCCTTGTGAGTTCACGTACGAAAAACTCTTGCCCCTCTGGAGATAAGAGGTAGAGGCGCAATAACTTTACTCGCGTCATTGATGAAAAAAGCGCCTTTAACACAATGCAGGTGAGAAATAGAGAAAATTTCGTTCAAAATTTTTACTCGTTTTGTTTCATTGGTCAAGAAATTTTTTCAACAAACAAATAATTTGTTTATATAAAGCCGAAAAAATTGAAAACAAAAAAAGAAAACTTTTTTTAGAAAAAAGGTGGTAACGGTGCATTTTGATTATTTATATAAATGAAATACAAGAACAATAAAAATGTTCATACAAAAAAGAAAAAAAATGATATGCTGAAAATGAAAATTTTTGTTTCCCAAAAGTTATGAAAAAAATAGTACATATATGTACCGGAGGAGCCTGTTCCCAAAAAAACAAAGCTATTCTTCAGACCGCCGAAGAAGAAAAAAGAAGAGGAGCACCCAATTCCCTTTCGTACTGTGGATGTCTTAAAAAATGCCAGATGGGACCAAATATAAAAATAGTAGAAAATGACAGAGAGAGAATAAAAACAGAAGCCACCTCACAAGATGTAAAACGGGAAATGACGAGTATTCAACAAAAACCAAGCCGAGAAAGCGTGAACAATCTTCTTTTTGGGGGATTTTAAGGATGTTTTTTAAACGTATTCCTGTGGGACCGATGCAAAATAATTCATACCTTATTGGGTGTGAAAAAACGAAAGAGGCACTTGTTGTTGACTGTGGTTTTGAGGCAGAAAAAATACAGAAAATAGCCAAGCAGAATGGATACACTATTGTGGGGATTGTTCTTACCCACGTTCACTACGACCACTCGGGAGCGGCAGATGCCCTTTCAGAAATAACGAAGGCACCTATTTATGCTCACGAAAAAACAGAAAAAAAACGGGGACAAAAAATAAACGAAGGGATGTGGAGTATTCCCAAGAAATTTACCCCCCTTACCGAGGGAGAAGAAATTGCATTCGGAGAAGAATCAGGAAGGGTTCTTTTTGCCCCAGGGCACCAGTCTGACCATATTCTTTTTCGAACAGATCTCTATCTATTCACTGGCGATACACTCTTTATTGAGGGTATTGGTCGAACAGATTTTCCCGACTCTTCTTCAGAAGATATGCAAAGAACATTGAACACAATAATTGATCTTCCAGAGAATCTTGTTATTTGTCCTGGACATGATTATGGCTCTGTACCAATGAGAAAATTGGCGGAAGAAAGAAAATATAACATGTATCTTAAAAAAATTATTGAACATAATAATTGATCAAAAAAAATAACATATCACCCTCTTTAATACCCCGTGAGATACAAAATTCTCACAGAAAAAAGGGGTCTCATAGACTTCTAAGAGCCCCCTAAATTCAAATATTTTAGGATTTGTACTTACATCTTAACAATGTCTTCTTCTTTTGAAGAAGAACGAAGGAAGAAATCCATGGCGCGAATCTGTTCCATCTGAACTCCAATGTAAGCATCTCGAAAACCAAATTTTCGAAGCGACTGTTCAATGGTAAGGAAAACATCTTCCCGAAGAACTCCTTCAGTGGAAGAAATTTTGTCAGAAAAATCCTGATCTGGAGAGAGGAACCAGGAAACGGTCTTTTGAAAAAAGGTAGCAATCTTGTTGATTTCCTGAAGAGTTATCTTTTTCTTCTTCCCACTCAAGAAACGATTTGCTCGGTTGATACGAACATTTACATGGTCGCCACGACTTCCGAGAATCTCCCCCAATTTCTTCTTGGAGATGCCCATTTCTTTCATGAGCAAGGAGACTTTGGAACGAATGACTTCTTCGTTGATTTCTTTCATAATTATAATAAATAAAGGTGAGTCATTTTTCTCTCAAAAAGTATGTATGTCAAAGTTTTTTATTTGACATGATTAGTACATTATTGTGATGAAAAAATTGAAAAATTGGATTACAAAAAAAGGAAAGAGAAGTTTTTAGGAAAAAACTGTGTTTTTTAAATTTCTGAACAAAAAGAAAAATGGTAGCGTATATTCTATAACTCCGAAAGACCACATCATAATATATCACTAGAGCATCATGAAAGGATCTCAAAAAGCGCCTACGATGTGGTCATTCAGAACACTTTTCTTCGGAGCAGGAACAGTATTCTTGCTCCTAGCGGTGTATAACAGGACGATCCCCTTATGAAAAACAACGCCTCTGAAACCTCTTTTTTTGAAAAAAGGATCTATTTCACCGTAACCGACTTTGCCAGATTTCGGGGTTTATCAGGGTCAAATCCACGCGCAATAGCCAAGTAATACGAAAGAATCTGTACCGGAATAAGATTGAGAATAGGGCTTGCAATGCCAGCACGTGGCACGCGTATCCAGTGATCAAATACGTCGCTGTTATCTGGTGCAATACCAATAATATTTCCACCACGAGCCTTGATCTCCATGGCATTGCTTAAAATTTCACGTCGCTGACGATCATCGTCGCTAACGAGAACAAGACAGGGCGTTCCCTTCTCAATCATGGCAATGGGACCGTGTTTCAATTCACCTCCGGCAAACCCTTCTGCATGAATATATGAAACTTCTTGAATCTTGATAGCAGACTCCATCGCCATTGGATAATTGGAACCTTTTCCGATAATAAAAATATTCTCCTGACGAGCAATGTCATATGCAATTTTTTCCACAAACTCGGAAAAACGTGGATTCAAAAGATCATTTACCTGCGCCGCCGCCTCAATAAGCGCTTTCTTTCCGGCAGAAAACTTTCGTCCAGTTGCGTATGCGAGTAGAAGAAGGATAGCAAGCTGACTTGTCGCCGCCTTTGTACTTGCTACTGCTTTTTCTGGTCCGGCCTTGATGTGGATAGTAAAATCGGACATGCGATCCACCGTTGATCCTTTAGAATTTACAATAGAAACCACTTCACTTCCCGCTTCTCGTGCCGCCTCAATTGCCTCAATAACATCTGCTGTTTCTCCGGATTGAGAAATAGCAATCACAAGAGATTCTGGCTGAAGAAAATCGTGAAAGATCGGGAACTCACTTGCTACTACCGTATTAATATGACGACGAGCAATTTGAGAAAAGAAGTACTCCCCTGCCAAAGCAACTTTATGCGCTGTTCCACAACCAATGAGAAAAGTTCCACGTGCACGACGAATTTCTTCAGCAATTTTTAAGATTTCCTCTTCCGGCTGATTAATGGCTTGGGTAATAGTATTTTTCTGCTCATAAATCTCCTTAATCATGAAATGTGCATGATCTCCTTTGCTGGTCTCTTCGTATGATGTTTCGAGAATAACATCCCGTTTTTGAATTTTGTGAAGCGATTCAAGAGAAAGAACGCGAAGCCCCTCAGGAGCGGCTTCTACAATTTCTCCATCATCGATATACCAAACGTGTTTCGTGTGTTCAAGAAAAGCAGGGGTATCACTTGCAAAATATACCTCATTGTTCTCACCTATTCCTAAAATAAGAGGACTTCCATTTCGAACACCAACCATACGATAATCTTCTGAAGAAATAGCCACAAATGCAAAACGTCCTTCACAACGATCTGCCGTTTTTTTACAAGCATTCACAAGATCATTTCCCTTCTCAAGAAATTCTTCGAGGAGATGACAAAGCACCTCAGTATCGGTATCTGAAGCGAAAAAGTGTCCGCGGAGAGTAAGCTCCTGACGAAGTTCCACAAAATTTTCAATAATGCCGTTATGCACTACTGCTATCTTTTTATCTTCCGTACAATGCGGATGAGCATTTTCGGAAGTAACACCACCATGTGTTGCCCAACGAGTATGTCCAATGGCGATGGTACTCTTGGGAAAATCTTTCGGAAGTTTTGCCTCAGAAATTTTCCCGATTTGCTTTTCAATGCATACTTCCTCACCACACGGAGCACCAACTCCCCAAGAATCATATCCACGATATTCTAGGTTTCGAAGACCCTTCAAAACATACTGAGGAGCATTTTTCCTCCCGAATACACCAACAATTCCACACATATTATAAATCAAAAATTAAAAATAGCCGAAGTTTATCTTTTTAGTAAAAAAAAACACAAATGTCAACATAATTAGAATCCCACAATATACGCAGAAAGAATACCAAGGATTCCCACAGAAAGAGTAAAGAGAACAAAAAATATTAACCGACCATTTCGCGCAGACTGCAAAGACTCCTGAAGATGATCTATCTGGAGAGAAAAATCATTATCTCTTTTTTTTGCTTCGAGCAAAGGAACGCTATTTTTAGAAATTTCTTGCCATTTTCCGAGTTCAAAACTGAGTTTTGCAATTTCACCATCTTTCTTTTGGATTTCGTGGTGCATCTCTCTAATGAGATTTGCAAATGGCGTCATATCATTTTCTGAAGTGACAGGAAGTGTTTTCTCCTCAGAAACGAAGTGTGTTTTTTCTGGCTCTGGACTAGCGATTGATTCAACATCTGGTCGCAAAAATAGTGCTTTTCGTCCTCGACGATGCGCACGAAGAATCTTTCGCTGAACGTATCGATCAAGAGTTCGTGTAGAGATACCAAGCATATCTGCCGCTTCCTCTCGGGTTACAAAATTCGACATAAAAACTCAAAAAAACGATTGTCCCCATTGTGTCAGTCTCCCAAAATTTTGTCGAGTTTTGACAATTGTAAAAATGAAGCAGTAGGCTACAAGCGTACTTTTTTCTTTTTTACATAATTATGGAAGAACATGCATGCGGATGCCACGAGCCATTCATCGCTCAAGTTGGCGGATATGCTCCGGACTTTACGGCAAATTCTTATTTTAAAGGAGATTTCAAAATTGTTACTCTTTCAGAATATCTTGATGCTGGAAAATGGGTTGTGCTTTTTTTCTACCCACTCGACTTTACTTTTGTTTGCCCCACGGAAATTAAAAAGTTTTCCGAAAAGGCAAAAGAGTTTGAGAGTGAGGGTGCCCAAATCCTCGGAGTTTCCGTCGATTCAGAATACAGTCACCAAGCGTGGTCGAAGGGTGATTTGGGAGATTTAGAATTTCCTCTCGTATCAGATTTGAAAAAAGAAATTTCCGAAAGTTATGGTGTGCTTCATCCTGATGGAATGTCTCTTCGAGGAACATTTATCATTGATCCTGAGGGAGTTATTCATCACGCGACTATTAATAATCTTCCCATTGGACGAAGTGTAGAAGAAACGCTTCGAACTTTTATCGCCGCAAAATCTGGTGAGCTCTGTCCAGTAGGCTGGCACAAAGGAGAGAAAACCCTCGGAAAAGCGTAAGAAAAAATATAACGAGTAACAAAAACAAGGGGTTATAACCCCTTGTTTTTGTATTTCTCTCGAAAATCATCATAGCCACCAATAAACCGATCTCCTTCCATAATAAGCGGAATCGTAAAGTGATTATATTTTTCCGAAAGCTCTAAAAGCTCCTTCTCCGCTTGCGTTCCCGAATCAGCACAACGATATTCATACGAAATTCCTTCTTGATGACAGAGAGAAACGGCGGCATGACAATATGGGCAGAAATTTCGACCATAAATCACAACAGACATAATAAAAAGGCAATGAAGAATAAGAAAAAAATAGCAGAAAAGAAGAAATGAAAAAATACACCCTTGAAAAAGAATAAAAAAAACCATTGGGCAAAAGAAAAAGAATGATTAAAATGAAAATGATTTTTTCCAAAAACTTATGAAAATATTTCTCGATACTGCGAACATTGCCGATATTAAAAAATATGCTACATGGGGAATTGTGGATGGAGTAACAACAAATCCGACACTCGTTGCAAAAGAAGGGGTCGATTTTAAAACCCGTGTTCAAGAAATTTGCGAGATTATTCCTGGACCAGTGAGCGCAGAAGTCATTGCCACCGATGCAAAGAATATGATTTTAGAAGGACGCAATATCGCCACATGGGCACCAAATGTCTTCGTAAAAATCCCTATGACATCCGATGGTATTCAAGCGGTTTCTATTCTCTCTCGAGAAGGAATCCGAACAAACGTCACTCTTATTTTCTCTGCAAATCAGGCAATGCTTGCCGCAAAGGCGGGTGCTACGCTTGTGAGTCCTTTTGTGGGAAGGCTTGATGATATTGGGCAAGAGGGCATGGAACTTATTGGAGATATTGTTGATATTTTTGGAAATTACGGGATTCAAACAGAAGTTCTTGCCGCAAGTATTCGAACATCGCAACATATTCTGAGCGCCATGAAAATGGGGGCAGATATTGTAACCATCCCTCCAAATTTGCTCGACAAAATGGCGGAACATCCTCTGACCGATAAGGGACTTTCTGTCTTTCTCGCTGATTGGAAAAATATGAAAAAATCATAATTTTTTTTTCTGAATTCTCATGATCCATATCGATTTTTCTGCACTCAAAACTATTGCTCCCGAACACGGACTTTCACCAGAAGAGCAAAATTCACTCAACAATCGTCTCCCAGAATATTTGCAAAAAATCCATGCCCGAAAACAAGGATTTTACGGCGATCACGTGCTTTCAAACGAAGCACTCATTTCAGAAATCCAGGTATTTGCAGATTCAGTAGAAGAGACATACGAAGTAATTGTTCTGTTAGGAATTGGTGGTTCATCTCTTGGAACCATAGCATTGCGAGATGCCTTTGGTCACAGCATAGGTGGAACCTATCCCGAGCTTATTGTCTTGGATAATATCGATCCAGATCTTATCGCCGAAACACTCGAAGGACTCGAGCTTGAAAAAACTTTATTCTTAGTTATCAGTAAGTCTGGTGGCACTCCAGAAATTGTTTCGCAGTATTTCTTTTTCTCTGAGGTGGTTCAAAATGCTGGTCTCTTGGAAAAAGATCATTTTGTTTTTATCACGGGTTCAAATGGAATTTTGCGAAAGGAGGCAGATAAAAAAGATATTATCACCTTTTCTATTCCGCCAGATGTAGGCGGGCGATTCTCTGTTCTTACCGCTGTTGGCTTGCTTCCTGCAGCACTGGTAGGAATCGATATTCAGGCACTTATTCATGGCGCGCAAAAAATGCGAGACCTATTTTTAAGTGAAAATGTAAACAAGAATCTCCCGTTTCAACTTGCCAGTATTCAGCATCTGCTATTACAAAAAGGAAAAACCATAAATGTAATGTATCCCTATGCACATAAGTTGCATCGCGTTGCTGATTGGTTTCGGCAACTTTTGGCGGAATCAACAGGAAAAAAATATTCCAATGCTGGGAAAGAAATTTTCACCGGAATTACACCCATTTCCGCCTTGGGAGCAACAGATCAGCACAGCCAAAATCAACTCTATTTTGAGGGTCCGAATGATAAACTATTTCTCTTCCTCGAAAATCAATCGTTTCAAAATACAGTGCAGATCCCCACGCCAAGTGACAAAAGACTGGAATATTTAAAAGATACGGATTTTGGTAAGCTCTTAAAACTCGAAATGGAAGGAACAAAAGGAGCTCTTACAGAGGCGGATCGTCCACATGTTACTATTTCGCTCTCAGAAATTTCCGAAGAAAATCTCGGAGCGCTTTTTCTCCTTCTCGAAGGGGCAACGGCTTTCCTTGGGGAATTCCTCGATATTAATGCATTCGATCAACCAGGAGTAGAACTCAGCAAAAATATCACAAAAAATCTTCTTCTTCAGAAAAATTCGTAACTTCATTTTTTATTTGGATCAGATGAAAAGTACCATAGGACTTATAGGACTCGCCGTTATGGGGCAAAACCTTGCGCGAAATTTTGCGAACCGAAACATTCGCACCACTGTTTTTAATCGCACCACTTCGGTGGGAGAAGAGTTTATTAAACAGCATGGAAATGAGTATTTGACACTCTCAAAAAGCATAGGGGAATTTGTAAAAAACTTAGAGGCACCACGAAAAATTTTTCTCATGGTCAAGGCAGGAAAAGCGGTGGATACGGTTATTGAAAGCCTTCTTCCCTTTTTGGAATCGGGAGATATTATTATTGACGGAGGAAATTCGCATTTTCCCGACACCATTCGCCGAGAAAAAAAACTCGCAGAAAAAGAAATTCGTTTTGTAGGATGCGGTGTTTCTGGCGGAGAAGAAGGTGCACTCAAGGGTCCAAGCCTTATGCCCAGTGGAAAAAAAGAAGCAGTAGAAGAGCTTCTTCCTTTACTGAAGCAAATTGCCGCGAAAGATTTTTCGGGAGGAGCATGCGTCAGCAACATTGGAACAGATGGTGCGGGACACTATGTTAAAATGGTACACAATGGCATTGAATATGCTGTGATGCAATTTTTGGCAGAGATCTACGATATTTTACGATCATCAGGAAAAACATCACCACAAATCTCCGATATTTTTTCGAGTTGGAACGAAGGAAGACTTTCCTCTTTTCTCGTGGAACTTTCCGCTATTATCACCAAAAAAAAGGATGACGAAGGAGATAATTTTCTCATCGATAAAGTGCTCGATAGCGCGAGTCAAAAAGGAACGGGGCGCTGGACAATTCTCGACGCAGACGAAAGAGGAGTGGCAGTTCCCTCTATTTCTGCCGCAGTGCAAGCGCGCATTTTTTCGGAAAATGTTAAACTCCGAGAGAAACTCGAAAAACTGATCCCTCTCTTTCGTTCATCCCCTTCTCTTTCAGAAGAGGTGCTCACCTCTGCCCTTTATCTCGCCACTATTAGTGCGTACTCGGAAGGATTTTGGCTCATTCAAAAAGCCGCCGAGGAACAAAACTGGGAAGTTTCTTTTTCAGAAGTCTCTCGTATTTGGCAAGGAGGATGTATTATTCGGGCACAAATTTTGAAGTTTTTGGAAGACACTTTTCGAAAACAAACCGAAAAAACACCGCTCCTTATGCTCCCCGAAATCACAGAAGAAATCACTTCTTCCCTGCCACATCTTCGTACACTTGTTGCAGAAGCAGTCCGATGTGGCATTCCGGTTGCGTGTTTTTCTGCCGCGCTTCAACACTTAGAACAGGTAACACGTGGACGTGGATCGGCAAATTTCCTCCAAGGACTTCGGGATGCCTTTGGTGCCCACACGTTCCAAAGAATTGACAGGGATGGTATTTTTCATGCGGAGTGGGAATAGATTACTTTCTTTCTTCATTACCATGTTTCAAGTCATTCAAAACTCTTTCCTCTTTACGATATTTGGAGCTTCAGGGGATTTGGCAAAAATAAAGATATTCCCCTCTCTCTATGCGCTTGCCACACAACACCGTCTACCAAAGCAATATTTCATTGTAGGATATGCGCGAAGCAAAAAAACAAATGAGGAATTTCGACAGGAATTTCGAGAGAGCATTAAAAAATACTGTCAAAAAGGGTCGAAAATTGCATTTTGTAATGAGATAATTGAAGAACTCCTCTCTCATGTTTTTTATTTTTCTGGACAGTATACGGAACTTGGAGATTTTGAACGCTATTTTGAGTTTCTCGAAAATCTCTCCAAAAAAGAAGGAGGAGGACCTCCAGAAACACATATTACTTATTTCTCTGTCCCTCCATCTACTTTTCAGCCCATTTTGCAGAATATCGCTTTTGCTCGAAAATCTCGTGAAGACGATATTCGCGTAGTACTTGAAAAACCGTTTGGAGAAGATCAAGCGTCAGCAGAACAACTTTTTCACTTTATTTCTCGATTTTACGACGAGAAGCAAATTTTTCTACTTGATCATTATCTCGGAAAAACTGCTGTACAAAGCATTCTCACTCTTCGTCATCACAATTCAGTACTTAACCTTCTTCTTGAGGGAAAAAATATCGCAAGCATTCAGATTACCGCCCACGAAACTGTTGGCGTGGAAGACCGAGCCGGATATTTTGATAATGTCGGACTCATTAAAGATATGTTCCAATCGCATATCACCCAGCTTCTTGCCATGATTACCATGTCTATTCCCATTAAAGCGGATGAGAAGAGTTTTCATCGAGAAAAACAGTCCATTCTTGCGGCACTTGATTTTACACCAAAAAAACACAATATTTTTCGTGCACAATACAAAGGATATAAAGATATTTCGGGAGCGAAAAAAGATTCTCAAACAGAAACCTATTTCGGCGCAAAACTCAAAATTGACCGTGAAAGTTGGTACGGCGTTCCTATTTTTATCCGCACTGGAAAACGCATGAAAACAAAACTCACTTCCCTCGTGGTGGAGTTCAAAAAACTTCCTTTTCAACCGGAAGACACAGAACCAAATCTTCTCATTTTTGAGCTTCAGCCACGAGAAATGATTCATATTAAACTCTTGAATCAGTTTGGAAAATCATCAGAGTATCATGAAATTGGAACCAGCGAATCTATTGCCTGCCGAGGAGATGATTGCCTTCCTGAACATTCTCTTCTCATTCTGGATGTTTTGGAGCGGAATAAGCTCCACTTTTTAAGCTTTCCAGAGATTCTTGAAAGCTGGCGGGTTACTGATGCTATTTTGAAATTTATTGAAGAGAAAGAGATTCCACTTCACGAATACAACCTCGGAGACCACTCCCCTGAAGGAATTCAGGGAATGTTTCAAAAATCTCACGATCGTTGGTTTGAAGCATAATTCATGATTCCTTGTTCCATTTTTTGCTCATCACTCTTTTTCGTCGGATAAATCACATTGGACAAAAGAGAGAAAATATGGTAGCATAAAGAGATTTTTCTCTGGAATTCGTGCAACCAAAACATGCATTCTTCCTCGTTTTCGGGCTTTCTCTGATTGCAAGTGGTATCAACATATTTGGACCAAAGCCAAATACAGAAGAATACCTAGCAAATCTCATGGAAGAAACAAAAAAAACAGAAGGAAAGATGATCTCAAAAAATCAGGATTTTCGCTCTGCACCACTTCCATCCTCATCCCCTTCTCCAAATTCTCAAAAAGAAGATGATCTCATTCCTTTTCTTGAGGGATCTTGGGCACCCCCCCCACAAACAGGAAAACTCTTTGAAGAAGCGCCAAGTGAAGCTCCAAAAATTTCTCCAGAGAAGGAGACAGATCAACAGGGAATGTTTTTTTCGGAAGATGACTCTGCAACAGAACCAAAAGAAGAAGATGTTGTGAAAAAGAGCACAAAAGCAAGTATTTCTCCAATAATTATTGGACAAGAGCAACCAAGCAGTGTTGAACAAGAAGTAGAATCGCTCCCAACATCTTTCCACTTTAAAGATGGTCTCTTCTCTGCCATTGGAACATACGAAACAGAAAAAGGAGAAGAAAGTATTGGTGTGAAAGTACGTTTACAAAGCGGACTAATCGAAGAATTAGAAATTATTCCACTTGCTGGAAATAAAGAAAATGAAGAGGAGCAAGAGACATTTGCAGGGCAAATCTCCAAAATTTTCACAAGAGAACGTATTGATCAACTACCAGAAATATCTGGTTATGGAAATTCATCAAAAATATTAGATGGATTTCAGAAAGCCATTCTGCTCATTATAGAAAAAGCCGAGATAGTGGACGAAAAAAAGGAGTAATGCTAATTACAATTCAAAGAAACTTCCACCGTCTTCGAAAAAATGTAACGAGCTCTTCTGCAGAAAAGGCGCGCCACTCTTTTGTGTATTCCTCTCCGGCTTTCCCCCAAGAAAATGTCGCCTGACATGCCGCTTCAAATGGAGAAAAACCTTGTGCCAAGAATCCACCACAAATTCCTGCGAGTACATCGCCCGTTCCTCCTACTGCCATTTCTGGACATCCTGCAGAAATTTCTTCCGCTTTTTCGGCGTCCGCCACCACATCAACAACTCCTTTTCGAAGAATAGAAATATCCCATTTTTTGGCGGCGCTTTGAACAAAATTTTTCTCTGCTGTTTCTTCGAAAAGTCTCTGAAATTCCCCACCATGAGGAGTAATAAGCACGTTTTTTCTTCCGTGAATTTCAGAGAGAACTTCAGATTGCAATGCGCCGGCATCGAGGATTAATCGCCCAGAATAGTTTTGGAGAAAGCATTGAACTGCCGTCAATTCTTCTCGAAAAAAACCGCACCCAAGCACCACAGAAGATGCCCATTTTTTGGCGATATCCGCAATCCGCTCAGCATCTGCAGGGGAAAATATATTTCCCAAAAATTCTCCTACCAAAAAATTTGTGTGTGCCATACGAGTAATAGTGGCATGTTTTTGTGGAACAAAAAGACGAATAAGGTCTACTCCAGTAGCAAGCGCACCAAGTCCTGCAAGAATAGGGGCTCCATGAATTTCGGAAGAACCACCAATGATAAGCACCCTTCCAGCATCTCCTTTTCGTGCTGATATGGATCGAACTGGAAACACTATTTTTCAGAAAGAAATACTTTTCGAAACGAAACAATGCTTACGTTTTTTCCTTTTGGAAATGATTGGTCTCGACGCCAACTCGCATAGTTTGGATTTTGGAACGTAGAAATTCCGCAAAACTCCGCCTCTGGCAAAAGAGAAGTGAGAGCTTCGAGAAAACGAAAAGTGATTCTCCCATTTTGTTCAAAAAAGAAGTGAGCTCCAAATCGAGAAAAAATAGCTTCAAAACAAAAATCTTTTTGAATTTCAAATTCCGGCAGAAGCGGACCAATACGAACAGAGTGTGATTCTCCAGAAAAAACCTGTTGCATTTCTTCGAGAATACCACTAACCAATCCGCGCCAACCAGCATGCACAATTCCGATTTTTTCTCTTCCTAAAAATGCTACCGGCGCACAATCTGCAGTTTGTATACCGAGAAGAAAATTTGGATTTTCCGACCACAGCCCATCGCAATGAGCAAAATCCTCTTTTCCTGTTTCTACTTTTTGGATGCGAGTGGAATGCATTTGTTTCGGAAAAAAAACCGATTGCGGTATGTTTTCTCCGGCGGGGAATGTATGGAAGAACATGCAAAAGAGACTATACACTTCATATTTTGAATTTCCAGACTTATTTGTCCTGATTGTTAGCAATCAACCAAGAATAAAGGATTACAACCCCTTATTCTCCAAGAACGATTTATGTGATAAAACCGACGAATATGGTGCCTACTTTTTCCGAAATTCCAGCAGGTCTCCTTTTTTCGAAATCACCACAGTATCTCCATCACTAACTTTTTCATCAAGCAAGAGGAGCGAAAGCGGGTCGAGAATTTCGCGCTGAAGCACACGTTTGAGTGGACGAGCACCAAAGAGTGGATCGTAGCCTTTTTCTGCCAAAAAATCTTTTGCAACATCTTCCACAGAAAGAGTGATATTGCGCTCTGCAATACGCTGAGAAATTTTATTAAGCTGAATATCGAGAATGTTTCGCACTTCTTTTCGACTCAGTGGATCGAAGATAATTGTTTCATCAATACGATTGAGAAACTCTGGACGAAAAGCGTGACGAAGAATGGAAAACACTTCATTGTCACGTTCGAGGAGGGATGTTTGATCGGGCGTCTTTTCCGACCATTTCTCAGAAAAATTTTGAAGAATATCCGCACCAAGATTACTTGTGAGAATAATTACCGTATTTTTAAAATCGACAGTTCTCCCCTTTGAATCGGTGAGTCGCCCGTCATCGAGCACTTGTAGAAGGATATGAAACACATCGGGATGTGCTTTCTCCACTTCATCAAAAAGTACTACGGAATAGGGTTTTCGACGAACGGATTCGGTGAGTTGCCCTCCATCATCGTGTCCAATATATCCCGGAGGAGCACCAATGAGTTTTGCAACAGCGTGTTGTTCCATGTATTCACTCATGTCGACGCGGATGAGTGCGTTTTCATCGGAAAAGAGAAATTCACTGAGTGCCTTGCTGAGCTCTGTTTTTCCTACTCCTGTGGGACCCAAAAAGAGAAAGCTCGCAAGCGGCCTGCCTGGTTCAGAGAGTCCGGCACGAGCGCGACGAACTGCATTCGACACTGCAGAAATTGCCTTTTCTTGTCCTACCACTCGCAAGTGGAGATGCTCTTCGAGGAGGCGCAATTTTTGAAGCTCCTCAGAAAGCATTTTTTGTACGGGAATACCTGTCCAACGCGAGACCACTTCAGCAATTTCTCGCTCAGTCACCTCTTCGCGAACCATTTTATCCCCTTCTTTCCGCTTTGCGGATTTTTCTTCCGCCTCGTGCAAACCTTTTTCAAGTGCAGGAATTTCTCCATAGCGAATTTCTGCAACACGTTGCAGATTTCCGCTTCGCTCTTCGCGCTCCATTTCCCCTTTAAGAGAATCGATTTTCTCCTTTGCCTGACGGATTTTGAGAATTTCACTTCGCTCCGACTCCCACTTTGCCCGAAATGTTTTCTGCCTTTCTTCAAGCTCTGAGAGTTCTTTTTCGAGTTTTTGCAGACGATCCTTGGAATCTTTTGACGGTTCTTTTTTTAACGCCTCTCGCTCAATTTTGAGTCGCTGAACTTGTCGAGAAAGTGTGTCGAGTTCTACTGGCTCACTTTCGATTTCCATTTTGAGTCCCGCTGTTGCCTCATCCATAAGATCGATGGCTTTATCGGGGTTTTTTCGATCGGGCAGATAGCGAGCAGAAAATTGGGCGGCGGCAATAAGCGCATCATCGGTAATGCGCACGCCGTGGTGCACCTCGTATTTCTCCTTAATTCCTCGAAGAATAGCAATGGTGTCTTCGATATTTGGCTCATCAACAAGAACTGGCTGAAATCGGCGTTCAAGCGCCGCATCTTTTTCGATATACTTTCGGTATTCCGAAAGCGTTGTCGCACCAATCACGCGAACAAGACCGCGCGCTAACGCCGGCTTAAGAAGATTTCCAGCATCCATAGAACCTTCTGCAGAGCCAGCGCCCACAATGGTGTGAAGCTCATCAATAAAGAGAATGATACGTCCATCAGATTTTTCGATTTCTTTGAGCACTGCTTTGAGCCGCTCTTCAAATTCTCCGCGGAACTTTGTTCCGGCGACCAACGCTCCCATATCGAGCACGAGAAGCTCTTTATTACGAAGCGTTTCGGGGACGTCTCCCGAAATAATACGCTGAGCGAGACCCTCGGCAATGGCAGTTTTTCCTACTCCAGGATCACCCACAAGCACGGGATTATTTTTCGTTCGTCGGGAGAGAATTTGCATAGAACGACGCACCTCAGTATCGCGACCAATAATGGGATCTATTTTTCCGAGTCGTGCGAGTTCAGTAAGATCTTGCGTAAATTTCTTCAAGGCATCGCGTTTGGAATCGGGATTTTGATCGGTGATTTTTTCCCCTCCGCGAAGTGATTCTAATTTTTCTTGAACATTTTTTTTATCCAATTTTAAAAGAAGCAAAGAAGCAGAATTTTTTGCCTCTAGAAGTCCTAAAAAAAGATGTTCTACCGAAAGAAATTGGTCACCAAACTGTTTTCGGCTTTTTTCTGCCGCATCAAAAACCTGTTGCATTTCCCCAGAAAATGAGAACTCTCCACCACTCACACGCGGTTGACGCGTTAGTTCTTGTTTCGTTTTCTGGAGAAGCTCTTCAACAGAAAATCCAAGCATGTCGAGAAGTGGACGAAGGAGAGTGTCTTCCTGAGCGAGAAGCGAAAAGAGAAGATGAAGTCCAGTAATTTGTCCGTGTCCCATCTGTACCGCGAGAGATTGTGATGCCTGCACGGCTTCCGAAGTTTTTTCGGTAAAAGTTCGAGGATCCATAGGGAGAAAACAAAGAAATTAGCACTCTCTAGTTTAGAGTGCCAAAAAAGAACGGTCAAGATCTCTTTTAAAATTTCCCTATTATTTTTTCAAAAATACTCTTGCATTTCATACGTGATGTGCAAAAATTGAAATAAGATTTTTCTTTTTTTCCAAATAATCTATGACAAAAGAAAAAATATTAAGTCAATGCAAACAAAAAAATGTTCGTTTTGTTCATCTTCAGTTTTGTGATCTCCTCGGAATGGTCAAGAGCGTGACCATACCTATTTCAAAACTAGAAGATGCCATCAATCACAATGTTTGGTTTGATGGGAGCTCTATCGAAGGCTTTACCCGAATTTTCGAGTCAGATATGTACCTCAAACTCGACCTTTCCACTTTTGCCATGGTTCCTTGGGAAAGCGACGAGGAAACAGGAGTTGCGCGCATTATTTGCGATGTATTTCTTCCAGATGGAAAACCGTTCATGGGAGATCCGCGACAAATTCTCCGCCAACAGGTGGAGCGCGCCAAAAAATTGGGCTACGAATATTTTGTTGGACCAGAACTCGAGTTTTTCCTTTTTCCGCTCGATGAAAATGGAAAACCAACAATTAATCCGCACGATACTGCCGGATATTTCGATTACTCTTCAGATCGTGCTGGTGCCATTCGTCAGGTGATGAGCGATGTCGTTACCCAAATGGGTGTGGATGTTGAAACTATTCATCATGAAGTTGCTCCGGGACAGCACGAAATCGATTTTAAATACAACAATGCCATTACCCAAGCCGATCAGGTACTCACCGTTAAAACCGCCCTTCGCGCTGTCGCACACGACTTTGGACTCCATGTTACGTTTATGCCAAAACCAATTGCTGGCATCAATGGAAACGGAATGCACGTGCATCAATCGCTCAGCAAAGACGGAAAAAATGCCTTCTATGATGCAAAAAGCAAATATAACGGACTTGCAGATGTTGCCTTAAAATTTATTTCTGGTCAGCTTAAACACATGTCCGAGATTATTGCCGTGACCAACCCAACAGTAAACTCGTATAAACGTCTCGTTCCCGGATACGAAGCACCGGTCTACATTGCTTGGGGACAAACAAATCGAAGTGCGCTTATCCGCATTCCACGACTCACTGCTGGAAGAACCGAAGGAACGCGATGTGAACTCCGTTGCCCCGATAGTTCGAGTAATCCATATCTCGCTTTTGCAGTTATGCTCGCTGCTGGACTTGATGGAATTGAAAAAAATATTTCTATTCCAGAACCTATTGACGAGAATATTTTTGAATTTACCGATAAAAAAGCAAAACGAATGCGCATTAAAACTGTTCCCGGTTCGCTTCAAGAAGCGATTTCTAAAATGGAACGCGGAAGTCTTGTGCGAAAGGTTTTTGGAGAACACTCATTTGAAAAGTTCATCGAGAATAAAAAAATAGAAATTGATGAGCATCGGCTCCATGTTTCTCAATGGGAAATTGATACATACTTAGCAAATTACTAAGAGAAAATTGGAGGAGCCGGACATAAGCCCTGCTCCTCCAAAAAACAAAAAAGAAGGTCTTCATTTATTTGCACGAAATTCATTTTCTCGGTAAAGTTCCTCAGCATATTTTGCAATGGGTGAGTAGCTCAGTGGTAGAGCAGGAGCCTCTTAAGCTCTTGGTCGTGGGTTCGAGACCCACCTCACCCACCACCATTTAAACTCAGAAAATCCTATTTCCAAGTAGATTTTAGAATCTTCTTAAGGTCTTTGGCATTTTATCATAAAGACCTTGGTCTTTATAGTTCCTTTTGGCAAATGACCAGAAGGATTCTATTCCACTTACATGACATTTGCTTCGACAAAACTCATATCATGGAATGACAAACACGGTAATGATTATAGCCATTGAGGAATGAGTCCATCATATACTCTCCATCCATCGGTATGGGATCGTAGAACCTTCGAGTATTTTCTCTTGTATGATCGGTAGCAGCTCTTCCTTGTTACATTTCTTTACGATAGCCACCGATATTTTTCCTTCTCGCTTCAGTATTCTAAATATCGGTGTTTTTCCTACTGCTCCTCTCCCTCTTTTTCCTCGGACTCTTTTTACTCCACAATAACTCAGAAGCAAACCGCGCCCTCTGGAATGAATTGCCAAAGCAACAGGCACAAAACAAGATTCGCGTTGTACAAGAAGGAATGGAGAAAATTCTTTATTTTTCGTGGAAATACGCCCTACAGAGAAGATGAAAACTTCTTCCATTCTTTCGTCAAAAACATCCTCAATTTTTCTTCAAATATTTCACACGAAAACTGTTCAGTGTGAGAGAGCAGTGCTTTTCGGGAAAAAAGAGACTCCTGTTTTTCAAAATGGCTAATGGCATCTATGAGTGATTCTGGCGTTTGTTTCTCAAAGAACACTCCGGTTTCTCCGTCTTTGAGTGTACTCAACACCCCACCTTTTCCATACGCAATAACCGGCGTTCCGGCAGAGAGTGCTTCGAGTGAGCTTATACCAGCATCTTCAAGTTGTGGAAACAAAAGCGCACGCGCTCTTCCGAGAAGTTTTGGAACATCAGCATCGGGAACACGCCCAAGAAACTCAATATTCTTTGCTCCTTTCGCCTTTTTTTGAAGGTCTAAAAGACTTCTCCCATCCCCTGCTAAAACAAGTCGACGATGTGGCATTTCCTGAAAAGCAGAAATGAGAATATCGAACCGCTTTTGCGGAACTATTCGCCCAAAACCAAGATAAAAATCTTCTTTCGCTTCCGATTGCCCTTCTCGAAAACGCATAGTATCTACCGGAGGAGAAAGGACTTCTGCGGATTTTCGATAGTATTTTTGAATGCTCTCTGCGATGAAATGAGAATTTGCTAGATAGACATCAGGGCGATTTGCGGCAAGACAATCCCACTGGCGATATTTCGTAAAAAAACGAGGAAGAAGTGGTTTCAAAATTTTTGGAAGTGGAAAGTGATTGACATATTCTTGCCAATCTCCCCAAAAATACCGTGCGGGCGCATGACAATAGCAAATGTGAAGCTGATTTGGATTGGTAAGAACTCCCTTTGCTACAAACGTGCTACTCGAAATCACCAAGTCAAATTCTCGAAGATTGATGGATTCAATAGCTTTTGGAAGAAACGGAAGTAAAAACGGATGTCGTTTTCTGACAAACTGAGGAAATCGATTGAGTGAGGTGGCGTGAATATTCCCAAAACGCTCCACCATTTCTGGAAGAGAAACCGTGGTAAAAAGAGGAGCATTTGGAAAAAGATTTCGCATACTAATGAGAACAGATTCCGCTCCACCAAACACAGTAAGCCAATCGGCAACAATAGCAACGCGCAATGGAAGAGAGGAAGATGACATGCCGAAATAATGCCAGTAGATTTTTTTTGCAACAAGGGGTCATGATACAACGATATAACCGAACAGTCGGTAAACACATCAGAAAGAGTTTGGTAACAAATACATTTTCATGGTCTTTTATTGATCTTTTCTACGATTTAGGGGAAAAATCTTCGTAATTCTCAATTCATCCATTCGTTAAGTCCTCTGTCACATGATTTATAGGGTCTAGCACAGTATACTTCTATTTGAGAGTGCCCTTCATGCCTTACTATCTCTCTTCCATTATCATAGGTCATTGTTTTTCTCATCTCCCGAGGAAGAATTTGGAGTAGCAAGTGCTCCTGAACCTTTTCTGTTGCTGATCACTAAATTGCTTTCCCAATCTCCATATCGTAACTTCTCATTTACAATGTGAGGTCTCTCTTCAATACCTCTTCTATTTGGAATCCATATTTTGTTCTTTGTAAGCCCCCTCCATTTGTATCTTTTTCCTTGATAACGAAGAAATGTAAAAAGCTTTCCCCCTTGCTTCTTGTCTTTTGCTATAAAGGTGTAGATCGTCTGGTGGCTCACTGTTTTTTTCAGTGTTGTTGCCTTATTCAACCTGATATTTGATCTGGAATCTTCCCACAAGTTCACCAATAACATGTGGAAGAAGTTCCTGATCATCATGACAGCGTGGAAGAAGAAGTGAAGCTATCCTTTTTCTTTCTTCTGTCTTGTTCTGAGCAGTACGAGCAGTGTACCTTTTTTGTTTTGGAGAACAATTTCTTTTAATTTCACAATTTACGATAGATTGATTGTAACCGATGATATTCGCTATATATTCTTGTGAATGATCAACTCGAAAAAGAGCTTCAAGCTTCTCATGATCAAATCGTGTAAGGTACTTCATACGGCATGGAAAGATGAAGATTTGGTTCATCCTTCATGCCGCACTTCTTTTATGAAAAACAAGTAAATGTGAATTATGCGTTTGGGTTTTGAATTTGCGCAATGTAAAATTGACCGTTAAATATTATTATGTCATAATGTTAAGAATCACGCAGAAGGTTTTCCCAAAAGTATTTTCGTGAAACACTGTGTGAGGCAATCATCCCTTTTTCTCTGGAATGTCACTGACCCTTTACCAGCAAGCAAAACAGCTCATTGAAAAAAGCGAAAAAATCCTGCTCGTTGCGCATACCAAAATGGATGGTGATACGCTTTCCGCCACTATTGCTATGCATTTACTTCTCAAGAAACTCAACAAAATTACCGTTGTTGCTTGTGCAGATCCTGTTCCTGAAGAATTTGCATTTCTCCCAGAAACAGAGGTTATGCAAAAAGAAGTGAGTAGTGCGAAAGACTTTGTGATTTCTCTAGACTGCTCTCGAACACAAGCACAAAGACTCCGCTGGAAAATAGACGGCAATATACTCAAGATTTTTGTCACCCCAATAGAAGGGCAATTTCACGAAAAAGACGTGTCTTTTTTAGAACACGAGAATTTTGATCTTATTATTTCGCTTGATGCAGCGGACCGAAAACAAATTGGCAGAATTTTTGAGGAAAATACAGAGCTTTTTGCTCGCCTTCCGCTCATTGTATTTGATCATCATGCGAGTAACCCCGGGTTTGGAACAGTAAATATTATCGATACGAAAGCGGCAAGTACAACAGAAGTCCTCTTCCATTTTCTTCCAACGCTTATAGGGGAACATTGGGAGTCGATGGTCGATCCCGATATCGCTACCCTCCTTCTCACCGGAATTATTACCGATACCGGAAGCTTTCAAAATCCAAATACAACCCCAAAATCGCTTGAGGTAGCGGCGGATTTGGTGGAGCTTGGTGCACGCCAACAGGAAATTATTCGAAACATCTTCAAAACGAAAAATATTCAAACACTCAAGCTTTGGGGACGAGTGCTCTCAAAAATAAAAACTGACCCCGTACATCGCCTGTTATGGAGCACAGTCACAGCAGATGACCTTCTGGATACCGAAGCAAATGCAGAAGATACCGGAGGAATTATTGATGAGCTCCTCGCTACTGCCCCTGGGATGGAAATGGTTATTCTTTTAAAAGAACGTCCCGATGGAATTATTCATGGTTCGGTGCGAAGCATTACCCCGCTCTGTAATGCGGCGGAATTTAGTGCAGAGTTTGGAGGTGGAGGACACACACAAGCCGCCGGATTCAAGATACCAAGAGACAGACCGTTTGATGTTGCAGTTGGAGAAGTCATTTCTGCCGCACGCATTTTTCAGGATAAGCGCCTCAAACTCTCGGAGCATCACCAAAAGCACTCCGAAAGGACGGGAATGGAAAACAAAAAAGGAAACACGAAGGACTTTTTCCCTGGAAGTGGAGGTGAAGCAGAAATAGGACTCATTCGTATTGTGAAGCCAAAAGAAGAGGAAAATGATACGAAAGAGGAATCATTGTCAAAAGAAGTTTTAAGCACACCAAAAACAGAACTGGAATTTCAGGAAGAACACTTTTCGGGACTTCTTGAAAAAATTGTAAGATCCGATCCTCGCCTTCAATTTTCCCCCCTCCCCCCAAAAGAGAAAAGGGATAAGGAGTCCTAAACACTTTTGTATTTTATGCATGTTTTTTTTGGACTTATTGGCATTGGGTGCGCCTATCTTATTGTTCGTTACCGCGGACAAATTATCAATTTTACCGGACCGTGGGGTTGGGCAGAACGTTTTTTAGGATCAGGGCAATCGTACAGTGCCGCCGTTTTTCTGGGAATATTTGTCTTCTTTTTTTCGGTAATGGTTTTGACTGGTGGATTTGATACTTTTTTCCGAAACGTCTTCGGACAGTTCTTTCTTCCGCCAAATCACTAAGAAAGGGAATGAGTGAGATTTGCTACTTGCATCTCGCGTCTCGTGGAAATATTTACTTCTATTTTTTTGCGTCTTACAATAAAAAGGGATGACTCCTCTTTTACTATGAAAATGTCAAAAACATTTCACAGAAATATCACCCATTTTACTGATATTATTTTCACCTTCCTTATTCTTTGTAGTATTATTGCACTCGTTGTATTCAGCAGTCTAACGGTATTCAATCTTTTCTTGGATGTAAGATATTATACAAGAATCAACATCATCCATAACATCGTTTATATTATTGTTCTTTTAAAAGCATATAAAATACTCACCTTTTATCTTGAGTCGCACAATCTCAGTATTCAATATCTCGTACAAATATCGATTATTGCTCCTGCTATTGAGGTTATTTTTGCATCCGAAGAGCAATCGATTTGGCTCAATACACTCTATACCATCTATAGCTTAACAAATTTATATATTTACATCCGGTTCCAAAAAGAGCTCTCTCAACTCAATTTCCAAGACGAAAAAGTATTTCACCAGTCCAAGAAAAATACTGTTTTAGAAAAGTCCTCAAAACGCCCTACTTCGATAATAAAGGAAATTCTTTTGTAACACTTTCGACTTCAGATTTTTCTCCAAAGAAAAGTACACCGAGATGCTCTACTTCTTCAAATTTTTTCTTCGCCGTCTTTTCCGCAACAAGATTATCGTTTGTTGTGTCGAGCATTTCCCGAGTGAACTCTGAAATATCAAGATTTTTTGTGTGTGCCTTTCCCAAAACTGATTTTATCTCTTTAGAATCTTTTGCACTTTTAATAATGATGGCATGTCCGATATTGAGTTTTATTTTCTCGCCATCTGCGCTTTCAATTTCGTCAAAACGAAGAAGCTCTCTTCCACGGCGAGCGGCAAATGCGGCAGAGAGGTGCGCCATGGTGTTCATTTTTTGCCACGCCTCAAGACTTGCTGAGTCGTTGATAAGTGCTACCGCAATTTTGAGCTCTTTTTTCGAGAACTCCTTCTACTCATTCTCGGGCTTCATAGTGGGGAAAAGCACCACATCACGCAAATTCGGCATGCCAGTTAAAAGCGCACACAAACGGTCGACACCAAACCCATTTCCCGTCATGGGTGGGAACCCGTGTTCCATGGCTTTCAAAAATATCTCATCAATTTCCATTGCCTCATCATCTCCAGCATTTTTTGCCTTCTGCTGATCTTCTAAAAGTTTTCGTTGGATAGTAGGGTCTATAAGTTCTCCATAGGCGTTGATGGTTTCCCATCCTGCAATGAGAAGTTGATATACTTTGGACGTTCCGTCTCCATTGGGATTGGCAAGAGGCTTCAGTTCACTCGGCCAGTCTAAAACAAAAGTAGGATGAATGAGGTGCAGGCGAGCCGTTTTTTTATAAATATCATCGAGCAAATTTCCGCGACCAGCTGTCTCTGCGTTTTCGATTCCCAATTCTCGCGCCTTTTTTCGCAAATCATCATCAGACAAAGAAAACATATCAATACCTGCATACTTCTCTAGGAGACTAGCGAACGAAACGGAATGGAATTTTTGCTCAAAATCGATCTCAACTTCATTGTCATCTTTATCTACAATATTGAATTTCGTCTTTCCAAAAATGTTAGTACAAATGCGACGAAGCATCTCCTCCATCCACTGCTGATTTGTTTCGAGACTTTCGTATGCCGCATACCACTCACACAGAGAAAACTCCTGAAGATGGCTTGGATCAGAGCCCTCATTTCGAAAACACTTTCCAATCTCAAAAATACGTTCAAACCCTCCTCCGAGGAGACGCTTGTGATCGATTTCAAGCGCTATCCGCAACACAAAGTCGTGATCGAGTGCGTTATGATGAGTCTCAAAAACTCGCGCCATCGCTCCTCCTGCTTTTTCTTGTAAAATAGGCGTTTCTACTTCCAAAAACCCTTTTTCCCAAAAAAATTCCCGAATTTCACGAAGCATTGCCGAACGCTTCTGAAAGCGACTCATGGTTTCGTGATTTGTCATCATATCTACATTTCGCTCTCGATAACAGCGCTCACGGCTTTCAAGTCCATGAAACTTTTCGGGCATGGGACGCAGTGCTTTGGAGAGAAAACAGAGTTTTTTCACAAACAGAGTTTTTTCTCCATGTTTTGTTTCAAACATTTCGCCAAAAACTCCAAGAAAGTCTCCAAGATCAACGCATTTCTCCACAAATTTCATAGGAGAAAATTCCACATCTTCTGGCAAATTTTCTACCTCAAAACCTCCTTTCTGAAAACAAATTTGAATTCTTCCACTCTCATCAGAGAGATGACCAAAGGCAAGCTTTCCCATTGCGCGAAAAAGAACGAGCCGCCCTGCTACTGCTACGGATTGTTTAGGAGAAGTTTGAATATCTTCAAGATTTTTTGTTGGCAATTCCTTTGCCGAAGTGGCAGAAAAGTTCTTGGGAAATGGCGTTGCTAAAAACGGATCAATACCAAGTTCACGAATTTTCTCAGACTTTCGAAGTCGCTCTGCCACCAATGAATCCATACCAAAACAAAAAATCAGGAAGAACCGTAGCAAAACAGCAAGGAGGTTTCAATTTCTCAATAATATTAAGAACACCTTGTACCCAAGTTATTTCGAAACATTTCGCAATAAATATTTCTCAGAATGCCAGTGCTGGAAAAAGAGTGGCCATCATCGTCCTAGCTGCTTTTTGTAGTTTCTCGACTCTTTTCGCATTCTCTTTGCAATTAGCATCAAGAGCATCAACCAATGCACTAAGATTAGAAAGTTTTTCTTTATACAGAGAAAGCTCTTCCTTGGATATTAATGGATTATGAGATAAATCATCTACAGCTTTTTCTACTTTTTTAAGATCTTGGAGCAAGAACGAATGAGGGAAAATCTCGATGTTTCCCTCTAATACAATGAGCATTCTGTCGGCACACGCTTTCTGTATGAGATATTCTCCGTCAGGAACACTCAGATCTTCAAGTTCTAATCTTGTCTCAACTGACATAGAAAGGAAAAAAGAAAGTGGCACCTTTGAAGATTTTTTTTTCGTAAAATCAAAAAGGCACGGTACTCTGATTCCTTAAAAGTTCTTTGTCAATGGATTTTTTTCATATTTTTTTTCGCACAAAACTAAGGGAAGATTTAATGAAATTTGGCGTGATAGAAGTCTATTTTTCCCATCCCTTCGCTCTTTCTACTGCCTCTTTCCACCGAACAGAAAATTGTGCCATCTCTCCTGCGCTTCGCTGTGGTTCAAAAATTCGCTCCACTTTGCGCATGCGAACGGCTTCATCACGATTTTTGTACACTCCAACAGAAACTCCTGAAAGAAGTGCAGCGCCAAGTGCTGTGGTTTCGATAATTTCTGGACGATAGACCGACACACCAAGAAGATCTGCCTGAAACTGCATAAGCGCATTATTGGCGCACGCTCCCCCATCAACAGTAAGTCGTTTTATAGTTTTGCCACTATCATGCTCCATAGCATGTAAAACATCTTGCGTTTGGTAGCACAGCGCCTCCAGAGCCGCACGAACAAAATGTTCGCGTTTTGTTCCGCGAGTAAGCCCAATAAGCATTCCTCGAGCGTTCGGATCCCAATGGGGAG
Organism: Candidatus Peregrinibacteria bacterium; assembly: GCA_016699755.1. NCBI lineage: Bacteria > Candidatus Peregrinibacteriota > Candidatus Peregrinibacteria bacterium. The sequence continues at coordinate 270,741 of CP065009.1, read as the reverse complement.
CACCAAGCCCAGCAAGTGCGGGAACAAAATACACTCCCTCATTATCGGCAAGAGCATTCATAAGCTCTTCTGTTTCTGCGGCATGCTTAATAATTCCTAGCCCATCACGGAGCCACTGAATAGCGGCACCAGCAATAAATACACTTCCCTCAAGCGCATATTCCGTTTGTCCATTTGTATGCCACGCCACGGTACTTAAAAGTCCATTTTTCGAGAAGATGGGATTTTTTCCAGTATTCGTGAGCAAAAATCCCCCTGTTCCGTAGGTGTTTTTATACATTCCTGGAGCAAAGCATCCTTGTGCAAACAAAGAGGCTTGCTGATCGCCCAAAATAGCGCAAATAGGAATAGGAGCACCAAAGATTTTTGGGTCGATGTCTCCAAAGTGCGAATCAGAAGGACGAATAAGCGGAAGCATTTCTCGCGGAACGCCAAAAAATTTCAAAAGATCTTTGTCCCACTCCGATCGAGCCAAATTCATGAGAAGCGTTCGAGAAGCATTTCCCGGTTCGGTAGCGTGTACTTTTCCACCAGTAAGTTTCCACAAAATCCACGTATCAATAGTTCCGCAAATGTATTCTGGTTTGTAGGGGAATTTTTCCAAAAGCCACTGAAGTTTTGTTCCAGAAAAGTACGGATCGAGTGAAAGTCCTGTTCGTTGACGAATAGAAGGTTCCGCACCTTCTGCTTTCATTTTTGCGCACCGATCAGCGGTTCGGCGACATTGCCACACAATGGCATTATACACTGGCTTTCCTGTGGTTTTGTCCCATATCACTATGGTTTCTCGCTGATTCGTAATTCCGGCAGAAATAATACTACTCGGATCAACTTTTGATTCGGCAATAACTTGCGCGATAACGGCACATGTACTCTCCCAAATTTCTTCAGGATCATGCTCTACCCATCCCGGTTTTGGAAAATATTGAGGAAATTCTTGATATGCCTTTGCAACAATATTTTGATCTTTATCAAAGAGAATGGCGCGGTTTCCGGTTGTTCCAAGGTCGATAGCAAGCAAAAGTTGATTTTTCATGTTTGGGGAAAAAAGACTTCCCTCGGATTGAGGAAGGCGAAAGAAGCTAAGTAACAATGCGGATAAGCGCCCGAGAAGACTGTTCGGCAGAATATCCATCGAAAAGAACATGATGCATTTCTTCGGCAACCGGAAGAAACACATTATATTTTTGAGAGAGTTTTTTTGTAACACGTGTTGCCGGAATCCCTTCTGCTACCATCACCATTTCTTTTAATGCCTGATCGAGAGATTTTCCACTTCCAAGCAGTTTTCCGAGTGCGCGATTTCGGCTGTTTTCACTAAAACACGTGGCGATAAGATCCCCTACCCCCGAAAGTCCATAAAATGTTTCTCGATGTGCGCCCATGGCAACGCCAAGTTTTGTCATTTCCGAAAGTCCGGCGTCGAGCACAAACGCTTTTGTATTGTAACTTGCATCCACCGCATCACAAATCCCAATCGCAAGGGCGTAGATATTTTTCATCATTCCGCCAAGCTGAACGCCAATATGATCCATAAGAAGTCCAGCTCGAAAATAATCATTTCCATCTTCGAGAAGTTTTTTGATTTTTGGCAAAATACACTGATTTCGTGACACAAGAATAACGCGCGTCATTTTCTCCTCTGCCACTTCTTTTGCGAGTGACGGTCCAGAAAGATCGGCAACAAAATGATGAAGTTCTTCTGGAATTTCTTCTTCAATCACTTCTATCATAAATTTTAAACTGCTCTCTTCAATTCCTTTTGCACAATTAACAAGAATTTGTCCCGTCTTCAGAACATGAGCAAAGCGCTTTACCGTTTCGCGAAGAAATACAGATGGAACAACGAGGAGGATATAATCCGCGCCCGCAACACATTCAGAAAGATTGAGTGATGGAGTAATACGTGGAGAAAGTGAAACTCCCGGAAGATAGCGGGTATTTGTTTGTTTCTCCTGTATTTCTTGTAAAACATCGGTATTAATGTCCCAAATGCGAACGGTGTGACCATTTTTTGCCAGAAGATTGGCAAGGGTTGTTCCCATGTTTCCCGCACCAACAACAGCGACAATTTTTGGTGTTTCAGTCATATTATTCTTAAATTTTTTTATCCTCTTGAGAAAGTATAGCAAAAAAAGAAATCTTTTTGAATGGGAAATCTTCTCACCTATAAACCTCTTTTGACACTCTCACGTGTCGAGTGCTAATATTTTTGTGATCGAATTTTTTCCTCAATATTGATCAACATGGCAGAAGAATATTACAAAACCCTTGGTGTAGAAAAAACGGCAAATGCCGATGAAATTAAACGCGCCTATCGAAAACTTGCGGCAAAATACCATCCAGATGTGAATAAATCGTCCGATGCAGAAGCAACATTTAAAAAAGTACAAGAAGCATGGGAAGTTCTTTCTGATCCGCAAAAAAAAGCCATGTACGACCGATATGGCAGTGCCGGAGGATCTGGTGGAGGCGGATTTGGCGGAAACGGAGGATTTTCTGGAGGAGGTTTTAATCCGGAGGATTTTTCGGATTTCATGGGAGGATTTGACGGAGGAATTGGACAGATTTTTGAAACCTTTTTTGGAGGCGCCGGAGGAAGCGGAAGACGAGGACCAGAACGCGGAAGAAATATTCACACAGAAACAACCGTTTCTCTTGCGGAAGCAGTTTCTGGGAAAAAACATAACATTTCGATAGAAGCATATGAATCGTGCTCCGCATGCGAAGGTGCTGGAAAAAAGAAAGGAACAGGAATGAAGAGCTGTCAGACATGCGCCGGAACCGGACAAGTGGCACGCGATCAACAAACCCCACTCGGATACATTCGCACGGCAAGTGTTTGCCCAAACTGCCGAGGAGAAGGACGCATTCCAGAGCATCCCTGCCCATCGTGTTCCGGAACTGGACGCATGATTACAAAACGGAATATTGGCGTAGAAATTCCACCAGGAGTCTTTGACGGAGCGCTTTTGCGCGTCCCCGAAAAAGGCGAAGCAGGAGAACGTGGTCAACCAAGCGGAGATTTACTCCTCAAGGTGAATGTTACACCAGATCGTCGATTTCGCCGAGACGGAAACGATATTCATTCAGAAGTTTCTATTAGTCTTTTTGAAGCAGTGCTCGGAAACGAGCGAGAGGTTGAAACCGTTCAGGGGAAAGTAACTACTGTTATTTCTCCCGGAACCCAACCAGATGCCGTTATTCGTATTCGAAGCAAAGGAATGCCGATTTTGAACCGAAACCAATTTGGTGACCACCTCATCCACATTCGCGTCAATATTCCAAAAAAACTAAGCAAGAAAGAAAAAGAACTCTTTTTGGAACTCGCCAAAGAATCGGGCGAGAAACTGAAACACGAAAAAGGATTTTTAGAGGGACTGTTTTCGTAAATCTCCAATCGGAATTATAGCATCGCACATATAAACGTGGATGCCCTATGGAACAGAATACCACTGTGAAATGTAGATTTATTCCATCTCCAAAAAGTCTCGCACAGTACTCAAATAGAGCTCTTGTGATTTTGGAGCGATTACATGATGAGAACCAGAAACTTCCAAAAAATGTTTTGGAGTATTCGCTCTTTCATAGAGCTTTTCCCCCTGTTGAAACGGAACAACATCATCGTCTGTACTATGAACAAAAAGAATTTTTGTTGGTATGTTTTGTATTTTTAAATCAGAACGAAAGTGAAAACGAGAAATGAGACTCACCGGAAGAAACCGAAAATTTCTCCGAGCCATTTCGTCAGCAGAAAAAAAGGTGGATTCAACAATAACCGCATGTGCTTTTTTATTCTGAGCCGTATCAAGAGCAATCGCTCCTCCAAGTGAATGTCCCCAAAAAATGATATTTGAAATATCAACACTTTTTTCTTCTAAAAGATAGTTCAGTGCCGCACGAGCATCGAAATAAAGATCTTCCTCTTTTTGAATGACACCACCGCTTTTTCCATATTCTCGATAATCAAAAACAAGCGCATTGAGCTCGAGATGATCAAAAATTTTTATTTGCTCGATGTTATACGAAATATTTCCCCCATTTCCATGAAAAAACAGTACTGTTTTTTCCGCATTTTTATTCAAATACCACCCATGCAGGCGAACATTATCTTCTGTTTGGAAGAAAACATTTTCCACAGAAAGATTATTTGGCGGATCAAAAAGTTCTCTTGAAGGAAAAAAAAGAAGATTTTTTTGAGTAAAGAAAACAAAAACGCAAAAAGAAATGTAAAGAAAAGCGTAGACGAGAAGTGTAAAAACCCCAATTTTCTGCAAAAATTTTTTCAAATTCACAAAATATCGCAATACTTAAAGTATAGCGGAATAGATTTTTTCTCTCCATTCCAATTGCTCAAAATGAAGGCGAGTTTGGCCAAACTCGCCTTCAGAAAAAAAATCACTGCGTTCCTATTAATCCATAATGTTTCGTCATTTCAAATTCAGCGAAAAATGATGGCATGAAATGTTCATTTGCTTTCGCAAATAAAAGCGATGAGCATCGAAACGTTGCACTCCTGAATCAAGCTGAATGGATGTGCAATTATTCTTTCGAGCAAATTGAAAAATCCAATCCAAAAGCGCATCGCCATACCCTTTCGACCGCTCTTTTTCACTCGTAATGAGATCGTCAACAAAAACAAATTTTCCGTATGCCAAATTCTCCATCAAACGAAACCCAGCAACAGCTACTACCACGTCATTTTCTTCAGCAAAAACCAAAGAAAACCCTTGTTGTTCTTGTCTTCGAATCTGAAAAAGAAACATTTCTTTTTCAAGGTGTGGACGAAGTTCACTCATCACCGAAAAACATTGCTGTATTTCCTCATCACTTTTTGCAAGTTGTATTTTCATTTCCTCTGAAAAACTCCTGGTGGTCGTGCCTGGACTTGAACCAGGGACCTCAACATTATCAGTGTTGCGCTCTAACCAGCTGAGCTACACGACCAAAACTCCCGAAAAAGGAGCGTATGGATTCTTCCGTTTTTTTGCGGAAAAGGCAAGAAAAAATGATCATTACATTCGCTCTGGGGTTTGAATTCCCAAGAGAAATAATCCGTGCTCTAATGTTTTTCCCGTAAGATTTGTCAGAAAAAGACGCCGATTTTTGACGGAATCATTCTCGGCATTGAGCACCGAACAAGCGGAATAAAAGCGATTGAACTCGCTCGCAAGTTCAAAGAGATATTGTGCGAGATGATGTGGCTCTAATGTTTTTTCTGCCTCGAACACAGCATGCGGAAATGCAAGAATTTTTTTTGCAAGTACGAGTTCTTCCGGTTCTGGCAGAGAAAAATCGTGCGGAGGAGAAACAGTAGAGAGCCCTTCTTTGCGGAGAATACTTTTGCACCGTACCGCGGAATACTGCAAAAATGGTGCGGAATAACCTTCAAAGCTGAGCATCTTTTCCCAGTCGAACGTAATATCTGTTTTTAGGTTTTGTGAGAGGTCATTAAACTTCAGTGCACCAATGGCAATTATCTCTGCGAGTTCTTCTTTTTCCGCTCCAGAAAATTCGGTGTTGTGATGGGTAAGAATATCAAATGATCGCTTTTTTGCTTCGTCTAAAACCTCTTCCAAACCAATACTACGCCCAGCACGCGTACTCATTTTTCCCTCCGGCAGACGGACCATTCCGTGTGCAACGTGAATATATGTCCCAGAGTATCCAAGCATGCGAGCGGTTTCGAGGAACTGTCGAAAATGAAGCGACTGATCATTTGCCACCACATACACCATTTCATCAAATCCTTCGGTATTGTAAAAAATAACTTTTGCAAGATCTCGCGTTTGGTAGAGTGTTGCACCATCAGTTTTGCGGAAGATCATCGTCGGAAGTTTTGTTTCTTCGGGAAAATGCACTACCAAGGCTCCGCCTGATTCTACTGTCCCCACTCCGCTCTCTTCTAAACGATGAAGGACATTGGGGAGCATTTTTTCGTAGAATGCCTCTCCGCGAATCACATCAAAATGCGCGCCCAAACGAATCGCTATTTTTTCAAAATCTTTCATCGACTCACCTACAATCCATTCCCACAATTTAAGATTTTCTTCGTCGCGATCTTGCTCCATTTTTCGGAACTCCTCGGCACCTTCTTTTTCGAGTTCGGGATTTTTTTCGAGTTCTTCGTGAAATTTTCGGTAGAGTTTTACAAGTTCCTCCGTTGGATTTTTGTCGATATCCTCATTATTTCCCCATTTTCGAATGGCGACAATAAGTTTTCCAAACTGTGTTCCCCAGTTTCCAATAAAATTATCGGTCAGCACATTATGACTAGTAAATCGCAAAATACGTGCCAAACTTTCACCAATAATAAGTCCGCGGAAATGTCCAAAATGAAGAGGTTTTGCAATATTGGGATTCCCAAACTCAACCATAATTCTTTTTGGATTTGGATTTTCGAGTACTTGTGTCGGATCAAAATTTTCTAATTCTTCCGCAATGAAAGTGGAATCAAGAGTGATATTTATAAAACCAGGACCAGCAATTTCAACATTTTCGATAACAGTATTTTTTGGAATATTATTGATAATATTTTGCGCAACTTCTCTCGGATTTTTTCCTTCTTCTTTTCCAATTTTCATCGCAATGGGCGTGGAAAAATCTCCATGCCCATCATGTTTTGGAGTTTCAAGAACTATTTTTTCCTCTTGTCCGGTGGCATCAAACACTGCTTTTTGCAGAAGATTCTGAAGGTATTGTTCAAACATATTCTGATTTTTTCGAAAGAATCGAAGGAAAGAGTACTAAAAAAAGCGGAAAAGTTCCAGTTACAAAGGAAACCTACTCAAAAAAGAACATCCATCCATACCCAATGAGAAGTGCTGGAATAGAAGTATAAAGCGTCGCATAGAGTGCAACACGTGGTGCAAGAGCAATCGCCGGAAAAAGCGCATCACCATCGTTAGAAATAGCATTGGCAACTTGCGCAGAAAACGGAATAGCACCGCTAATATAGGCGGCTGTCACCAGAATTTGTGGACCACACCCCGGAAGAAATCCGATAAGAACCCCAACAAGAGGAAGAAATAGTTCTGATCCCGAGAAAAGCTGTTCTATGGAAAAGGAAAACCAAAAATTTGGAAGTTCAAACGCGAGAAAAGCAACAAGAACCCAAACAAACACAAAATTTGTATCGAAGATAACCTGCCCCAATAATTGGGATATATTTTCACGACAACTGACAATCTTAGGGCTCGCATACGGGGATGTTCCCCAGAGTATCAAAGAAAGAAGCCCAGCGAAGAATCCAAAATACTGAAACACTTCAAATCCAAAAAACTCATTCACGGGAACATGAAAGGCATCACAAAAAGCAAGGACTAAACCAGGGATAAAAATCGTCATCCAGAGTTTTTCTCCCATACCAAAACGAAATTTCCCTTCCCAAAAACACGTTTTTTCTGTGCTCTTTTGTCGAAGAAAATCTGGTCCGTGTATTTTTTCCACGAGAAATCCAAAAATAGTTCCGGCAACAAACGAAATTCCAAAGAGGATCGTTGCCTCAAAAGGTCGTTGCGCTAGCAAGAGGAACGCCGCATCACCCATAGTGGAAGTAAGTACTGCCACAACAGAGCCAAATCCAATACGCCCAGCAACAAACTGAGTAATGACCATAATGGCTCCGCCGCACCCCGGAAGCACTCCCAAAAACGCCGAAATGGGAACATGCCATTTTTGGTTCTTTCTAAAGAACCGCGCAGTATCGATATTAAAAAGATATTCCACTCCAAAAAAGAGGAGGAAGACAAGTCCCACAAAAACACTTACTCCAATGTAAGCATCGGAAAACGTTTGAACAATAACTGAAAATGTTTCTGGAAAAAAAAGGAAGGTAGCCGTAAAAAAGAAGAGGAGAACTCCAAAAAAAATTCGGTGGAGTGATTTCGTAAAAAAAAGAGTACACGCATCTCGCGAAAGAGAATCCATAGTAAATGAGAATAATTCTCAAAAAGAATAACGAAACGGGGAAGAAAAAATCAAAGTGTTTTTCCCTTTTAGCAATATTCCCCTTTCCAAATAGCAAAGATAAGCGCATCTTCTAGTGCTTGCATGCTCGCGGCAATAATATTTTGCGAACATCCAACCGTGCGCCAAATTTCCCCGTCTTCTCCTTTGGTTTCAATTTGTACGCGCGTTTTTGCAGAAGTTCCAAGACTCATATCAACAATACGAACTTTAAAATCAACAAGTTCCGCATGAGTAATCCATGGATATATTGGCTCCAATGCTTTTCGAAGCGCCACATCGAGTGCATTGACTGGTCCGTTTCCAAAACCTGCGGTGTGAAATTCTTCTTCACGGATAACAACTCGCGTTGTTGCCTCAATCGCACTAACTGGATCGGTGGCAGTGGCAATTTTTTCTGTGTGTACAAAAAAGTCGATAACAGTAAAAGGAAGTGGTTTTTCTTCAATTACCTTTCGAGCAAGCACTTCAAGACTTGTTTCTCCTCCGTCAAATGCGAGTCCTTCGCGTTCACGTTCCTTCACTTCATGCAGAAAACGAGTCACTTCATCATCACTCGCCGAAATATTTCGGGAATGCAAAAACTCAAGAATATTCGCTCGCCCAGAAAGCTCGGAAACAGAACTCGAAGACTGGTTCCCAACCAATTCTGGAAGAATATGTTGATAGCTGTTTGGATTTTTTCGCATAGCAGAAACGTGTACGCCGCCTTTGTGCCGAAACGCCCAATGCCCCACAAATGGTAAATCTTTTCGAGGATTAAGATTTGAAAGCTCCTGCACAAACCGCGAGAGATTGGTGAGATGCGAAAGCGCATTTTCTGAGAGTACAGGAATTCCCATTTTGAGCTGAAGAATAGGAATAACGCTCGTCAAACTTGCATTTCCACATCGCTCGCCAAGCCCGTTGATAGTGCCCTGAATAAGGGTAACACCGGCATTTACCGCCGCTAACGTATTTGCCACCGCAAGATCGCTGTCATTATGAGCGTGAATGCCAAGCGAAACATCCGTGGAATTTTGAGCGTACGAAACTGCTTCTGTAACCTTCTCGGGAAGCATTCCCCCATTGGTATCTGCCAAGGTGAGATTTATAGCACCACCACGAGCCGCCGCACGCAAGCATTCGATTGCATACTCACGATCTTCAAAAAAACCATCAAAAAAGTGTTCTGCGTCAAAAATAACTTCTTTTCCGGCATCAACCAAAAACCGAACAGATTCTTCGAGAATGCAAAGATTTTCTTCGGCGGATGTTTCGAGAATTTTTTCTGCATGAAAACGAGAACTTTTTCCAAAAAGGACACATACTGGCGCACCAGAATCGCGAAGTGCAATGAGGCTTTTGTCTTCGTGACACGCATTTTTTTTATGTCGCGTTGCGCCAAACGCACAAATTTTTGCGTACTTCCAGTGCTCTTTTTCAGCAAGTTCAAAAAATTCGGAGTCTTTTGGGTTGCTTCCGGGAAATCCCCCTTCAATATAATCGAACCTGAGTTCATCGAGCTTTTTGGCGATAGCAATTTTATCCCGCGCGGAAAAACTGATACCCGTCATTTGCGCACCATCGCGAAGTGTCGTGTCAAAGAGGAGGATATTTTTCTTCACGCAAATCTAAAGAGCAGCCTTGAGTATGCCAAAAAGAAGTGTGATTTAAAACCTTCTCACATCGTCTACTCCACAAATCCGTTTGTTTGTGCCGCAACAAGCTCTGCAAAAATTCCTTTTTTTCGAAGAAGGGTATAATAACTCCCCTCTTCTACCAGCTGTCCATTTTCGAACACAAAAATACAGTCAGCTTTGCGAATAGTACTCAGGCGATGAGCAATAACAAACGTGGTGCGATTTTTCATAAGTTCTTCCAAAGCCTCCTGCAGTTTTTGTTCAGTAATAGCATCAAGCGCACTGGTGGCTTCATCGAGCACGAGAATTGGTGGATTTTTGAGGAATACTCGTGCTAACGCCACGCGCTGTTTTTCTCCACCAGAAAGACGCACTCCTCGCTCACCCACAATCGTATCGAACTTCTTGGGAAGTTTGGAAATAAACTCCCATGCTTGCGCTTTTTTTGCTGCCTCCACAATTTCTTTCTCAGAAGCGTTCAAACGACCAACCGCGATATTTTCACGAATGGAAGCATTAAAAAGTGCAGTTTCTTGAAATACTACACCAATATTCTCGTGGAGTGATTTTTGAGTCACCGCGCGAATGTTTCTTCCATCGATGAAGATTTCTCCTTTTTGTGGATCATAAAACCGGAGAAGCAATTTGCTCACGGTCGTTTTTCCTGCACCAGTGTGCCCAGTAAGCGCAATAACTTGCCCTGGATTTACAGAAAATGAGAGGTTTTTAAGTGCTGAAGTCTCTTCGAAATATGAAAAAGAAACATTGCAAAACTCTACTTTTCCTAGGACAGGAGTGAGCGGAATCGCCTCTGGCGCGTCGATGATTTCTGGCAGAGTATCCACAATGCGATAAAACTCCTGAATCGCAAATACTCGACGAATCATAGAATCAATCGCCCATGTTACGCTCTCAATACTGGCAAGTGCCATAGCAGAAAATCCCGAAAACATAACAATTTCTCCTATGGTTGCTAATTCCCGAAAAAACAGGAATGCGCCAAACGCAAAAATAGCAAAGAAAATAACCGTGCGCGCAATTCGCGAAAGCACCACAAGTGACGCCCACCAACGAAGGAGTGGAAGTTGTTTTTGAAGAATTTCCTCCTGTTTTCCCTTCATTTGATGCTTTCGATTTCCAAAGAGACCAAAACTTTTTACGAGAAATGCGTTTCCAAAAGTATCGGAAACAAACTCTGTTTCTTGGGAATAGATTTTTTCAATGGCTTCTTGCCTTCCTCCAACCCGAATGAGCATCCACACTCCCAAACAAAAAAACGGAAAGAGAAGAGTACAACACAAAAGCGCAAAACGCCAATTCAGTATGAAGAGAAAGGGGAAAAGGAGAAAAACGGTAAAAACTTCTGGAAGAATGTTACGGTAAAAATCGAGTCGCGCCCAAAACATATTATCTGTTCCCTTTGTAAAATTTTTCATCAGTTTTCCCGAATGCATTTCTGAAAAAAAACTAGGAGAAAGCCCTAAAACATGAGTAAAAAAATGCGCACGATCAACTGAAGACAAAATATGCGCCATTTTATCTGCAAAATATGCCACCAATGCACGAACAAGCAAAATACACACTGCCACTCCTGCCCAAACACCAAGAATCAAAAAGAGAGGCAATAATATTTTTGAAGAATTTTCACTTTCAAATTGCAAAAGCGTGTCGATGATTTCCCGAAAAAAAATAGGCTCCACAAGACTCAGGAGAACAAACACAAGGTTTCCCAAAACAAGGAGAAACATTGCTCTTTTATTTTTCGAAAGCCAAAGAGTACGAAAGAGAGTGAAAAACACAAATGAAAAAGAGAGCAGATAATAGAATCACATTTCTGTACTTTTTTCCAAAGAAATCTCTATGCACGCCTTTCGAAAAGAAATCGGACAGAAAAAGAAGAAGTGTCTTCTTGGAACGAGAATATGCTATAAAACACTAGAGCAAATATATTCTGACTCCTTTTTTATGATTCGACTCGCGAATGTCTCAAAAACTTTTGGGAATAAAACTCTCTTCGAAAATGTAAATTTTACTGTTCATAAACACGAAAAAATTGGAATTATCGGACGTAATGGATACGGAAAAAGTACACTCTTGCGGATTATTTCAGGGAAAGACGTGTGTGAAACAGGCGATGTTCTTCTACCAAAAGGGTATCGTATTGGGGAACTTGAGCAACACATTCATTTTACAAAATCCACTGTTTTAGAAGAAACACAAACAGGACTGCAAATAGCAACGGATGATAAGAAATGGAAAGCAGAAATGATTCTCTCGGGACTTGGATTTTCGGAAGCGGATTTTACGCGAAATCCACAAGAATTTTCTGGCGGATACCAAATGCGGATCAATCTCGCAAAAATGCTCCTCTCTGAACCAGATATGCTTTTGCTCGATGAGCCGACAAATTATCTCGATATTGTTTCTCTGCGTTGGCTTTCGCGATTCTTGCAAAAATGGAATGGAGAATTTTTGCTCGTCACACATAATAGATCGTTTATGGATGAAGTAACTACTCATACTATGGCAATTCACCGCCAAAAGATTAAAAAAATGAAGGGTGGCACACAGCAAATATATCGTCAGATTTTTCACGAAGAAAAAGTGTACGAACAAACTCGCATTGCCACGGAAAAGAAGAAGGCAAAATCGGAAACGTTTATCCGTGAATTCCGCTCTGGTGCTCGCTCGGCAGGACTCGTGCAATCTCGTATTAAAATGCTCTCGAAACTCGAAACCCAACAAGAACTAGAAAAAATACCAGAAATTGCGTTCCGTTTCCATACAAAGCCATTTCATTCGGGAAATATGCTTTCTGCTACTAGCCTCTGTTTTGGATACGATGCAGAAAAACCACTTCTTATAGAAAAACTAAATCTCACAGTTTCTCCCGGAGATAAAATTGGTATCATTGGAAAAAACGGTGCCGGAAAAACAACGCTTCTCCGTTTACTGGCAAACGAACTCTCAGCAAACTCTGGAACGATAAAAATGAAGTCGAATATTGAATATGGATACTTCTCACAAAGCAATACTCTCTCACTTAATCCACAAAAAACAATTCTTGAAGAACTTATCGAGAGCAAAGAAAAAACAACAGAACAGGAAATTCGAGATCTTTGTGCTTCACTTCTCTTTCGTGGAAATGATGTTCATAAGACCATTTCTGTCCTCTCGGGAGGAGAAAAAAGCAGAGTGAGTTTGGGAAAAATATTGCTTTCGTCAGTGCATCTTCTGTTTTTAGATGAGCCAACAAACCATTTAGATATGGAATCGTGCAATGCGCTCTGCAACGCCCTTCAAGAATTTGGTGGCGCGCTTGTATTTGTTTCACACGATGAAGACATTCTCCATCGTCTTGCGAATAAACTCGTTGTTTTTGACAGTGGGGTTCGCTCGTACGAACTCCCATACTCGACGTTTCTTGAAGAAATTAGGTGGAAAACAGAAGAACAAGAAATACAAATACTCAAAAAAAATACCGGAAACGGAACAAGAGAAGATCGAAAAGAAGTTCGAAAACGCCTTCAAAAGACAGAAAAAGATATTGCCAAACTGGAAAAAGGAATTGAAAAGCTCGAAGCAAAAAATGAAGAATCAACAAAGCTTCTTCAAGAAGTTTCCCTCGAAAATGATCATATTCGCATGCGACAATATGGAGAAGAAATTTCAGAGCTTATAAAAAAAATAAACGTTTCCTACAAAGAACTTGAAGAACTCCTTCAAGAAAAAGAGGAAATGGAGATTTTTCTAAATGATATCTAGAAGAGTATTTTTAATGGAATCTGCTTGGTGCAGTCCCTTTTCAGGAGACTCTGGCAAGGACGAAAAAAAGGAAACATTTCGGAACAGGTTCTGCTCCACACCAGAAACATTCCGCAGACACCTGCTCTGGCGAAGAATAAATTTTCAAATACTTTTTTTCAAAATTTCAATTTCCAGCTCTTTTATTTTCTTTTTTAGCGAATGATTTTTAAGTCAGTCTACAAGAATATAAAACCTTATTTTTAGACACCAAATAATTAACACCTATCGGAAATCACAAATAATTTTATAGACGCAGAACAACTGAAAACAAGTAAAACGAAGTCCAACAAACATTTCTTTTACGTACACAGCAGGCTGGAAAATAATTCAGCCTTTTATTGATTTTTTCATTCTATTTGATAAGATACCAATGTACAGACTTGTACAACTTTAACCATCTTAACATTTAAGCGATGCTTGAGAATGAAAACAACGTTTTGACCATTCAAGAAGTAGCTAAGATACTAAACGTATCAACCCAAACCTTGCGAAGATGGGACAGAACAGGCATTTTGACTGCTTTTCGAGCCAGTCAAACACAGCCAAGGCGTTACCATAAAAAGGACGTCATTGCTTTTCTCGAAGCAAAGCCTAAAGAGGCTAAGCCAAAGAAAAAGCAGTAAATCGAAAACATTTCTAAGTCTAACTATCAATTCAATGAATAAAAATAACGGAGAGCTAGAGAAAAAACTCTGGCAAGCGGCAGATAATCTCAGAGCTAATTCTAAGCTCAAATCACATGAATACTCAGTTCCGGTCCTGGGTCTGATTTTCTTACGTTTCGTGGATAGCAAGTTCACCAAAGTAGAAAAGGAGCTAAAAGAAAGATATGCAGGCTCTCGAAGCGGTGGTGCGTTAATGCCAGAACATTTTCAGGCAGAAGGAGTCATGTACTTACCCGAAGAAGCCAGATATTCCTATTTGCTCAATCTTCCGGAGAGTGCGGACATCGGCAAAGCTATCAACGAAGCCATGAAGCTAATTGAAAAGTTCAATAAGGAACTTGAAGGAGTTTTGCCTAAAACCTACAACCGACTGGAAAATAACATTCTCTTTACCCTCTTGAAATCGTTCTCTCAAATCCCATTAGGAGAAGAGGGCGACCATTTCGGGAAGATTTACGAGTATTTTCTTGGACATTTTGCCATGACCGAAGGTCAAAAAGGTGGTGAGTATTTTACTCCCACTTCAATTGTAAAACTCATAGTAGAAATCATAGAGCCGTTTCACGGTAGAATCTTAGACCCCGCCTGTGGAAGTGGCGGTATGTTTGTACAAAGCGCTAATTTCATAAAAGCGCACAAAGCTAATCCAAACAAAGAAATCACTTGTTACGGTCAAGAAAAAGTAGATGAAACCATGCGATTATGCAAAATGAATCTAGCAGTACATGGATTAGAAGGACAAATAAAGATTGGTAATACTTTTTATGAGGATTTGCACGATTGTGTCGGTAGATATGATTTTTCAATGGCTAATCCGCCATTTAATGTGAAAGATGTCAACAAGGAGAAGATAAAAGATGACCCCCGCTACAAATACGGCATAGCCAATGCTAATAATGCCAATTACCTTTGGATTCAGATTTTTTTGAACTGCTTAAACAGCAAAGGCAGAGCCGGTTTTGTTATGGCAAATTCAGCCTCAGACGCAGGAAATCAGGAAAAAGACATAAGACAAAAGATTATCGAGGAAGGCGTAGTTGATGTAATGGTCTCTGTTTCCAGCAATTTCTTCTACACGGTCACCTTGCCGGTAACTCTTTGGTTTTTCGATAAAGGAAAAGTCCAAACAGACCGCAAAGATAAAATCCTCTTCATAGACGCCAGAAATATCTTTACTCAAATAGACCGTGCGCATAGAGAATGGAGCGACGAACAAATTCAGCAGTTAGCTGAGATTGTAAGGAGTTATCGAGGCGAAGAAGGCTCAAAACCTTACAAAGACATTAAAGGACTATGCAAATTAGCAACCATCGAAGAAGTTGCGGCTCAGGGCTATTCTCTAAATGCCGGTCGGTATGTGGGCGTAGAGGATAAAGCAGAGGAAGATTATGACTTTAAGCAAAGACTTTCGGAGTATCACGAAGAATTAAAGAGCCTGACGGAAGAAGCTCACGAGCTGGAAGGCAAGATTAACCACAATTTAACGGAATTACTAAAATGACAAGTACTCAAGTAAAACAAGGGTGGCAGATTAAAAAATTAAAAGATTTGCCTTTCGAAATTATCGATGGTGATAGGTCTTCAAACTATCCAAAAAGAGATGAGTTTCAATCATTTGGTATTCCTTTTTTTAGTACGCCCAACATTCAAGATAATCAGTTAATCCTTAATGATTTAAGGTTTATTACAAAAGAAAAGTTTGATTCTCTAAGAAAAGGAAAACTTCAAAAGCATGACATAATGATGACTACAAGAGGAAGTGTTGGCAATTTTGCTTATTTTGACTGTCAATACGAAACGGGGTTTATTAACGCTCAAATGTTGATTTTACGAGCTAATGAAACTGAGATTAGTAGTAGATTCTTTTATTACTTATTCACTTCACCAACCGCTCAAGAAAAATTTCAGAATTACGCTTCTGGCTCAGCTCAACCACAATTACCGATTAAAGATTTGAAAGAGATTCAATTCTTGTTACCTCCATTACCTACCCAGCAAAAAATCGCCTCAATCCTCTCTGCTTTCGATGACCTCATAGAAAACAACACGAAACGAATCAAAATACTGGAAAACACCGCCCAGCTTATTTACAAGGAGTGGTTTGTTGATTTTAAGTTTCCCGGGCATGAAAAAGTGAAGATGGTTGATAGTGGTACGGAGTTTGGTGAGATTCCTGAGGGGTGGGAGGTGAAGGAAATTGGAGATATTTGTATTACATCATCTGGTGGTACACCAAGTAGAAAAAGAGAGGAGGAATTTTATCAGAATGGGACAATTGAATGGGTAAAGACAAAAGAACTTAATGATGGTTTTATTCTAGAAACAGAAGAAAAAATTACTGAGCTAGCAATAGAAAAATCATCAGCAAAAGCATTTCCACCATTAACTGTTTTGTTGGCAATGTATGGAGCGACAATTGGAAAATTAGGTATTTTATCTATGGAAGCAACAACGAATCAAGCATGTTGTGCTTTTTTGGCTGGTAACACTTATTTTTCTAGTTACTACTTATTCCAGTTCTTGAAATTCAACATAAAAAGCATAATTGCACTCGGCATGGGGGCAGCTCAACAAAACATAAGCCAGCAAGTAATTAAAAAAATTCCAATCTTACAGCCACATGAAAAGATTCTTATGCAATATGACAATATGATTAAATCAATTTTTGATGAAATTTTGCTACTCCAAAGACTAAATAGGAAGCTAAGAAATACTCGTGATTTACTTTTGCCAAAATTGGTAAGCGGTGACGAAGACGTTTCTAGGTTAAGCATTCAACTTACTTAAATTATGCAGGAGCAATTCATAAAATTCGGCGAAAACATTCGGCTGACAAGCTCTCAAAGAGAAGATGCCAAGAAAAAGTACAATGGCGTATGCAAAAAGCTGCATGATTACTTTTATGATACCGAATATGACGGAAACACTAAGTTTTTGTTTGGCTCATACAAAAAAAATACAGCAATAAGACCATTTACAGACGACCAAGATGTTGATGTGCTTTTCAAGATGCCAGAAGATGATTTTGCGAAATTTGATAATCAAGATAATGGTCAGTCTGCACTACTCTCATTGGTGCGAAAAGTTTTAATGGACTCAAAATATGCACTTGGGGACAAGCCTAAGGCTTGGGGTAAAGTAATTTTAATAAAAACATCTGATGGTACTCATAACATTGAACTACTGCCAGCTTTTGAACAGGACGATAAGACTTTTCTTATTCCAAATACAGAAAATGGAGGAGAATGGGAAACCTTTGACCCAAGAAGTGAACTTAAAAGATTTAATGACTCAAATAGCGAGTCAAATAGATTAACTGCTGAGCTTTCAAGAATGATTAAGAGATGGAAACAGGAAGTTAGTTCTCTGAGTATTAAGTCCTTTGAGATTGAAGACTTTGTTATTGATTTTCTCGAAGGTTATGAAGATGTAGATTCGCCTTATTCACAAGTTGTCAAAGATTTTTTTGAGTATCTACACGACTGTGTTGATGGCAACAATAAGAGTTTTGTGCAAACTGCGAAGGATAGAGCAACAAAAGCCATAGAATATGAAGAAAACGAAAAATTTGAAAAAGCCACAGAGGAATGGAGAAAGGTTTTTGGTGACAGCTTTCCAAGTTACAGTACTTCAAAAAGTGCATTTGCTGGCTTATTGGCACTTGGTGATTACAGTCATTGTGAGCCATTAAGGTGGAATGAACAAAGATCACATCGAGTAAGTATTGATGCTTATTTGTATCGTCCTGATAAAAAAACAAAGTCAGGAGGGGTTAATTCTGATGGAAGAACATTACCAAATCAACTTTGGTGGATTAAGTTTGTAGCTAACACCAATGCTAGAGGAGATTTTCAGTATTACTGGCAAGTAGTTAACACAGGTGAACATGCTAGAAGCTCAGATGGTCTCAGGGGAGATATTTTTCAAGGTTATCAAGTTCGCTGGGAACAAACACAATACACAGGCAAGCATTGGATTGAATGCTACGTTGTACAAAATGGAGCTTGTATTGCCAGAAGTGGCAAATTTTTAGTTAACATAATGTAATTATCTATGAAAAATTCAAATTTAGAAGTTGTAAGGCATTCATTTGCCAATACAGTTTTTACTCACAAAGTGCAGGAGTCAGCAGCAGAACGTACGCATGAATATGTATTTTGGGTAAAATTTGTAAATATCCTAATGGTAGCATTGGTTCTTCTTTCCCTGTCTTTACAACTTGCGTATCTAGAACAGCCAATTTTTTCCTCAATAGGTATTGGCTTAACGATAGCTGAGATAATTTTCTTGATAATTCAACTAACCTTTAGTTATGAAGCAAAGGAAGTTTCGCATAAGAACGCAGCTATCAAGTATCTTGGATTAAGAGATAGATACAAAAATTTTATCGCAGATATTATGGACGAGGAGATATCAAAAGCAGAGCTAAAAGCTAAAAGAGATGCTTTTCAAACAGAGTATCAGCAAATAAGCGACCTAGCTCCACAAACATGCCAAAAAGATTATGATAAAGCTCAAGAGAAACTAAATAAGAAAGGTGTAGTAAAAGGTGAAGAATACACTTGGTCTGATGAAGAAATCGATAGGTTTCTTCCAGAGTCTTTACGTCTAAATAACAAATAACCTATGAAACAATTCACAGAAGACAGCCTCGTTGAACAACCAGCAATCAAACTCTTTCAGGAGCTGGGTTTTGAATATCAGAATCACTTTCAGGAGAAGTTCGGCAACGAGGAAGAGCGAAACGAAATCAATGACGTTGTGCTGATAAAACAGCTCAGAGAAGCTCTCACAAAACTCAATTCAAATGTTTCCGTCGAAGCAATCGAGCTGGCAATCGAAGAACTTACAAAGTCTCGGGCTAATTTGGACTTAGTCCAAGCCAACAAAGAAGTTTATGACTTCATAAAAAACGGCGTTAAAGTGGAAATTACGGGAGAAAACGGAGACCGAGAAATTGAACGAGTGATTGTTATTGATTTTGATAATCCTGAAAACAATCATTTTCATTTGGCTTCTCAGCTCTGGGTTGCCGGTGATATGTACAAGAGGCGTGCTGACCTTGTGGGCTATGTAAACGGTCTTCCAATGATTTTCGTGGAGTTGAAATCTTCACATAAGAATCTAAAAAATGCTTTTGACGATAATCTCAGGGACTACAAAAACACCATACCTCAGCTTTTTTGGTACAACGCTTTTATTATGCTCAGCAACGGCATAGACAGTAAAATCGGAACAATTACATCGCAGTGGGAGCATTTTAATGAATGGAAGCGAATCAACAAAGAGGGTGAAAAAGGGATTGTCTCAATGGAAACAATCATTAAAGGAACTTGTAACAAGAGTATTTTCCTCGACCTGCTGGAAAACTTTGTTTTATTTGACGATTCCCGTGGGAAAATGGCAAAAATTGTAGCTCGTAATCATCAGTACTTGGGAGTTAATGGCTCAATCGAATCATTCAAAAAAGCCAAGAACAATGGCGGAAAAATCGGAGTCTTTTGGCACACACAAGGGAGCGGAAAGAGTCTTTCGATGGTTTTCTTTGCCCAAAAGATTCTCCGTAAGTTTGAGGGAAACTACACTTTCCTTGTCGTTACAGACCGTCGGGAACTTGATGACCAAATTTACAAACAATTTCAAGATGTGGGAGCTGTAACCGAAAAACAGGTACAGGCGGAAAGCGGTAATCACCTTCAAGAACTTTTACAGGAAGACCATCGGCTTATTTTCACTCTCATTCAAAAATTTAGAACCGATAAAGGCAAGAAATACCCTGAACTTTCCAATCGCAATGACATTATCGTAATGACAGACGAAGCCCATCGTAGCCAGTATGAGGTCTTTGCCTTAAACATGAGAAACGCTTTACCAAAAGCACAGTTTATCGGGTTTACAGGCACACCGCTTATTGCCGGTGAATCAGAAAAAACAAAAGATGTTTTCGGTGGATATGTCAGCGTGTACAACTTCAAACAATCAATTGACGACAAAGCCACCGTACCTTTGTATTACGAAAATCGTATTCCCGAACTTCAACTCAAAAATGAAGATTTAGGAGATGATTTGGAACAACTTATTGAAGAAGCGGAACTCGACGAAGCTCAGGAAAAGAAACTGGAACGGGAATTCGCAAGGCAGTACCACCTTATTACCCGTGAGGACAGGCTTGAAAAGGTTGCTGAGGACATTGTTAATCATTTCTTCGGTCGTGGGGATAACGGCAAAGCAATGGTTGTCTCGATTGACAAGGCAACGACGGTGAAGATGTACGATAAAGTGAAAAAGTATCTGGCAAAGTACATTGAAAATCTCGAGGACAAGTTAAAGGGAGCAAAAGATGAGGAGTGGGACGAAATCGTATCTAAACTCAAAGAAGCCAAAGCCTTGGATATGGCGGTGATTGTAAGTTCTGAGCAGAATGAAATTGAAAACTTCCATGAAAAAGGTTTGGAAATTGAACATCACCGAAGGCGAATGGTAAACGAGGACTTGGAAAAGAAATTTAAGGACGAAAATGACCCGTTCCGTTTAGTTTTTGTCTGCAACATGTGGCTTACAGGCTTTGACGTGCCTTCACTTTCCACAATCTACCTTGATAAGCCAATGAAAAATCATTCGCTTATGCAGGCAATTGCCAGAGCAAATCGAGTTTTTGAAAACAAGAATAATGGCTTGATAGTGGATTATGTCGGAGTATTCAGAAGTTTGCAAAAAGCGTTGTCTATTTACGCCGCTGACAGAGGCGGAGATTTAACCGATGAGAATTCACCTATTCACTCCAAAGAAGAATTGGTTGAACAGCTTGAGGAAGCACTCGCAGAATCAAAACAATTTTGTGATGACCTTTCCATCAATATTGAATCAATTCTCAAAGCTCCCGAGCTTGAAAAACTAAAACTCATTTCCGACGCTGTAAACAGTATTTTGGCGACCGAAGATAAAAAGAAACACTATCTTACCCTTACAAGTACTGTTTCGAGGCTTTTCCGAGCCATTTTGCCGGATAAACACGCCACAAGATACCTACCTCAAGTTTCAGTCCTGAAAGTGATTCAGGCGAGAATAATAGCTCTTTTGCCACCAACCGACATAGATGAAATCGGCAGAGACATTGAAAAATTGCTTGATGAGTCTATTGAAACCGAGGGTTACAATATCCGCTCGCTTGCAACGGTTGATTTAAGCCAGATTGATTTTGAAAAACTCAGAGAGCAGTTTGAAAAAGACCAGAAGAACATTATCAATGAGGCATTGAAAACAAAGATAGGAGATAAACTCAAAAAAATGATAAAAATCAATCCTGCCCGAATGAAGTTTATGGAGAAATTCCAAGCATTACTCGATGAATACAACTCAGGAGCAATGACTACCGAAGCGTTTTTCGATAAACTTGTCGCATTTACAAAGGAGTTAAACAAAGAAGAACAGCGTCACATGGAAGAAAATCTGACTGATGAAGAATTGGCTCTATTCGACATTTTAAGGAAACCGAACTTAACAGACAAAGAAGTGAAACAGGTGAAAAAAGCGGCAAAGGCATTACTCCAAAGTCTAAAGTGGGAAAAACTGGTTATGGATTGGAAGAAAACCCAACAACGCAGGGCTTCTGTGATGATAACTGTTCGAGACACCCTTGATAAGGAGCTTCCTCGTTCTTACGAGGTAAAAGTTTATGAAGCAAAATGTGATGAAGCCTATCGCCACTTGTACGATAATTACGAGGGTAACGGAAGAAGCGTTTATGAAAGAGTCGCTGTACCTGCGTAAGTCCGAGGCTTATTTAGGCTTTTTCGCAGTCTTGCCAAGGCAAACCATACAAACCAATGGTGGGAGTGCCAAGACAAACTTTGAACCGATTGCCAGACGGTGCGACCCAATCTTGGACAAGGTTCTAAGCGAATTAAAGGACTACCTCTCATCCATGAGTGTATCCAAAGTGGAGGATTTTCACAAGGATGTTTCAGTTTCTGTTTAATTAAATCAGCTCCTCAACTTCCACCGCCTCGTCCTCATCAAGTCCGTATTCTTCCATCACATCCCGAACTCTTTCTGCCTGATCAGCATCTACCCCCTGATTTTCCATGATCTCCTTGATATCTTCCTCGATCGGCTCTTGACCGTCCTTTGGGTCATTGTTGGTCATATTTACAAAATTAAAAAATAATGTACCAACATTATGTGTCAGGAAAAAGAATATATCTATCCCATTTTTTGAATATCGTCATACTTCCTCAAAAAGCCAAGAAATCTGCCAACAGTCAACGTTTCATCAACTCCTAGGCGACCATCTCCATATCCTTCTGCGACACCGCGTTTTTTCGCCCAATCCACTGCTGAGAAGTATGGATGAGTGCGATCCACGTCAGCAAACGGTTTATCCTCGGCTTTTCCTAAAATTGCCTGTATTCCAGCAAGGAGTCCTGCGACACTCTTGGTTTTAACGACCTCAAGATCATTGTTGACTGAACCAAGTTCGATCAGAAACGCCCACCCTCGGGTATCTCTCACAATTCCCAAGCGGCCGAATCGGCTCGAGGTGTCAGGATGAACGCCAGCATTTTTAAGTCCCGTAGCTCGACAATAAGCATCGAGTATCTTTTCTGCCATTTCTTTGCTCTTTTGACTTCCACCATAATAGAAACACATGGCTCCTGTTTCTGTCCTATTTGGGGACGAATTCAAGTGACAACACAGGACAACATCATCAGATCCTGCCCGCTTATTTACCCAGCTGGTCTGCTCCTCAAGTGTGAGATCAAAAGGGCAAATGTCTGTAAATACAGCGTCTCGGACTTGCGGGAAAACCTGCAAAAGCAGATCTCGAGCAATCAAGTTCTCGGTTTCTTTGGTTTTCAGGTTTTGAGCTCCTTCGTCTTTTCCCTGAGTGTGACCAGCGATTAAGTATAATTTTGGCATAGTAAAAGTTTAAAAAGTGATTAAATAACGGTTTCTTGAGGTTTTTCCTCGACCACAACAGGCTCAAGTTCAGCAGATTGAGCGATTTGAGCCTGTAGAAAATCCTCGGTCGATTTGATTTCGATCTCTTCCACATAAATCAGAGACTGCCCATCATCGTTATCAGATTTGATAATGTTAACCGTAGGGGTCTTATCATTATCAATTTCCTTCAAAATATCTTCATCTGTGAGCTTTTGGGTCTTTCGAAGTTCTTTTCTTCTAGGAATGGTAAGTGTAATTTTGGCTTTCTGAATAAGTTTGTCAGATTCCTCAATAGTGCATTCTTTGGCTTTTGGATTAAGCTTCTCAAAAGAATCCCAATCTGAACGAACACAGATCAGCTCATCACCATTATCTTTGTGATAAAGCACAGTAGCCTCAACTCCTTCGCCAACTTCGGCGTTTTTGGTTTTATAGAATTTCATGGTAGAAAAGTTAAAAATTAATTTGTAGGTGCAAAAAAAGTCACAAGCCCATTACTTGAGCACCATTGTTCCAAGTAAAGCTTAAAATTCTTTTTGACTTTGGTCGTAAAAACTGTCGCAGAGTCCACTACCGAATCAGGCAAGGCATCATTAACAATTGAGGAGCGAACACCATCATTATCAATTATTATTCGCCCATAACGACTTGGTGTGCCGAGAGAGACATTTCTAGTCCATCCAAGCAGATATCCACCCTTCGGAGCGTTGATCTGCTCATCAAAACCCCATTCTTGATAAATTCCGCCATCGGTATCACTCGAGTTTGCTGAAATAGCGAAGCATTTTTCAAAATTGTCAGAATCAACATTAAATACAAAATGCTGTGTGGTTTTGGAGTTCATGTAAATATATTGATCCTGATTGTTCAGCACTTGCTCAAGAAGCTTGCCAGTGATGTCATACGCCATGGTCTCCATGTCGTTGTAACTCATTTTTGAATAGGAGTTACTTGTATGCCAGAGAGGTTTTCCTTCAAGAGTAAATCCATAGATTCCATACCATGCAGTGATATTTTGCCCAGCCATAGCTTCAAATGTTCCATCCAAAGGGTTGAAAGCGTAATAATACTGCGTATAACGCTGAGAATTCCCAGCGTCAAAACAATGGCACAAGAAAAGAAACCAAGAGCTGTTTTGATTAGAAACAACAAGGTGATCTTTGTATGCTTGATAAGTTGGATGCACTGATTGCCCCCAATATGCATTCGGCATATCGCCGTTTGCATTCAAAATCGACCATTGATCTGCAGAAACGTCATATTTGTACACATAACAGTAAGTATCCGAAGAGTACCTCGGACATATCAGGAAAATGTCCTCACCATCTTCTTTTACAGTAAAAAGACCTGAGAGTCCTTGCCATGGGGTTGCTCCATTGGTTGAATTTGGGGAACTTCCATAATAAAATGCATTTCCGTTGTAACTGAAAGGAATCTTGTTGCCAAGGCGGCTAAAAAGGTTATCAAGTTTAGTCCATGTCCAGACTCCAATCGTGCAGACAAAAAGATCACAGGTTTTTGCATCTATCATGTAAAGTTTTCCATTTTTCACTACAGCCCCCCAGCCTTGCCAATCTTTTTCCTTATTGGCTTCTGTTGGAACTTTAATCCACTCCACCGTTTTGAGAGTTGGATCAACATATGGAAAATAGCGAAACCCGAGAGAATTGGCATGAAATGAATTACAGATTTGATAACGGCCGCAAGACTTCTGCACCTGCATCATGTCATTTTCGTATCCACTATTGATTTCATAGCACCAGTTCCCAAATTCGACAGGCACATGTTTCGTAGTTTCGGTAAAGTTTTCAGCCGTATCCATCTCCCAAATTGCCGCCTTTTGCATCATACGACCGCTATTGGTGTCTTGGTATTGTTTACTCCCGTACCAGCAAAGCTTGTTATTGGCTCTGAACATCCCCCAAGCACCCCCGCCAGTCATTCCTTTTGACTGTAAATTTAAAGCTGAGGCAGTCCACGTATTTCCTGAAAGGCTGTACTTCCAAATGGTGCTGTAATTGTTTGTATTAGCCAAATATTGGACATAAACAAAGCCATTAAATATTTCAGAAATATAATAGTTAGTGTTTGCAGGTGCATTGGCGACGGCGGCCGTTGCCCATAAGCCACTTGAAATAGTGAATTTTTGGAGTTCTGTACCAGCAGTCGCCATACTTTGGTAAGGAACGAAAACAATCCAAGTTCCATCCGTAAGTAAACGACAGTAACTTTGAGACATACTCGCAGAACCACCCATTGTATTTAAAGCGCTCCACACCCCGCTGGTAATATTGAATTTCACAAAGTTTTTACTGGTATCAATAACGTAAATGTCTCCGTTGGTGCATACCGAACTGCAAATTGCTCCTGCAATCGTGCAAGTGGTCTTTTTCGTAAATACGCCAGTCGTTTGATTGATTTCCCACATTTCTTTCGTTGAAAAATTCAAGAAAAAGAGCCTATTGGTAGTCTCATCATAAAGAAGGTTTGTGTAGCTATTTTGGGTGATCTTATTACGAAGTGCGTACATATCATCCCTGTTAAATTCGATAAAAGTACTTTGATTCGTTTGATGATCGTACTTGTAGCAACCGATAGGCTTTTGATCGGATAATTTATAGCTCGCGTTATTGCCTTTTCCTTGGGGCAGAATGAAGAACTTTTTATTATCCACATCCTGCACATGGTGAAAATACACAGGGTTGTACTGAAAATTCTGATAATTGATATTCAGACCCTGCCCACCTTGCTGAAACCATTTATAGTTATCCCAGCTTGAGAATTGCAGTGCTGATGGAATAGCGTCTTTAAACGCTGATCCGCTTCCACCACCAATCGTAATATTTGCCATAGTTTTTAAGTTAAAAAATTATAAAGAAATAGTCGGCTTTTTAATGATCGAAGAAACGTTGCCATCATCGTCATAGAAAAGTTCGTAAAAGGTATCTCCGCCTTGATTATGTTCGTACACAAAAAGCTCATTGATGCGCAGAAGCATTCCTTCTGAAAACACTCCAATTTGCCCTTCCGTAAAATCCGACGTCGTTACTTCATCAATTAAAATCCAGATGGCTCCATCTTCAGAGTAGTAATACTTGAAGTTATTACTGTCGCACTCAACTTTGAGATGATAAAAATCAACCACATTCGGTATGAACGCCATCTCTTCACCAAGTACAGTATCGACACCAGCAACTCTTTTTACGAAGGAAATCCTACCGTTTTTGCATTGTAATCTGAGATAGTTAGAGCCGTTCTGATATTTAAAAATCAACCCACATGCATTTCCACGCCGAGCATTGAATGAACTGCGGAATGTGAAATTCTGATACAGATTTTTCAATCCATCAGTTTTAAGTACGAGAATTTTCTCACCAGACACTTCCTCTGTTTGCACCAAGTATTGATTGCTGTTTTCAATATCTTTTTCTATAAGCCACTTACCGTTTACAGTGTCATACTTACCCGTAACAATCCCTGTGCTTTTCACGAGCTGAATTGAGTCGAAGGAAACCTGAGGATTACTGTTGCCGTGCGTATACCAAAAACGCACTTGCTTCACAAGCTTCCAGTCAAAACCTCCCAAAATTGTAAAGGCAGATTTTGCCACCTCGATGTAATTCCACCCAAGTGAAAATCCTGAACTAATAATGATTTCCGCTTCTTTAACATTTTGAGTTTCAGCAAGTTCAAGATGAATTGTTGTTGGAACTTCGATTCCAAAATAGACCCAGAATGCAATTACATCAGTATTTGTCGAACTGATGCCGTCTTCAAATCTCGTCAAATCAAGATGCAACGTGTTATCGCAAGCCACTTCGCTGTTTGTACGGAGCTTCCATCCCTGAGTACCAGTTTTAAAGTTTGTAGTATCAGCTATTCCACCAATGAACACGTTCTCATCGACTTCGAATGTAGCAATGCGATTAAAAAATGAACCAAATCCATCAAATTTATCTCCTTCACCAGTGTTTTCTTCAATTTTTACAAGCCTGTCGGAAGCCTCTCTTTCATAAGTAATTGAGGTTTGTTGCAGGATCACTTGGTCAAATGCCGAAATGTTCCCGTTATCGAAAATTGCTACTTGGCCTGCACTTGGAATGCTTGAATCGGTTGTACTGATCTGTGTTGTGAATGTAGTACCATCAAGAGATGTAGAGACTGTGATAGTATCGCCATTAAAAGCCACCCTTAACCAGTAATCGAGATTTGTGCTCAACGTAAACGGAATGCTTTGCAGGACAGTGCCAGCATTTTTTGCAAATTTCAGCTCTGCACCAGTAAAGTAGGCATGGTAACAGCTTGACGGTGATGTATATCTCCACTTAATACCCGTATTTAAAGACCCCTGCAAGCGTCTTATTCGCACAGTAAAAATACCATTCAGATAATTTCGACTCTGATTTCCGAGAGAAAGTATGCTGTCTTTGTCTCCTGAAGCCTCATCCGTTTTTACATAACGTTTCACGGCACCAACCTGATGGATTTCCCAATAGCCAATCGTATTCGACCAGAATCCGTTTGTAGTGTTTCCAGCTTTAACTAATCGCAAACTATCTGCCACAAAGTCGCAGGCTCCGTTAGTATTGGTTGAAAATTCAATTCTGACCCTGACAATGTTATTCCAGTTTGCAGAACCGTTCTGAGTAAAACTGCTCACAGGTATCGAAATACGATTCCAACCACTTTGAGTAAGCTGTGAAAGAAAATTGTTTTGAAAATAATTAGTTGATGGAGTAGTAGACCCAAGCTGGATTGTAGCCATATCAGCATTAGCCAAAACACTGACATACACCCAAAACTCCACTTTGTCCGAACTGATAAATGCGGAAAGGTTTTTAGCTGGAATATCAATCAGTAAAGTGGCTGTACTATCAGTAGAAAGTATAAGTTTTCTGGCCTGCGTGCCTTGTTTGAATTCTGAAGTATCAAAAACGCCACCCGTGTATGTTTCACCAACTTCGCCATCAAAATTGGTAACGACTGAATAATTGGCTTCGTATCCTTGAAAGTTGTCGTTTACTACCTCGATATTTTGCGAATCTTCCTGAACAATATCCTCCTCATAGGTAAATCGCGTCATGATCCCTTTTTCTGCGACCGCTTCAACATCACCCGAAGGCAGATAAAAATACTCAGGGCTTTCAGTAATACCGCTCAAAAGCGGATCGGCCGCATGTTTATGTAGGTTCGTAAATCCGCCTCCCATGAGAATATTCAGATTGGTCGCGGAAACCTCGGGAGAAATTCCATCCAATGCCTGATCAATCTCATCGGCTGTCGCGTCAATGTTCGCGAGCTTTTGCAGATCGGCTTTGGTCAATCCTGCCACATCATGAAGCAGATTAAGTTCAGCGGCAGTCACTTCAACACCCGTCAAAGCCCGATTAAAATCCTCCTTGGTAACGGTTGTGTCTTCCAAAATATTGAGGTCAAAACTGGAGGCGAGAATGCCATCAAGTGCGAGATTGATCTCGGAGATGGTTGCGGTCAGTCCTTTTGGCACAGCCTTGAAAGCCACACGCATGCGATGATCGGTTATCTTCTCGGGTGTCACGGAAGTAAAACCGTTCTCGACGGTAACGGTTGCGAGCAGAAGTTTATTGGTAAGCCCTGCACCAGCTTCCTGCACGATCAGTTCGCCGATATTTGATGCTGTGGCGTTAATGGTTTCTGCGTCCATGTTTCCAGCAGGAATTGAACAGCAGATCTCATAGGTTTTATCCGACCCCGAAGTGTTGTTTGGAATGGTGAGATTTGCGTCCGATAAATTATGAAATCGCAAAATCAGGGCATCGTTTATCGTGTCACCGTCTGTGTCGTTAGCTCTTTCCGCACGAAAATACGCCACGCCTGTTTTGATTTTGACTGTTTTATCGGGAGTAACTTGAGCCGACACTCGCAAATCCGATCCCACTGCCGAAGGAGAGGGAGCGTCATTATTGGAATCAACAATGCCATCCGTGAAAAAATCACGTTCAACATTCTTGAGATCGATGTCCTGCCAAAAGGTGTTTTTTGAATTGAGATAGGAAACTCTATTTGCCATAGTAAAAAAGTTAAGATTCTAAATCGTCCACACGACCCGCTAGTTCCGCGAGCCGTTCTTCATCGCTTTTGACCGCTTTCGTGCCTACTTCGGCGATCTTGATTTGTATTTTTTCCTCGTTATTGCGACCGACCGAAACGGTGATCTCCAAAATGCGATGAACTTGGTCAAAGTCGAGAAGGGCGTGTTTGATAATGACCCGAACGCGGTCGCCAATACCGTAATCAAAAAGATCAATTTTTTCCTTTTTCGGTTCAATCGTCGGAATCACTTTTTCGGGTTTATGAAAATCCAGCAATTCCTGTGCCATTCGATCCAGCGTGGCTTGATCTTCTATTTGGGTAAAATGCCGCACTTTTTCCAGTAGTCCGAACTTGGAGATGGAGACGGTATCTTCCAAAACCGACGAAATGATTCGGTTTTTCCCGTAACAGATAACACGGTTAAATAGCTCTTTGCCTTCTTCGACGAGAGTAAAATTGTCGATTGAATTGGCATTTTGAAGATTCTGAACGAAGCGAAAGATGACATTTGCTGTACGGTCTTCGCCGATTTGGGTTTTAAAGTTCAACCGAAAATCCGTATCCACCTGCAACTCTCCGCCAGTGGCTTCCGCAATCTTTCCCCAAGCACCAAGCGAATCCATATCCGCAAAATCCTGAGAAAAAATATTCGTAACATCGGTAATCCCTGCGGAAATAAACGTGTCAAAATCGGCATTTACTTTGCTCTCCAAAAGCTCGAAAACTGCTAAGCCTCCCTGCCAGTTCGTGAAACTGCGAGAAACGGAACGTTTTTCAAAGAGTTGCAACAACCCATTGCATCCGACTTCCAGATGGTTTTCATCCACCACCCGCACCGCTTCAATGTAACCGACCCAAACCTTGCGAATATCGGATCGATCTCGTGGGTTTACACGATATATTTCGACACGGTTATGTTTTTGGAAATTCTCTTTTTCAGCACGGGGATGAGAGAGCGGTAAACGAAACTTAGCCGTATCTCGACCGCCCAGCGTGATCTTGAAATTCAAATCCTGAGGATCAAGTATTTTACTGAACGCCGTGTTTTCGCGATTTAAAATGTTGATTGAGTACATAGTTTTGTAAAATTAAAGCCAAGTGTCAGACCATTCCAGACGGCAATACGACGGATTATCGACGGGAGGAACCCCGCTTTCTTCCAGAAAAACCACTTCGTTTTCGCCTGAAAGCAGATAGAAAAACTCACTGTTGTTCGTAAGCACGAGAAGAGCGTCCTCGGTTGATCCATTTTCTCGCGTCACCGTAGCCGTTCCAGAAAGAACATCGATTTCCAAAATATCTGTATCCGAGAGCACGCAGATAAACTGCATAAAAACGTCGTAGGTGCGATTGAAAATCTTTGGATTAATACAGGGGGCATGAACGGTGATTTTCGGTGAGGCCGCAAAGTTACCCGCATTCACCAACGTCTTTTTGTACACATAATCCCAGCCCGTATTGAGCGGTAGCTTCGTCGGGAGCTTAATCTGCGCTCCAAGTACATCGGCTTTAACTTCGGGTGCTGTGTTTACTTCCTGCGAGAGCTTGCGCGGTTCTTTGCATTTGAGCGCCACCATGAAATGCCGAACATAAGGAAAACCCAGCTCCTCGGCGTATTCGGGCATAGTCTCCACTTTGGCAAAGACTTTTTTAGCAATGCCGTCTTCTTCGGTAAACAAAAGCTCGCGGTATCCATCGTCTTTGCTCGGAATCGCGCTCGTAGTAAATGCTTTTTGAAATTTATCCACCAGTTGTACCATTTTTGCTCGATCAGGAGCGATCAATTGTCCCGTGAATACAATCGCTCGTTTTCCCACAAAAGTGTCGTAGTCGAGAATCCCGTGCGTGCCTTGGCGGGATTCTTCCGAGTGCCTGAGTTCAGGTGAATGAAATCCGCTCGGAGTTTCCACAAGGCTTACTAAAGCTCCGCAAGACCTATCGGCTTCGCTCGTAAAAAGCTCACCCGAAAGCGCATCACGAGTGTGATCGCTGAGAGAAATGCCGTTATAGTGATAAATAATTCCGAGCATAATTTTTAGATTTAAGAAAAACGAGCACGCCAAGCCAACTCACGAGCCGCAATAGAAAAGTCCACACCATCCCGAATGTTTTGAGTGATGGTTTGATGAACAGTTCGTTGATTGTTATGAGTCGTAGCCCCGCCGACCATCCCTCCTTCGCTGTAGCCTCGGGTTCTGACGGATTCAAGCTGGGAAATCACACCTGCGTATTTGTCGACCATCCACGCAGGAGCGACCCATTCACCTCCATGCACCACACCAGCAACCTGCTGTTTATTTCCAAAAGTGAATCCTCCAACCGACCAGCTTCCACCAGCCCCGACTGAAGCCTGCTCACTTTTGAAAATATTGATTTTATCAAGAGCACGCTGAACCCACGATATGATGTTGTTCACCGTGTTTTGAATCGTATTGAAAACACCCGTCACGATATTCACCACATTATCCCAAATCGAACGCCATGCGTTGCCGATAATGCTGATACCACCATAAAAGATATTGGCTACCGCATCAATGCCTCCCGTCACAAGGTCTTTAATGGACGACCATGTGTTATTCGTGAAATCCTTAACGGCATTCCATGTTGTCGTCCACGCTTTATCGACCGCATCCAGCCCCGCATTGAAAGTCTTTTTTATAGACGTCCATATGCCGTCGAAAAATGCGACTATTGCGTTCCAGATAGTTTCGGAAAAAGCTTTGACCGCTTCCCAAGTGGCGATCGTTTTTGCTCTGATTTCATCCCAATTTTGAACGGTATAAATAACCAGCTCGCTCATCCCAAAGGTGATCACTGCAAATGCGGCTCGTACCGCTATTTCCAAATACGGTTTTATCCAATCCCAAAAACTGATGACTGTTGCTTTGATTTGATCCCAGTTTTGTATGACGTAGATGACCAATTCACTCAAACCTCCCGTCATGATGCCGATGACAACTCGAAGAGCGGTTTCAACATAAGGCTTCATCCATTCCCACGCTTTCATAGTGTAATCCACGACCTTATTCCAGACATCCTGAACGAAAGCCGTGATTTGATCCCAGTTTTTGATAGCGACATAAATTGCCGTAATAAGCAGACCCACCGCCACAAAAGGAGCGGCCGCAGTCGCAACCGTAGCGATCAGAGCCCACAATGAAGCGATCAAAGAAGGAATCACCGCGATTGCCAGCCCCGTAAGGATAGCTCCGAGAGCGATAAGCGCACCTTGAACCCAGTCGTTATTCGATACCCAATCTTTGAGTTGAGCAACGATCTCAGGAATCTTATCGATAAAGGCCGTAACCGCCTGCAAAGCTTGATTCAAAGCTGGAAGCAAGGCACTCCCGACTTGAATGCTTAAAACATCCAGATTGTTTTTCATCGTTTGCCATTGAGCGGAAACAGTATTTTTCTGTTTTTCAAAAGCCGTTGTTACATCTTCAGTACCGTTTTTCATCCCGTTCAAGGTTTCCAAATACGCACCATTCAGGTTCCCCGAAAGTTGAATTACAGCGTTATAGGCTTCCGTAGAGCCGAATATCTGCAGGATCGCCGCATCATTGCCTTTTACAGCCTCAGTGATTGCTTTGAACGCATTCACCATGCCTCCTTTCTTATCGATTAGGTCTTTAAAGGACTTTGCACCGAGCTGATTCAGTACAGCGGTCAATTCCGCACTTTCACGAGTTACGCCTGCAATAGCGGCCTTTAATTGATGGTGAGCCTGTGATGCGGGCAGACCTGTTGTCGTCAGCGCGGCAACCGCACTCAAATACTCAGGAAGTTCAATATTGGCGTTCGCCACAGTCCCCGCAACAGCACCAAATCCCTGTGCAAGATCCGAAATTGTCGTTTTACCAACCTTGGTGGCTTCAAAAAGATAACCGTATACGTTTTGTGCTTCCTCGCCTTTGAGCTTGAAAGCATTGATGGAGGAGGTCACGATATCGACCGTTTCAGCCGTTGTTCCCAGTCCTGCCATGCCAAGTTGAGCGGATTTCTCAAGAACTGTCAAAGCATCACCAGCGGAAATACCCGCACTGCGAACTTCATAAAGAGCGCCCGTAAGATCGGAGATTTGCACAGGCGTGCGTTTCGCAATATCCAAGACCGCATTACCCATGTTTTGCATGCTTTCCGTATTCGTATCGACGATGGTTGCAATATTGGTCATTCCTTTCTCAAACTCAACAGCGTTCTTCACGGAAATAGCCAGTCCAGCCGCCATTGCGGTAGCCGCGGCCGCAATACCCAAAAAAGCCACATGCGAAACTTTGGAAACCAGTTCGGCATTCTGACCGAACCCTTTGAGTTCAGTCGTCGCACTTTTGAGAGAGGAAGAAAGTTCACTGGTGTAGCCCGTGATCTTGATTCCCAGTTCTCCGATGATGTTGGTCATTCCAAATGCCATGAGTCTTTACGGGTTAAAAGTTTTTTTAATATCCTGCATCACACTCTGCGGCTCCTTTTTTTCTTTCGGAGCTTTGCCTTTTTCGGCTTCCAGCATGTTGATGAGGCAGGAGTAGTACATGAGAAATTGGCGGTACGACAGACGAAGCAGTTTCCAGTGATCAAATCCGCCGTTGTAATACCTGATCATCTGGGCGAACATCTCTCCTAATCGGACTTTGGTTGGGCTTTTTCCTTGAGCGACTCGGCCGTTTTTTTTAAACCCATCTCCTGCAACGGCTCAAAAAGCCACATGATAAAAGCAAGACAGGTCTTGAAACCCCAGCCCTCAATCTCTTTTTTACTGATATCGTTCTCATCCTTGAGCACGAGAAAAATCTGATCCACGATGGTGGCAAATTTGCTTTCGTTACTTCGCTCAAGCTTTTCAAACTCCAGCATGGTTTTCATTTTGATATCAGGAACGCGGTATTCTTTGCCTCCCATCTTGAAGACATCTTTGGAATTGAGAAGCGCGTCTGAATCCGCATCAAATATTCTGCTCATAGGAAAAAGTTAAAAAATTATAAAATGCTTTGCTCATCGACGATCTCTTTGACTGATCCTTCCAACTCCATGGAACAGACCATGATATTGTCGGAGTCATCAGCCTGAAAAGGCGTAGTGAGCGGTTTGATATTGGTGACATTTTCAAGATCAATGCGGAACTCTTTGCCCTCATTGCTCACGTTGATAATGCGAGCCACTTTGTAGGTTTTCGTTCCGCCCGTGTTGAAGGTCATTTTCTTGCTGACATTCGGCGTGTAGGTGTAATCAATGAGGACAGTCTGCCCATCCGTAATGGTACTGGTGTCAGTTCGAGCGATACGGGTAAATCCGTCAGCGCCGAGTTGCACGGTGTAATGGGTATTTTTGACATAGGTAGTCGTGCCTGCCGTATTGGTCACCACGATATTGGTAGCAATCGAGCCATTCCCATTCTTTTTCGCGAGAGCTTTTCCTGTAACCCCTGAAAGAATCGCGGATTCATCCACCACATTGACGGCGGTGCCAGCAATATCGGTTTTGACCACGAGTCCCGCATCTGTTGTGGCGAAAGTGGTGATATCAATTTCCGCGAGATCAAAAACAAACGAAGCTTTCCGTCCGTTTTTGAATTTCTTGATGGAGGGAACATTATCGAAACTTACTTCGATGTTTTCCGCTTTGTGTTCAAAAGACATATTGCGAATCGCCCCGATATTGATGAGCGAACCGAAGTCATCGCCGATGTAGAGCGTAACGGAGCCATATCTCAGTGCTCCTGTTTTTTGTAGATTCGTTTGTGACATAGTGCAAAAATTAAAAATTAATAAAATTAGGTGCGTAAGTAGGCAAATTTGAAATCCAAGACAATCCGACGCGCCGAGTTGTCTTCATTGAAGTCATCGGCCACAATCTCGAGCCACACTGATTTCACCTGAAAGCCCGTATCTCCAAGGTCTCCCTTGAAACGATTCAGGCAGTTGATAACAGCTTCCTTGAGTGTTTCCAGTTGGTCTTCCTCTTCAAGCTTTCCGACGAGATCAAGCTGAAAACGTTCAGTGGTAAAGTCGATATCGTTTTTGTTTGTACCTGTGATTCGCTGATAGGTAAGAAACGGAAACTCCGCACCCTGCGGTGCAAATGAGCGGTAAATCCGTCCAGCAAGGATTTCCTCGATAGCAGGATCATTCTTCAGTTGTTCGTAGATAGCAGTTTTTAGGTTCATTGGAGTGCTTGGTTAAAGGTTTGCCAGATGTCTTTGCCGTTTTCATCAATCGTTTTGCGGAACATTGATCGGGGCTTCATCCTGCGAGTGCCGAATTCCACGAAGGGTGCATATTCAACGTTCGTCCCGACAACGGCTTCCACACGGTCTGTTTTTTTGGCATACAGTTGGGTGTTGATGCTGGAACGGAGATTTCCCGTATCCACAGGCGTATTCTTTTTGGCGAAGTATTCCGCTTTGAGTCCCGCTTTCATCGTCGCTTGTTCAGTGCGTTTCACATACTTTTCCACACCGCTGGCAAGTGCCGTGAGAACCCGATTTATTCCTGTGACTTGGATCGACATTATTCGGTGTGGTTAAGTTGTAATTCGAGGTGATGCACGCTGTCTTTACCGTTTACTTCGGCGACAAAAGCGATTTCATATTCCTTGCCGTCAATAACTGCCCTCATCTTTTCGGTTATCTCTGAGCCTTGCTCGAGGTAGAGCGTAAATTCTCCGCGCACATATTTTTCGATGTTTTCCGTTCCAACTTTTACCGTCCCGCGATTGGCTGAGAGTCGAGCAAGCAGATTGGAATACTTATCCGTCCATACTTTTTTGACCACGCCTCCGACATTGCTTTCGGTGCATTCTTTGATCGTTGCCGTTTGTGTCAGTAAGCCTTGGAAAGCCATAATTATTCGGTGATAAGATTTACTTTTCCTGTCAGCTTACGGAACCCGCGAAGCAGGAGTTTTACTTTTTCAGGGATCAATTCAGTTGCGACAGAGGTCTTTTTGTAGCTGTAACCTCCAATACTTTCCTCGGTAACTTCGCCTTCCAGCGTTGGTGCTCCTTGCAAAAAGAGTTGTTCAACCACCACCAGCGTCGCATTCGTGATTTCCTGCGGGATTACTTCCTCTCCCCGTCGTGGGAATAACCGCACCTGTTCTGCGTTGGCTTTTTCCCAAAATCCGCAGTATGCGTCGATCATGGGTTCCGCTTCAAGAATCAGTTTTTCAAGGTTCTCATCAGACTCAGCGGAAATATCCGCTACGCGGGATCTTTCTTTTACCTGTGCTGGTGTGATGTAAGTCGACATGGTTATTGAAGCGTTAAACCTTGATAAGTAAGTCCAGAAAGCTCTCCATTGAGTTCTCCAAGCGTCCGCTCCGCATCGATGATGGTTTCTACGAGCAGAGCGTTTTGCAGGCACAAAATGGCATTAAGCATTTCATTGGGAGTTGTGAATGATTTTCCATCAAACACGCTGGTTGCAGAACTGCTTAATCCTTCAACCCGAGGTGAGTGCCATAAGGCGAATTTCGCAATAACGGGAGCTGGCACTTCCGCCACTTTCCAGTTCGACTCGTATCCAGAAATGATCTCTTGGAGTGTTCTTGCAAACAATTCTTTGATCTCATAGGTTTTGAGTTGCGAAAAATCCCGAGCCACAAAATCCAGCATGTTTTTTCGCCAAACAGTAATTTTTTTCATCAGCATGTCCCGAAACAGAGTGTTACGGGCAGGATCATTGGATATCTTCATGCGGGGAATGTGATAGTTCATCAGCTGTTCCGAAGTGGAAAAGAACGCATGACTGCGAGGATTGGTCACCTCATTGGGTTTAAGCTTTTCCTGCAGATATTTCAGCCCCGTTTGACCGAAAGCAAAAGCAAAGAAAAGCACGATCGCAAGGAGAGTGAGGCTCACGCCATAGTCCTGTAAAAGCTTGATGATTTCTGAAATTTCCATGGGGTGAAAAATTATCTTTTAGAATTATTGGCAGGTTTGCCTTCAGTCTTTTTTGGGTCTTCTTTAGGCACTTGATTCTCGGTTCCTTGAGGATCGTCAGGCGTTTCGTCCTCATCTTTTTTCGCAGGGGTTTGTGCTTTGCCTTTCACTTCCTCGATATCCTCGGGGAATTTTTTGGCAATCTCCCGCAAGCGATCGATTTCTTGTTTATCCTCGGTTTCGTATTCGCCGTGTGGGGCGAACTTCTTGTCGGATAAGCCGATCGCCGAAGTTTTGATGTTAAATTTCATGGGAAATAAATATTAAAAAGTAAGAGAAAGGAGGGGGACAAAATGTCACCCCCCTTGGGTTTAGCTGATGCCGTACATACGAGCGCAGTCAGTCACCACGTCTTTGATACGAACAGTCAATTGACCTTGCAGAGTCTCTTTCAGCGTTCGAGAGTTGGAAGGTTCAGGTGCAAAACGAAGTTTGTCGTCGACGAACCATGTTTTTCCGAGTTTGCGAGTGTTGATGACATACATTTCACCAAATGAGTTCCTGAGGAACGGATCAGCCACGATATCCAGCACGCCAACGCCTTCACCTTCATAACGATCCACAAAGTTCCCTGCGATGCGTTCATCACGGCCGTAGCGGGTATTTGAAGCGTTAAAGGTGTTAATGGCGCTCTTTATGTCAGGCGAGCAAAGAATCGTGTTCGGACTTCCACCGCGACGAGCCATTTCCAAAAGCACATTCTTAAGGTGTGTTTCGGTAAATGCTCCGCCCACGTTGTAGTTGAACGAGCTCGAAGTGTTTTCGATAAAATGTTTGAGTCCTCCAAAAGATCGGGGAGTGGTTTTACTTCCCGCAGAAGGTTTCCCGAAAAGCACCGCCTGATTGAGTTTCTTCAAAGCACGAGTCATCGCTTTGGTACGTTCCTCGTTGAGTTTGTCGGTCACATCAAGGTATTTCTGTTTTTGAGCGGTAAGCGAAAGTTCAATGGGTTCCTCCACAATCTGAGTGAAGTTGATCTGCTCGATAGTGTCTTCTAGCAGGTTGTCGCCATCGACAGTGCCTTCCACTTGTGCATTTCCCAGAATGTAAACGGTAGTGGTAGCGGTATGAGCCGCACCAGTCGTTCCGCCGTGACCACGAGCATACACATCAACGGTGAAGCCTGTACGGTTAACAGATTTCACAACGACATACTCGTTTTCGATACGAAGCACGTCTCCTACGTTTACGAGTGAGGCGAAAAGGGCACTGATTGGCAGAGACGTGGTGATTGCACCATCAGTCCAGCCCCCAGTCCCGACTTGGCCTTCGAGTGCGTAGGTTTTGGCATCGTACCATTTGATTTTAGTGGTATTAATTGGCTCAAACTCGGGAAATAAATCCAGCGAAGTCGTGAGCTTGGGATCGATCTGTATGGCAATACCTTTTACGAGTTCATCGAGAAAAGGACTGTCATAGG
Source organism: Candidatus Peregrinibacteria bacterium (assembly GCA_016699755.1). Taxonomy (NCBI): domain Bacteria; phylum Candidatus Peregrinibacteriota; species Candidatus Peregrinibacteria bacterium. Next base: position 232,306 of record CP065009.1, on the reverse strand, counting down.
TCGAGTATTTTCCATTTATGATTGGCATGGTAATAAAAAATTAAATGTTAAGAATTATTGCTGTTGGGCTCTGAGAACCACGATTTCCTGACCCAGCTTCATGATCTCCCGACGCTCGCTTTCGGTGAGGAATTCGCCCTTAGATTGGCGAGTCATCAGCTCATCGTAGCGTTGTTTTTTGGATTCAAAGTCGGATAGATTTTTGGAATTGGGCGGAATAGGAGCACCAGTAGAGCTTTTTTCTCCCATCAGAAGCGCACGGTTTTTGGCGATGTATTTGAGTTTCGCCACCACGGGCAGTTCATCGGGGATCAAAGACTTCTTTTCCTCGGGAATCTTTTCCAATTCCGAGGTCAAAATTTCTCCGAGAGTTTCTTCATACTGTGTGAGTTGATCTTTGGATTTGCCAGCCACTTCCAGCTCTTTGTCTTTTTGAGCCAGCAGTTCTTGGTATTTTCCTTGCTCCTCAAGCTCTTTTTGCTTTTGTTTCTCTTCGGCTTTTTGGCGTTTATCCAAGTCCTCCTTGTACTTGTTCTTTTCCTCAATCACCTCGCGGAAACGACTCATCGGGATCATTTGCTCCTGTGTTTTATCGTCAGCACCTGACGGGGTCTTGTTTGCGTCCTGACCAGACGGAGCGGGAGTTTTATCGACTTTCCCATCGGTATTGTCGGCAGGAGTTTTTACGCCGTCCTGATTGGCGGGATTTGCTTGAGCGGTCATAGGAATAAAGATTAAAAATTAATGGGTATTTTGAGCGGAACACAAAAAAAGACCCGCTCCTTGTCCGCGATTTTTCGCGAACGAGTTGGTCTTTAAGACTCTGCACGACAACCAGCTATTGGTTGCCTTGTACTAAAATGGTATCAAAGAATAAGAAGAAAGCAAATAGATTTTATAGACTATATTTTTTCTTCCTTTGTTCAAAAGCGATTCTTCCACCCTCAAGAATATCACAGACATGCTCTTGTATGCCTCTTTTTTCTAAAACGTAGTCGGAATCTTCACTTAAAAATGTATTTTCTAATGCTCCTTGTATATATTCAAATTTCTTATCATCATGATTTTTACTTTTTTCTCCATGCTGATTTGCAACAATGACACATTCTGCATCTGCACCAACAACTAAGTTAGGATTATGTGTAGCTACAATTATTTGCCTTAACTTTTTCTTCTTTTTTAAATAAGAAACTAAATCTGAATAAATTGACCTATTATCTAAATCATCTTCTGGTTGATCGATTAAAATTGGACAATCTTTATCACTAAAATCCAATAATAGTTTAAGAACTACAAAAGATTTTTTACCATCTGACATTTTGTGAAAATCATCATTTTCATAAATTAAGTCATATTCTATTTTATAAAAATTTTCACTCAGCAGTCTATTAGCTAATGTTTTGTTAGTGTATCCAGCTTTTAATTCTAATTTACTTTCAGTTAAATCATTAAATATCTCAATCATTTTTCCTTCTAATGTACCTGATAAATAAAGATATTTATGATTTGTAGAAAAAGTTTTATTCATACCAGATTCTAAAAACTCACCACACTCTTTTTCTTTAAAAATTTTCTTTGCCTTAATTTCTAGCCCTTCAGCAGAACTAGATAAAAGTGGTATTAATTTGTTGATTTCAAGTAAATAATTTTCGTGTAGAGCTTTAATTGATTTCTTCAGTTTTTCTTTCTGATCTTTTAGTTTCTTTACTTCATCTAATAGTGTTGTAATTACAAGTAGCTTGTCTTTCTCTTTTTTAATTTTACCTTCTATCTCTTTTAGGTGTTCAGATTGGCTAAATATTTTTACTACTTTTGCATAGGTTGTATTTTCTGTAGCCTCTTTAATCTTTTTTTCATTGTCTTTCTCTTCTTTTGTTATTTTTTGTTTTAAATCTTCTATCTCCTTAAGCCATCCTTTCTGAAATACTTCTTTTAAGTTTTTGAATTTATCAATAATAATATCTTTATTTGCGTCTGAAACCGAAGTTAATTCATATTCAAGACTATCTTGTATTAAATTTATACCTTTTAATTTCTCAATATTTAGGACATCTCTTTGTAAGATTATTATTGTTTCATTTCCTTTTTCTATAATTAATTTATTTTTTTCATACTCCTTTATTTCTTCTTCAGTGATTTCTTCTGTATTAAATATTTTGAGTTCTCCAGCCAATTTAGATATTTCATCTTCAACACCTTTTTTGTCTCCTTTATCTGAAATACTATCCTCTTTTAATTTAATTTCTTCTAAAATTTGAAAAAAATCATCAACCGAGCTAGATATTTTCTTCTTATTTTCATTAATTATTGAAAAATAATTATCCAATATTATATCCTTTCCTTTTTTTCTTAAAATATTTTGGATAAGACTGCTTAATTTGGACTCATTTCTCGCAAGATCATACATATAACCTTGTTTGAAATATTCGACCTCTCTTCCATTGTCTTCTTTCCCATCTTTCCAAAAAACCTTCAAATTTACTGAAATTTCATTAATATAATTCTCATATTCTTTATCATGAAATTCTGGAAGGTTTTCTATTTTTAGTTTTTTCGCAATAGCTGCTAATAAAATAGACTTTCCTGTAGACCTTCCTCCAATAATAGAATTTAGATTAAAGTTTAGTTCTAATTTCTTGTTAAAAACATGATTATGATTAATTTCGACTCTATCAATAACCTGATATCCTGTTTTTTCCTCTGGCTCTGATTTTTGAATTTCAACCCTATCTTCTGGTTCATAAACTACCTGTTTTAATCCCTCAAAAGTAGGATTTGCTTTAACCCAAGTAAATTTTTCACCAATATCGTTATAGCAATGTGCGTCTGAGGAAAGAAAAACTGATTTTTGAGATAGGGAATATTGAGATCTTCCTTCTATTTTATTAAGATAAAAATCGACATCATCTGCATTCCCATAAAAAATGTGGCAGATTTTGTCAATTTCTTTTGCATATTCACCACCTCGTCCATCATCGTCACTTGCTGGTCTTATACAGCCGTATCCTCGAGCTACTCCAACTATCAAATATTCATCAATTTTAGTAAAATTTTCTTCAAGACATTCTTTTAATTTTTCATGATTTACCATGGCTCTTTCATATGTAACTTCTGAAAGATCTGAGTCAGTGCAAAATTTATTTTTTAGAGTTTGATCATCCGTAGAAATTAATGGAAGCCTTGTTAGAAAGTTTCCTATGCGTTTTACATCAATAGAATCTGAAAATATGACATGAATTTGAATAAATTCAGAATCTTTATTTTTTTGAGCAATTCTAAATTCAATATTAGGAAAAAATTTTACAGTAGAATCAAAAGAACCTTTCTTTTCAAGAACAGTTCGATAATTATTAATCGAGAAATAATCGGTAATGCCTACTACAGAAGTTTCTTTTTCAGATAATACTTTAAAAAACTTCTCCCACTTTTTATCATCTTCTGTAGTTGATTTTAAATCATCCGAATCTATAAGTTTAAATTCATCAGACATCTTCGTAAAAGGGGTATGTACATGCAAATCCCATTTTCTCCACTGAGAGCCGCGCTTATTTTGATCTATATGACTCATAAATATAAAAAATTTAAAATCAATATTAGGATTCATCCTGTTTAGAATTTCCACCACCTGAAAGCTCATCAAATTTAGCTGTCATAGTAGGATTTCCTCTAGTTAATTTTTTGATGGTTAAATCTTCCGCTTTGTTATTGGCAAGACGAAGATTATCTTCAGATCGCAATAGATTCTCTTTTGTCTTTTGAAGCTGCTCAATTGATTTATCAATACTATCAATCGCAGTTTTAAACTTTTCGGACGCCAATCTGAAGTTTCTGCCAAATGAATCGCGAAAATCATTTAATTGGCCTTCAAAATTAGTAACATCAATATTCTGCGTTCGCATTAATGCAAGCTCTGCTTTATATTTGAGAGAATTCATGGCGGCATTTCGGAGAAGCGTGATGATCGGTATAAAAAATTGTGGTCTAATCACATACATTTTGGGATGTTTATGAGAGACATCTACAATCCCAGTATTGTAAAGTTCGCTTTCTCCTTCCAGAAGAGAAACAAGTACTGCATATTCGCACTTTTTTTCAGTGCGATCTTTATCAAGCTCTCGTAAAAAATCTTCATTTCGTTTTTTGGTGGCGGTTTCATCTCCCTCATTCTTCATTTCAAACATGATGGAAATGATTTCATTTCCTGCTTCATCGGTTTCGCGGTAAATATAATCACCCTTACTTCCTGATTTTGCATCATTATCTTTTTCAAAATAGGAGTTTTGAAAGGCGGTTGCACGCAGTTTGTTAAATTCTGTTTCGCAGTGCTGCTCCAGAGTTTCGCCGACCATTTTAGTAGAAAGTTTCAGCTTCATATCTTTATAACGTTCAATCGCTTCATCTTTCATTTTGATGATGTCATCTTTTGTTCTGAGGTCAGAAGTAAACTTTTCTTGTAAAGATTTTTCGAGTAATTGTTTTTCTGTTTCTTTGTTTTTTAGCTCATTTGCTAGGTTGTCACGTTCTTTTTCGATTGTTTTAACCGCTTCAGTAACAGAAAGTTTTTGCTCCACCTCTGCTTTATCAAGTTTCGATTTCATCTCAGCCAGTTCAGATTCTTTCTTCGCCAACTGTTCCCCCAAGTTACGATCTTTTTCAGCTTTTAATTCTGCTAATTCTTTATCTTTTTTCGCCAACTCTCCTTGCAATGTATTTTGGAATTTTGATTCGGCGAGTTGAACAGCACTGGCTTTTTCTTTCTCTGCCAATTCTAGTCGCTCGTGCAATTCTTTTTCAAACTGATGATCACGGACTTGTTTGAGTATGTCTGCAAATCCAGCTTCATCGACTTTGAAGACTTTTCCGCAATGTGGACATTTTATATCCTGCATATTCATAAAAATTAAATTTAAGATTTCAGAATAATCTCTCGTTCCTCAGAAGCGAGTTCATACAGATCAAACACCATCTCATCGATTTTTCCTTCTAGCTCCCTTTGTCTGATAGGCGGTTTCTTTGGGTCGTAATCGGGAGAGGAGGTAATAGCGAGGATTTGATCTACAGCATCAATAAATGGTTTCTGATCTTCGAGAGATATTTTTTTAATTGGTAACTTTCTGATATAAGTAATCTTTACCTGTGGGAAGGCTCTACCTGCCGTCTCATTAACAATTTTTTGATATAAATATTTAAAATACGATGAATTAAAGAGGCTTAAAATATATTTTAAATCAAATGAACTAGAATATTCATCTTTAACCCATCCGCACTGAATGGTATTTCTAAACCATTTCCCTTGAGCATCTATTGTTGCAATTAAGGTTGACGCTGTCTGTCTCCAGAGTAATTTCGTCTTTCTTTGAAACGCGTCTTTAGTAAAACTAACAGATTCATTTGAATTTAAAACTTGCTTATAATCTAGATTAAAATATTCATCCGTTTTTTCGGTAATAAAATATCTGTCAATTTTTTTGCCATACCAAATAGAATTTGTATTGGGGAATCTCTCTGGCGAATCTGTAAATAATCTTTCATAAAGGTCATTTCCTCCTTTGTTCTTTAATCCGATTCCCGACCTATGATACTGAATCCCTGCATCCCTTATTTCCAAAATGGTATTTGCAAATAATTCATCATCTTTCAGAGTGAAATTTTGCATAAGACTCAAATCTACCGTAGAAAAGACTTGCTCTGTTGATACATTTATTGAAGTAAGATGGCTAAAACTTCCTAGATATTGCCCATTAACACTTAAGTCACTAAAAAAGTAATTATTTAAGAGTGGTTCATTTTTTATTATGGAGATGCATACTGGAACAACAACGCCTTCAAATACCTTTTCTCCCAAATTAATTATGTGGAAAATATGCTTTTTTAGAATAAAGGCTCTCAAATCTTTATATCTCGGCTGAGCAAGGTAGGTATTTGGAGTTATATATGTTTCGGTACCATGTTTTTTTAAGATCCTAAATCCAAGATCAAAAAATATTTTATAAATATCGGCATAATTTTGGATGACTTCTGGATAGATAGTTCGATATGTATCTACTAAACTATCTATATTTGCGCCATATGGAGGATTTCCGATTACTATATCAAAGCCACCATTCTCTCTAAAAACATCGCTAAACTCTAATTTCCAGATGAAGAACGGACGAATGTTTTTTTTGCGAAGACTCCGAACATCAGCGAGCTTATCCATCCTGCCTTGTTCTTCCAAAGTAGCTTCGATAAGTTCCCATTTGAGATTATCAATTTCTTCTTTCAAATCCTGTTTCTGGGTTTTACGTGATTCAGAAATAAACTGTTCAATTTTCCTTTGGAGCTTCTCGGTTTTCTCCTGTGCTATCTGCTGTTTCGCTGGGGCATCAAAAAGGCCAATGGAGTTTATATAATCGCCATTATCAGGCTTCTTTGAAAATTCATTGAGTCTCTTCTGTAGTTGTTTTGTATCTCGTTCAATTTGCAACTTCTTCACAGGATCTAGCTGGTTCTTGCTATGAAGATCAAAATATTCTCGTTGAAGGATAGTCAGTTTCTCATTAATCTCAGCTTTTTCCTTTTCAGCAGAACCAGTGTCAGTCAAAAAAGAGTCATCAAAAAGCTTGATCCCTTCATACTCCGACAATAGGCTGTTTCCCTGCATGATCTTGTGCTCAAGGTTAGGAAGTGGATGTGGGTCTTTCTCTTCCACCACAAGTGCAAGCCACATACGAAGCTTGGCAATCTCAACCGCACCCGAATCAATATCCACACCGTAAATGGAGTGTGAAATGGTGTGAAGCTTGAGATCGTAAGGTGAAAGCGCACTACCAGAATGCACCCCCAAAACCTGCCTTGCCCGCACGATTTCATTCAGCATTCCCAGAGGGAACGCTCCTGACCCAACGGCGGGGTCACAGACTTTGATATTGGCAAGAAGCAAATCTAGTTTCCCAGCAGACGCACGAATACTTTCAGGAAGTAGGAATTTGTAGGTGCTATCAATTTTCTTATTTCTTTCCAAGACAATCTTATCGTTTTGGATAATCTGAACTCCTTTTTGAATAAAGAGCTCAAGATCTTCACGCGAGATAGTCTCTCCAGTTTCCGATTGTAAATAATTGATCAAACTTTCTTGGCACATATAATGCACGATCTCACGAGGGGTGTAAAAGGCTCCCTTACTTTTTCTGTCGCGAATTTCAAGCAGGTTTTCAAATACCTTTCCAAGCATTTCAGGATCAACCGCCACTTCCTTTTCGAGCGGTTCATTTTCATTGACGGTAAAGTTGTAACGATCAAAGACATCGAGGATTCCATCGCCCGTGTCTCCTTCCTTTGTTTTATTCGAATTGGAAAAAAGCTCATCAGGAAGAGAAATGTGTGTCGTTTCCCATGAGTATCCGTTCATTGGCTCAAAAAGACCACCATTGAGGAATGGCATACGACAGTTATTCAATCTTGGATAGATAGCATCTCGACCACGATCCTGCGCCAATGCTTCATAGAATAAAGGCTCCAGCACATCATCAAAGAAATTTTCTCCATATTTTCCTCGAGCGTTAAAAAGAGCTCGTAAAAAGTTCTTTGCACCAGACCCCCATTCCTTACTTGGAGCAACACCAAACCAACCTTTTTTTTGTAAAAAATACAGGAAGGCCATTTGCCCCAGTGTCTTTTTGGCGAAATCCACCGTCGTGATTTCTTTGGATTCAAAATCTATTTTGAGTTGAGGATCTTTTTCGAGAAGTCCATCAAGTGATTCCTTCATTCGAAGGAATAGATCACAGTATTTTTCAAAAAACTCATTCGTTACTTTTTCTATATTAAAGGCCTCCTCAAGCTCTTTTAGATTTGGTGATTTGTTACTTTCAAGAAGTGTTACAAAACGACTTTGAGCCGTATGGCTTCCCTCATTAAGTCCCACCAAAAACGACCATCTTTTTGCAGGAGTAATTTCTTCGCTTGTTTTAAGTTTTCCTTCCTTTACATCAAGCGAGTATTCCATTTTCACAAGTGAGAACCGCCAATCCTGCTCATCTGGGGCAATAAATGCCACCAGTGCCGCTACCTTTAAGTTATTTTTGAGGTAATCGGCTACAAAGTTTCTCTGAGCTGTACGAGCCCGTTCAAGAGAAGTACCTTTGCAAAGAAAAACCTGCAAAATATCTACATAATTACCTTCGTTATCTTTAAATGCTCCGATGATCTGATACTTCGAAATAAACTGGCGAAATGCCTCGCGAATGTACTGTCCTTCACGAACTTTATCTAAAGTTTCATAGTTCTTAAGCAGATTAGCAATAAAAACTTGAAAGGATTGTTCATTAAACACTCCGCCAAACGCCTTTTGAACTATTTCAATTGCATCAGTCTTTTTCATTGCGGTTGTGAGTTAAAATATTCGGACAGAATGATCTCTTTTCGGGAAGAAATCCCAATTTTCATCTCCGCATGGGTTGGCTCGAGAAAGTCATTTGAAAGCGTGAGTTTTAATATCCCCAACAGTTTGATCGGATTTACGATTATCTCAGGAGTATCCTGAATCTTCGCGTAGATCTTTTGCGATAACCTTTTCGGGATTCCACCTGCATCAAGCTCCTCAATAACGCGTTCAATGTAGGCCTCATCATCCTCGGTAAATCCACTGAAATTTCTTACTTCCTTGGATTTAAGCATCTTCGCGAGACGTGCGGCATTATCTCTGCTTCCTCTTTTTGAAGAAAATTCTTCTTCCTCAATATCGGTAACCTTTCCAAGCATCTCTGCATTCTTTTCAAGTAGTGTGTAAAAATCACGATCTAATTTACTTCTTACTTCCTGCTCTTTTGCCGAAAGAAACTTTGCTGATTGAAGGAAGTCGATCTCCTGTGGGATTAAAACACCATCATTTTCTACAAGGAAAAACTTTTGTAATTTGCCTTTTCGGAAGTAAGTCAGCAATCTTGAGTTTTCTGTTTGTGATTTTCTTGCTGATCGGGCTTTCTTAGGTAGTTTTTTAATTTTTTCAAACAACGAAGGATTTTCATCCCTGATCTTTCTTATTTCCTGAAGATATCCAAGATCACTTTCGACTTCGGTTTCCCCCTCAATAGTTTCCTTGGAAATCAATCGACTAAAGAGGCTATGTCCCTCGACTATTTCATCTTCAGTGAGAAGTTTGGCATCCGCACCAAGAAGTGAGATAAAAGCCTGAATTTTAGCCTCTGCACATTCTCGAAGTTTGATTTCTTCGTTGGATTGATCGGTTGGGAAGAAAGTATAGGTATAAATTTTATCGAATTTGGTATCAACACGGTTGATACGCCCGACTCTTTGCATGATTCTGGTTGGATTCCATGGGATATCGTAGTTGATTACAACATTCGCGCGATGCAAGTTCGAACCTTCCGCAAGTACATCTGTCGTTATGAGTATTTTGTAGTTATCTTTTGGGATTCTCGCATTGGCATCAAAATTTGCCATAACTTCCTCTCTATCTTCTGCTGAATTCCCACCAGAAAATGAAACGATTTGATTTGGGAAAACATCCTGCAAACCTTCTTTGAGGTAACTCGCCGTTTCTTGAGATTCTGTAAATATGATTAGCTTACTGTCACGCACAACACTTTCTTTTGCCAATTTATTTTTAAACGCAAGGATTTTAGGGTCACGCTTGATAGTCTTCCACATCTCTCGTATCTCTCTTAAAATCTCTAAGTCGTGCAAAAGATCTTCTTGGAAGTTTTCTGCAAAATCACCGCTCGAAAGTTTTTCCGCTTTGCCATCATCAATAAGCCTATCTACGCCCTCCAAATCGCCACGCTCAAGGTAATCAAAAATTTTCTGTGCATGTTTTTTGCTGACATACACCGTTTGATTTTTCTCCAGCTCCTCTATGAAACGCTCATACGAAGCGATAAACCTATCGATAGATTTTCGGAATGCATAAAAACTACTTTCCAATCGCTTAATAAGAAGCATTTTCATAAACTTCATCATGTTTTGCTGGCTCTGTTTTTCCATGGCAGATACACCCTTGAAATACAACATTGGTGTATATCGCGCATATTTGAAATTGCCAGTAATCATTTTGATTGTGCTGAAAAACACATCATTTTCCTCTTCGCTAAATTCATAAAAAATTGGTACTGGGTTTGCTACCTCAGGAAACTTCATGCCCTGCTTTTTTAGGTCTTCACCGTAATATTGAACGATCTCTTTTCGAGTACGTCTTACCATCAGATACTTCAAGACTCTCTCACGAATAAGTTGTGCATTTTCCTTAGTAATGTTTAGATATTCTGTTTTATCTTTCTGTCGATCTAGTCCTTGAAGCTTCTTTTCAAGATTCTTAAAAAAGCCTTCAAGATCAGGGAGATTTGGAATGGTGCTTTGTCTAATACGTTGAAAGAGTTTGATCTGTGCAAGTAAATCTCGCGGAGAATTGTTATAGGGAGTCGCAGTTACTAAAATAACTTTTTTTCCACGACAAATTTGAGCAAGTTTCGTATAGGTTTCAGTTTCTTCAGTTCTAAATCGATGTGCTTCATCAATAAGTACAGTGTCAAAATCTTTGTGTTCATCTCGCTCAATAATTTGATCAAGTATGCCTATAGATCGACACTTATAATCGCGAGCCCGAAATCCAAAGTTACGGAATGCATTTTCCCAGCTTCCTTGATTATGTTCATCCACAAGATGTGGTGGCGCAAGTACAAGGGTTCTGCCTTTTAGTTCTTGGCAAAGCATCGTTCCCATAAAGGTTTTTCCCAGACCCACTACATCAGAGAGAAAAACTCCACCATACTCTTCAACGATTTTTCTCGCATTTATGACGGCATGATCTTGATATTTGAGCTCTTTAAAGTTATCTGGTCTAAAGCTGTGTTCAAGCGCCTCATCTTCATTAATTTCCTCCTTAAAATATTCGTACAAAAATTTCAAATAGAGCTCATACGGGGTTATATCCTCGCGTAGCCATGTGTCTTTCTGAATGGTTTCAATATACTGTTCACTAACATCAATGCCTTTTAGCCAAAGTTCCTCAAATTTATTTTTTGCAAAGAGATGATCAGATGGGTTTTTAAGCTCCACATTGAACTCCAAATTGTCGACAAGTCCATTCTGTGTGAGATTGCTTGATCCCGTAATGACTCTCCCAGTATCTCTATCTCCTTCATTAAAGGTCATGATATAGAGCTTCGAATGTATTTTTTCTTCAGGGTAGGCTCGGATTTCCAATTTTCCACTTTTAAGCCAATCAAGAAATTTTTGCACACCTTCCTCAACGCTAAAATTATTTTCGCTCGCCTCCATTTCTTCTTTGACTGCTTCTCCAAAATTTTCACCAATCTCTTTATGAGACTGTATTCTTTGGATGAGATCATACGTCTGGCGATTGGTACTGATACCAATTAAAATTCTGATTTTTTCAGTTTTTTCTAAGGATGGATAAATTGCGTAAAAACCACTGGTATAAAAATACCCAACGAGAACATCGAAAAAACGAGTATCTTTAATAAGCGTTGCAAACCTGTCTTTTAGGTTTTTACCATCTTCGTTGGTGATAAAGGTTAGGTCGTTATTCATATTTTTAAGAAGTTAATTCATTCAAAGTTATCTCCAGACCATTGGCGATCTTGGTGATAGTATCCAAGGTTGGATTCTGACTGCTATCGCTTTCGATTTTCGCGAGCGTCGTATAGGGAATATCAGCTTTTCTTGCCAAACCTTCTTGAGTTAAGCCCTTCTTTTTCCTCCAAATCCTTATTTTTTGGCCAATTGTTATCGGCTTTTTGGGTTTTTCTTCCATAGAATGCTTGCAATTAAATATTCACAAAAGAACATCACCATTAGTTTACTGATTTGAACTTCTTTTTCAAGACAAAAAACTCCTCAAAAAGAGAAGTTATCATTCAGTACAAAAATCGCTCCTTAATTTTCGATGTACGGCAAGTAACTATGCCTACAATTCGGATGGATCGGCAAATCTGGAGCTTTTCCATGCTTTTTATCGTTACCCGTCAGACTGAAAATCTTTCCCTCATACTGCTGGCATATCGGACAGGATGAGCCGTGGGACGACATTTCTACCAGCTCTAGCCCGTTTTCAAGAAGACGGTTCACAAAACCCGAATTGTTTGCCTTGATGATATGCGTTCGTACGAGCATCTCGGCATAGGTGTCGATTTTCCAACGCTTACTTCCACGATCGATCAGGGCGGTAAACCCACGGTCTTCCACCAGCTTTTTGACCTCTCGTTTGATTTTGTACACGCCTTCACCCTTGATTGAGCCGACCACGATCCGTTCGTTGATCTTGAGCTTGATAAGATCGCTGATAAACTCTCGTCCCGCACGCTTCACGCCCTCAATACCGCCTGCAAAATCAAGATAGGCATCTTCCACCAATGCTTCCACGGCCTCTTTGTGAATCTGACCGAACTCCGTTCGTTTCAGAATGAGTTCCTGTGCTTTACTGTCGCTGATCGCTTGAAAACTGCCTTCCTTGTACTGTTTCGGTACTTCTGCTTCCAGCCAAACGCGAGTCTCTTTCTCGAGTTCCTTGGTGATGCCTTCGATATCCACCAGCACCACGCGCCGCAAGAAAACAACAGGCTTTTTAGGATCGGCTTGGAGAATGGTTTGATTCAGTTCTTTAGCCGCTTTGCGATAAGAGCTCAGGAGTCTTGTTGTTGATGGTGGTGGAGTTAATACAGGCATAAATTTAGAAGATTAAAAATGCAAAACGACAAGTCACGATGACTGTAAATAAAAAGATAAGCAGGGCGGTCAGCAGAATCAGAAAAAACTTGGTGTAGTAAAATAGGTTTTGATCGAGATTTGCGAGCCGTTTTTCCAATACTTCCTCAGACGAGAGGTGTGTTTTGTACGGGTTGGGATGGGTGTTGTAGCTGTTCATAATTTAAAAGTTAAAAGGTTATAGTCCGATCTGCAGTGAATTTTGTTTCTCAGCGAACTGGGTTTTGATTCGTTCCAGCTCCTGCGCAAGTGCATCGCCATCAAGATCTTTGATCTCTCGGATTGCGGTCTCTACGCTTTCAATGCCACTTTCCACAAGGATTTGATGCGTCTGTGCCTCGGTAAAGTGATCACGAGGGAGTCCCAAATCCCAGCCGAACTTGATATCCACGCCATCGGGAATCTTTTTAGTTCCCTCAAAAAATAAAGCGGTCTTGAGAATATCCACGAGCTTGGCTTCATAGCTTCTTTGTTTGCGTTTGATCTTTTTTAAGAACGCAGCCATGCGGATTTTGACGGTCTCAACTTTTTCTGCTCCGCCCTGATCATCCAGCCCAAGAAAAGAAGTCGGTGTTTGCGTAACAGTGCAGATCTGTCTAAGGATTCCCTCAATCTGTTTGAAGCCCTCCTCAATGAGACCGTTGGAATTGGTGATGTATGTGGGAACGATGTCACCCTTCTCCACGAGAAACAGTTCCTGATCACTATCGATCTCTCCCTTCTTGGTCAAAATCCCTTCACCGACAGCCACTTTGGCGTTGAGGTGTTTGATAAGTTGTACGGAGATCTGCGTGATGCGGTCGTTGAGTTCTTCAAAGAGGTTCATGACGCTTTCGTAGGCGGAGATGCCGAAGCGTTCTTTAACCGTCTTGAAGTTATCGATTTGAAAAACAGGAATGTAATCCAATTCGGTGGATTCATCCTCAGGCAGTTCAGTGCTGTAAATTGCCAGTTCCGTTTTCTCGGACTGCTTCATATCGGTTGTGGTCGTCCACAATTCATGGGCAATTTTCCCGATGGTATGGATTTGCTTGTACAGGAACGTTTCCTTTTTGTTATTCTTTGGGTTCACGATATCCACATACGAAGCAATCACGACTGTTTGAGGCTCTTCGCCGAGCCTGACACTGGAAAAGTCTGGGAAGTAGTTGTCGTATGGAACCTCCTCGATAATTGCGACATTATCTTTTTGCCGAACGGTAAAGATCGTAAAGCCTGCAACATCTTGGATCACTGAGCTTTGATAAAGCTTTTCATCGAGATAGTTCTCCTGAACGATATTGTTGATTTTGCCCTCAAGTGGCTTATTGGCATCGTTCTCGTTGGTTTGGATTTTGAGTTGCTCACCGAAAAGAAAATCCGCCGCTGTCAGTGACACAATTTGCCCGACATTGTAGGCAAGATAGAGGAGCGTGCGTTTCTTTTGGTCTTCCTCAAAATAGCTTTTAAGTTTGAACACTTTGCTGTGCAGTCCTTTGAACACGTTGTAAAAATTGTTCAGTTTGGCAACACGAGCGAAGTCTTCATTGGTTGGGAATTGAGTTTGCATGGGAAAAAGATTAAAAAAATATTAAAGGCCAAGATCTTCTCGGCTCAGGTTTACATCGGTGATTTTGCGGGCATGGAAAAGAGCCAGTGCCAATGAATCAGGAAAGTCATCATGTGCTCCTGATTTTTCAGGATGATGGCAGGATAAGAACTCGCCCTTGTACTCTTTGATCATCTCCATCATCTGCATCTCAAATTTAGGAGTGAACACATGCCTTAATGGGTACTGCACTTCCTCATCCCGCAGGATTTTGATGAGGTTTTTGTAGAGATTGTCCTTGGTTTGCATCGAGAACTTGACCCCTTCGGTACGAAGCCTTGTTGAGCGTTTAAAGTTGTCCACAACGGGGTCACCTACGCCCGTAGCATCAATGCAGACCTTCATCACACGCTTGAATTTGGAAAGTTCCTTTTGTACGATCTCTACTTGATCAGTGTAGTCATCACCCCTCATCGAGAGCCACGAAAGGATGCGGAATTTCTTCAGCTCCTCATCCCATCCCACAACCGTCAGCACGCTTTCATCCTGCTCCTTGGCGACGTCCCAGCCTGCGTACACGGGCTTTTCGTACACGGTTGGTAGTTCATACTCGCAACGCAGTTTATAAAGCTCCGCCTTGGTAATCAGCATGCCACGCCCGATTTTCCAGTTGAGCGCGTACTGCGTCTCAAAGTAGTCGCTGTCCTCGCGGTAGCGTTCCTTTTCTCCCTCCACGAACTCCTTGTACTTTTTGAGGAGCGGGTTTTTGGTAATTTGGTACAGCTTTTCTTTATCGGTAATGACTTGCTGATAGTCGTAGCGGAACACGTTTTTGCCGTTTTCAATTCCACGATAAAAGTCGCAGAGCTGATAACCGCCTGATCCGATGAAGATTTTGCTCCCGTTGGTCGAAGCGAGCATCGGGAACACTTCATTCTTTGCTTTTTCATCGTCAATTTTCTGTGCCTCTTCAATGATCGCAAGATGAAGCGTTTTACTTTCAAGATGCGAGGTCGGAGAGAGCGAAAAACAGTAGATCGTATTGCCGTTTGAGAGCTTTAGCGTTGTGCCGTTGGACTCCTCAAAGCCCAGATGATACAACTCCTGCAATATCCGCAGGTTTTCCTTGAGGCGGTCAAAGTCCGTCTTGGCTTGCTCTTTCTGCGGTGCGAAAATCCCAACCGAAAGCGGAGTCGAGAAAAAGTAATGAGCGAATGTCATCACAAACGCCAGCGTATCAACTACGGCAGTGGTTTTACCAGCTTGTCGGGACACCTCGATAAAGACTTCCACTCCGCCTTTTGTAAAAATCGTGCGGATAATTTCGTGAGCGATTTCTCTTTGATAATCCGCAAACGGTCGCTTGAAGTAGTTCTGCCCAAAGGCATCCAGTAGCCGAAATGTTTTATTAAGATTAATTTCCATCAGCATCGAGAGATAATAATTTGGCAAGTTCATGGGTCGGGTCGGACACTTCGGTTTGAAGTTTTGGCGTGTATCTGGCGGAGCGTGATTGCAAGTAAAAACGCACCATCGCCATGTCCTTGTTTACGATGATGGCTTCGGCGAGTCGGTCTTCGGCAATGATTCCAATTTCAATGTCGCGCACTTCTTCGGACTCTTGGAGAAACTCAGGATCAGTCTTTTGCCAGCGGTAAAAGGTCATGCTGGAAATGTCCACATCTTTACAGGCAAGTGTGACAATCCCATGGCGACGTTTGAGTGCCTCCAGAAATTTTTTTTTATCCCGTTTTGTGCCTTTTTTACCTTGCATAAGATTGTTTAATTTATGAGCCTCGTCCGTGTAACAAGTGCAACAGGAGTGAGGTGCTTCCCGTGTGAGAAGTGTGAGAACTTAGGTCAGTTTTTCCGCCTTTTCTCCCGTGTAGTCTTCCCAGCGTTTAATGACCACATCAATGTATTTCGGGTCGAGTTCAAGCCCGAAACAGGAGCGTTCTATCTTCTCGGCGGCGATGAGTGTTGACCCTGAACCCAAGAAAAAGTCCAGCACCAAGTCACCTGATTTACTGCTGTTTCTGAGTGCATAAACGATCAATTCCACTGGTTTTTGCGTTGGATGGACGTATTCTCCGACTTTATCGCGCGACATACTCCAGATGGTAGTTTTGCCCTGTTCCTCGGCACGCTTCATCTTCTGCGCCCATGCAAACAGCTGGGCATCAGTCTTTTGAAAATCCCAGATGGTAGAGTGTTTGCGGTCTCCATAAAATTGCACTTTTTTGCCTTTGATCGCACAGTAAAAGAACGGTTCGTGCTTCCAACGGTAATCACCCCAGCCGAGAGCGGCCGCAGGTTTATTCCAAATCAACTGGTTTTTTACCTCCATGCCAGCTTTTTCAATGGCATATTCAAACTGGGCTTGAGAGGAGGAACTGTGAAACACATACAGTCCCGCACCTGCTTTAACGACCTCCCGATAGTTTTTAAATACCTTCTCGAGAAACTGACCGAACGCCGAGCCTTCCATATTGTCGTTGGCGATCGTGTTGCTGGTTTTTTGCCCGCGACCTTTGTAGTTCACGTTGTAAGGCGGGTCGGTAAAGACGACGTCAGCCTGCTGAGCCTCCATGAGTGTTTTTACATGTTCGGTATTGGTCGCATCTCCGCACATAATACGATGCCGTCCCAGTTTCCAAACATCTCCAATTTGTGTTTTGGAATCTTCTCCCAGCTCAGGAACTTCATCATCCTTGTCGGAATCGGGATCATCCATTTTTAAATCTGCAAACATTTTATCCAGCTCGTCGGATTCAAAACCGACATCCAGAAGCATGTTCTCGTCAAACTCCACGAGCAGTTCCGCATTCCAATGCCCAAGGTTTTTATTCAGACGCAGATTCAGTTCGCGTTCCTTCTTTTCATCGGAAATTTTAATGTAGTGGACTGGCACTTCCTTGAGACCGAGGTCTTTGGCAGTCCGCACGCGAAAGTGTCCGCCGATAATGACATTTTTTCTTTTCGGGTCGGAGTTGACCACGACTGGCTCAACGAAGCCAAACCGCTCCAGTGATTTTTTCAGTTCGGCCGCTTCTTTTTTGGTAGCGGATCTGGGATTGTATTCTGCGAATTGCAGATCAGAGATGGGTACGTATTCGATTTTCATGGGGTGTTAGATTAAAAAATAGACCATTCAGGATTCGTCCGTTCGGGACGAAGTGATATGGTCTTTAAGACTCTGTGGGTTCGATATGTGCTTTTATTGTAGCCTAAAGCTAGGGGTTTTCAAGCTCGGGCGGCAGTTCATCAAAGAGTGACTTGGATGTCACGCTGGTTACCTTGAACACTCCATCTGTCAGTCGGCAATACCAAAACTTCCCGTTCCGATCTTTAAGTTCGATCACAGGAATGCTTTCCTCGATAACGTATCGAAAGAGAATGTAATTGCCGCGAAGTGTCTTTGGTTTTTCCATTATTTTGATTTAGTGATGCGTAAAAGTTGCACGGTTTTGATCAGTATTTCATCGACCTTTTCCTCCATCAGTCGTTGCATGAGAGGACTGATTCCCTCAGCCGATTGCACGAAGGAGTTGAGTTCCGCCAGTAATTGGCTTATCTCGAGCGTTTTTGCCTTGGCCTCTTGGAGGCGGTTGTCTTCATTGGTCATAAGCGATTGGTTAAGTTTCTAAAAAAGTGATGTCGGGATATTTTTTAAAGAGAAGTTTCTTTTTGAGGGCATAGACGGGGTGTTTTTTGGTAATAACGGATTTCACATCCTCTACGACTTGCTTTTCGTCCTCTATGTAGCGGAAGTCGGCTACATACTCGATTTTTCGGTGGGTTTCCCCGTTACGTTTGAACGACTCCTGTAGGATGAATCGGGGCTGTAATTCAAGGTTTTTAATCTGTCCCGCACGCTCAAGGAGCTTAAGTTCGTTGTACCTTCGGGCTTCTTTCCCGCTGTCAAAGCGGATACCATCGATTTCCACGGGTCGATTCCCGAATTTACTGCCGCCATGTAGTCGTATGAATGCCATAGATAATTAGAAAAGTTTAGTTTGTTTTCTGCGATCTTCTTCCGTAAATTTGATGGATTTGCAACATCCCCATATTCGGGAGATAACCTGCGGTTTGTAGGATGCGCCAAGATCCTCAAGAGACTGGTTGGAAGTGATTATCATTGGTTTTTGGTTCTGCCAACGATGATCGATAATTTGGTAAATCTGATCAGAAAGCCAGTCAGAGAGTTTTTCCACGCCAAGATCGTCGATAATCAGGAGTTCCACCTCCTTCATGCGATCAAAAAGCTTGGTGTCATCATTTTTCACGGGGGAATCAAAAGTTTTTTTTACTCGCGTTACGGTCGCAGGCATACTGAGAAATAAAACTTCGACCAATTTTTCCTGCATCAGCTCATTGGCGAGAGCCGCGGCCGAATGTGTTTTTCCAGCACCTACGTTTCCCCAAAAGAAGAATCCGAAACCTTTGCTTTTCATTTCCTTCCAATCCTGAACGTAGCGCACGCACTCTTGGTAAAGTCTCTCGTTGACTTTGAGATCATCAATTTTTTTGTCTTTGAAATGGTTCCCCACGCCTGAAAGCCTCATCGCTCGAGTAATTTTCTCTTCTTTCCATTTGCGAAAATACTCTTGCTGGCTGGATTCCCGAGTCCATTCCTCAAACATTCGTTTGCCTTTCGCACATTCGGTGCAAAAGCATTTTTCGCTCACGCCGTAGGCTTGATAGCTGATCGATCCGCCAGTAAAACCAGCGTCACGGCAATCGCTACACGACCAAGTCGGCATGACCTTCGGTGCTGACGTGTCCTGAGCGAATACGGCTGGACTGATTTTTTCCATAGTTAGAGTTATTAAATTTTTGGGCATTTGTCTGCCAAGTTTGAAAGCGGCGGTCGACATCAAAAGTTTTTTCCAGCTCCCAGCGTTCTTTGGTTCCCGATTTATTTTTTTCCGTCCAGTAGTTGTAAAACTTTTGCCGTTCATCGCTGTCTGTAAGTTTTGTTTCCTCAATTTCTTTAAAAAATTTTCTGGCTTTTTGAGAAGGGGTAAGAATTTCATCAGAAATTCTCTCTCCCTTATCTTCTTTACTTTCATTTAATTTACTTTCTTTTTCTTTACTCTTATTTCCTTTACTTTCCTTTAGGATGGAAGACGCGGACTGCTCCTCGCTATGCGACGGATTATCGACGTCTAAAACTTCATTCTCGCCGTCTGATTCCTCACAATCTCCGTCTTTTTGCCATCGTTTACGCGACCACTTCCTTTTACGTTCGCGTTCATCCAGAACAGGTTTTAAACGTTCTTTGAGTTTGTCCGACCAGAGAACTCCATTATCAATTCTGACAAGCTTCAACCGCTCCATAAACGAGATAATTTCCTTAAGTTTTACAGTCTCCAGCCCCCAAAAATTCGCCAGCAGTTCAACCTCGGAGTCGTCAAAAGCAATCTCAAAGCTCTCACTCTCACAGAGCGTTTCGAGCAGGAGATTCCAAACGGCATATCCTGTAAGGCCGAATCTGTTGCGCAATGCCACAATCTTCCTGTCACTCCACATTCCATTGTCATGCGGGAAGTAGTCGGCATTGTTCTTTTGGGGTCTTGCCATGGTTAAATTAAATTTTAGATGTCTAAAGCTTCCGCACCCTCGGTAGAGTAGCGATTTTCCTGAATGACTTTGATTTCGCTCAGATTCCATTCCTTTCCGCTCTGTACCTCCTCGCAGAAGTCCTGCCAAGATTCTTCCCAATCGAACATTGCGAACGGGTTTGGTAAGAATTGCATCACACCAGTTTCAGAGTCCACAAGCGGGATACCAGCCAGTTCTTTGATTATGCGGGTATAAAGCTCAAGGAAACGGAGCAGTATTTCAGGCGTGTACTCAATCACATACGGAATGATTTGCGGGCTTCCGTCGCGATTCTTAGTCTTTTTAATCTGATCAAAAATCATGCGTTTCGGGTTGAGTCCGTACTCTTTTCTGACCAAGAACCAGTAGGCGGCCGCTTGCAACTCAAAGGCGGGAGCGGCTTCGTCCTGTTGTTTTACCAAGGCGACGGTTTTATGATCCACGATCACATAATCCTCGCCGTCTTTCACAATCAGGTCACAGAATCCCTTTAGTGGGATTGGTATGGCATTGCCATCCAAATCTTCAAAGTTGGAAATAAACTCATCTTCAATGGAGACTATTTCTTTGTAGGCAGGGGGAGCGTCACGGTAAAACTCGACCGCCTGACGGAGATTTTTCTGTGATTTTTCCAGATCTCCCGATTTTCCCCAGTCGATACGCCCCTCACGATCCATAGCCGAGATAATACGTTCCTGAGCATCTATGGTTTCATCCCAGTTGAACTCTTTTCCGTTTTTGCGAGCGTTCCAGTACGCTTCCAGTACAGCATGCACTCCTTTTCCTTCAACAAGTGCGGGGCTTTCTTTTTTATCAAATTCCAGCCTGACATAACGTTTGAAAAAGGATTGTCGGTCGGTAAGGTAGTTTCTGATCGCCGAGATCGAGAGGTGCTTTACGGGGAAGTCCGCTATTTGCGGTTTTGTAAGTAATGTTTTCATAGTGATAAATTAAAAAATGAATAAATTTATGAATCCCATCGGAAGCCGTTGCCGAAATGTCCCCATTCGGCGGTTTGCTCATAGATGGGCTGATCAAGTTCAAACTCCTTGATGATTCCTTGGGGCGTGAATTCATTCCAGCTTTCATCCAGAATGATTTCCGCACCATCAATTGTCGCCGTGGCTTGCACGGGATAGGGCTGTCCGATGGCATAAGCGAGCGTCACAAATACTTCATTTGCATTTCGCTCTTTGAGCAATCGCACCGCCAGACTTCGGGCTTTATAAGCCCCCGAACGGTCGACTTTCGTGGCATCTTTGCCAGAAAAGGCTCCACCACCCACAGGGACACGCGTTCCGTAAGCGTCCATAATGATTTTCCGCCCAGTCAGCCCCGTGTCGGCCGCAAATCCTGATGTGTTCCAGTCTCCCGCAGGATTCGCATAAATATCGGGGAATATTCCGTGTTTTTCGTTTGGCAGATTTCCTTCATCAATCTGTATCGAAAGCCATTCGTGAATCAATTCGCGGAGGGATTGTTTGTCAGTATTTGCCCAGCTGGCGATGATAGTAGAAAGTTCACCGTCACGAAGCGTAATTTGCGTTTTGCCATCCTGCGGGCTTTTTTCGTACAGAAATTTACAGAGGCTTTTAGCGAGATAGAGTTCATGCGGAATGAGCGCCTCGTTTTCATTGCAGGCGTATCCGATCATGATTCCTTGGTCACCAGCACCACCTTCATCGACTCCTTTGGCGATCTCAGGAGACTGCGTGACGATGTGGATATTGCATTCAAGATTGCCAGCAATCCTGCGGACAATCTCTCGAATATCAGGCTTTGCGGTTGATGTGACCTCGCCCATAATTTGGATGAGCTCGTGTCCGCCCATCACTTCAATCGCGCATCTTGAGCCCCCGTCTTCCTTGAGATAGGCATCAAGAATGGCATCCGATATGCGATCGCACATTTTATCGGGATGCATTGGTGATACAAATTCAGATGTTTTAAGCATGGTTGATGGAGTTAGGAGTAAAAGGGTTGTCGTCTTTGAGTCTGTAAAACTCTGCGACGATATCCTCAGCAGTTTGAGGATGTTTAGCGGCCTGCCAAAGGAGATCGGAAACGGTTCTCTGTCTTAGATCTTTATCCCAAATCTCCTCAATTTCAGCATTGCCGTAGCCTTTGGTTTTGAGTTTTTCATAATCCTCGGGGTTGAAAACTCGATGATTTTCGATAGAATGGTTCATGGTTGGGTAAGTTAAAAATTATCTGGCCATTGCAGGCATTGCCTGTGATTCTGGAGCTTCCTCGACTTCTTCAGGGAGGGGAAGCTCTTTTAGTTCCTTGATTTTGGCTTTGCATCGCTTAATAAACTCCTTGCCCTCTTTTTCGGTGAGGTCAGTGGAGCTTTTCTTTCCGCAAAGTTTTTGCATGGTCAATTTGCGAGTTGCTTCTGATTTTTCAGGCGTGTATTTGAGTTCGCCGTTTTCAGTTGTTTCATCTGCGCATTTCTCCATGTAAAGATTCCAAAGTTCATTCCAAACTTTGAGAAGTTCTTCTCCTGATTTCTGCTGGATCTTCTGCTCCATTTTCGGATCAGGAAGTTTTACCGTTTCCGCTGATTCTGCATTGATTTCCGCTCCATGAAGAACCTCTTCGTTTTCCCAGCGTTCATCCTCGGCATATGTACCCGCAAACATGGATTGGAAAGCCATACGAAGTCCTTGAGCCTCAGCCACTTTTTTGACCATAGTGGCGGGCTTGGAATCCCATAAAGTTTCCCCCATATCGACGTATTGTTTTTTGAAGCGGTCGAATCTCTTTTTGATTTTGCCGTCACCATCCTTGTTTCCCTGATAATATTCATTGAAATCAATGAAGGTGAAGATCGGTTTCGTGGCGCTTCGTCGTTTGACCGTGCAATACGCTCCGATCAGGTTGCCACGATCTTTTACCGAGTAGGCATGCTTAACTTGGCCGTCCTCGATTTTGAAGTCGTCGTTTTGGTACACCGCATCCAGTAAATGGTAGTCATACTCAGGATCTCTTTGAGCGGCTTTGCGGTAGCCGTCGCGTCCGATAAAAATGCTGGCGGGATTCCCTCCGTATTTCACCGCCCATATTTCGCGGAGAAACGGATTTAGTCCCGTTGCCTGTCCGATTTGGCAGAGTGTTGTGAACTCTCCCTCGGTCAGGTCTTTTCCATAGATGTTCTTGATTTCAGCAAGGGCGTTTTGCTCTTGCCAAATCATCTGTGGAGATGCGACCGACATTGCCTTGGTCGCCTTTAAGGCTGTAATGTTTTTGCTCATGGCAATTTGGATTAAATGATTGATAAATATTTGAAACACCTTTGTGCAGGTACTGTCTCCGTATTCTTTTCCGTCTGAACCAAAGGAACATTCGGTGAATATCCTTTTGAGTCGGAAGATCGGTTGGTTCTCCTCGGATCTCCGCGTACATGCAAACCGCGAACTCCATCGCACAGAGCGCGAAGCAAAATCCACTGGTGTAGATCATTACTACCACCAGCTGGAAGCACCATTCGTCTGTGAAAATTTGGGCAGTTTGCATATAAAGGATTAAAATTAAGAGTTTTTTTTAGTACCGAGGAAGTCCTCGTCAAGGAGGTTCCTTCTTTTTAGGTCTGCGAACGCATCTTTTAAAATAGGGATCAGACCCTTGAAAAAATCCACCACTTCTCGCTCTTCCGCCGTTAATATTTCCGTTGTTTCTTGAGGCATTTTTCATTATTAGAGTGAAGAGTTAAGTTTTTGCGCCGCTTCGCGAATCCTTCGATTCTCATCATGTTTTTTGAAATCCTCTAAAGCAGGAGCGAATCCAAGAATGATCGTGCGGGTCTTCTGGCGATACATTTGGTACCTATCTGCAAGCTCCATATACGTGTATCCCTTGAGCCAAAGCTCCCGCATTTCCTGTCGAGTTTTTTCTGGCGTGCTGTACGGTCTGCCTGTTTTATTACTCGTTAGTGATACCATTTTGGAATAATTAGAGGTAAAATTTTTTCGCCCTAGGGCTTAATTGACGGGTTATCCCGTATTTTCACTGACCATTATATTGGTTTGGCATAGGAAGTCAAGAAAATTTAGTATAGATAATTAAGAAAAAGAGTAATTTGTCTTGACATTAAACCCTACATGGAATAAGCTTTGAACCGAAAACAGTATAGATTTTAAATTTTAACCCTTCTAACATGGCCTCTCATCAAAAAATTATCGCTCGAATTAAAGCTGTCCGAGAGGACTTGGGATGGTCACAGGCGGAGCTTTCTCGGCAGATGAATCAAGCCTCTAACACGATTCAGAAGATTGAAAGCGGGTTCATTAAAAACCCTGAAAAGTATCTTCCTCAAATAGCAGAAACCACAAAAAAGCCCTTATCCTATTTCTATGGCGAAGATAATCCCGAATTAACACAATTTGCAGAAAAGGCAAAAAAATTCGACGCGTTGATGGATCTTATTAAGGAGAGCGGAATTTTAGGAGGAATTTCAAACAGTAGCGTAAATAGCAACGGAGGAGAAAAGAATGTAACGGTTGGAGGCAATGGCAATAACGTAAATGTAAACGGCGATGCAGGGAAAATAATCGAGGAGATCATGAAAAAAGACCACGAGGAGCATCAGCTTATTTTAAAAATTCTTGAGCTTGAAAAAGACGAGAAAGATAAACTTTTCCAGCTCTATGAGGTGGTAAAAAAGAAAGACAATAAATAATTTAATGAGAAAACAGATGATCAAAGATAATTTCCCAAAACCAGCATGGACTCCACAAGAGGAAGAAATTATCCAATTTTTTATGGGATTGATTCCGATTCTTCAGGAAGTGAATGTTGACTTAGAATCGAAAAAACTCCTTCCTAAAAGTAACACCCCTCAGATATGGCAAAATATTTAGCTTATTGTCGCGTATCCACGAAGGCGCAAGCCGACATGGATAACTCTCTCCCAGCACAAAAGAGAATCATTACAGACTATGCGCAAAAGAAGCAGTATGAGATCGTGGAATGGTACAGTGAGGCTAAGTCAGGATTCAAAGGTAAGCGAACGCAGTTTCACAAAATGCTCGAACATCTCAAAGACCCCTCAATTGAAGGGGTTATTTTTCATAAATTAGATCGTAGTTCCCGAAACGTTGGTGATTTCTCCCTATTGGATCGTCTTATTACCAAGGAAGGCAAAAAAATAGCCGTCATTGAAGGTGAATTCGATACCAGTCGATCCGCAGGCCGTCTCGGTTTTCGCAATTTCTGCAACATGGCGGTTTGGTACTCTGAAAACCTGTCCGAGGAGGTAACCACAAAAATGGGAGAGGTCTTGAGAAAAGGGTACTATCCGACACATGCCCCAATCGGATATAGAATCGGCATCAAAGGGCAAGATGATGATCATAAAAAGAAATATCCTGATCCAACGCTTGCGCCTTTTGTAAAAGAAGCTTTCACGGCATTTGCCTCAGGGAATTACTCATTACGCACTTTATGTGAGTATATGCGAAGCAGGGGTATGACGAATTCAAACGGAGGACTTCTTCGCAAGGGGATTTTTGAACGAATGCTCAAGAATCCCTTTTATCATGGGCTAATGGAATGGACTAAAAAAGCTTCCAATGAAGTCGTTTACTATGAAGGAAATCATGAGCCACTCATAACAAAAAAACTGTTTGACGAAGTTCAGGCGGTTATTGAAGGAAGAAGTCAAAAAAACAAAACCAAGCATAACTACACCTACTCAAAATTAATTAAGTGTACGTGCGGCCATTATTTGATTTCTGGCATGCATAAGGAAAGTATCTACCTCGAATGCCACAATGAAGAGTGCGAATTCACTTCTATCAGAGAGGATCAACTGGAAGACCAGATCATAATGAATTTGAGCAGATTTTCACTACAGGAGGAATTCATTGAATATGCCAAAATTGCCATAAAAGAATTATCGGGGAATATTCGCGAGGATAATCAAGAAAAGAGAAAGGCGCTTAACATGAAATTGGTCGCACTTGATGCAAGGCTCCAGAAGTTAAATAACGCCGTAATTGAGGGGTTTTTCGACGCACAGGAGGGCATTGCAGAGAAGAACACGATCATAGAGCAAAAGCACATCCTGATACAAGAATTGGCCGAAGCGGAGGAAGGCAAAGAAAACGCCCTATGGAATTTAACCGTAAAGATCATCGATGGTTTCAATATTGTTCCGTACCTCTACAAAAACTTCAACCCTGTGATCAAAAGACGCATATTGAACTTCTTATTCTTGAACTGCCAGCTAGACGGTAAAAAACTGCTTACACAGGCCGTTCCCGAGTTTGAGAATCTGGTATTAGCCAATTATCGGCTACAAGGCGAAAAGCTCGTGTTGAACCACAAGCCAGACGCTGAAGAACCGCTCAAAAAAGCCTTCCCAAGAATGGAAAAAGCTCTTTCTAGCTCGAATTTGCAATATGGTGGAGCGTACCGGACTTGAACCGGTGACCTCTTGCATGCCATGCAAGCGCTCTAGCCAGCTGAGCTAACGCCCCAAGGTCGAAGGAAAGTATCTCGAAAAGCCGTTCAAGTGTCAACTTCCATAGCACACAAAACAGAATAAGATACCCTATTTCCGTTTCATCCTTCATTCTTGGAGCGAAGATCCCTCTTCCTGTCCCATTTTTCTGATTAACTTTATGCAATCAGAAAACCTTTCTTGGTATAAAGACACCTCCTCTTCCGTTACAAATGGATTCTCAGAAAAAGCTACCATAGCTCTTCTTACCTCTCCAACACCATTGACCAAATCCTCATAAGGAAAACCGATTTTAATATCAGTCTCCAGTATTCTCAACATAGCGTTAAGATAAACTCGCGCGCTAGTAAGCATTATATGACAGCACTTTTTTAATATCTTTTCTGAATCACCCACATCTTCACCGTCGTTTTTAGCACGCTGTATTGCTTCTTGGATTTTCTTGCCAGAACATCTTCCAACTCCCACCATATCCGTAATCATTTTTATGATCTGTTCTTTTGCTGGTGGACATTCTGCTGACTCTTTTTTTGTAACGCGCAGAAAATCATCTTCCTCTCCTTCAAGTCGCAAATATTCTAACATAATGGAAAAATGAAAAAGAAAAACGTACTCCTTCTGAAGTCATTTTTTACGAAGTTCAAAAAGGTGCGGCATTTTGTATTTTTAAATTTTTCTTGTCAAAAGTTTTTTTTCTTTTTCTCCCCTTTTTGCTCGTTCAGTCGTTTTCTATAATAGTGAAGTTTTTTCAAATCAAATTTTGCACATCTATCTCATCAAAAGAACCCCCAAAAAATAATTTTGGAGGTTCTTTTTCTTTCTTTAAAAACCAATGGAGTTTTTTCTTTACACCTCTTGCTTTTGCTTTCTTCGCGCAACGAGAAGTGCGTATGCACCGAGAAGCATGAGAGCAAGTGAAGCAGAAAGTGCTCCGGTTTGTATGAGAGCAGGAGGAGCCGGAGTGGAGGTGATAATATACTCGGCAAAGGCATAGAGTCCGTTGAGATTAACATTTTCCGCTGTAATAGTGACGGCATTTCGAACACGTGTATTAGCAGGAACTCCTTCTTTTGCCTTTGTCTTGAGCGTAATAATCCAAATCTCTCCAGGCTTAAGAGAATTTTTCGTGAAGGTGATAATTTGCTTGTCTTTGTCAATTGTACGGAGGCTATTTGCACCAAGAAGATCGGCAAAGGCGAATGGAAAATTATCGGTTACTACAAGATTTTTGTAAGTAACCTGTCCACGATTGTGAACAACAATACGGAATGTTGCTTCTTCTCCGGGTTTGACCTCTTTTTTATCAACCGTCTTTGTGAGCGAAATATGATCTTTTCCTTCGTTAATTTCTGTTTTCACATTTGCGGTATCACTCTCTCCAATTCCATGGATACTCGCTCGTGTTGTTTTAACGAGAATACTTGGACTTGCGATATTTGCGCTCAAAATCTTTGCGAGATTTTCTCCTTGCGCCATTTCTTTTGGAGTTTTGAATTTTTCGAGTGTTGCAGTGTATCGGATGGTTGTTGTTTTTGCAGAACCAAGAGAAGCAATAGTAAATGCCTGATCTTTAGTGCTCCACTTTGCGCCCTCGACATTTTTAATGGCTGTTCGCTTGAGAGTAGAGCTTGTGAAGATATCCTCGATTTGGATATTTTCTGCTCCGGTATTGCCCTCGTTCGTCACTACAATACGATACTCAACATCTTGAATGGGTTCGTTTCCAATAATTGCGGAAACATCTGCTGTATCGGCATCCTTCCATTTTCCGTCACGATCTTTTACCTCTTTTTGAAGATGAAGATTAACAGAATCAACAACACGTCGACTTCCTCCGCCACCTCCACCGCCTCCACCACCACCGCCTCGTGTTGGTCCGAGAACGAAAACATCTGCTGTGGCAGAAAGCCCACTTTCTGTAATGGTAACAGTATCGGTAAAGCGTGAGCTTTGGTTGAAAGGAATATCGGCATCTGTACCTTCTCGCTGGTAAGTAAGAGTAAGGGTTGCTCCTGGAGCAAGATTAGTCACTTGTACGGGTCCGCCATCCTTAAAGGTTCCAGAGGAGGTTCCAGAGCCAAGAGGAGTGAAGAGAGAGGAGAAACTCGTCGTGTCAAACTTGAGTTCTCCCTTATTGTTTCCACTCGAGAGGCTATCTGTGAGTTGAAAGGTTTTTGGGGTTGGGCTTGTGTTGACTACACGAACAGTATAGGTAGAGCGTTGTCCATTTGAAATGCTTGAAGGAGAGGCCGATTTCGTGAGAACAAGTCCACCCGTGTTAATGGGAGTACTCGTTGAATCGGTGTTGTTTCCAAGATCTTCATCAATTTGGTCTTGGGTGACTTCTGCTGTGTTTCGAAGTATGCCTTCTGCATCGCTGAGAACGGTGGCATCATACGCAATCGTAACAGAATCTGATTCAGGAGCGAGATCGCCAATCAGACAACGAATGCCGAGTGGTCCTCCATTTTGTTTTGTACTGTCATTAAGATCGATCAGTTCACAGTTTAATGGAAGCGTGCTCGTAGTAATTGTCATTCTTGTCTCATCAATATCATCTTCAATAATCACATTGGTGGCACTACGATCTCCGTCGTTTCGAACATCCAAAAGAAAGCGAACGTTCATGCCAGGGGCGACCTCAGAAATTGGTGTTCCCGAATCTGAATGAACAATTTCTTTTGTGATAACAGTGTCCACAACAATTTTTCCGAGTGTCACTGTTGTTACGTTTCCATATTCATTGCGCATTTCAAAGTCGCTTTGAGCGGGCCATTCGTTTTCGGGGAGTACTTCAATCGTAAAGGTTCGACTTTCAGAAGTTCCGGCGTTAATGGTAGTTGCGTCCCAAGAAATAGTTGCCGTGCCTTCATCAAACTCTCCTCCATCACTCGCACTCACAAAAGTGGCATATTCTATAAGATCGGAAATATTATCACGAAAGACAAAGTTATCCGCGTCACTTTTTCCGGCTTCTTCAGAAGCAGTAAGAGTGTAAATAAGACGATCTCCCGGTTCAGCATTAACGGCAATGCCAGACTCTTTTGTTCTCACATTTTTTACTTCTTTTGAGAGAAGAATTTCTGGAACATTCACTTCTGTTGTATTTCCAAAGATGTTCGTGAGGAGAAGGTCGCTGTTACTATCGGTTGGAAGGATTTCTACCTGGAAAACTTTTTCCGCAGATTCTCCTGCTGGAATAGTGACCGATGGCCAAGAGATAAATCCAGTGTCTTCATTGAGTGTTCCTCCTCCGAGAGTAATGATACTAGCGATTTCGAGAATGTCAGAAGCATCTTCTTCAATAACATAATCTACCGCGGTTGTTTTTCCAGCATTTTTTGCGGTAAGCGTATAGGTGAGAATGTCTCCTGAACGAGCATTTGTTTTTGTTGTTTTTGGACCGTTATTCACCTGAACAGCTTTTGATTCGGTAATTTTTGGAAGCAGAACTTCTGTTGTATCACCAAATATATTTGTCATTCGGAAATCTCCGTTTGCAGGAAGCGGATCTTTGATTTTCACTATAAAGGAAACCTCTTCAATTTCATAGGCAGGAATATTCACAGGAGACCATGTGATGGTGTTCCCGCTCAGTTTTGCGCCTCCGTCATCGGTAACATCGGCGTATTGAAGAATGTCACCGATAGCATCGGAAAAGACATAATTGTTTGCATCGCTGCTGCCCGCACGATACCGAAGAGTATAGCGGAGCTTATCACCAGGATTTGCCTCTACAGACGTTCCGGTAATACCTGTGCGAAGATTTGTAACGCGTTTCGATTCCTTTGCACGACTGAGGGGATCAACCCAGATTTCAAGAGAATCATTATTATTTTTGCTGTCTACTTCCTTTTCTGTAATCGGGAGAAAATCAGCACTCTCAACATGAGAAATACATGAAAGAACTTCTTTTGTCGGGTCACCAAATCCTTCTTTAAGATCAGCGGTAAAGGTAAATCCACCGTTGTCTCCAGGACTCGTATCGAAATCGGTAAACGTAATAGTGTTTCCACTAATCTCCGCATTCGTTTCATCACTCTGAAGATTTGTTACTCCAGAAGCATCACACGAAACAGAGAGGGAAGCGTTATTCATCTCAATGTTTCCAAGGTTTTGCCAATTCGCATAGAGAGTAATTGTGGTCGGATCATTAGGAAGAGAAGGCGCGGCACTATAATCTTCTGCATAAATTTCAGTAGCAAGATCCGCCTCTGCACGAGCTCCACGAACAGTAACTGTAGCGCTGTCAGAAATATCTGCGTATATGATTTTCGCAGTATTTTCAAAATCAGAAGTTTGTCCAGCGGGGATAGATTCGGCATGAGCCGTTTTGGAATACGAAATCGTCACAGTTGCATTTGGAAGAAGCGTACATACGAGTGGAGACTCTTTATTAAAAATACTTCCTTTGGTACATACACCAGGAGGAGTGACGAGAGGGTATCCATCAAGTGTTAACTGCCCTCCATTTGTTGGATCTTTCTGTGTATCGAGAATACCAATGGCACCACGGTAGGAACCAGTATTCTGCACAACAATGGCATAATAAGCGGTGTCTTCATCGCCAATCGTAATTCCATCTTCAGAGAAATCAATTCCATCTTCAGAAACAAATTTCGTAATCTCATAACTTGGAGTATTAAGAGGAACAACGAGATCAGGACAGGTAACAGAAAGTCCAAGCTGATTCGGCTCATTAAAAACAGTGAGAGTATACGTCGTTGGACTCGTGATACCCTTATCAAGAGATATGAGAGTTTGTTGTCCATCTTCTTCATAAATTTCTCCAGAACTTGATTCAATACTGAAGGATTGTTGATTAATAGCGTTCCAAGTAAGAGAGAAGGGGGTGTTTGGGTCAACGGTTGTTGGAATAGAGAGGAAGTTTGAACAAACCGGCTCTCCGGCAATACCGGTGACAATAACACTTGCTCGATCAGAAACTCCTGAAGAAAGACTTGCAGTATTGGTGATAAGAGATTCACCACCAGGAGGAATATCAAAACGACTCGCAACTCTCTCATAGGTAACAGTAATGCTTTTGTTGGGAGCAAGATCTTTTATAGTAATTCCGTTTCCACTCGTGAGAGATCCGTTGCATTGAGCAGAAGGATCACAGGTAATGGATTCATTGGTAATCGCGCCAAGAGATCCTCCATTTGTCACGGAAGTGATGGCATCGGCAAGTGTTCCAGAAGCTTTTTGTGTCCCTCTGTTGGTCACAACAACACGGAAAAGAACGGTTTCACTGTCTCCTACTCGAACCGTTTCTTGAAAATGAGTTCCATCAAGGGAAACCTCCTTGTTTACCGAAAGACAAGCGGCACATTCATTGAGAATGGTAATACTTGCTTCGTTGGAACCAAGAGAAGCCCCATTTTCATCAGAAAGAAGCGCAGTATTGACGATAGTCGATCCTTGCCCTTGAGGAATGCCATTATTAGAAACCGTACGCTCATAAGTGATAGTTACCGTTCCTCCTGACTGAAGATTAGCAACAGAAAGTGATCCGCTCGCAAGAGATCCGTTGCATTGAGCAGAAGGATCGCAGGTAATGGATTCATTGGTAATCGCGCCAAGAGATCCTCCATTTGTCCCTTCGGAAGCAGCATCAGAAAGAACAACTGAACCAGATCCAGAACCACGATTTTTTAGGGTAATGCGATAATATGCGGTATCACCATTTTCAAGAATAACATTTTCTCCATAAGCCCGATCACTATTCGCCACTTGTTTATCAATGGTAAAGAGAGAGCTCACAGATTCGGCGCGAATCGTAACACTCGCCGTATCAGATCCACCAGTTGAAAGAGTGGCAGTATTCGTAATAATAGAATTTTCTCCTGCCGGAATTCCATTAGCAAGTGCAACCCGAGAATACCAAATATATACCGTTTCTTGAGGAGCAAGACCAGAAATAGTAAAAGAAGAAACATTTGTTCCAGTGCAGGTTGCAGAACTTGAACAATCGACAGAAAAATCCTGTAAAGCACCAAAGGAACCACCATTAGTAGCAGGCGTGAGAATATCGGTGAGCGTTGTATCTCCTGAAGCATTTCCCATATTTTGAATGGCGATGCGGAAATAAGCCTTTTCGCCAGCATTTCGAGAAATACTCTCACTGTATGTTCCGTTTCGCTCGGAGGAAACGGTTTTCTGAACTACAAAAAGAGGGGTTTTTCCCTTTCCACGAAGTGTTACACTTGCTGTATTCGTTTTTCCACTTGAAAGGGAGGCAGTGTCAGAAATGGTGGAAGTCTCTCCATCAGGAACGCTCGCATTATCAGAAACACGTTGATAGTCAATCACAAACCATGCATTCGCAGAGAAATTGGCGATAGTAAGGTTTCCACCGGCAAGTGTTCCCGTGCATGTTGCTCCAGCAGGACATGTTACGCTTTCTGCAGAAACAGATCCAAGGAAACCACCATTATTTGGCGATCCGAGAGCATCTTTCAAAGAAATCGTTCCAGCTACTCCTCCAATATTTTGAACCGCAACACGATAGTAGGCGGTACGACTATCAGAAAGAACAACATTTTCTGCCCAAGAAGACCCATTCCAAACACGTTTATCCACGGTAAAATCAGGCAGGGCACCACAGGTCAATCCTGATCCAATCTCCACCGTTCCGTGTGTTTGTATGTCGTTATCTGCTGCAGGAACATCGTGTTTAATTTGGAGTTTTCCTCCAACTTTACAATAATCGAGGTAAGTAGTGTATGCGCCTCCGGTTGCAAATGTTCCACTGAAGGCTTCTTTTCGATCACATTGTCCTTCGGCAATGGAATTGAAATTAATGTTGTGCTTTACAACTACCGCCACCGGCATATGCCCATTAATTCCAGCAAGACGAGCAGTAGAAATTTGAACATCACTGAGATCACAGTCACAA
Source organism: Candidatus Peregrinibacteria bacterium (assembly GCA_016699755.1). Lineage (NCBI taxonomy): Bacteria > Candidatus Peregrinibacteriota > Candidatus Peregrinibacteria bacterium. Next base: position 199,090 of record CP065009.1, on the reverse strand, counting down.
TAGCTTATTTCATGTTTCCATTGGCTGAGTGCAGTTCCAGTAAAGTCGATAGTTTTCAGTTCTCTGTTTCCAGAAGAACAGGTTTTGGGAGGAGGTGGCGGTGGCATGGTTGGTTTTTTTGCTTCACAAGAAACAGCCGTGCTTGATCCAGCACATTTCCAATTATATGTTCCATCAGTAGCGCTCTGATCTAACCAAGAGAGTGTTCCTGCTGAACAGAGATTTTCTGTAGGGGTAACAGGAAAATTTCCTCCATTGGCGGAGCCACAAGAAGGGGCTGAATATATGGGGATACTAACAGAGCAGGTAATATTAGGAGGAGATGGACTAGCGACTGCCCCATTCGGTGCTTTAAGAGTATATGTTGTAGAAGATGTTGGGGTGACAGTTACGGAACCGGTTTGTATTGGAGAAGTTTTTGCAAAAGAAAAATTTCCAGGAGTGATTCCCGCAGTACGAGCGTCGCTTCTGCTGTACCATGATCCCCAGCTAATAGAATAATCTAATCGATACTTTCCATTGCCAATGTTTGTAGATGTAATGGTGCAAGAATTAGAGCTGGCGCTACACGTCATGTCCAAAGTTCCGTGTATTTGTTGTGAGGTTGGGTCAGCAGATTGAGGAACATCGTGTTTGATTTGGAGTTTTCCTCCAACTTTACAATAATTGAGGTAAGTAGTGTATGCGCCTCCGGTTGCAAATGTTCCACTGAAGGCTTCTTTTCGATCACATTGTCCTTCGGCAATGGAATTGAAATTAATGTTGTGCTTTACAACTACCGCCACCGGCATATGCCCATTAATTCCAGCAAGACGAGCAGTAGAAATTTGAACATCACTGAGATCACAGTCACAATAGCTTATTTCATGTTTCCATTGGCTGAGTGCAGTTCCAGTAAAGTCGATAGTTTTCAGTTCTCTGTTTCCAGAAGAACAGGTTTTGGGAGGAGGTGGCGGTGGCATGGTTGGTTTTTTTGCTTCACAAGAAACAGCCGTGCTTGATCCAGCACATTTCCAATTATATGTTCCATCAGTAGCGCTCTGATCTAACCAAGAGAGTGTTCCTGCTGAACAGAGATTTTCTGTAGGGGTAACAGGAAAATTTCCTCCATTGGCGGAGCCACAAGAAGGGGCTGAATATATGGGGATACTAACAGAGCAGGTAATATTAGGAGGAGATGGACTAGCGACTGCCCCATTCGGTGCTTTAAGAGTATATGTTGTAGAAGATGTTGGGGTGACAGTTACGGAACCGGTTTGTATTGGAGAAGTTTTTGCAAAAGAAAAATTTCCAGGAGTGATTCCCGCAGTACGAGCGTCGCTTCTGCTGTACCATGATCCCCAGCTAATAGAATAATCTAATCGATACTTTCCATTGCCAATGTTTGTAGATGTAATGGTGCAAGAATTAGAGCTGGCGCTACACGTCATGTCCAAAGTTCCGTGTATTTGTTGTGAGGTTGGGTCAGCAGATTGAGGAACATCGTGTTTGATTTGGAGTTTTCCTCCAACTTTACAATAATTGAGGTAAGTAGTGTATGCGCCTCCGGTTGCAAATGTTCCACTGAAGGCTTCTTTTCGATCACATTGTCCTTCGGCAATGGAATTGAAATTAATGTTGTGCTTTACAACTACCGCCACCGGCATATGCCCATTAATTCCAGCAAGACGAGCAGTAGAAATTTGAACATCACTGAGATCACAGTCACAATAGCTTATTTCATGTTTCCATTGGCTGAGTGCAGTTCCAGTAAAGTCGATAGTTTTCAGTTCTCTGTTTCCAGAAGAACAGGTTTTGGGAGGAGGTGGCGGTGGCATGGTTGGTTTTTTTGCTTCACAAGAAACAGCCGTGCTTGATCCAGCACATTTCCAATTATATGTTCCATCAGTAGCGCTCTGATCTAACCAAGAGAGTGTTCCTGCTGAACAGAGATTTTCTGTAGGGGTAACAGGAAAATTTCCTCCATTGGCGGAGCCACAAACTCCAGGAGAACCATACTCAATGGTAAGTTTGTAAATAATTCCCGTTGGATTTGAATTCACAGTCCCCGTTGCTTGCGCAAGATTTACAACTGTTGCAGAAAACGTATTTTCCCCCTTCTGCAAAGCAGTATTGATACTCTTTGTGATAGCCACACTTCCACCATATGTAGTACCATTTATCTCCTTATCAAAAGTAGAGTATGGAAAAAAGAATGATTCTCTGTTAATTTGAACAGTACAGGAGTTATCACACGAAATTTCTAAATTGGCAGAAACGACATCTCCCGGAATAACAAAATTCTTTCTCATGCCAAAAGAGGTTTCATTAATGGGATCATCTACCAAGTATGTTTTTGCAATCCACTTCACCCCTGGAATATTTGCCCAAGTACTCGTAACCCAAGGATAAACCGCACTCGCCCCTGTTTCTGTAATGATATTACTTGTATCGCTTACCACTGTCATTACTGATGTTCCAGCGGCATTTGTTTGATAGCCAGAGCCTCCATTTGCGTTCTTTACTTGAAAGTATGCAAAAACATAAAGAGAGTTTTTTTCTCCTCCCTGTACTACCCCCTTCTCTTCTCCTGGATTTTGTAAAAAGTCCCCCTCTCCAAAAAAGAGTTCCGGATCGAGAGAAGTATAGTCCTCGGTATTTCCCGAGAGAGGGGCAAGCGTTATTTTTCCGAGAGAGCGAAGACGAAAATCATCATTAGTAGAGGAAGAAATAGTAACTGTATCAGAAATTTCAGAAGGAGCTGTATTTTCTGCAGTCAGAAACTCCTGAAGGATTATTTCTTTCGCGGAATCGGTTTCGAAAAAATCCCCTTCTTTTTGAAATCCATCCATTCGGAGTTTTGTTCCAAGGGCATCAGTCTTTGGAAGACTTGGATTTCCGTTGTTGTGAACAAGAGAAGCAACTAAAAGCAGATCTCCTTGTTCAACTTTGGTTTCATTTTTATAAGGATACTGGGGTTTCTCTTCAGATTTTTGTTCGTCTGATGATTCGGGAGAAGGAGCCTCTTCTTTTGCTCGCTTCTCTGCAGAGAGATTTCGAATACGAAAAAAGCTTCGCTCATCGGAGCTCTCCGGATCAGGAATGCCGTCAGTATAATTATTAAAAGAAGGTTCCAGAAGTCCATTTGGAAAGGCTTCATGTGTTACCCCTTCTCGGAGAAAAAGGGACGCACCCAAATCTTCTCTCGTTTCCGAAAGCAAAAAGGGAAGAGAGAAAAGGGCAGTGAGCGCTCCTAAAGAAAGGAGAAGAAGAGCTTTTTTCTTCATGTGTAGAGAAAAATTTTGTGTTGATTTCCTGATATTTTGTATTTTTCAAATATTGTTTTTCAGGAATAATCTGAGCATTATAAAGTTTTTTCCAGAAAAACTCAAAGCTTTTTTCTGTTAAAATATAATTTTGAAAAACATTATTTCCCATCAGGAAGATAAAAAGTGGATGAACCACGCACTTGTGCATGCAAAAAAAGGAAATGGCTCTGTTTCACCAAATCCGCTCGTTGGTGCAGTAATTACGAAAAATGGAGAAAAAATAGGAGAAGGGTTTCACGAATACTACGGTGGACCTCATGCAGAGGTAAACGCCATACAAAATGCAGAAAAAAATGGTCATCCTGTTTCTGATGCAACACTTTTTGTGACGCTCGAACCGTGCTCTCACTCTGGAAAAACGCCTCCTTGCACCAATTTGATAAGAGAAAAAAAGATCGCACGCGTTGTGTTTGCGGCATCCGATCCAAATCCTCTTGCAAGGGGGGGTGCTGGAATTCTCCAAAAAGCAGGAATAGAAGTTGTTTCTGGAGTTTTGGAAGAGAAAGCTCGAGAACAAAATCAATTCTTTTTTCATTTCTGGGAAAATCATCGTCCTTTTTTTCTCGGGAAAATCGCTATTTCTCATAATGGACTGATCGCAAATCCCCTCGGAGAAAAAACAATAATCTCTGAAGAAAAAGCGCTTAAATACGGTCACACGCTTCGCGCACGATGTGATGCCATACTCGTGGGAATCAACACTGCGCTGTCGGATGATCCCAAGCTTACCGTTCGGCACAGTATTCTTGGAAAAAATCCGCTTCGTATTCTTCTCGACACCTCCGGAAAATGCGCAGAAAATGCGCAGATACTTCATGATTCGCATTTTCTTATTTTTTCTTCAGAATACGGAAAGGAGAAGCTTCTCAAAAAAAATATATCACCAGAAAATATTATTGTTTTCCCGACAAAAATCATCCCCCCAAAGGATATTGCGCAGTCACTTTTTCAGAGAGGAATATCGAGTGTTCTTGTGGAAGGAGGAGCGGCAACACTCCGCACTTTTTTTGAGGCAAAACTGCTTGATGAATTTCATCTGATGAAATCAAAAAAAGTTCTCTCAGCAAATGGAGTTTCGTTCGCTATTTCTCTTCAGCAGTATGGATTTTCTATGACTCAAAAAACACCACTCGGAAACAGTGATGTTCTTGAAATTTGGAAGCCAAAAACAGAGAGACATTCCTCTTGAAATGTCTCTCTGTAGACATTCTTTATTCCACCATTCCCACCTCAAATCCATCTCGATTCGAATCAAATGAATCAAGAGAAAAAGCTGGCACAAACGCATATCCAGGGCACGTTCCCTCTTCTCTTCTGAAAAAGAGCTGAGAAATATTGAGTTGCTCTCCATTTCCATCCCACAAGATTCGTTTTGCAATGTCGCTGGGATTAGCGATAGCAAAAGGAAGAAACACGTCTTCCTCACTAGGAATTCTTCCGAAAAGCTCTGTTTCTACGAGATCAAGTTCCTGTGAAGAAAGCCCGAAAGATTGAGAGAGATCACTCCGAAGAGAAGAAAGTGTATTTTCATTCATACACACATTAGCAACGGATTCCACTTCAAACGGACGAGTTGTTTGGTATTCGTATGAGAGCTCTTTTTTCTCTCCTGCCGGCATGTTCCAAGTTTCGTTCTCATCAAACGTGAGACTGCTTGAGTTAAGAATGATGTCAGTAAACTTTGGAGAGAGAGCAACGGGCTCTGTCGTACGAAGGAGAAGGCGAGGAGAAACCCCCTGAGTATAGATCATTTTCCAAGATTCACACTCTAACTCACTGGCATAGCCACTGTATCTTGCAAGATAGTTCCAACCCAACACACTATCATCTTGTATCAGGGAATCGGTTTGATTCGTTCCACCCGTCCAAAAATTCAAAAGTTCTATAAAATCACTTGCCCAAGAATCATCATCACTTTCACTAACAAAAAGGCTTTTCCAAAAATCAATATTTTCGATAAGAGCATCAATAGGATACCCAGAGCAGTTCAGACAACGAGCATTTCGCTCTGCAATAATCTTTTGCTGAATACGCCCCAACGCGACATTACGATCATCTCCATCGGTCGTCATTGCTTCTTGAATATATTTAACCATATCGGCGACACCTCCCGTTTTGTCGGCAAATGTTTCGAGTTGTACAACACTCACTTCAGGAAGCGATTCTGTAATCGAACTCGCAACATTAGTATTTCCAAGAAGGTAACGCTTTATTGTTTCCATTACCACCGAGCGCATAGATATTTCTGCAAGATCGGTAGCAGAATAAGCTTTATCGGTTTTCGTTCCTGCATAAAACGTATGAAACCCCGAAACACGAGCAATACGAACCGCTTCATCATCAACGGAACCAAAAACATTACTAATTTTGTTTGTATTAATATCCGCCGGATCAAGATCGATAGCAAGTTCCAGTGGACCAAATGACGAACACCCCATGCTAGGAGCTGTGGTAGTTTGTGGTGGAAGTTCTACACGAATCGTTCGGAGCGAGACTCCTGTTCCAATATAAAAATCCTGATTCGTGTCCTGAGGAACTGCCTGATCCCAACTCTCTTCCATTCGATAATACGGATCAATAACGAGATCTTTCCCCGTGTTTCCCCACAACGTTCTGGTGGTAACCTTGAAAACAAAATACCCCTTTTCGTCCGCTTCCTCACGAAGACATACTCCTTGGGAAGGTTTATGAATTCCGGTTCCACTTTCATTGGGAACTGATTCATAGAGATAGAGTTGAACAGGAGAATTTGCTCGTGCTGTTCCCGTAATTTCATAGCTCTCGAACTCTTTCAGAGAAATAGAATCGGTTGGTTGCGCCAAAATAGCACGTTGCCATGCGGAATTATCTTCTTGGTCTTTCAGAATATATGCATCTCTCCAATCCCGATCATCAGGAAAAGAAGCCGGAAGATCAGCAGTGCAATCTCCATTCCATCCATCATCTGCAAAAGCAATTGAGGAAAAAGAGAAAAAGAGAAAAAAGAGCACGAAATATCGAGACACGAGAGAAGAGAGAAAGAAATCAGTATCTATTGTACCAAAAAGGAATGCGAGAAACAATGACCCATCTTTTTCTGTAAATTCTACTGACATGTTGGAAGTGATCCACAAAAATCATTCAGTGCTTGTACCACTTTTTCGAGATGCTCATTCGTTTCACGAATACTGACAATCGCCGCAACAGGGCTTTTATCAAGAGTATCGGAAACAGAGTGATCAAAACTTCCAATTCTTGTCATTTGCCGATGCGCCTCTTCGAGAAACGCTTGAGAATTTTTTCGATTTTTTTCAGAAGATTCGGTTGCCAGAATGGCTTTTTCTGTTATGGGATTCTCCCTTACTTCCTCTTCAATGGTTTTTGGTGCTGGTGGCGCATCAGAAATAGCCTTTGTTTGTTTTGTCTCGTCAAAACTCATTCGATTCTCCTCTTGCGTTATTGACCCCTCTTTGAAGAGTCCTCGTTCTGCCTGATGAACAGGGCTAGAAATATTTCGCTGAAACCAACGATTTGCCGCCTGTTTTCCCCGCTGCTCTGCACGAGCACGCATGTTGTTCCATGAAGTAGAAGGGGCTCCGGAGAAAAAGAGGCTACTGAGTTTTTCGCTTCCGTTTGCCACGTTCATGAGATTTTTTATTTTCTCCATTATCTTCGCAAATTTTTCCTTTGTTTGGTGAAAGCTAAAATAACTCTTTGGCTCTGGGCATGTTTGCTGATTTTTATATTCTTCAGAAGAAAAAGTAAGTGTTTCAGGAAGTCCTTCTGGAATCTTTTGAAACTTTTTGCGAAATTGTTCCATAAGATGAGCGCGTTGCTCTTCTTCTTTTTCTAAACCACCATAATCTTGTACCGCATCTCGAAAAAAGAAGAGTTGTTGCATGAGCAATTCCGCACGACCAGAAACTTTTGAAAGACGTTCACTAAGCTCTGGCGAACGACATTTGAGTTTCAAATAGGTAGATGTTTTATAGAGCCGCCAAATACGGTTTTCAATTTCGTGAACATCTTCAACAAGACAATTATTTTTCGCGCGAAACATATTCACCGAACGAAAAAAATCGGAAGCACCAAGTTGCAATCGAGCAGTAAAAGAAATTTCCCAATCGGTTTCCAGAACACATATTTCATCCTTTGCTGGATTTTCTGATTCCTGAGAAATAGTAGAAAATTCCGCAGAAATTTCAGAGATTTCTGTATCTGCCCAATTTAAAAGAGTATTTACTCCATCAGAATATGCCGCATACGCAGATAACGGAAGGAAACAAAAAAGTGTCAAAAGAACAGGGAGTATTTTTTTCATAGAGTATTTTCAAAACTACAATCGAGTTTCGGCATACCACAACGGAATTTTGACTGGCGTAAAGCACAGAGATTAATACTTTTAAGCTGTGTGTTCAGTGCAATCATTTCTCCCCAAAGCATATCGAACTGCTGAGGAGCATCGTTATAAAAATCCTTTCGAACTTGTTGTATATTGAGGAGCTCCGACTCAGCACCCTTACGAATGGCATTCTCTTCCCCATCGCGAATACACTTGAGAACACTCTCAGAAGTATCCCCTTCTTCACTACGACTCGTATATGAATCACACTCTTCCAGAAGTGATTGGAGAATATCTGCGCTCTTGCATTCTGCACTTCCCTGTTGGCAAAGACGAAAATCTTGCGAACGCACACGTTGAAGTTCTTTCTGAACCACTTCACGCATTTCCTTTCGAACACCATCAACTCCTTCGGGAGGAGCTTCTGGAGGAACAGAAGAAGAGCTTTTCACAAAAAGCCCATCATCAGAAAGAGCATAATGAGTGGTTTGTTTCGTTCTCTCACTTCCATTGGGCTGAGAAAAAGCCTCAAAGAGTGGAGGAGTTTTTGCAACAAGATGGACTTTTTCCCCTCCAATTATTTGATCCCAATTAAAAAGAGGAGTAAAAAAATTCGCCTGATTTGTATTGCGAGTTGGCGTTTTCTGTTCGGTATCGTGCATCTTATTTGTAATCTCTTCTCCGGCAGTAATGAGATTTTGTGCACTACTCTCCTTTTTTCCAAAGCTTGAAGCTGATTGGCTGATAAGACTTTGTGTACCACTTCTCTTTTTCCCAGAGTTTGAGGTCGACTGACTTCCAGAAATGGTTCGAACCTTTACACAAACAAAATCGGAACAAAATGAGGGGAGACATAAAATACCGCCAAAAAAGGAAGATTCACCACTTCCACATCCACCACTTGCAGAAAATGGCAATCCTCCTTCTTTTGGTAAACGATAGTGCGTCACCTTCAGTCGAAAGAGGTCTTGCAAAGAAGCGTTCGATTTTGGAACATCCGAAGGAGACGCTTCGCTTCCTTGAATTTGTCGATCAGTGGTGTGCATTTCAGACTGAATATCAAAATCCCCTTTTCCCGAAACTTCTCCATCCCAATATCGTTCAAAAGCATTCGCTTTCTCATATTCTTCTCGTTCACGAATCGCGTATGAATGTTCTTGATCCCAAAGCGATTGAACCTGTTCTAAGCAACGATGTTGGTCTTCGGCAGAACTCAGGGAAGAATCTTCAGAAATTGTCTCTTCAGAAAGGAGCCGACATGCATTAAGAAGTCGCGTTTCCCCCTCGGCAATAATCCCTGTTTTTCGGAAGGTATCAATAGTTTTTGGCTCTGTGTTAAGCATGGCAGAAACTCGCGTTGTTGCGTCTTCATCTGCACCAATTTTAAGATCTTTGTAGATTTTCGTAAAAAGTCCATCATCTGCATGCGCAAAAAGAGGAAAAAAGAACAGCACGGCAAAGAAAATAAAACGGAAAATTCTCATCGAGATTGGGCAAGATTAGGAATGGCTTTTTGAATTTTTGCGAGCATCTCAATGATTTCTACAAGAAGCTCTCGTTCGCGCGCAAGAGACTCATTTACACACTGCATGCGTTTATGAAGTGGCCAAGCGATAGAAAGTTCACTTGTGTGCCGAAGAGCAATATCGAGAGAACGCTTAAGAAGGTCTCGTTCACGAGGAAGTGTTCCTTCTCGAACATCGGCATCACACTGAAAAATTTCTCCGGAACTCATGGTTTCCTCTTTATCACAAAGAATACGATTTGATGCTTTCATTGCCTCAAATGCACAATCGAGCTTTCGAAATTCAAGATACTGAGTGGTTGCAAAATCTTCTGGAAGCGGAATATGGTGATCTTCCAAAGAGGATTCTCCTTCAGGATCGGACAGATCACATCCAACATCTTCATCTTCAAAACGCTTAATGTGCTCAGAAAAAGCCGTATCCATATTTTTTTGAAAGAGGGCAATTGATTTTTCTGGAACATATCGTCCTTTTTCTTCATCACCGTTTTCTTGAAGTGCTTCGGTGAGATAGGTATTTTGATCGTTATTCTCTCCATTTATTTTTTCGCAATCCCATTTTTCAGGATTATCGAGAATGTTTTCTGATGTTGACGTTGCCAAAGGAGAGGGAGAAGATTCCTGTGAATCCGACCAGAAGCCAAAAAAATCTGCACGCAAAGAAACTGCCGAAACAAAAATGCTCATAGGGACAAAGAAGAATGCCAAAAGAATGAACTTTTTTTTCATTTCTGATCTGGATGAGAAATAGTGCAGAGCTGATCAAACGAAGAGTTAATATTTGAAATCATGGTATTCGCTTTTTCCACAAGATCGTGAAGTTCTTGAAGAATGGCAGAAATTTTCTTCCCAAGATACCCAAGCGTTTTTCGGTTTTCATCAATATGAATAAGATTTCGTACAGTGGTATCAAAAATAGCAATAGAAACCGATTGGTGTTCACGACAGAGCTCGTGCATACCAAGAACCCGTTTTCGCGATTCAATGAGAGAATCTTTGCCTTCTGCTTGCAATCCGCAAGAAGATCGAATGCGTTTTTCTATTTCAGAAAATCCAGAAATTTCCGAAAGTGTTTTTGAAGGAGAAAGTCCCAAAGCGCATCCTGTTCGTTCTCCTGGCGAAGAACCACCAAGAGCAGTTTCGGGTGAAAGCGATGAGGATTCTTCCTCTTGTTCCTCCTGAGGATTCAACACGAGATCACAGACCGATTCGAGAAAACAACGATTTCGAAGCGAGAGTGCTCGATATCCACTCCAGAGATCGGCAGAAGCAACATTATTTTGTGAAAGAAATTCCGTGAGATCGTTTTCAGAAAGATGTTTTGTGACTGCATCAAATGCGTCACTCCACGCCTCCTCACACTGACAAATGGCATCGTTTTCCTCGCATAAAAGTTCTGCAAAAAGAGGAGAAGGAAAGAGGAAAATGCCAACAAAAAGAAAATATCGAATTTTCATCGCGCTTCAAAAAGAGTATTTGGAACAGGGATCGTGTTGCTTTTCGCATAAAGCGCACGACGATCAGGAGAAATAATAGCGGCATATACTTCATCTCCCGAAAAAATATCAGCAGATTCTTTTAGACGATACACAACATTTCCTCGAAGACCAGAAAAAAGTGTTACTCCAGGTTCGAGTGGCAAACCTTCATCAACGGTAAAATGAGAATCATCCAACTGCGAAAAAGGAATTTCTGGCACAAGATACTTATCGGCAACCATAAAATGATGTGAATCGGAATGGAGCAGAATATCAAAAAGAGGAGTATGAGAAGCATCTTGAACAGTGAGAATAAAAGCATTGGCATTTTTTTCCGAAGAAATATTAAGAGAAAAGTGAGCATCGAGCACGCGTGCTGTTCCTCGAGGAGAAACGAAAAGAATGGGCTTCCCTTGCGAGAGAATTTTCATGCCACCAGAAAATGTGGGTGCATCTTCAGGAATCTCTTCTGCCTCCACATTATCAGTACGATCCCTATCGAGGAGATAAACACCTTCAGGGTATCCTTCGAGAAACGCTGGCTCTGGCAACATTCGAACATCAGAATTTCCAGACGAAGCGATACGAACAGAAAAAAGTGTTTCCCCTGTCTCAGTTTCCACTGCCACCACTCCTCCAAACTCTGTTGGTTGCAAGGTCACTGCTTCTGAAAAAGACGTAACGCGCCCTGTTTCGCCATGAACAATTGCTTGTATTTCCTGAGTATTTTCTCGAATGAGTTCCATACCAGAAGCCAGTGAAAAATCGCTCACCGAAAATTCTCCATTTTCATTAGTAAAATAGGCACCATTTTCATTTGCAGAAGATGTTTCGACAGGAATTTCCCATCCTCCATGTTTTCGAAAAAGGTGAAGAGGAATACGAGAAGCTTTGGGAAAAATAGAACCAGAAAGCACTCCGTCTTTTGAGAAAGAAGAGAGAAATATTTCGGGAACACGTACCGAAATTTCTACGGATTGTTTTGTTCCGTCTTGATTTTGAAGAATTTCCCGATATATTCCCGGAACTTCTGGTGCATGCAAAAGCGCATCAATTTCGGTGTGTTCTTCGGTATCTGACTGATCTGAATTTCTAGGAGCAAGGTAGGATTCAAGCGAGCTAGGAAGAAATTGATTACCCTCCTCTGATGAAAGAGATTCATCTGCAAACGCATGAGGAATAAGAAGCTCTCGCAGGAAAGAGAGAGGAGAAGATGATTCCAAATCTTCTTTTGGTTCAATAACTTCTGGATACAAATCTTCAAAAAGAATTTTTTCGGTACGAATCGTATCTGGACCAAGATTCCATTCTCTACTGGAAGAGTCTTTTGAAAGTGGCATCACAAAATGAGTTTCAGAATCAGTAGAAAATCCGCTCGGACGAATTTCGAAAACGCGAATAAAAAACGCCTTGTTTGGGGGAAGCGGAATATGAACCGATTGACTGGTAAACTCACGCACGAGAAGGTTTCCAGAAAATTTATGCCCTTCTACTGTTACTTCTGAAGGGAGAAAGTGATTGGAGTCGCTCTCCTTGGGAACAAATCGGGAAGCGAGGAGAAGCGCTTCATACACTTCGTCATCTTCTCGAGGAAATGTGAAGAAATTCCGACGGTTCGCAATAACAATACGAATGCCAAGAAGATCATCATCAAAACGAGAAGCAAAGCGAATCTGTGCAGATTTTTCACCTGCTGTAACAGAAATATTTTTTACCGCCTCAGTCACAAAAGGAAGATTCATAGTATCTCCAATTTCTGGAAGTGATGTCTCAAAAACGGGAAGAGTATGTTTCAGCATATTTTCTTTCAGGTACACACCACGACTCGTAATGAGGAGCATATCTTTATCACCATCTCCATCAAAATCGAGAAGACGAATTTTTTCGAGAATACTCACAAGATCGTCATTTAAGAGGATTCTTTCTCCATTTTCTCCACACTCGGCAAACACACCATCACGAACAACTGGCTCTTCTTCTGGAGGAAGAAATCGCCCTCCATCCGATGAATTTTCTCCGCCTGCGGGATCTCCGTTCGGAATAATATTTTGACTATTGAAATCAGATGAAGGAGAAGAGAGGGGTATTGGTTCCGCCGAAGGCGCAGGAAGAAGTTCATCATCACTCGAGAATAGGGTAACTTCAGAACTCAAAAGTGAATCAGGGAAAACATCTCCCGAAAGATCAAAAGGATCAGCTCCAGCAAGAAGCGCCGTATGACGATCGCGCGATGATTGTTCGAGGGAAGCAACTTCTCTTCGAATTTCCGAAAGACGATCAACTGCCGGAAGCGTTTCAGGAAGAGAAACAGGCGCAAGTCCAAGACGTCCAGAAAGTTCTTGTACAGAATAGGTATTTGTAAAGAGCGCGTCTTTCGCTCGGACGGATTCTGCCAAAAGTTCCGCACTCAATTCCGCAAAAAGCTCTTCCTTGGAAGAATGTTTACTAAGGACTGGAACTGATCTTTTTATATCTTGCATCATCTCATTTTGTGCTTTTCGTGCGGCTCCTGCCATATTGGTGATTGCTTTATTCCAAGGATCAAAAATACTTCGGAATACATCTGTGAGGCTGTTCCCCACAGAAAAATCAAGATTTGTTTCGACATCAATTCGAATCTCACGAATGGAAGGAACACGAATATCTGGAGCAAGTGCCGCTGTAAAATCGAATCGAAGCATAGAAATAAGAGGACGAGCTGTAAGCCCTTCAATAACAGATTTCAACGTTTCCTCCTGTATAGGAAATGCACTTCGCTTAAAGAGACAGAGGATTTGAAGGTACGGACGAATAACAGAGAGAAGACTCGAAATAACCCCCGGAAAGTCTGGCAACCGTGGCGCCGGTGGCAAATCGGGCAGAGTAATGCGCGGAATATCGGGAAACGGCGGAAGCATAGCATCAATATTGATGGTGAGATCGGGGAGAAGCGGAATACCAGGGAGAACGATATTAATTCGCGGAGGACCAGAAAGATCGAGTTGCGGAAGTTTTGGAAAAGTAATGGCAACAAACTGCAATCGTGGCTTTGGCAAGGGAATATTAATGCCACCTTTTATTTTTGAGAGATCAAGGACAATATTTGGGAGACGAGGAAACGTAATAATAGGAGGACTCGCAATAACATTGAAAAAGAGCTGGAACATGCTCACAACATTTTCCCCACGATCGGTTTTGCAGAGGTGGCAATAGCGCTCATAATCGAGGAAAACATCTTTAATTGCCTCCCATGATTTCGTAATTTCCTTGAGCACATAATAGAGTTGAATCCAATCTTCAAGCCGACGCTGGTTTTTCTTGAACCACGTTGCGATATCAAGAATAGTAAAATCTAAAAAGCAAAGAATTTGATTCATCCACTGCGCTACCATGGCATCGATATTGGCAATATCAAATGGCTGATTGAGGAAATTTTCGAGCGTTCGGAGATTTTGTTGAACCGTAGAAACGAGATGATCAGCATTGACGAGAATTTTATCTCGAACCGCCTCCCATGCAGAACACTCTAATAGCGTTTTTCCCTCTGGACAATGCGCCCACTCTTTTTTTGCACGCTGAATTTCTTTTTTTGCATTTTCGTTCCAGAGCAAAAGATCTGCCTGAAGTGCAAAAATTTGACCTCGAGAAAGGTGAGGAACCTTGATAGGAACATCAATCGGACGAATATTAACGAGAGGAAAGTTATTGAGTGCATCATAAAGATCTTCCATACTCTCAATTTTTTGGTTAACGGAATTCTGAAATCCCTTTTCTTCCGCAATGGTTTGCCGCGCTTTTTGTTCCATTTCTTTTCGATCGGTGTGTACTACTTTTGGAGTCTCTTCGAACGCATTTATTGTTTCCTTCACTCCACTAAGAGCGCCACTTGCTCCTTCTTCGACACCTTCAATAAGCTGATTTCCGGCAGAAGAAGCAGTATTTTTCGCCTCAGAAAACTTCTCTTGAAACCGCTCAGGAGAAAACGCACTGAAATCGGGATAGTAGACCGTAATGCTTGGAAGTTGGAACATTGCATGAAATTCCTGAACCTGCGCTGTCACCCATCCCCAAGGGAATTGTGTTACTCGTGCATTTCGGTTGGAAGCGTTTCCAAAAGAATATGAAAATGTTCCGAGTGATCCAGAGGAAAAAAGAAGTCCGCGGAGCCCTGGCATAGAACGGCGGCGGATACCATATTGTCCCGTATTTGTTGTTGTGACGATTTGGCAAGAATTGCCATCGTCGGTGTCATCAACACGAGGCTGTTTTCCCTTATATTCATCACAGAGTGTACCTATATTGAGCTTTGCTGGAGCAAATGCCATGCATGCCCCACCAAGACCGGTTGCTGCTGCCACACCAGTACAGAAGGCAATGCCTATTCCAGCAGTAAGTGTTGGTGAAACGTAAAATCGATAGACAGAATCTGGATAACACGAGAGTCCATGACACACAAACGGAAAATTGGGAAGAATCCCAAAAATAGGCCAGCCCGAAACGCCTCCCGACGGAATGCCAAGTCCTGTTTGAATATCTTTAAACATATCATTTAGTGCGCTCGTTGCACTTGAGATGGTATTGGTGATACCCGAAAGTGCATCAGTGATAGCAGGAGAAAACTGCGGAACATCGGCACTGACTTTTGTATTCCCCCGAAAAGAACTCACGAGTTTTTCAAAGAGATTGAGTGGACCAGGAACGAGAAATGCGTAGTTAACGGGAATGTTGAGACATCCGCCATCACACCGACTGTAAGACATGAGTTCTTGAGCAAAGCTTCCCACTTTTCGGAGACGACTTTCTCCATTCCAACCGGTTTCGTCTTTGTTTCCGAGTGTTTCATCCCATGCATCAGGAATACCATCACCATCGGTGTCATTTCGGTACGGATCGGCGACAGGTTTACTAGAATCGGGCAGTCCATCACCATCTGCATCTCCGGTGAGACTATCGGGGTTTCCATCGCCATCTGCATCAACTGGATCTTGAAAAATACCCGGAATTTGCTCTTCGGGATGTTCCTCAAAATATTCTGCGTATTGCCGATTCCCTTGAGAAAGAAAATGGATCATTCCATTCAGTCCCGGAATAATAACGGAAATATCTGGGAGACCATCTGCAGGAAATTTCGGGGGGAAATCGAGATCATCACGAATGAGGAAGCGGATATCAGTATCTCCCACCATTGTTGCGGTAAAGGAGAATTCTGCTGATTCTCCGGCAGAGAGCAATATATTCAGTATGCGAATTCCTTGATCGCCCAAATATTCTAAGTGCGGAACAGGACGGTCACTTGACCACGATTTTGGAACCTGAAGAGAATCTTCATGAACAGAAAAAGCAGGGTTGAGAACATGTGCAAGTGAAAAATGTCGACTCTCAGCAGAACCATTTTGAATCTGAAGTGTAAAAGAAATTTCATCATCTTCTTCTACATCTCCTCCATTTATATCATGAGCAAAAAGCGAAACCGAAATATCAGGATATTCATCAATTTTTGTAAAGACACCAATCCTTCTTGAATCTGAAGGAGCTTCTTCAGGAATCGTCATTTCCGAAAATGATTCTGGATACGATCTCTGAACACCAAATAGCCCCTCCCACTGAGACTCAGTGAATGCATCACTCGTCCCTGCTTCTACATCGGGAAAGAGATCGGCAAGTGTAAGGATCCCCTCACTTTTTCCAGAAGCTTTCCCTAAAAAGAGCGGGTAGAGTTTTTCTGTTCTTTCGGCAATATCTGGGGCACTTATCAGCGTATTGTCGAGTGCAAGATCCGTTTCATCGAGAGAGAGCCCAAAGTTTCCAAGTTTCGTAGAGTGATCCGCCGAGAATCCGTTCGCAGATCCCCAAAAAATAAGTAGGTCTCCAGAGCTTGCTCGTGCCAAAATATCGGGAAATCCATCAACATCAAAATCACCAGTATCAACATCTGCCAACGAAACGTCTGGCAGAGAGGAAGTTTTTTCTCGCGTAAAACGCTCTCCCTGATTCGAAAAAGTTTGGAGCGTTTTTTTGTCATCTACGGCAACAACATCAGCAAATCCATCTTTCTCTAAATCGGGAGTGGCGATCACACGAATTCCTTCTGGGTTTTTTGCAACAAATCCAACATCGTGAAATTCAAGATTACCATCATTTCGAAGCATGCGTACTTGTCCGCGATTATCGGCAAGAAAAATATCAAGATCATTATCTCCGTCTCCATCTGCCACAGAAGAAGAAACAATTCGAGAAATATCGCTCCGAAAGAGTTCATCCCCTACTGCACGATCAAAACCGTCAATCATGACTTTATCGTTTCCAAGTGCCAACGAAGGATCACCAAGAAGGACTCCCGATGGACCAAATGATCCACGCGCCGCTTCTCCTACAGGAACGCCAGAGGCAATCTGAAGCGCAAAGTGATCATCTTCATGAAAACCAGCGGCAAAAAGTGTATCTGCATTTTCGAGAGCACGCCCACCAGAAAAAAGAACCGTTGAGGAATTTTCTTCGGTAAGAGAAAAGCCGAGTTCTCCATTGGTATTCTCAGGAAGAGGTGCCAAAAAGAAGTGTGTTTCTGGAAATTGTTCAGGGGCGAGATTCGCTCCGACGATTGTTACCCGAAACACATCAACTCCCTTAAAACGAATGAGAATCTCAGGAAGGCTTCCGTTCGACTCAAATATGGCGGAAAATTGAGTATCGCGTATGTCCACACCATCTGTTTTGAACGAAATGGCATCTTGTCCATTCCGAGTGAGAACAAAATGATCCTTCTCTTCATGGAGGGTCATAGCATCAGAGGATGCCAAAAAATCGAGATACATCCCCGGTGTGGGGAGTGTTGATTGTGAAAGAAAAGGAGTGTCAAATACTTTTCCCGATTTAGGAAGAACAATGCGATACCTCGTAAGAAGACTTTTCGATTTCTCGCCAATGCCAAAACGAAGAGTAGAAAGATCAAGTGGAACCACTGAAAGTGCAGTATCAACAAGAGAAACACTTCCGTTTCCATACACGCTCGCCCGAACATTTGGAACGTGATTAGAAAAAAGAGAAGAAAGCACCGATTGCGAACGTCCAGAAAAAAGAACCGCATTGGCAATAGGATCACCATTCCCCGAAAAATCAGAAAAATTGGATCCGAATAGTGCAGAAATCGGTGCATTGGGCTTTAGATTTCGCATATCTTCCGTTGTTATTTTTGCCACAATACGGAGAGAAACCGGAAGAGTTCGTTTTCCATCCGCACGGATAATCAGACGAATAGTTCCGGCGGTATTCAGCGCAGTAATGCGAAATATCCCATTTCCAAGTGAAGCAATATCCGCAAGATGTGCTGTTTTTTCTGTAGCAATAAGTGTTGCGGCAGAAATAGGAGCTTCGGCAGAATCGAGTACCTGTACTTCCACAGATTCATGAAGATTGAGTGCATTGGGAAGCGATGGAGAAAGATGCATATCAATATCTTCCGTTTCGGCATCAGCATAGAGAGTGATATGAGCCGGAGAGAATCCCTGAACTGTTGCAATAACATCTGTTTCACCATGAGTTAAAAGAAGTTGCCCCTCCCCTTTTCCATTTTGAAGAGGAACAGTAGATGTAAGCACTGTTGCGAGCAGAGGATTTGAAACTGAGACACCAGCAGTTCCAGAAAAGGAAGAAAGAAGCGTTTCACTCGCATCATTTACAGAAATCGTAAATCGATGAAATGCACTGCTGTCTCCTGGACTTGCCGCAAGTGGAGTTATTTTTACTGTTCCATTTTGAATAACCGAAAAGGAAAAGGATTTTTCTGGAAATCCAGAAGAACTCACAACAAAACTGGCGGAATTGGAAGAGACACGAAGACGAAGAAGATATTGACCAGAAACCGCGGTGTCAGAAAAAACTCCAGAAGAATCGGTTTTTCCAGAGGTATTTAAAAGTGTGATTCCCGATTGAGGAAGAATGGAAAATGGAATTCTGCCCGAAAGCGGATATTCTTGATTATCAAGAAAACGAATGGTGACAACCCCCTCCCAAGGAGTAACAATTTGGTTTCCAGAGGAAGCGAGAATTTGAATATGACTCCCCTGAGAAATAACTGGATCGATACGTAAGAGATCATCGAAGGTTTTATGATCATTAAACTTCAGTGTAGAAGAAAGCGAACAAGCATTCACCATTCTTACTTTAACGGGAGTTTTGAGAGTTTCTTTGAGCCAACAGAGAAATGCCGGAAACCATTCAAGAACAGAAACCCCCTCAGAAAACGGCTTTCCTGTACACTTATCAATATCGTTTTTCTCATTGCCATTATTATGAGAATTCCCTTGTGCTTCTTCATTTGCGTCTTCCCATTCGGGATCATCCCCTGGCAATAAAAGTTCTTCTTCTCCGCCCCACCACAAAGCATTTGTGTCTCCATCTGCACGAAAATATCCCATTTCATATCCAGGTATCTTTCCGTTCAGAGTTTCTGGTGGATTTTCTCCGAAAAAAATACGGATTACCTCTTGGTGTTTCTCATCTGCAGAAAGATTCCGCCAGCGAAGGAATTCAGAAAGAAGTGGATCACCATGCCAACTGATTTCGCCTCCCCCTTCTCCAAAGAGAAATCCACTTTCGGGAACCGCAACAACAGGAAAGACAAGTGTTTCCCGAAGATCCATGTTGTCGAGAAATCCAGAAATTCGATCTACTGCACGCCATGGATAAGAAGAGCGCGGAGAAAGACCCTCTTGCGGATCCCATAGAAGATTTTGTATGAGGTAATCGTCATACGGATGATACACAAAAACAGCACCACCATTTGCAATAAATTCAGGGAATGAAAGCGGAGTATTCCCAGAAGAAGCACCTTCCTCAGAAGGAGGGATACTTTCGAGAAGTGTAAAAATTTTTGTTTTTAGCACTTCGTCTGCCTCATCGGAAAAATGGTTCCAAAGTTCCGAACGTCCGTTCGCAGTAGGAAATGCAGATTGTAAGAGTGGTTCAGCACGCTCAAGAAAAGTGAGCAACCAATCGGAAAGATTGACATCTTCCCAAAAAGGAATTAGTTGCCCTTCCTTTTTCTCAAGACCATGCGTTTCAGCGCGAACATACGCGAGATAACTCTCGAAATTTGAGAAGAGTATTCTCGCCCGCATCTCCTTTTCAAATTCAAGGAAGACAGAAACAACCTTTTTTTTCAGGGCGACATCATCGTACTTTACGTCTGCAAGATCAATTTCAAAAACATCAGGAAAAAAGATATTAATACGATTTCCTGCTGGTCCCTGAAAATCTACACGTCGATCATCATCTGCAGGAATAGCGCCCGAGAGAATATCTTTCACGGCACGAGAAATAGTCTCTGGACGTGGTTCATTGTGCACTACAACACTCGATATTTTTTGAAGAGGAAAAAAAGGAAACCCCTTTTTATACGGTGAAAACTCTAGTGACGTTGAATTACCATTTCCACTTCCGGCAGCGAGGAGATCCGTGATATTTCTTTCAATTGTTCCCCAATCTTCTATACCCACCACTCCTTTTTCATCATATTCATGAAAAGGAGTTCCTGAAAGGAAAAGTGGTGTTTTTGGATTTTGAAGAAGAATACGCTTCTCTGAAGGAAGAAAATTTAGCGTACTGCAATCGACAAAAGAATCACTCTTTCCTTCAGGAAGTGTTTTTCCGCCCTGTTCGTCAAACACATTCCATGTCGCCGCCTCGGGGTGACATTGTTTTGGATCAAAGGAATACATAATGCAACATTTTCCGTACATAGCACACTGTTTTTCATACACAACATCTGGATCATCTGGAAGAAGATTCCAGAGATGATTCATTTCTGTTCGCTGAGAGGTGTCACCAAACGTTCGATACCGTTCTTCTACATCTCCTTCTTCTCGTGGAGAACACTGTTCGGCGCGCTCTTTTTCTGAGAGATCATCAGGAGAAAGACACTTTGGAAATGTCCCTCGCACCAAAGCACACTCTTCGGCACGAGTAATATCTTCTCCTTTTTGTCCATGAAAATAATTTGGAAGAAAATCGTAATCTGACTCAGCTTTTGTATTTCCAAGAAGATCTTCTGTGCGTTTCCACTTCACCACAACCTCTTTCGAAACAACGGAAAATGGTTTTTGCCATTTTTCTTCAATATACCGCGTAATTTCTTCTTCAAAATGGACAGAAAAATCACGCAAAAAATCGCGTGAAAGTACATCCATACGGCTCATAAGAAGCGGAATAGCATCCGCTGTTTCTTCCTCAAGCATCCAACGACCGCTTCCACGAATTTCCGATTCCGCTTCACTCAAGTATCCAGACGTAACCTCGGCATATTTCGGAAGATACTGAAGAATTTGTTCTCGCGCCAAAGAATCGGGAAAAGGAAAGTCTGAAAGACTCTTTCTCATTTCCTCATATTTTTTTTGAAATTCCTCTGGAAGATCCTTGGTGTTGAGCGTTGCATCGGAAGTACTATTGAAAAGCGCAACAACATCATCGAGAAATCTTTTGTTATAGCGGTAAAATGCGAGATCCGACGCAAAGATACCTTCCGCCGCCTCGTACATAGCAGAAAAGAGCGGAGATCGTGAACGACTTTCTTCTGGAAAATCAGCAAAAAAGAGGGCTTGTTTAGAGGGAGGAATATCGCCTGTATGATACGCATGATTTTTGTCGAAATATTCTGAGAGCCACTCTTCTTCCGTTTTTTTGTCATTTTTCGGCGCACGAATAAGCCCATGAAATACCTCTGCTTTCATTTCTCGATTGTCTGGATTTTCTTGAAACACCTGAGTGGCGTTGCTCCAGAGAAATGCCGGATCTTCAAAATCGGTATAGGGAAATACCGAAGCTACATCGGAAACACGGCTTCGAATAGTGGGAAGTGGCACCTGTCCAATAAGCACTACTCCCGAAAGACGAAAGAGTATATTCTCTCGACGATGACCGGTAAAATAGAATTTTTCGAGAAGTGCAAAAAGATTCCCCTGAGATTCTGTTTTTAAAATGGGAAGCACAAGTACTCTCGTTTGTGGAAGTGAGCTCTGTACATCCTTTGCATAACGATAGATTTTTCCAGAGAGATTCGTTTCATCATCAGGGTTCCCCTGAAAAAGGGAAGATTCTACGAAAAGCACAACAAGTCTTCGCTCTTCCTCTCCTGGTGCGGCATACGTTCCGAGAGGATTTATGAGAAGCGGAGCAAGAAGTATAATAGAGCAGATAATGGAAACAATTTGTTGCCAAAACGCAAATGAACAGCGCCGCTGCTTCTTTTTTGAGAAAGGCTTCTTCAAAGGAATTTTATTCTCTGGATTCTATCAAAATAGCTTTCAGAAAGCACGAAAAATTGGTTGAGTGCATATGAACTCTATGTCATATTCGTCTTTGTAAAAGTATTTTCAAAAGACTATGTCTCACAAACACCTTAAAAATCCTGATAACCTCTTGAGAAATGCTTTCTGCGTAAATTTTGTGAATGGCGAGCCTCCTTTTGGAACACCAGAGCCTCATGGCGACCATTACCTTAATATTCTTGCAGGGCATCTTGGGGGAAGCGCTATTATCTTTTCCCCCGATCCAAAATTTACCGAATATTTGAAAAAAAATGGCTTTTGGAATGGAGATGAAATTGATGTTGGAAAGGCAACTCAAGAGGAATTCCCTGGGGGATCTCCTGAAGAAATGCTTCTGAAAATACTAGAGAATAGCGCCCATCCCCTTCACGAAAAAATAAAAAAACAAATGCAAGGCATAGATGGGCTTCTTATGAGCTTTGTTACGGAAACATCTATAAAAATTGCAAATATCACAGGTCTTCCGCTCAACAATATTGCTCGCACGCAACAAGCGGATGCGAGAGAAATTTCACGGAAAGCGAACTCCAAAACATTTCTTAGAGAACAGGCAGATCAATATTCATACGCTGTTCCAACAGGCTTCTCTCTTACTGAACCAAAAGATCTAGAAAATATTAAAGATTTTGTTCAAAAACTTCTGGAAGATTTTAAGAAACATGTACCAGAAAGCCCACGAGAAGAGAGCCGGAAAATGAAACTTTGGATAAAGTATGATTCTCTTTCTGGAGGAGACGGTGTTATTCCCCTTGAAATCCAAAAAGAAGAAAATAGCACTTCATCGTTCTTAGGAATCATCCAACAACTCATTTCTATAGGAGAAAAATTAAAATTCTTTTCTGAAAACGACAAAGGAAGAAAAAAGAAACTGGAAAAAATACTTTCTATTCTTCCTATTGTTGTGGAGGCAGATTTAAATACGCTCCCTGATACAGAACGAACTATTGCCAATTTCAACGTACAGGCTTTTATATCTGATGATGATATTGAAATAATCGACACCTCTGCTCAACGCACATCAGAAAATGGAAATTATCTTGGAAATGAGCTTCCTCTCACAAGAGAAGAAGAACTGCACAGAGTTATGGCGGAAAAGACATTTTTGAAAACATGTAAAGGGATGCAGGAATCGGGGTATCGGGGATATTGCGGAGGAGATATTATGGTTTTGGAAAAAGAAGATGGGAGCATTACTGCAATCATTTTTGATTTTAACGGACGCCCAAATGCGAGCACACCATTTCTTCGACAGGTTCACAAACTTCAAAAAGAACTCGATCAACCAATATATGCACTAAATACAAACCTCACTTTTCCATATCCAGTGGATTTTATGGAATTTAAAAGAACTTTGGGAGACCTTCTCTACCAAGGAGAAGGCTCAAAACATGAAGGAGTTATTCCTACTGCTTTTCGATCAAGAGGAGAGATTTTAGACCCCGTTGTAAAGGTTTCTATTGTCGCAAGAACAAGAGAGCAGTATGAAAAAATGCTAGAAAATCTCTCAGAAAAAGGAATTAGAATTTCCTAGAAACAACTCCTATAATGACTCTGTTTTTTAAGAATAATGAAAAAAATTATTATTACACACGTTGGAGCATGGAACACAAAAGAGGGAGATGTTCAAAATACAGAAAAAATTCTTGCTGAAAATGCCGCGATAGAAGGAATGAAGGAAGAGAACACAGAAGAAATGACGGTCAAAGCCGTTTCTTTTCTTGAAAATGCCCCCGAACTCGATGCTGGAACAGGGAGTATTTTGCAAATTGACGGCTGTTGTCGAATGGACTCAGCAATAGCCGATTCCGAAAGAGGGTATGCCGGCATACTACAAATTGAAAACATAAAAAATCCTGCTCTCGTGGCAAAAAGACTTTTACAGTACGGATATCATAGTATTCTCTCTGGAAAAGGCGCTCAAGCATTTGCGCTTGAAGAAGGACTGGAACTTGCAAATGTTATAACAGAATCTCGTTGGCAACAGTATACAGAAAAACGAAAACTCATTCCTGACCCCCTCTATCGAAATTTAGCGACTAATCAAAAAGCTCTTAATGAAAAAAAACTCGGAACAGTGGGGGCTGTAGCCCTCGCAGATGGAAGGCTCACTGCCGTCAGCTCAACGGGAGGGCTTGCCTTTGGTTATCCTGGTCGAGTGGGAGATACCGCCATTTTTGGTGCTGGCATTTTTTGTAACAAAGATGTTGCTGTTACCTGCACTGGAGAAGGAGATAAAATATTACAAATGATGTTAGCACTCAAAGTGTGGCTTTATTATAAGGAAAATCAAAATTTGCAATTATCAACTCAAAAAGCAATTGAGGAATTATACAAAGACTATAATGCTCAAAGTGGCGTTATTGCCCTTTCTCGGCGAGGAGAAACCGCTGTTGCTTTTAGCACCAGTTTTTTAGCGACAAAAATTCTGGAACAGTAACCCATCCATAGAAAAAACAGAATGGTTTTTCATCAGTAAATTTTTAAAAGAAAATCTACCATTCTTTTCGTCGATAATTTCTTTACAGAGTCATTCCGAGTACTCGCTCACAGAACAAAAGGGTAAGCGCCGCAGAAAAAGGAATAATAAGATTGTCATCAATGCGTCGCCCAAAAAAAGTCCAATTCGGAAACTCAAGAATCATGGCAACAGTACTCGCTAAAAAAGCTGCACGAAAATCAACAAAAAGACCTGCCACAATGGTAGAAAGGAAAATAGCGGCAATGGGACCTTCGATTTTCTTTTTCGGATGGAAAATTGTTGCTATACGCCCCCAATGATGCCCCACCAAATTACTAAAAGTATCACCAAAAGCAAGAATAATAATACTCGCCACCGCAATAGAACGAGAAAAAAAAAGTGCTGTAACGGCACATCCAAAAAAGAACCAAATTGCCGATGTTCCAGGAACATTATCGAGATGCTTCTTTCGTTCAAAAAGAGATACTAAGCGATGAAATATTGGGAGCGAAGACTTGTGTTCTCGAAACAACAAAAAAAAGGTGAGTATTAAAAATGAAATGGCAAGCAAAAAAACGCCATCAACAATATTGAGCCACAACAAAGCGGCAACCGAGACACCAATGAGAAGATGAAGGATTTTCCGCCGTATCTCGAGGAGCTCTTCGCCTTTTTTCATGTGAATCCAGTATCTCGTGATGCCGTGAATTTTTCAAGTGAGAAATAGTTCATACGAAGAAACAGCAAGAAAGGATGAAAGTCACCTACAAAAAAACAAGGAATCCATGATTCCTTGTTTTTACAAAATTCTTATAGAGAGAAAATTTATTTATTGAGTGATTTTCGCATAAATGCCGGAACTTCCAAATCTTCCGCTTCACGTTTCACTCCAGGAAAACTCCCTTTTTCTGGAGCAATACCTTGAAAATTTGTTCGTCCCAAACGGCGAACCCCCATTCCTTCGGTTTTCTGCTGGTCGTTACTCGAACTTCGTTCGAAACCAGTGGCAATAACCGTCACCTTTACTTCTCCGGTAAACGCCTCATTCACCACGGAACCAAAAATAATATTTGCTTCCGGATCGGCGGCTTCGGTAATAATACGCGCCGCCTCATCTACCTCAAACATAGAGAGGTCGTGTCCTCCGGTAATATTGAAGAGAATTCCTTTTGCTCCATCAATAGAAAGTTCGAGAAGTGGAGAGTCAACAGCCGCTCGTGCCGCCTCTGCCGCACGATTTTCTCCGCTTCCGTATCCAATTCCCATGAGTGCTGAACCGGCATTTTGCATAATAGATTTGACGTCGGCAAAGTCCACATTAATAAGTCCGTGATTCGTAATGAGATCAGAAATCCCCTGAATACCCTGACGTAAGATATCATCAACAATAATAAAAGCATCCATGAGTGGTGTTTTTTTATCAATAACAGAGAGAATACGATCGTTTGGAATAGTAATGAGCGTATCCACTTTTTCCTCCAACTGCTTTAATCCTTCAAGCGACTTTTGACGTCGCTGTGCCCCCTCAAACCCAAATGGTCTTGTTACCACTCCTACTGTAAGAATACCCATCTCTCGGGCGAGCTCTGCAATAACAGGAGCTGCACCAGTTCCGGTTCCACCTCCTAATCCACAAGTAACAAAAACCATATCCGACCCCTCAATGGTGCTTCGAATTTCTTCAAGCGACTCCTCTGCCGATTTTTTTCCTATCTCTGGATTTGACCCAGCACCGAGCCCTTTTGTGGTCCCCTTCCCAATGTTAATTTTTCGTTTTGCGTTACAATAAAAAAGTGCCTGTGCATCGGTATTCATCTGTACAAAATCCACCCCTTCAATGCGAGCATCAATCATACGATTAATGGCATTGCTTCCACCTCCGCCAATTCCAAGAACACGAATAACCGCATTTGGCGCAAGATCAGGAGTAACTTCACTAGCATTTCCTGACGAGCGAATTCGAGACGAACCGGAAGAACCAGAGAAAATAGATTTGAGATGAACGTCGGACATGGGTAGAAAAAAAGGAAATCAAGTTCAGAAATATATTTTTAACTTTGAAGAATAATTTTGTCAATACTTTGCCCAATCTCAGGAAGAGACCCCACTTGACGCGCAATACGATCACATAACTTACGAAACGTCTTTTTTGATCCCGCGAGAAGCACAGGAGTACTTGGAACCGAACACGAAATAGAATGACGAGAAACCGCCGCCTCCCCCCCCAGCACAAGCATTTCTTGTTTAAGAATGTTTGCCTCTACACAACGAACATCGTCAAAGCGAAGAACTAAAAATTGAAATTTTTCCATCATAATCTCACGTGCTACAGGATCAACATCAATTTCGGAGAATGCATTTTTAATATCATCCACACCTTCGAAACGAACAAGGGTTATATTCATGGTTTATGGAAGAAGTTTACGGAAAAAATTTCCTGCAGAGCGAAATGCCTTTCCAAAATTAGGAAGCCGAACACCATACCGAATGGGCTCGTGCTTTGCTCCCCACACCAAAAGACCTGTTGCTGTAGCAAAACCCGGATCATCAATTTTATCCACAACGCCAGACATTCCTTGTGGAAAACCAATCTGAACAGGAAGCCCCAAAATATCTCGTGCGATGTCCGGCGCTCCAGACATTTTTACTGCCGATCCCGTCAGCACCACTCCTGCAGGAAGCATTCCATCACGATTGATTTTCCGAAGTTCATCTTTCGCAAGTACAAAAATTTCGTGATATCGCGCCTGAATAATTTCCGCGAGATGTTTTTTTGAAACCTTTTGTGTGTCAATTTTTGAAATAAGGGAGAGAT
Source organism: Candidatus Peregrinibacteria bacterium (assembly GCA_016699755.1). Classification (NCBI taxonomy): domain Bacteria; phylum Candidatus Peregrinibacteriota; species Candidatus Peregrinibacteria bacterium. The sequence goes on along the minus strand of CP065009.1, from coordinate 171,885 downwards.
CAATCATCTCTGTATCTCGTACCTCATCGGGGATAATAGTGCCATACTCAATTTTAATCTTCTCCGCCGTATCAACAGATGTTCGAAGCCCAATGGCAATATCGTTAGTCACACTCGATCCCCCCACAGGAATAACACAGGAATAAACCATAACTCCCTCTTCGTAGACCACAAGACTCGTGGCATCCGCCCCAATATCGAGGAGAAGGGCACCGAGCTCCTTTTGGCGACGTGTCAGTGCCGATTCGCTTGCAGCAAGAAATCCGGGAACAAGGTCGTCGACATCAACCCCTGCCGAATGAACGGTACGTTCGATGTTTTCCACAATTTGCTTTTGACCAGAAATAATATGAGCTTCTATTTCTAAACGAATTCCAGAGAGTCCAACGGGATTTTTGATTCCTCGCTGATTATCAACTGAAAACTCTCGCGGAAGTGTGCGAAGACGAAACCGATTTTGCGGAAGAGAAACAGCCTCCGCCGCCTCTTGAACACGATTTAAATCTGCTTCTGTAATTTCACGCCCTCCAACTGCAACAACACCACGAGAAACAGTAAACTCCAAATGAGTCCCACCAATACCAACGAAAACATGACTCACTGGAATCCCCGCCATTCGCTCTGCATCTTCAAGACTTGAAGAAATATTTGCTGTGAGTTCCTCGGGATCAACCACAACTCCTTTACGAAGACCAAGAGAAGGAGAAATGCCAACGCCAATAACATGTGGCTCTTTTTTTCCAGGCTCTAATACAGCGACCACTGTTCGAATTTTCTGGTTTCCAATATCCACTCCAACGATGATAATTTCTTTTGCCATTCGGGAATAAAAAAAGTGTTCTTTGGGAGAAAGAAGAACTCCTGATCTTTACAATAAGTTTTTCCCGAGAAAATGAGGGGAAAAACATCAAAAGTCATTCTAAAAAACCGGTAATAAAAGCGCAAACATTTTTTATGCTTTCGAGTTCTAAAATTATTTTTCGAACATTTTTTGTATTCATTTTTCAGGCTTTCACCATAACGAAAAAAGAAACCAAAAGTTGAATACATTTTTTCGTTTTTTGGAAAAAATATATCGAACAGAAAAATTGCGCGACACACTTTTTTTTTCTTATGATACAAGGGAATATTTTATTTTTATGTATTATGCAGAAAGAGGAGATTTTGCAAGTGGCGCTTCGAATGCTTTCTCGAAAAATGCAAAGCGAAGGAGAACTCCGAAAAAAACTGTCGCGAATGTTTCCCGAAAACGAAAAGGAACAGGAAGAAGTTCTCTCGGAATGCAGACGACTCAAGCTGATAGATGACGAGAAATTTGCCAGAGAGTATGTTCAATATCGCCAACACACTTCGCCTCGAAGCGCATTCTTTCTTCAGTGTGAGCTAGAAAATCGGGGCATACTATCAGAACTTGCACACCGCGTAGCACAAGAAGAAGATGATGAACAAACAGCAAGAGATCTCGTGCAACGAAAAATGAGGGTGATCAAAGTAATCGATCAAAAAGAACAGGAGAAAATCATCCGTTTTTTAAGAAGTCGTGGATTTTCTTTCTCCACAATACAAAAAGCCATTTCTTGTGAAGAGCAAGGAGAAATACTTTAAAAAATAAAGAGAATATTCTACGCTCAGTGTTGATTTTTGAAAGAAAAATGCTATTTGACCGAGAAAGATTTGAAAGAAAATTTGAAAATCAAAATCTGAAAATCGCCTTCATTGGAATGTCAAATATCGGAAAGAGTTTTCGAACCGAACAGCTTCAGCGCTTAAAAAATATGCAGTCTTCATCAATAGACAATAGCATTGCAGAACAGATGAAAAAAGAAGGTATGGCAGGTATGGTGGAATGGATGGGATACCCTTTTGAGAAAAAGTACAAAGAAGCAGAAAAGGAGTATTTAGAACTCGAGAACAAAATAACCATCGGAAGAATTCCAGAGGGAAAAAACTATGTGCTCGATACCACAGGAAGCTTTGTTTACTTAGAACCAGAAACTATTTCGTTTGTTCAGGAGAATTTTCTTGTGGTCAATTTGGACTGTTCAGAAATGATGCTCAGGGTAATGATTGAAGAGTTCTTTCTTATGCCAAAGACAATTATCTGGGGAGATTTTTTTGAAAAACAAGATGGCGAAAGGGAAATTGATGCATTGCGACGTTGCTATCCGGCACTCCTAAGAGATCGGATTCATCGCTATCGCAAGCTTGCAGACATAAATATCCCTGGAGAAATTTCTCGAGACGAAAGAATTTCTCCAGAGCGATTTTGGGAAATTCTCCTCTACACTCTCCCAAAAACTATTTTATGAAAGCCAGTCCCCTCTTTGTCTGCCACAACGGTATTCTTCTCGAAAAAAATGAAGTGCATATCTCTCCATTTGATCACGGTTTTCTTTACGGAGACGGCATTTACGAAACACTCCTCTTCCAGAACGAAACTCTTTTTCATGTCGCCGCGCATTTAAGCCGGCTCCAACAATCTGCCGAAAAACTCCGCATTCCTATTCCTTGGGGCAAGGAAGAATTGGAACAGTGGGCAAAAGAAGTTGTGGTAAAAAATCATCTCTCAAAAGCACGAGTACGCATAAGCATTACGCGAGGTGAAAACAACTTCTGCTTCTCTGGTGCAAAGCATCCTACGCTTCTCATTACTGCAGGTGCTTTGATGGATTATTCTGAGTACAAAAAGGAAGGAGTGCGAGTAGCAGTTCTTCCAGAAATTTTCCGCATACTTCCAGAAGCAAAAACTATGAGTCTTCTTCCGATGATTCTCGCAAAACAAAAAATGGAAGATGAAGGTGCTTTTGAATGTCTCTTTCTCAATCGGGAAGGATTGATAACCGAAGGATCTATCTCGAATGTTCTTTTCCGAAAAGGAGACAAGGTTTTTGTAGTGCCAGAGCATCTCGCACTTTCGGGAACCATGCAGAAACGAGTTGTCACTCTCCTTGAAAAATCAAGCACGAATATTCAAGAAAGAGAATTTACTCTTTCTGACATTCAAAACGCGGACGAGGCAATTCTTACAAACTCACTCTTTGGGATCTTGCCCATACGATCTATTTGCGCAAAACAAATTCCCAATTGCATAGGGGAACTCTTCCGAGAACTTTCGGCAAAAATATTCTTACCGGAGGAGTGTACCAATTCCCAAAAAACCAAGCACCCCTAAATCATCTTTGGAAACATTTTTATTGCGAAATGATGTGATCTATCATCACGCCATTATCGAAACAGAAAAACATATTTCCCATACCCCTCTTTTCTAAGATCTTCCTTTGGTACAAATCGAAGCGCGGCAGAATTCATGCAATAGCGCAATCCCGTTGGCTGAGGACCGTCGGAAAACACGTGTCCCAAATGAGAATCGGCAAGACGACTTCGTACTTCTGTTCGTACAGAAAAAAAGGATCTATCGTTGCGAGTGGTAATACTTGCCCCAGAAATTGGACGAGTAAAACTTGGCCAACCGGTTCCAGAATCGTATTTATCAAGAGAAGAAAAAAGAGGCTCCCCCGAAACAATGTCTACATAAATCCCTTCTCGTTTTTCATCCCAATATTCGTTCTGAAATGCCTTCTCGGTACTCTCTTTTTGCGTTACACGATACTGCAATGGCGTAAGTTTTTTTTGAAGCTCTTCGTCCGATGGCTTCTGAAAAGAGTCTGTTGAGTCTGTTGATTTTGTCGGATTTTCCTCAACAAATGACCAGTTTGTGTCTTTATTCCATGTTTGGTTTAAAAAATCGTCTCGCCCAGAACGAGAACGGTAAAAATGATAACGAATAGAATTCTTTTTAAAGTAATCCTGATGATACTCTTCTGCCGGATAAAAGGTTGTTGCTGGAAGGATATCGGTAACAATTGGTTTTTCAAAAATGCCAGATGCCATTAATGAGTTACGAGAATCTTCCGCCGCTTTTTTTTGTGCATCGGAATTGTAGAAAATGGCGGATTTATATTGCGCTCCTCGATCAACAAACTGCCCCCCAGAATCGGTAGGATCAACATGTTTCCAAAAATTCTCCAAAAGTGCTTCGTACGAAATTTTTGTGGTGTCATACGTCACAAGTACCGACTCCCTGTGTCCAGTTTTTCCAGCAGAGACCTCTTCATAACTTGGATTTTCTTCTTTTCCTCCGGCATAACCCGAAACAACCGAAAGAACTCCTAGCAGTTTTTCGAAATCTGATTCGGTACACCAAAAGCAACCTCCCGCAAAAATGGCGGTTTCTTGTTGGTTTTGCGGAGTAGTAGCAAGATCTGGAGAAGGTTCTGATAACGACTTTTGACCGGAGATACTGCAAGAAGAAAATGTCATAATTGCCAGGAAAAAGAAAAGAAAGCTCCGAGCATTTCCGAATAAAGGTATCTTTTTCAAATTCATAGAATATCTGGAGAAAGCATCTTTTAGTATACTTTTTTTCTATTCTTTTCCCACTTTTTTTGTGACAAAGGCTTATACATCTAATCCTGATTCCAAATATCGAAAGAAGTCCATTGTCAACACTCTTTTTTTGGGGTAGAATATACGGAAACAAAAACTCATGTTTTTCGAAAATCTCCCTAGCGGTCAAAGCAATATTCGTCCCAGCGCGTCTAGCGTTCGGCGCATTCAAGAAGGTGGAAAAAAGGCAGATGAAATAAAACAAATGCGCGAAAATCACCACAAAAAACTCGAAATGCCACAGGCAGAGGCGCACATAAATGCCGCACTTAACGATTGGCCAGAAAAAGAAGTGGTAAAATCACCAGAACAATACAAAAAACGCCCACTCTCTACTCTCCTCCTCGAATTTTTTCATTCCTTCTTCTCATGATCGACTTTCAAAATTCCGCCGAACTCATCCGGTTTTTGCAGGAATCGGAGCTGACTGAAGAAATGAAGCAAAAGCTTATTCCCATAGCGCAAGTAGCTACGGATGATGACAAGAAAATGATTTACGAAAAAGTCGTTGCGTACAACGTTGAAAAAAGACGTTTGCAAGAAGAACGGCAAAAACTCTTGGAACAACGCGAAAAACTGCTCCAGCAAGAACATTCTCTTTCTCTGCAACAATGAAAATTTTTTGGAAACAACAGATTTCGGGAAATGATTTTCGAGAAACGCGATTGGTGTTTGAAGCGCCAGTAGGAACTCTCGAAAATTCACCACCCGCTACCACAGAAGCAGCAACAAAAACACCAGAAACAATACAGAGGCTCAAAGCCCTGAAAGAAGCGATTCAAAAAGATGGAATCACCGAATCAGAGAGGACGGATCTTGATCGTATTCAGCGCATTGAAACACAACTTACAAACCTTAATGACGCGATGCTGCAGGAAATTGGAAAACTTGAAGAGAAATATGGACTGAACTCTTTGGGTCCGCTCGACAAAATACAAAATTCAGAATTATATAAAACAGTCGCAGAGAAGGTGAAAAACTTTGGTCTCGATCTGTTTAACGACATTCTTAAACCGATTATTTTAAGCCTCACAGGAGGAAAACTTTTCGGAGGCATTGCGAGAAAATTCATACTCGATATTGAAAGCAAAAACTACGAAGACACCATAAAAAAAGTTTTTCCCAATGGATCAGGAGATCTTCTGCAAAATAAAGAAAAAGTTCTCGGATACTGGTCAATAGCAATGAAAAATACTGGAGAAGGACAAACAGCGGAAAGTTTTGAAGAATTTTTAAAAACAAAATTTACATCATCTAAGCAACAGACCCCTTCTCTCACCATGTTTTGTGATACAGAATCGAAAACTCCGGCAGAAGAACAAGACGAAAAAGCAAAAAAGGAATATGAAAAAATTTTTACAGATGCGATTCCAGCAACAGAAATGGACAATCTTTTGAAAATGGCACATACCGGAAATGAAGAACCAGTAAAAGAAAAGATACAGGAAATTGTTTTGAAAAAACTTACAGAAAAGGGGGGAACAAATGAAAGTGAGATAACAAAAAAAGTAACAGAAGTGATGACTGGACTTGTTGAGAAGACAGTAAAAGAACTTGCAAAAAAGGAAATTATGAAAGATCTTCAACTCACTGAAGTAAACATAATATCAGAAACAGAAATGAAAGAATTGAAACTCAAAAATGGAAAAAAACTCGGTTTCACCCTCACCAGAGAAAGTGACAACTGGAAGTTCACCTATCCAGCAAAAGATGATAAAGAAGCTGTTTCCGCAACACTTGCGAGTGGAAAGAATTTGGAAGATCTTTTTGAAACAATGAATAGTGCCAAAAAAACCACAATGCTTACAGGATTCTTTAGTGAAGAAGCAAATCCTTCAGGTGGCGTAGTTGATAAAATCCGAAAAGAACTTGGAATATCAGGATCGTAATTTTATGAACAACCCAACCGTTTTCTCATCGGCAACTGAACAAGCTGCATCCGTGCCAAGCCCGGAGAAAGAGCAGAACTCTAAAAAAACACTTATTTCTGCACGAAAAACGCTCAAATCGGCAAAAAAGTTGCTTCAAGAACTTTCCTCGCTTCTGCAAGAAAATGTGCTTCCACAAAGCGTTACCGAAGCAGAAAAAGCGGTTCTTTCGGAATCGAACACCATGCTCCGCGAAAGTGCGGTGCATCTTTGGGAGATGCTCAAAAGTGCAGGAGAAAGCCCAGAAGAACAAAAAAAGAAAGTCGATGCCGCCAGAGCAAACGTTCACCAAGAATACCAAAAAGCAGTAGGGCAACTCGAACACGCTCTTTCGGAAAGGCTTTCTCCTCTTGAGGAAGAACAAAGAAATATAGAAGCAGAGCTCCACAAGCTCCGCGAAGAATACAAAGCAAAAAGCTCCGTTCTACTCCAACGAAAAAAAGAACTGACCCAACAAACAAAAGAAATTCGCACAGAGAAAAAACAAAAAAAGAGCATTGCCAACGCCGCACGCAAGAAAGCACTCGAAAAAGCCCAACACATTGCCGAAACCGAACTTTCTGCCGATGATCTTGCAAAAACAGAAATGGTAACAGAGAGCGTCAAAACGAATATTCTCCGAGCAAAAGGCGCTCTGCAAACCGCACTCCCCAACGGAATCCCCGTTCTTCAAAAACCTGTTTCTCCATCAACACCATGAAAACCTTTTGGAATACCTTTTCGGCAGAATCACCTTTTTTAGAGAAACGGAGGGTTTTTCAAGATTCCGAAAAACCAAAGACAGAGGAAACACCAGAAGAAAATGCTCTTCTTCAAGAAACACAGCCACTTCTTCATGACCTTGCAGAACGAGTAGAAGCCATGCGAAACATGAGCGAAGGAGAATTCCTTAAAAAAGAAAGAGCTGAACGACTTGCTCTCATTACTGAACCCTCAGCAAAACCGGAAGATATTACTACAGGAAAAGAAATCAATATAAACTTTCACGGAAACAAAGAACTCGAAAGAAGAATTACTGCCGGACAAACACTTCCTGCAACCGTTCAAAAAATAACAGTTACTCATAGAGGAGAACCATCTCAAACCGGAACGCGAAGAGGACTCAGCGGAGAATTTTTTGCAGAAAACGGAGAACGACTCATTATTTTATATGGAACGAAGGTCACTATTGAAACAACACAAACACAGGAGCAAGTACAACAAAAAACAAAAGAAATTGAGGAGAAATCACAATCGTTTGTAAACTCTTATGTTTCGGAGAAAACGGAAAAAGTGACTTTTCAAGAGCGATATGAAGCAATTACAAAAGCCTGTTATAAGCAAGATATCGACCCGAAATATGTGTTTGCCGTTCTTGAGGATGCAGAACAAAAAACCGATATTGAAATAGAAATATTTCTCACAGAAATCCAAAAAGGTATTGATTACTACCGAAGATCAACCGGGAAAAGTGCGATTGAAAACGGAAAACTTACTGCAGATTTTCTTGTCTATCAACATTACGGAAAGCCAGAACTCAACAAGATTTGCAATGAATATGGAATTTCTTCGGGAGATCTTCAAAAAGCAATTCAAAAGAGAGAAGAGCAATGGAAAAACTCTTCAGGAGAATTGATGAAAGATCCTGAATTTCGAACACGATATGCAGAATGTTGCAAAAGAATTGGAGTAAGCGAAAGCGACTTAGCTATTGTAATACAAGCAGAATCAAAATTTAATCCAAGAGCAGTGAACCATATTTCAAATGCGACAGGTCTTATACAATTTATGCCAAGTACTGCTCGTGGACTCGGAACAAGTGTAAGCGCTCTCAGAAATATGTCTGCAACGGAACAACTCACCTATGTGGAAAAATATTTTGCTCCCTACAGAGGCAAGTTACATTCTGCTCACGATCTTTATCTCGCAACTTTTTATCCATACGCTTTGGGAAAAAGTGATAGTTTTCGTTTTGGCTCTGAAAAAAGCGACGCCTATGCCAGAACGGTAGCAAATCAGAATGAAGTTATTTCAAAAGGAGCACCATATATAACAAGACCAATATTCAAGAGTTATGTGGACAGAAAAAGCTTTGCTTAAAAAATGAGTACTGGATCTGAAATACATCGGCAGTTGGAAACACCAGAAGAAACACCAGAACGAGAAGCGCGTCAGAAATTAGAAGAAAAAGTAGGTGGAGTAGATGACGGTTCGAGTCATTTCTCCGATAGTGAAACCCCTAAATCGGAAGGAGAAAAACAACAGGAAAAAGCTATCCAACAACAAGTAGCACCAACGATTCGTGAGGAAGTTCTTTCATCTTCACAAAAAGAGCAATTTCAAAATAAAAGTACTGTTGAATCTGAGGAGAAGGAAGAAAAAGATCTTATCGAGTATCTTTTAAAATACTTTGCTGAATACATTCAAGAAGCACTTCAAGGAAAAACATTTAAAACCGAAGAAGAAAAGCAAGCATTTATACAGCAAGAAACAAAAACTCACTTATCAGAAGCAAAACAAAGAGCGTCCCAAACCCTTGATACCATTGATGACCCCGACACGAAAAAACGGGTTTCAGAATTTGTGAGTGAATACTCAAGCGGAGGAAATATTTCAAAAGACTTTCGTAGCTCCGAGTATATCAATTTTCAAGGGAGCACGTTTGCTATGGTCAACAACGAAGTTCTTCCCGATTTTGCAAAGCTCGCAGTAAGTTATTGGAAAATGACAGGTCAAAAACTTATTATCACGAGTGCATATCGCTCTATAAAACATCAGGAAAAAATTTATGCAACAGCGAGAAAGGGCTATGCCGCTAAACCAGGAAACAGCAATCACAACACCGGACACGCTATCGACCTCCATCCAAACTCATTTCGAAGTGAAAAAATTGGAGGACTCCCTAGTTTTATTGCACTCGCAAAACAATGCAATTTTACAAAACTCGGACACGAAGATTGGCATTTCGATCACGTCACAAAAAGATCTGCTGGCGCAGAACGCATGGCACTTGCACAAAAATGTAATCAAGAAGTTTCTTAAAACAAAACCCTTCATTGTGAATACCATCAAAAATTGTTATACTATTCACGAATATTTCCCAATATCAAATGCCGAAGAAGCCTGCTTCTTTTTTCTCGGGTATCTGGAGAGAAACCATTGACGTACGCGACTTTATCCAAAAAAACTACACACCCTACGAAGGAGGCGAAGATTTTTTGGCAAGTGCCACAAAACGCACGGAAAAAATTTGGAATGCAATAACAAAACTCATTGAAAAAGAGCAGAAAAAAGGTGTGCTCGATATTGATACCAAAACACCATCGGACATTATGAGTCACAAACCCGGATATATCGACAAGAAAAATGAACTTATTGTTGGACTCCAAACAGATAAACCACTGAAACGCGCTATTAAACCAAAAGGCGGTGTTCGGCTCGTGAAAATGGCATGTGAAGCATATGGCTACAAACTCGACCCCGAAGTGGAGCGAATTTTTACGAAGTTTCGCAAAACTCATAATGATGGAGTCTTTGATATTTATACGGATTGGGAAGATTTTCACACACCAGATCACAAACTGCTCCGCAAAAAATCGATTATCACAGGACTCCCTGATAACTACGGGCGCGGACGGATTATTGGAGATTACCGACGTGTTGCGCTCTATGGTGTCGACCGACTCATTCAGGACAAACACGATTTTTCTAACACGTACTTGCGAGAAATGGACGAAGAGTCAATTCGTCGAAGAGAAGAATTGGTTGAGCAAATTCATGCGCTTCAAGAAATGAAAAAGATGGCAGAAGGCTACGGATGTGATATTTCGCGCCCTGCAGAAAATTTTCAAGAAGCCGTTCAATGGACATATTTTGGATACCTCGCGGCGGTAAAAGGGCAAGATGGCGCTGCCATGAGCTTTGGGCGTGTGGATGCATTTTTCGATATTTATGCCGAGCAAGACCTAAGAGCCAAAAAAATAACCGAAGAAGAAGCACAAGAAATTATTGACGATTTCGTTATAAAACTTCGGATTGTACGACATCTTCGACCGCCTGAGTATAACGATTTGTTCGCGGGCGATCCCACATGGATAACCTGTCTTCTCGGCGGACAAGGAATTGACGGACGGACGCTTGTGACCAAAACCACATTCCGAATCCTTCAAACGCTCAAAAATTTGGGACCAGCCCCAGAGCCAAATATTACGATTGCTTGGTCGCCAAAACTTCCACAGAATTTCAAAAAATTCGTCACAGATGTTGCTATTACGAGTTGTGCTCTTCAGTTTGAAAATGATGAGCTCATGCGTCCTCGTTTTGGAGACGATTATGGTATTGCGTGCTGTGTTTCTGCTATGAAACTCGGAAAGGAAATGCAGTTCTTTGGAGCGCGGTGCAATTTGGCAAAACTCCTTCTCTTTGCCCTCAACGAAGGAAAAGATGAAAAAGATGGAAGTCCCGTCGCAGAAAATGTGCCAAAGCTCAAACACGCCGAAGCACTCGATTATGCGGAAGTGCGTCAGGAATTTTCAAAAATGATGGAGTGGCTCGCAAAGAAATATGTGAACACCATGAACGTCATTCATTTTATGCACGATAAATACAATCCCGAATCCGCACAAATGGCATTGCACGACAATGTCATGGATCGAAATATGGCATTTGGTATTGCTGGCTTTTCGGTGGTGATCGATAGTCTTGCCGCCATAAAATATGCAAAAGTAAAAGCAAAACGCGATAAAAATGGCATAACTCAGTCATTTACCATCACAGGAGATTTTCCAAAATACGGAAATGATGATGATCGAGCGGATGAGCTAGGAATAGAAATTGTTCGAGAATTTCTCGGATACCTCCGTCAGCACAAAACCTATAAAGACGCGAAACACACGCTCAGTATTCTCACAATTACCGCGAATGTCGTATATGGACACAAAACTGGTGCTACTCCAGACGGACGCGGTGCTGGAGAACCATTTGCTCCTGGTGCAAATCCTATGCACAACCGCGACGAAAACGGCGCCATTGCTTCACTCAATTCCGTGGCAAAAATTCCGTATGATTATTGTCTTGATGGCATTTCGAATACGTTTTCCATCGTTCCCCAAGGACTCGGAAAAACTCCAGATGAACGAGATAAAAATCTTTCTGCTCTTCTTGATGGCTATTTTACCAAAGGCGGACACCACTTAAACGTGAACGTACTCAATCGAAAAACCTTGCAAGATGCCATGAAGCATCCGGAAAAATATCCGCAGCTCACCATCCGTGTTTCGGGCTATGCCGTGCGATTTGTTCGCCTTACGAAAGAGCAACAGGAAGAAGTGATTTCCCGAACCTTCCATGAGCGATTTTAAGACGCTCCGTCATCCTCCAAATTTGGCACCGCCAAAAGGTGTAGGAGCAGAAAATGCCTGTGAGAATTCGCAATGCGTTCGAAAAGAACATGATACACAAGAAAAAATTGGAAAGATTCACTCCATCGAAAGTCTAGGAACTCTTGACGGACCAGGGATTCGTTTTGTTGTCTTCCTTGCGGGATGCTATTTGCGGTGCAAATTTTGCCACAACATTGATGTGGTTCTCTGCAAAGATCCACTTTTTTTGACTGCGAATGATCTTCTAGAAAAAATTCTTCGAAACAAACCCTATCTCGAAGCGAGCGGAGGAGGAGTTACTGTAAGCGGTGGAGAACCGTTTTATCAAACAGATTTTCTGGAAGAATTTCTTGAAAAGTGCCAAGAAAATGGCATTCATACCGCGGTCGATACGTCACTCAAAACAACTCAGGAGGATTTAGAGCGCATTGCAAAGCACACGGATATTTTTCTCGTAAGCCTGAAACATTTTGATGACAAGACCCATCGTTTTCTGACCGGAAGAGGAAATGTGGATATTCTCGAAAACGTGCGTCACCTTTCAGACATGAAAAAACGCATCTGGTTCCGCTACCTCATTTTACCGGGGTACACCGATACAAAAGAGAATATTGCCGCGCTCATCGATTTCTGCAAAACCGTTCAATTTGAACTCATCGAACTGCTCCCCTACCACGAAATGGGCGTTGCAAAATGGAAAAAAGAAGGAATTGATTACGGCATTCCCGAGGTTCATCCACCATCTCGAAAAAGTATGGAAGATATTCGCACACAACTCGAGAAGGAGGGATTTCAAGTGGTAGTCAATGAATAGAAAAACCCATTTCAAAATCCCATTTTTTCCGCTATGATCGAAAACGAAATACGGAAGAAGAAATATGCTGGAATCACAACAGAAAAGTAGGGATTCTTTCGAAGGCATTCGAGAGCTTATGAAAAAAGTGCGACGGCTTGAAATTCGCACACAAAGAGATGTGACTGGGATTTTTGCGGGAAACTATCGCTCTTCCTTTCGAGGAACCGGTGTTGAATATGAAGATGTTCGTGAATACCAAGAGGGAGATGATGTTCGCTCAATCGATTGGGGCGTTACTGCTCGCGAAGGAAAGCCATTTATAAAGCTCTATCGCGAAGAACGAGAGATGAACACTTTTCTTGTTCTTGATACGTCCGCAAATATGAATTTTGGCACTACAAAAAGACTCAAAAAAGAAACGGCGCTCGAGGCAATGGCACTCCTCGCGTTTTCTGTATTTCGCAGTAGTGATCGTCTCGGTGCCTTTTTCTTTCAGAAAGACGCTCCGCTTTTTTTTCCTTCCAAAAAAGGAAAGGGGAATATGCTTCGCATTCTCCAAAAGGCAATGTTGGCAACAAACGAGCAAAATTCTGTACAAACACCAAGCGGAGCAGAAACATTACAGTCTTTTTCCAAGCTCTCAAAAAAGAAGCGCGGTATTTGCTTTTTTCTTTCCGACCGTATTCCACAGGAATCAGAGAAAGAAATACTCCTCCTCAACCAACGATACGACTTTGTGTTTCTTCGTTGTACTGATCCTTTTGAGATGCACCCAAAAAGCACCGGAATATTTCCTTTTTTTGATACAGAATCTCGACAAGTGCAATCCGGAGGAGGGCAAATATTTTGGAAAAATTACGCCTCAGCACAAGAGGAAGAAGAACAGCGCCTGCAATCATTTTTAAAGCGCGGAAAAATCGACACACTCACGATTTCCACAGAAGAGAATATTGCAGAAAAACTCTTCTCCTTTTTTAAGGCACGACAAAGGAAGTTTTCCTTCTAATCGTCACCATGAATGACATTCACCCCAATCGTCTCCCCACTAATATTCCTTTGCTCCCCATATTTTTGGAAGGAGCAGGAATTTTGCTCGGAATTTTTCTTCTTGTGGGAATGCTCTGGTGGTGGAAGTATAAGCGAAAGAAAATGCCTGCCCCAATTATTACGCCAAAAAGAGAGAGGACTTCTGCCAAAGAAGAAGCGCTCACTGCCCTTAAAAAACTTGAGCAAGAAGCAGAAACACTCTCCACCCGAGAAGGATTTTTGGCACTTGCAGAAATTCTGCGGAATTTTTTCAACCAATCCACAGAAGAATTGGCAGAAAAAGAGCTTTCTCAAGAAAACTCTCAACATTCCCCCTTACTAGAAGAGAACACAAAAGTGGATTCAAAAAAACAAAAGAATTCTTCTGCCCTCACCTTTCAAGAACTTCTCAAGACTTTTCCTGATAAAAGATTGCAACAATTTTTTGTTCAATGTGAACAAGGAGAGTTTGCCGAACATCCACCACAAAAAAAAGATTTTCTTGCCACTATTGGGCGTGCAAAAGAACTTGTTTCTACATTATGATATTTGCCCATTCAGAAATTTTTTGGCTCTTTCCTCTCCTTCCTCTCGTTTTGTGGGGAGCGTGGTGTCGCATGAAACAAGAAGCTGTTTCACTTCCTACCTTTTCTATTCTCACAAAAAACTCGTTTCTCTTGGCTTCTTCAGGTGTGGTCTGCCACCCCTCTCTTTCTCATTACACTTATCGTAAGCGGTTTTATTATTCTTCTCGCACGTCCGCAAATTCCCCTCTCTATTACAAACCAAAGCAAAGAAGGAATTGATATTTTTCTTGCGATTGATGTTTCGGAATCAATGCTTGCGGAAGACCTCAAACCAAATCGTATGGAAGCCGCAAAAGAGGTTCTTGGAAAGTTTCTCGATGAGCTAATAGGAGATCGCGTGGGAATTATTATTTTCTCGGGAAAACCGTTTACTCAGTCGCCCCTTACATTTGATGTAAATATTCTTCGGGAATACATGAAAACGATTACGACCGACAGCATTCAGCAAAATATCCGCGGACTCAATGGAACTGCCATTGGAGATGCCCTTCTTTCTGCCGTGAAAAAATTTGGAAGCAGTGAGGAAAAACGCTCAAAAGTCATTATTCTTTTGACTGATGGAGATGCCAACACTGGGGCAGATCCGCTTATTGCCGCACAATACGCTCACGAAAACAATGTACGGATCTATACCATTGGTGTTGGAACCGAAAAGGGGGCACCACTCCCCTACCGTGATCCATTTGGACAAAAACAATATGCGAAAGATCAATCTGGAAACCTTATTATGAGCAAATTTAATGAAGAATCGCTCAAAAGCATTGCCAGTACTGCAGACGGAAAATATTTCCGTGCCGATAGCAACGAGGCACTCAAAAGTATTCTTGAAGAAATTAATGCGCTCGAAAAGTCAAAAATAGAATATCGCTTTGCCGTCAAATATCGAGAACTCTTTGTACCATTTGCTGGAGGCACGTTTCTTCTCCTTCTTCTTTTTCTCGGAATACGCACTCGCTTTTTTTCTGCTTGGTAGATGCCATTCTCATTCCTGAATACCGGAACAACCTCACTTCTCCTCATTGGAGCAGGAGTAATACTTTCCGGACTTTTTCTTGTTTTTTCGGAAAAAATCTATCGAACATTCCTCCTTCAGTTTCATCCAAAAATGTTTAGAGGGGGCGCATCAGGAAGAAAGGTTCGATTTCAAAAACGACGCATACGAGAAGCACTTTTTCTTCTTTCGTGCCTTTTTTTGGGAATTGTCCTCTTGCGTCCTGTAGGAGGAGAAAAAGGATCGTTTCAACAAGCAGAAGGAATTGACACTATTTTTGTCGTGGATGTTTCCCAGAGTATGCGCGCGCTCGATTTTTCGGATGGTCGAAAAAATGTGGATCGACTCGAAATGTCAAAGCGCATGATGCGAAAATTTGTCGAAGAGCATCCAGAGCATCGCTATGGACTTGTCGTATTTGCTGGAGAAGCATTTACAGTTTCTCCACTCACATTTGATCACGAAACCTTTCTCACCTTTTTGGAAGGCATTTCTCCTGAAGATGTTGTAAAACAGGGAACCAATCTTGAAAGTGCTCTTACGGAAATGACAAATCGATTCACTTCCGCAGGAGATGAAGAACGAGGACGACTTGCGGTTCTTATTACAGATGGAGAAGAGCAGAAAGGGAATTATGAAGGCGCCGCAAAACGAGCAAAAAAAGAAGGAATAACACTCCTCATGGTGGGTATTGGAAGCAAGGATGGAAGCCGAATTCCCGAAGGAACCGATCTCTTTGGAAATGTGCTGTACAAAACCCATCAGGGAGAAATGGTACTCACACGTCTCAATGAAACACCGCTCAAAGAAATTGCAAAACTTACCGATGGAGTATACCTGCACCCCACAAGTGAATCGGAATTCCTCGCCATTTCCGATACAGTAGATACACTCAAAAAAACAAAAATAGAGGTACCTGTCCCCACAGAAGGACTCTCCGAACAATACGAGATATTTGCAAAACTTGCGTTCCTCTGTTTTCTCCTCGGGATACTGATTCCATTTTCTCCACATGCCATGCAGAGAAATCTCGTTTTTCTTCTTCTCCCACTCCTCTTTTCAGGATGTGATATTACAAAAACTCCCTTCGCCTATTCGACCAATAAGGGAAACACTGCATATCTTGAGAAAGATTGGAAAAGAGCGGACTTTGAATATCAAACAGCAGAACAGGTATCACCATCAGATGAAATGGCAACCGCAAAAGAAAACCGCGGACTTGTGGCATTTGAAAAACAGGAATACGAAACCGCACAATCGTTTTTTGAAGAAGCAGAAAAAAGCTGTCCACCAAAGGAGGAGCATTGCGCGGATGCGTCATATCATTTAGGAAACACCCTATATCGCTTAGGAGAAAAAGAAGGAGATTCTTCTCAAAAGAAAACAAAATGGGAATCGGCAATAGCTGCCTACGACCGCGCACTTGCACGGAATTCCGAAGACAAAGAGGCAAAAGAGAACAAAGAATTTGTTCAAAAAAAATTGGAGGAATTACAAAAACAGCAAGAAGAAAAGAAAAATGGAAAGCAAAATCAACAAGGGGAGGATAAAAAAGGAGATAGCGATCAGAAAAATCAGCAAAAAGATTCCGAAAAAAAATCTGAAGACAAAAAAGGAGGAGAAGGAACAAAACAACAGGAAAATAATTCCCAAGAACAGAAACTCAGCGAAGACATGAAACAAGAAATAGAACGCTACCTTCAAGAACTTGATCAAACTGAACAAGACACAAACCAATTTTTTGACCGATTCGGACAAGGAAAATCGCAACAACAAGATCCATTTTTACAACAGTTTTTTGAGCAAGATCCGTTTTTTCAAGATGGAACACAAAAAGATCCAAACGAAAAGGATTGGTAAGAAAATGAGGAGAGGTAGTTCTCGACCCCATCTCTCCTGAAGAAAAATTGCCTTCCATAAAAAAACCTCTTATACTCCTTGGGAAATTTTGGGGCGGTTAGCTCAGTTGGCTAGAGCGCGTGCTTGACTCGCACGAGGTCACCAGTTCGAATCCGGTACCGCCCACCATTAAAACAATTAGCAAAAATAAGCTCCTTCTCCAATCTTGAAATGGCTTTTTTTAGCGGTTTCTAGCAATCTTGTAATAATAAGAGTCTAGATTACTTTTGCCCCTAGTATAGAGTTAGTGTAACAGGAAAATAAAAAAGTGTTTCGATACCAATTCACCTGTAACCTCGTTCTTCCAAATTTGTGAAACGAAAAGTCAAACCCTCTTAAAACAAGAGACAACAAGGCACTATAAACACCTTCTAAACATTTCCCTTGAAATTTCTCCCTTCTCCTGTCAGCCTAAGAGCCGATTTTTCCCTTCTATGGCACAAGTTGGCATTCGCGAATATGACGCAAAAGAAATTTTGAGGCGAGAGCTTCCAAAAGTTTCTGCCGAAAAGGTAACCATTTCGGAAAAAAGAATGCTCGTAACACCAGAAACCGACTGGAAAAAACTCGAAAAAGAGCATCCGTGGATTGTTGAAGAAAAACTTGTCGCAAAGCCTGATCAACTTTTTGGAAAACGCGGAAAACACGGACTCATTGGATTAAAATTAGACGCAAAGCAAACTCAAGAATGGATTGCAGAAAAAGCAAAAACTTCTACGAGCATTGGTAAAACAAGCGGAATATTGACGCATTTTCTCGTAGAACCATTCACACCACACGAAGAAGAATATTATGTCTCCATCCGCGCGGAACGAGACAGAGATGTTATTGCTTTTTCCACTAAAGGTGGCGTGGAAATTGAAGAAAACTGGGAAAAGGTGATGGAAGTTTCTGTGGGGATTTTGGAAAATATTGAAGATGTTGATCTTGCAAACAGGTTCCCAAAAACGGCACATCACCAAGAGATTGTTGCGTTCATCACTGCGCTCTACAACGTATTTGTCAAAGGACATTTCTCATTTTTAGAAATCAATCCATTCACTTTTGTCGGAGACAATGTTGTCGCGCTTGACGCGGTCGCAAAAGTGGATGATACGGCAGCATTTGAATGCCGAAAAATTTGGGGAGATATTGAGTTCCCCGTCCCTTTTGGGCGAAGCTTTACCAAGGAAGAAGAATATATTCGCAAAAGAGATGAAAATACGGGAGCTTCTTTAAAACTCACCATTCTCAATCCGAAAGGGAAAATATGGACTATGGTCGCGGGTGGCGGTGCGAGTGTGATTTATGCGGACACTATTTCTGACCTCGGCTTTGGAAAAGAAATGGCAAATTACGGCGAATACAGCGGCGACCCTTCTCGCGAGGATACGCGCGCCTACGCAGAAACAGTGTTGGAGCTCATGACACGCGAACAAGCTGGAAAAGTGCTTATTGTTGGCGGAGGAATAGCGAATTTTACAGATGTTGCCAAAACCTTTACCGGTATTATTGAGGCACTTCAAAAATATGCGGAAAAACTCAAGGCACAAAATATAAAGGTGTTTGTGCGACGCGGCGGACCAAATTATAAAGAAGGATTACAACGCATTCAAAACGCGGCAAACGAACTCGGAATAGAAATGCAAGTTTTTGGACCCGAAACACACATGACGAGTATTGTGAGAATGGCAGTAGAGAGCCTGAACTAATTTTCTTTTTCAAAACATATGCCAATTGGAGGACCATCTGGAGGATTACCACCAATAAGAGAACTTGGAGATAGTTCATATGATTTATGGAAACAAAGATATGGATCAAAAAGATATGGACCAAATAGATATAAAAAAAACGATCTTGTTACCCCAGAATTAACAGAGGAGCAAAAAGAGCAGTTAATAGGATGGGATAAAGCAATGGAGGATGCAATACAAAACGGAAGAAACTTTTTGAAGAACTTCCCAAGGTAATCCGCCCAAAAATCACATTGTATTTTCTTTTTTTAAATTATGACAGAAAGACGTAAAGGTGCCGTAACAGGAACACCCTACCCACAAGAACTCATAAGGGGATGTAATCATTTTAATAATTTTGACAAAAGAATACCTCCTGCCGGATCAGAAGAAAGAAGAATCGCCGCAAAAAGAGCAAATGGAGCAACTCCCGAAAATATTCAGCAAGAAACGAGAATACCACCCCATCTCCAACTAGCATTAATTCAAGCCCAACAAGGAGAAAGCGTTCCTGCAGAGCTACTCCTTCAGGGCATTGGAGCCGGTGGTGATCAAAAAACACCACAACCCCCTCCTTTTGTCATCGCTGGTAAAGGAGGATCTGGCACAAATGAAATACTTGTCACAGATCCCTTTTCCGATTTTGAAGAATAGCCTCCCTCTTTTTATTCCCTATGACTACCTCTCTTTTTGCCTCCTCTACTCAAGCCATTGTCTACGGCTACCAAGAAAAAGCGGTGCAACGCATGCTCGATTTTGACACCGTCTGTGGACGCACCATTCCGAGTGTTTCTGCGATTATCAATCCGACACGCCGTGGCTACCACAAAGCATTTTTTGGAAAAACGGAAATTCTCATTCCCCTCTTTAAAACCTTGAAAGAGGCAGTACAAAAATGTCCACAAGCGGATGTGCTCATCAATTTCTCTTCATATCGCAGTGCGTATACAACTACACAAGAAGCGTTAGAAGCAGAAAGTATTCGTACGGTAATTGTTATTGCAGAAGGTGTTCCCGAGCGATACGCACGTACTCTCGCCGCACAGGCAAAAGAAAAGGGAAAGTGGCTTATTGGTCCAGCAACCGTGGGAGGCGTTGCCGCAGGAAAATTTAAAATTGGAAATGCCGGAGGAACCATTAAAAATATTATTGCGAGTAAACTCCAACGCCCAGGTTCGGTTGGTTTTGTGAGTAAATCTGGCGGAATGAGCAACGAGATGTATCGAGTGATTGCGGATAATGCCAACGGCATTTGCGAAGGAATCGCCATTGGCGGAGATGCCTTTGCTGGTTCCACACTTCTTGATCATGTGTTGCGATTTGAGGAAAATCCGGAAATACAAATGATCGTCGTGCTCGGAGAAATTGGAGGAACAGAGGAGCACAGCATTGCTGATGCCATTCGTGAGAAAAAGATTACAAAGCCCGTTGTTGCTTGGGTTACGGGAACGTGCGCTAAAGAATTTCCCACAGAAGTGCAGTTTGGACATGCTGGCGCAAAATCTGGAGGAAAAGGTGAAAGCGCAGATGAAAAGAATACCGCGCTTCGAGAAGCCGGTGCCATTGTGCCAAACTCGTTCGATGACTTTGGGGAAAAAATCAAAGAAACCTACGAAACGCTTGTGGAAAAAGGAGACATCACACCACAACCAGAACCGGTGGATGTTTCACATATTGCGGAAGATTATGCCATAGCACGAAAAACGGGAAGAATCCGAAAACCAAGTGATATTATCTGCTCTATTTCGTGCGATACCGGAGAAGAAGCCACCTATTTAGGTGAGCCCATCAGTTCGATTGTGGAAGACAAAACCAAGGGAATCGGCTATACGTTGGGGCTTTTATGGCTCAAGAAAAAACTCCCGATTTTTGCCGCGGAATACATTGAAATGATTCTCGAAACCGTTGCCGATCACGGACCATGTGTTTCCGGAGCACACAACGCCATTGTTGCCGCACGTGCCGGAAAAGATGTGGTTTCCTCTCTCACAAGTGGACTTCTCACAATTGGACCTCGCTTTGGTGGGGCTATTGACGGAGCGGCAAACTTCTTTTTCGATGCATATTTCCGTGGACTTTCACCAGAAGAATTTATTCAAGAAATGAAGAAAAAAGGAGTGAATATTCCCGGAATCGGACACAAAATCAAAAGCACGGCAAACCCCGACAAGCGCGTTGAAAGTTTGAAAAAATTTGCCAAGAAACATTTTGCTTTCACAGAGCTTCTCGACTACGCCTTGCAAGTAGAAACGCTTACAACCGCCAAAAAAGGGAATCTCATTTTAAATGTAGATGGATGTATCGGAACGACATTTATTGACATGATGAAGAGCCTCCCCGAACTTTTTTCGGAGGAAGAAGTTCGCGAAATAATTTCACTCGGAATGCTCAACGGACTCTTTGTTCTCGGAAGAAGCATTGGCATTCTCGGACATATTTTTGATCAAAATCGCCTTGGGCAAGGGCTCTACCGATTCCCCATGGATGACGTACTCTATTTAACAAAAGGAGAAACAAACTAGAACTGCTCTAAAAATCGGAGGTCATTCTCAAAAAAACTGCGGATTTCGGGAATGCTATGACGGATCATCACTTGGCGTTCAATGCCAAATCCAAATGCAAACCCATTCCATTCCTCGGGGTTCACTCCGACATTCCGAAGAACATTTGGGTGTACCATTCCTGCGCCACCAATCTCAAGCCAGCCGGTACCCTTGCACACACGACATTCTGGAGATTTTCCCGAACAAATAGGGCAACTCGCATCCACTTCTAAACTTGGCTCTGTGAACGGAAAATATGAGGTGCGAAAGCGGAGTTCCAAATCTGACGAAATGAGTTCACGCAAAGCAGAAAGAAGCACAAATTTGAGATGAGAAATCGAAACATCCCGATCAATCATAAGCCCTTCTACCTGATGGAACATGGGAGAATGCGTTGCATCGGAATCTTTTCGAAACACTTTTCCCGGAGCAATGACCCGAAACGGTGGTTCTTTTCCTTCCATGTAGTGAATCTGCACATTTGATGTTTGTGTCCGAAGAACGTGATTCACGAGATTACCCACAAAAAACGTATCTTGCATTTCGCGCGCCGGATGATGCTCTGTAAAATTGAGTGCGCCAAAATTGTGCCAATCATCATCAACTTCTGGTCCTTCTACGGTTTCAAATCCAAGTCGCCCAAAGACATCTTCTACTTCACGAATAAAGCGAGACAGCGGATGGTGACGACCTGTTCGCTGAGGTATTCCCGAAAGCGTAACATCATAAAACTCATTCTCTTTTTCAGAAGTAGAAAAAGATGCCTCTTTTTCCTCTATTGCTTGCGCGATTTCATTTTTTGCCTCATTCCCAAGTTTTCCTATTTTTGGTCGCTCTTCTTCAGAAAGCCCCGAGAGATCACGAAGAAGAAGTGCTAATTTCCCCTGTTTTCTACCGAGAAATTCAATTTCTACCTTTCGAAGCTCCTCAGTAGTTTTTGCTTCCGCTATTTTTTGAAGTGCTTCTTGTCGAATCTGTGTAAGCTCCTGTTGCATATTTTTAGAACGTATAAAACAGGGCGAGTATGGCGAATTCTGAAGGAATTGTCGAAAACTTTTTTCATTCCTCCAAAAATACGCTATAATAAGGGAAAACATATATTCTCAAAAAATAAATATGAAAATATTCTCCAAAAAAATTATTTCAATCCTCACAGGAAGCTGTGCTCTTTTTCTCATTTTTGGATCTCCAACATGGGGTGCAAAATCGGTGGGAGACACCACTACATCAGAAAAAGAGACGGAAGCATTTGTAAATATTTCTCCTCCCACGCTTGGTATTTCAAGCGGAAGACCTCAATATGTGGAAAATGAAGTTCTTCTTTTTCTCAAACCAGATTCTCAAGTCGTACGAAACGCGAATTTTGCGGTACAAACCTTTGGAAAACTCTCTATGGAAGATGGAGAAAAAGTCTTTGCACAATCGATTTCTCAGGCATTTTCGGCAAATGATCCAAATGATTTAGAAGTAGAAACAAAAATTCTCTTCAACAAAGAAAATGGAATTGATTCATTTTCGCTTTCTGGAGAAGGAGATGAAATAATAATGGCAACGGTAAAAAGTAAGTCAAAATCGTCAGAGGAGCTTCTCGAAACCTATAAAAATGACCCTAATATCCTTTCGGCAGATCTCAATGGAATACGATACCCAACCACCAATTATGAAAATAAAGACAACCTCTGGCACTACTTTAATAATCAAAATAATGCGGGAGTCAATGCCGATAAAGTATGGGCGACTGGAGTTACTGGAGAAGGAGTAGTCGTCGCAGTTATTGACACAGGAATTGACCTTAATCATCCTGAATTTCAAGGACAACTTGTTACCGGATATGATTTTTCAGGAAACAACGATACAGATCCAAGTGACACAGAGGGACATGGAACACATGTTGCGGGTACAATCGCCGCCAAAAAAGATAACAATGGTGTTGTGGGCATTGCTCCAGACGCAAAAATAATGCCTCTTAAGGTCTTTGGTGGTGACGGAGGAGCATACGACAACGATATTTTTGAGGCGATAAGCTATGCCACTCAAAATGGAGCAAATGTCATCAATATGAGTCTCGGCGGCGATGGCGTATGCAGTAATAATTGGCAGAACCAAATTAATACTGCTGTTAACGCAGGAGTTACCATAGTGGTTGCCTCTGGAAATAGTGGACAGGAAGGAAATCCAACAGAAACACCAGCAAGTTGTAATGGAATTATCACCGTAGGGGCAACAGATTTCTATAAAAAAATTGCTCCCTTCTCAAGTTATGGAAATTGGGTCGATATTGCCGCCCCCGGAGCAGGAGAATGCGTAGGAAATAACACTGAAAGCTGCCGAGAAAATGGCATTGGAAGTACATGGTTATCAAATCAATATGCAAGGCTTATTGGAACGTCTATGGCAAGCCCACATATTGCCGGCATTGCCGCACTCATGAAGTCGAAAGACCCTTCGCTCACTCCTGCGCAAATCTTACAAATTATGTGTGACAATGCAGAAGACATTGATGCACCCGGAAAAGATGTAAAATCGGGATGTGGCTTTGCGAATGCAGAAAAAATTCTCGCCGCCGTATCTGGTGGAGGAGGTGGAGCCACCCTTGCTGTTTCTCCTACAACTCAATCCATTGCCGTTGGAGCATCCGTCACGAATATTGCTGTTTCCAATAGTGCCAGTGAACACACCTTTACTCTGAATGCCGGAACAACAGGTATCACCAAAAATCAGTGTTCAGACGGATCCACAACATGCACTCTTACCGCACCAACTGCCATCGGAACAGCAACACTCACCGTAAAAAAGACTGGACAAACAGATGCAGTCGCAACGATTATCGTCACAGATAATACAATACCTCCTCCTCCCCCTCGTCCTCCAAAAACCTGTTCTTCTGGGAATAGTGAACTGAAAACTATTGATTTTACCGGAAGTGCCCTCAGCCAATGGAAACATGAAATAAGCTATTGCGATTGTGACCTTAGTGATGTTCAAATTTCTACTGCTCGTGTTGCTGGATCAGGACAAACTCCTCCCTCAGTAACACTCAAACAGAATATTAATTTTAATTCCATTGCCGAAGGACAATGTGAACGAAAAGAAGCCTTCAGTGGAACATTTGCAACCGGAGGCGCATACACTACTTACCTCAGCTATTGTAAAGTTGGAGGAAAACTCCAAATTAAACACGATGTTCCTGCGGCATCAAACACTGATCCGCAATTGCACGGAACGGCGGAAATGACATGTGAGAGCTCCTCATCAAGAGAGTGCTCTGAGCTCCGCAATTCTGATGAAGTTCCACAAGATTATGGTGCCGCATATAATATATTCTCCAGTATAAAACCTCTTCTTCTTCAGGTAACCTGCAATGAAGATACCGCTACTTTTGAAACAGGAAATGAAAATAAGAATACGTATGTCTACAAAAAGGGCTATATGTATTCGGAAGAAAAGAGTTCTTGGAATGAGTTTACTTTTAACTGTAACGTAGAGGACGATTCAGGAGATTGGTGTGTTGGTGAGGGAAAGAAGACATTTCAAAACGGTGACTTAAAAGAAAAGAATTATGTCGCTGCCTTTACGTGTCAGTGGCGTACAAATGAGTGGAAATGTGGATGCAAAGATGACACTTGCAATGAGTCATTCTGGCAACTTCAGTGGTTTAAAAAATAAGTTCTTCTTCCCTTAAGATATTGTAGAGGGATGGGCTCACTCTCATCCCTTGTTTTATATTTTTTTCAGGAGACAGTTCTTCATATTTTTGATATATTGGGTCGGAATATTCTCACCCAATAACAAAATGAGCGTCACATCATTCCTCCAAAAAGTCATGGGAGACCCCTCTGAAAAAGCCGTAAAAGCCGCGTGGAAAAAGGTAGAAGAGGTCAACAAGATTGAAGAACAACTTCAAGCTCTTTCCGATGAAGAGCTTCGGGCAAAAACAGACGAATTTCGAGAGCGAATTCAAAATGGAGAAACAACGGAGGCTCTTCTTCCTGAAGCTTTTGCTGTTGTTAAAAATGCTTGTCGTCGGCTTTCGGGAAGTACTTTTGAGGTAAATGGAAAGGAAGAAACTTGGAATATGATTCCCTATGATGTTCAAATTGTAGGAGGCGCTGTCCTCCACAGCAGGCGTATTTCTGAAATGAAAACAGGAGAAGGAAAAACACTGGTTTGCACGCTTCCTGCATATCTCGAAGCACTCGCCGGAAAAGGCGTACATGTCATTACCGTGAATGATTACCTTGCAAAACGTGATGCCCAGTGGATGGGACACCTCTACCGATATCTTGGACTTTCTGTGGGGGTCATTACAAATGATGTCGACCGCTCTGGACGAAAAGAGGCCTACGCTTCGGATATTACCTACGGAACAAATAATGAATTTGGTTTCGATTACCTTCGAGACAATATGGCAACAACTCCACGAGACATTGTGCAGCGCGAACTCCATTATGCCATTGTGGATGAGGTCGACTCTATCCTTGTGGATGAAGCACGTACACCACTCATTATTTCGGCTCCAGCAGAAGAATCGACTTCAAAATATCAAAAATATGACACACTCGTGCGACACCTCGAAAAAGACACACACTACAACTTGGACGAAAAACGAAAAACAGCGGTACTCACAGAAGATGGTATCAAAAAAATGGAACAGCTCATGGGAGTAGAAAATGTCTACAGCGATGCTGGTTTTGCGGAAGTGCATCACATTGAACAAGCTTTGCGAGCGCGAGCAGTCTATCACCGAGATAAAGACTATGTCGTTAAAGACGGAGAAGTCATTATTGTGGATGAATTCACGGGACGTCTCATGCCTGGACGCAGATATTCGGATGGCTTGCACCAAGCACTTGAAGCGAAAGAAAAGGTAGAAATTCGTCGCGAAAGCAAAACATTGGCGACGATTACGTTTCAGAACTACTTTCGACTGTACCACAGACTCTCAGGAATGACGGGAACGGCGAAAACAGAAGAGGAAGAGTTTTTGAAAATTTACGGATTAGAAGTTGCTGTTATTCCCACAAATCGAACCATAACGCGAAAGGATTTAGCGGATGTTGTCTACAAAAATGAGCGCGGAAAATTTATTGCCATTGCCCAAAAAACAGCAGAAAAACATGCTTCTGGGCAACCAGTTCTCATCGGAACTATTTCTATCGAACGATCCGAAGCACTCTCTTTTCTCTTGCAACAAAAAGGCATTCCGCACGAAGTGCTCAATGCAAAAAATCACGCTCGAGAAGCAGAAATCGTGGCAAATGCCGGACAATTTGGAGCAGTCACTATCGCCACAAATATGGCAGGACGCGGAACAGATATTAAACTTGGAGAAGGTGTGGCAGAACTTGGTGGGCTTTGCATTATCGGTTCCGAACGACACGAATCACGTCGCATCGATAATCAGCTCCGCGGACGTGCGGGACGACAAGGAGATCAGGGAGAAACACAATTTTTCTTATCACTAGAAGATTCGCTCATGCGTCTTTTTGGTTCTGATCGTCTTCAAAAAATGATGGAAACGCTCAAAATTCCAGATGATATGCCCATTGAAAGCCGACTTATTAGCGGATCGATTGAATCGGCACAAAAGAAAGTAGAAGGACATCACTTTGATGTTCGAAAACATGTCGTACAATACGACGATGTTATGAACCGCCAACGAGAAATTATCTACCGACGACGACGAAAAATACTAAACCAAGGAGATATTCACGAAGAGATTCTCAAGTGGATTGAGGGCGAAGTGGAACTCCTGAGAAATCTCCATATTCATGGACGCGAAGCACATCAGTATGAGCTCAAAGAATTTGCCGCGGGTATTTCTGCACTTCATCAACACGGTGCCCCAACCATAGTAGATTACGAAACCGCCGAAACAGAAGAGAGAATAGAAGAACTCGCACGAACCTTTCTCACCACCGAATACCAAAAACGGGAAGATGCTCTTTCGGATGCAAAATATTTTCGACAAGCCGAGCGTATGGTTACTCTGCGGACTATTGACCAATTTTGGATGGAGCATATCGATGACATGACTCACTTACGAGAACAAGTAGCACTTGTGGGATATGCTCAAAAAAATCCACTCCACGAGTACCAAGCAATTGGCTACGAAAAGTTTAAAACCTTACTTCAGAAAGTTCAGAATTCGGTTATACGCACTATGTTCCAAATGAATATTGAAATTCGATTTGGACAAGAAATTCCCGAAGAAAAACCGAAAAATATTCAAACTAACGCGGAAGAAATTACAACAGCACTCACCGCAGAAGATACGGTTTCTCGCGCGGGTCCACACCGAGTTTCAGCAAATAATATTCCCCCTTCCGCCGTTTCAAAAATATCCTCTGGACGTGTTCGAGCAGAATCTACCACACCACAAAAACAACCCGAAGCAGGGAGAAATGACCAGTGTCCGTGCGGAAGCGGAAAAAAGTACAAGAAGTGTTGTGGAAAAGAAGATTAAGGCACCAAGAAAAGCACTGGAATCTCCTCATACAAGGAGATTCCAGTAGGTCTTATCCTGCTCTTCTTCTTATTGGTAACACTTGCCAAGAAGAAGCCCATTTATCACAGATCATCACAAAGCAAACCACAAACTTAAAGAAAAAAAATGGGATCAAGTAGACCGAGATGAAAATTCTAAGGGGGAGATAATTTATTTCCTCCCCCTCCCACATAAAAATCCCTCTGATCAAAACAATGTCCAGAATAGTCCATCCAAAAACCCCAATAATGAGTTGGAGCTTCAAAAGAGGATGTGGTGACGGGGAAAAAGGTCCCCGAATAATAACGTTAAGGAGAAAGAGCAAGATTAGGACAAATAGTGTCCAAGCAAAAAACCCACTATGGGTAAAAATCAGCACTCCCACATATAGGAGACTGTAGGACAAACACAGGTATATAGCTAACATAACAAAATTCCTCTTTTTTTCAGAAGCCCACCTTTCTGGCGAGCAGGATATCTGCATTCAATATACCGAAGAACAAGAAACGCTATCAAAAATAGATTTCTTGCAATCTTTAGCAATGAAATACAGAAGAATACTCACCAGAACAACAATGATGTAAAAGAACGAATTGCTCAAAAATAGTGCATTTTTTATCATTACTAATTTCTTTCTGTCAACAATTTTTATTGTTTAATATATATTTTTTTTGCTGGAATTGAATTGCATTGGACTCTGTGCAAAATCCCATCCAAAAAAAGAGTCATTGCAAGTAATTTCAAAGCAACTTTCACGACATGCTGAAATTGAAATTATTGTGAACATGGTAAGTCGCAAACCCAAACCATGTTCTCATTTTACTTTCACAGGAGTTCCCTTTCTCAAATGTTTTCTGTATTCTCCTTTCCGCTTTTTTCCAATTCAAGTATGTCGTCTTCTGTGGGAATTGTGGGATGCACCGGTGCTGTAGGACAAGAGATGATTTCCGTTCTCCACAAGCGCAATTTTCCACTTTCGGAGCTTCATCTGTTTGCAAGTGCAAGAAGCGCCGGAAAGGTGTTTCAAACTCCATTTGGAGAAAAAACTGTTGAAGAATTTTCCGTGGAAAAAACAAAGAATTTAGATTTTGTGCTTATGGCAGTTTCTGGCAGTTTTGCCAAAGAATATGCAAGAGAAATCGCGAAGGGAAAACCAATTGTTATTGATAACTCCTCTGCTTTTCGCTTAGAAAACGATGTACCGCTCATTTGTCCAGAAGTAAATCCCAAAGCGGCACAAGGGCACAAACTTATTGCAAATCCAAACTGTAGTACACTCATTTTAAATGTTGCCCTCTATCCGCTCCACAGAGAATTCACTTGTAAAAAAGTCATTGTTTCTACTTATCAAGCAACAAGCGGAGCCGGAGCGCCTGCCATGGAAGAACTCCGCACCGAAACACAACACTTCTTAAATGGAGAACCTGTTTTGAATAAAGAATTTGTTCATCCAATCCCTTTTAACCTCATTCCTCATATCGATTCATTTCAAGAAAATGGCTACACCCGAGAAG
The DNA here is from genome assembly GCA_016699755.1 of Candidatus Peregrinibacteria bacterium. Classification (NCBI taxonomy): domain Bacteria; phylum Candidatus Peregrinibacteriota; species Candidatus Peregrinibacteria bacterium. Next base: position 142,596 of record CP065009.1, on the reverse strand, counting down.
AAATGAAAGTGACTTGGGAAACGAGAAAAATTTTCGGAGCGCCAAATCTTCCAATTTCATGTACCGCAGTTCGCATTCCTACTTTTCGGGCGCATGCGGAATCGGTAACCATTGAAACAGAAAAACCGATTTCCCCAGAAATGGCAAGGGAAATTCTCAAGATGTCGCCCGGAGTAGAGGTGCGAGATGCACCAGAAGAATTTCTCTATCCTATGCCACTCACCGCTTCTCAAAAGGAAAATGTAGAAGTAGGGCGCATTCGACAGAGTCTTATTTTTGGGGAAAACGGAATCGACTTTTTTCTCTGCGGAGATCAACTCTTAAAAGGTGCGGCACTCAATGCCGTACAGATTTCCGAGCTTTTTGTATAATACTTTCTTGCAGATTTGAAAAAAATACTTCAAAATCGAAAAGTGATACTTTTTCTTTCCTGTCTTATTTTTTCGTGAATTCCGTTAAAAAATACCTTCAGGAGGCTATTCATGAGCTTCGACAGGTTCAGTGGCCTACCAAAAATCATGCCATGCGCATTAGCATTGTTGCCGCTATCTTTGTTGGATCAAGCGCCATCATCATTGGTCTTGTGGACTTGGTTCTCAGCAAAGTTATTCTCTCTCTTTAGTACGTATGTCAGAAGATACCATTATCAAAACAGCAACAGAAGAATCTGCTGGTCGTCAAGATTCCAAAGCAGGACGGAATTGGTATGTAATTCATACCTACTCTGGATATGAAGATTCCGTAAAAAATGCGCTAGAGCAGAGAATTGAGTCGATGAATATGCAAGGAAAAATCTTTGAAATTGTTGTTCCAAAAGAAACCGAAGTTATTTTGCGAAAAGGAAAACCTGTCCAACGCAAAAAATGTATTTTCCCAGGATACGTGCTCGTCAGCATGGTTGTTACAGATGAGAGTTGGTATGTTGTGCGGAATACACCAAACGTCACCGGTTTTGTTGGATCGGGAAATATTCCAGTTCCCGTTACTCCTGAGGAATTTGGACTTGTACGAAAACGAATGGGAGTTAATGAACCAAAGTACAAAGCAGACTTTGGAAAAGGCGATATCGTGAAAATTATCGATGGACCATTCGCCACTCATGAGGGTGTTGTCAGCGAGGTATATCCCGAAAAAGGAAAGCTTCGCGTCCTTGTTACACTCTTTGAACGCGAAACCCCCATGGAGCTCTCTTTTTCTCAGATTCAAAAGAAATAACACTTTTTTCATGCGGACTCTCCTCGTTGCTTCCGGTGTTTTAGGGGTAGCACTCGCCGTTGTTTCCCTCGAAATTGTGGTTCGCCCAGAAACTCTTGATCGAGCGGAGGTGGCTCTTCTTCCGCAAGAAGAAAGTCAATATGCCGTTTCTGAGGAAAATAAGGATGGTGAAACGCCTGTTGTTAAAGGAGTGGATCCAAAGCAATATTTCTCCGTTGCTCAGCTTGAATCAAAGGGTGCTTCTCTTGAGATGGGGAATCGTCATTCTGCCCTCTTTCAGCATGCTTCGGTTCAGCCAGAACGAGACGGTTTTCTTGTTGTTACCTTTCCATTTTTGTGGAATGGAGAAAAAATAGGTCAGGTGAGTCGCGTTATTCCAACTGAATCTATGAGCGCAGGACGCCTCTTCTCTCTCGTTCGAGCAAAGATTGATGGTGCTCTTCCAAAGAACTTAAATGCAAAAGTTTCCCTCTCCGAACCACAAAATACGGTAGGAAAAGCGAATTTCTACCTCAATGACACTATTACTTTCCCCGATACGGTTTTTATGGTAGCGCGTTCCGATAGAAAAGTGCTTGCCTTTCAATATCAAAGGAGTTACCATGATGCCCTGATGAAATCGAACATTTTTCCTCTCTTTTTTCAATAATGGCGAAGAAAGTCACAAAAATAGTCAAACTTCAAGTTCCAGCAGGAAAAGCGAATCCTGCACCACCAGTGGGACCCGCACTTGGATCGGCAGGAGTGCCCATTCAAGATTTTTGTACCCAATTCAATGAGAAAACACGAGAAATGGGTGATACTGTGGTTTCGGTAGTCATTACGGTTTATGAAGACCGAAGTTTTACATTTATTGTTAAATCCCCTCCTGCAGCAATTCTTCTCAAAAAAGCACTCGGAAAACAATCGGGGAGTCCAAAGCCTCATCTCGATAAAATTGGAACCATTTCCCGAGCTCAGCTTGAAGAAATTGCCACCACGAAAATGAAAGATCTCAATGCCAACAATATGGATGCCGCTGTGAAAATTATTGGCGGAACCGCTCGATCAATGGGAATTAAGGTAGAAGCGTAACGAAAAATATTTTTTCATTTGAACAATACAACACCTCTTCTACAAGAGGTGTTTTTCTTATACTACTCCCCTTCTTTTCTTCCCCTTTTCCCTCGGATTCTCCTCGCTCTAAATTAGAGTTTTTGTTTTGATTTACACGTCCGAGATCAACATCAAAGCCAAAAATTACTTTTGTCATAGAAATTAAAAACAAAATTTTACAAAAAGAAAATGACATGGTAAAAAGAACAACTGATAAAAATTCTACTCCTTTTCAAAAGAGCAAATGCAATGTACCAAAAACCACTTTTTTTTCTTCACGATAGTACTCCTTATAGGAGCCTTCGGCGTTTTTTCGCTCGCATTTTTCCTCCATCAAAACATTACGTACGAAATAAACTTCCAAGACAATATAAATACAAAAAATGTTCAAATAAATGGTCTTATGAAGCAATATTCTCTGGAACCACGAGAAGATGGAACCATCGCCGAGATTGAGAAATATGTTATGACCAAAGATGCAGTAGAAATTACTCTTGATGCACCGAAAAATATTGATGATTACAATTCGGTTGTTGTGGAAGCGGAATTTGAAAATCCTGATACCCCAGTGCTCGAAGCGTGTCTTCGAGAACAACAAGATATTGTTCTCAATGAACCAGTGTTTGATTGGACATGCCACGCTCTTGACCATCAATATCTCAATGATTTTCAGAAGTATTTGGGGGGAAATTGGAAAAGTATTTTCGATAAAGAATTGGGGCTAACATTGCTTCAAAAAACAAAAGATGATGAAGCAGGAAAAGCAGGAAAACAGTATAAAAGCGTTCAAGAATTTTTGGAGAATCCACCCAAAAAAAATGTGACAAAAGCTATTAAGATTGACGATTTTGGAAACCCTATCATCAAAGAAAAAGCAGTGCCTCAAATTGCTACGCTAGATTATATTCTGCCTCAAAAGTATAACTTTCAAAAAAACTTAGCTCCAAAAAAACAAAAGAATGAAGTACCAATAATGAAAGTGGGAGTTCCTGTTGGATACGAAAAAGAACAAAATATCTTGGAATCAAATGTCACCCGCATCCCCTATTCCCTTCGAGGAGATGCCACTATAAGTGTTCTTACAGATAGTGATTTAGAGATATATTTCGATAAACAGGATCTAAATATATACAAAGGAGAGGATATATATGAAATAAAAATATCAGACCAGAATGGCATTATTTTTTATGATATTCTTTCTGACGATGGAGACACTGAAAATGATAGAATGACCAATATCCAAAGCTACATGCAAAAGATAGAGGCACCCAAAGAAAAACAACCAACAATGTACACTATTCAATTTCGCTATATTGGAGACGGAAGCGATGCAGTCATTCGAAACTTATTTTTAAATACCAAATATGTTCAAATGAATGGCATACATATCGCTGACCGCGACAATGATGTCGCAAAAAATATAATAACAAAGCCGATTACCCTCTACTCACTGTCTGGAGAAATATCTGCAAAAGCCGCTCATGACTATTCAGAACAAAACATTCTGGTGAACGATGAGAGCAAAAAAATATCCTTTCTTGAGGCAACACAAATCTCTCTCGAAAAACCCATAAACGAAATATATATTGCCAAAAATGACCTCCTTATTTCCTCCGAAGAAAATGGTTTTGCCATGACACCAGAAGGAATTTTTGAGACCGCCCCCTACGCCACTATTCCGTTTGATATTGCAAAAATGAGCAATATTTCCTACATTCTCACTCCATATAAAAAGGGAAGAGTGAAACTCGCATGGAAGAAGCATGAGAACGATAAAAATGACGGGAAAAAACTTCTCCTTCGTCTTTCAGCAAAATCCCTTGAGGGATATCGAAGCTCAATACGAATTGATTCTCTAAAAATCACACTTCGCAAAGAGGATGTTCCATTTGAAAATGAATTCTAAAATATTTTCAATTCTTCAAAGTATTCCACTTTTTTTTATTGGGATCATCCCTGTTGCATTTTTTTTGCTACGAGGAAGTACACCAGAATACTTCTTTGCTATTTTCTCTGCAGCTTTTATTGCCTGCATATTTTTATGTAGAGAATATTTTTCCCAAGAAAAAGATATTCACCAAAATGAAGTATGGAAAAAAGGCGAAACCATATTTGTTATATTGCTCATTCTTCTTGCCTTTCTTATTCGTTTCTACCGTTTAGGAGAATTGAGTCTCTGGTGGGACGAGTTTCTCACAGGAACATATGTAAAATCCATTCTCGAGAATGGCATTCCCCTCTCCCCCTCTGGAAATGAGTATTACTGGAGAGGAATCCCCTATCACTATCTCGTTGCATTATTTTGTTACTTTGGAGGAGAGAACGAGCTTATGCTCAGACTTCCAAATGTTTTTTTAAGCGTTGGAATCCTTTTTATTTCCTATTTTTTTGCAAAAAAGGTTGATAAGAAAATCGCCATTTTTGTTCTTATCTTTTTAACATTTTCTCCGTACAGCATAGAATATGCACAATTTGCGAGATTTTATACTTTAAATAGTTTTCTCTTTCTTGTTGGTCTATGGAGCCTTTGGCAAGGAGTGTGGAAACGAAAGAATATTTTTCTCGTCATTTCTTTTGGTATTCATTTTCTTCTCAATCTTAACAGTGAGCTTGGAAATATTCTTTTTGGAGGAATTCTCGCCGCAATAACACTCCGATTTTTGTTTGACAACACAAAGGAAAGAAAAAAACGTGCCCTTGCAAAGATTCTTCTTGTTCTCGCGCCTTTTTTTGTATTATACATCATCGGAAATCCACTCTATTTTTTTGAAAAAGAAATTCCAGAAGGGGCGAAAAAAGAATATCAAATAGAAACCTCCGAAAGAAAAGGGCTTCTCCTTAATATTCCTGCAAACTCCTTTTCGAACCTTACTTTTGAAGCCTATGACTTCTACCAAAGATACCATATTCCCTTCTGGATTCTTGCTCCGCTTATTTTTCAAACATTTTTTATAGTAAAAAGAAAAGGATTTCAGAAATACACCCCTCAGTTCCATGATTATCTTCTTTTGACGTTTCTCATTAGCAGTGGGATTTTCGATATTGTAAACACCTTTGATAAAGCCCCTCGACTTTATTTCCTGTTCGAACCGCTCATTGTTATTCTCGCTTTTTTCTCTGTCTCCACTACTTCTGAAATTCTTGTCAAGAAACATGTTCCACAAAGAATGGTGCTTTTTACCTTCACTATTCTTGCCCTTTTTTCTCTGCATCCTTTTTTTTGGAACCAGATCAATATTCAATATGGAGACAGCGTTGAACAAAATCCGTTTCGATCAACTTGGAGTCAAAAAATACGAACTGATTCAAAAACAATTCTCAAATTTTTAAATGCAAATTATCGTGAGGGAGACATCTGGATCAATACCATGGATTATACAACGTTCTACACAAATCTAAAGCCAGATTATATACTCAATGAAAATTATCGATGGAAAAATATGTGGCGAGAATTTGCCTTGTTAAACCCGAAAAAAAATGAATATTTTGATCTTCGCACTGGAGCCATTATTATTCCTTCGCATAAAGAATTTTTAAAAATTCTAGAAGAAAAAAAACGTCAAAAGAAAAGAGTGTGGGTCACTGTTCATGGAGCAAACATAGAGACACTCTATACCATACATATTCAAGAAGAGAGCCAAAAATTTTTCCGAAATAATGTAATGAATAAAGTCTATCTTTCACCAGATGGTGTCAGTTCTGTGTATCTTTATTGAATATTTTTTGAAACAAGAGAATAAAATGAGCAAAGCTTGCCACAACACAAGAGAGTGAAAGAGAAATAAGAATGGCGTGTAATTTTCCCTTTAACACAAAAAAGAGAAGGAGAAAGAGCACAGAAGAAGAAATGTAAATAATCGCTCTTTTTCTTATGGCATTGTTGTAGTCAAGAATCGCCCCAAATGACGACAGCAAGGAAAAAGATATCATATAGGGGATAAGCAATCGCAAAAAGAACGATGCCTCTTGGTATGTATTTCCCCAAATGAGACGAACAAAAATATCAGAAAACAAGAGAATCCCTATAGAGATACATACAAGAATGATTATATTGAGAAAAACATAATGGAGGAGAATATTCTTTTTCTCCTGAAAACCAGCGTCCTTTCTCGCAATATTAGAAAAGACAGGAGAAAATGAGAGAGAAAGAGCAGTGTTGATATGGGGGATTTTCGAAACAACATTTTTTGCAATACCATACACTCCGGCATAGACAGGTGAAGCGACAATCCCAAGAAGCAAAATATCAATATAGGAAAAGAAATAGGTTCCTGCTTGCACTACAAAATAGGGAAAACTGTGAAAAAAGAGGGAAAAATATGTCTTCCTATCAAAAAGAAGGAGTGGCGTGTTTTTTTCTGCTCGTGTCTGATACAAAAAAAAGAACGCCCCAAAAACAACTGCCAGAAAAAAGGAGAGAAGATGAAATATAAAAACAGACTCAAGAGTAATCTCTTGTATTAAAGAAAAACAAAAAAGGAAAGAGAAAAATGATATCTGTTCAATACAGCTCAAAAAGAAGGAATATTTTATACGGTGCAACCCGAAAAATATTTGATGAAGAAAATCGAGAATTCCGTAGAGAAGAAGAAAAGGAATAAGGAAAGTCAAAATAATACTAATGAATACCGGTGAAAAAATAGATGTTCCATCCACAAAGAAGAACAGAAGAATACCCGAAAAAAGAGTAACTACCCCTCGAACAACAAAAAAAGGGAAGACGATTTTTCGATATTCTTTTGAGTGGCTCTGTACCAATTCTTTCCTGAGATAATCGTTTACTCCAAAAAGTGTGAAAAAATGACAGAGAGAAAAGAGAGAAAAAAGTACTATCCATTGTCCAAAAACTTCTTTTCCAAGAAGATGAGCAAGAAGAGAGCTGTTCAAAAAAAACAGGAGAATGCCAACTCCTTTTGAAGAAAATGACCACACCGATTCCTGAAAAATCTTCTTTTTCACGAGAGAACTTCAAGATATATCTTTTCAAGATGAGCATTGTACTCATCTTGACTTGGAAATGTCTTTTCAGCAAAGAGACGTCCAGATTTTGCTATTTTGTGACGCAATACGAAATTATGAAATAGTTTTTCGATAAGAAGTGAAAGTGCTTTCGCATCACCAAATGGATAAAGAAGACCATTTTTTTCATGCGAAATATAAGCATTCGGAGCCGGAACATCAGAGATGATAACCGAAATTTCATTTTGCAGAGATTCCAGAAGAAAAAGAGAGAGACCTTCAAATTCGGAACAGAGTACCGAAACATCAAGAAATGAATATGCTGTTTGGCAAGCATGAGACGAGATAGAAGGAAGAAATGAGACATTTTTAGAAAGATTCTTTTGAGAGCAAAGCTTTTGCAGAAATTTTTTTTGCTTTCCTTCTCCCAAAAAAACAGCCCTCCAAGCATCACGAGGAAGCGAAAGAAGCGAAAGTGCATGCAAAAGAACGTCAAGCCGCTTCACTAACTCTATCCTTCCAAAATATCCAATAAGAAACGGTGTCGTCTTTTTAATACCCTCTATTTCTTTGAGTATCATTTGATCATCCAAAGAAATGTTACCTTTCTGAGACAAGAGAGGGTTTAAAAGAACATCACAATGTACATGAGGAACTATCTTTTGTATTTCTTCCTGAAGAGGAGTGGAAACAGCAATAATTCGAGAGATCCTCTTCTGAAAAAGAAGTAAAAAGAAACGATAGAAAGTATTTTGTTTTTGCAAAACATCCCCGTGCTCATGATGAACAAACACAATATAGCTGAGAAAAAGGCTTATAAGACACATAAGATAGAATCCTTTTCGATGATGCGTATGGACAAGATGGATATTTTCTCGTCTCAAAAAGAAAATCAAGAAGAAGAAGGGGGAGATACTCCACTTATAAAAATGTTTTCGAAAAATATTTTCAGTTGTTTTTTTTGATGACCTCAAAAAAAGATATGAACACCTGATGGAAGAAAAAGACTCTGCAAGATTTTGCACAAGGATCTCAACTCCGCCAACTCCCTCTTTGTCAATAAGATGAAGTATATGGTGTTCATTGCTACTTTTGAATCGTATTCCCATACGCTTGGATAAAATCATTTTGAAGCCAATTATCACGAATATTTTTTCCGGTAATAGCAGCCCCCACAGAAAGACTTTTATAAAACGACCTATTCGTCACTGCCTTTTCATAAAAGGCAAGAAGTTCGGAAGGAGAATCATAAAGGATTCCATTTTTTTCGTGAACAATACATTCATTATTATAGGGAATATTTTTGGCAAACACTGGTTTATCATTCGAAAAATAATGAAGAACTTTCATACTGGAACAGACCGTAAGCCTTGGGAGAATACAAAAAAATGATTTTTTTATGAGAATATTTGTCTCTTCAATAGTTTTTTCTCCGAGAAAAAAAACCTTCCCTTCTCGCTCCAAATGAGAGACATTCTTGCGAAGAGCTTCATCAGCTTTCCCAACAATAACAAGTGGCAAAGCGAAAGAGGCATTTTGTGTTTGGACAAGGAACTCAAATACCCCCTGATAACCAAGTGTATTTCCTGAATACAAGAGATAGTGCTTTGGAAAATAAGAAGGGAGAAATGGCTCCTTTTCTTGAAGAGAAATACTGTCGTACCATAATATTTTTTTCCCCAAAAGCAAAATCATTATCTTCTTGATATCGCTTCCAATTACAAACAATGAGATCTGATTTTTGGATAATACTTTTTTCTATACGGAGAAGAAGGAATGTAAAAATCCCTCTATCTTTCTTTAAACTCACACCAAGATTATCGGATATACGATTATGAAGGTTGTATACCATTTTTTTTTGCAAACGAAAGAACACGAGAACACGAGCAATGCATGCCGCCTCAAAATCTTCAGCATGTATGACGCTATAATGACGAGTACACAAAAGAGAAAAAGCCCTCATCAGAACAAAAAAATCCAAAATAATTCGAAAGAAAGATATCTGAAAAGGTCTGAGATTTGGTTTAAAAAATTTTGGTGTTCGAAAAAAAGAAACCCCCTCACGGGGGTTTTCCTTTCCTGTGGCATAACACACCACATCAACTTCATATTTTTGAGAAAGCACCTCAATTGCCTTCATTGCCCTGAGACTAGAGCCCTTCCCAGCGTAGAGGGGCATGCATGCAATAACAAGTACTCTCTCCATAAGGTTTTTAAGAATTATTCTCCGCTGAAATCTGCTGGATAGAATTCATAGTCTGGGCTGTATGTACTTGTGAAGACATCATCAAATCCAGTGAGATCGGACTTTGTGAACTTCATAAGCCATTTTCCACTAATCTTGTTGCGGATGAGAAGATCAACTTTCCCATCTCCGCTGAAATCTGCTGGATAGAATTCATAGTCTGGGCTGTATGTACTTGTGAAGACATCATCAAATCCAGTGAGATCGGACTTTGTGAACTTCATAAGCCATTTTCCACTAATCTTGTTGCGGATGAGAAGATCAACTTTCCCATCTCCGCTGAAATCTGCTGGATAGAATTCATAGTCTGGGCTGTATGTACTTGTGAAGGCATTATCAAATCCAGTGAGATCGGACTTTGTGAACTTCATAAGCCATTTTCCACTAATCTTGTTGCGGATGAGAAGATCAACTTTCCCATCTCCGCTGAAATCTGCTGGATAGAATTCATAGTCTGGGCTGTATGTACTTGTGAAGGCATTATCAAATCCAGTGAGATCGGACTTTGTGAACTTCATAATCCATTTTCCACTAATCTTGTTGCGGATGAGAAGATCAACTTTCCCATCTCCGCTGAAATCTGCTGGATAGAATTCATAGTCTGGGCTGTATGTACTTGTGAAGACATCATCAAATCCAGTGAGATCGGACTTTGTGAACTTCATAATCCATTTTCCACTAATCTTGTTGCGGATGAGAAGATCAACTTTCCCATCTCCGCTGAAATCTGCTGGATAGAATTCATAGTCTGGGCTGTATGTACTTGTGAAGGCATTATCAAATCCAGTGAGATCGGACTTTGTGAACTTCATAATCCATTTTCCACTAATCTTGTTGCGGATGAGAAGATCAACTTTCCCATCTCCGCTGAAATCTGCTGGATAGAATTCATAGTCTGGGCTGTATGTACTTGTGAAGGCATTATCAAATCCAGTGAGATCGGACTTTGTGAACTTCATAATCCATTTTCCACTAATCTTGTTGCGGATGAGAAGATCAACTTTCCCATTCAAAGTAGTTGCTGTTGCAACCGTAAAACTAATACTAAAATCATCGGGGTTGTTGTTTCCGGCAGTATCTTCACAACGAACATAATAAGAATATGATCCACCGTCAGCTAGCCCCGCAATGTCTTCGGAGTGAGAAGTTCCTCCTGTTGTAGTAAAGGTATTTGGCATACTTGCGTAATCGGTTCCCGAAACGGTGTCATACTTACATGTCGCCGCTTCATCAGTATCGAGAGAAAGAGTTGCTCCTGTCGTTCCCGCAGAAAATTCTCCGCTTGGAGCACCATTACTAAGAACTGGCGGGGTCACGTCGAGCGGAACAGGATCAGATTCGTTGGCTTCTTTTGGCGTCCCCTTCTCAATTGCTCCCGAATCATAATTTGTTCCCGTTGTTGTACTCGTAAACCAATTTGTAGCAAGTGTTCCATCACTCGGAATGGTTTTTCGACTCATGGTTGCCTTTGGGTCAACACTACTTCCTACAAGGGGCGTATTCCCATCTCCCGCAGTATCGAGTAGTGTTCCAGAGGCGAAGACTCCATCATAGAGTTTTACCTGAAGAGCTGTATTTGAAAGTGAAACATCGGTGTTGACTACATCGGGATCGACATTGAGCACCGATTCTCCTCCTGAAAAAGCATAATTTTTTGCGTTGTTCGACAGAAGAAAGTAGCCATTCGCAGGAATCATTCCACTTGGAATTTTTACCATAAGTGTCTCCGTTCCGGCACTTTGTGTCAGTTCAAACGCACCAACATTGGTGGGGACATTTCGCACATTTCGAATCTCAATCCATTCATCACTGGTACTTGCAGAAGAACCTGCCCATGCAAGCTCATTGATGACCAGATCTCCTGCACCGGCTTTTCCATAGACAATACTCGGAGCATCTGCCAATCCGTAAGAAAACGTTGTATCTACACCAGGATCTCCCAAATCAACCGTTCCAGCACGAATGGCATCTCGTACTTCTGTAGGAGTAGCACTCGGATGTGCTTGCAAATAGAGCGCCGCCAGTCCAGAAACATGAGGCGTCGCCATAGAGGTTCCATCCATATAGGCATACGGAAGATACCCTGGAGGAGTAAGATGCTCGGGATATGTGCTAGCAATGGCTACTCCTGGAGCAACAACATCAACCCAAGAACCATGGCTTGAAAAAGAGGCAAGAAGATTACTGCTATCAACTGCTCCTACCGCAACAACCGACGTGTATGCCGCAGGATAGTGTGGGGACGTTCCTCCAGAATTTCCAGCGGCGGCAACCACAACAACTCCTGCAGAAAATGCATCATTTACCGCAGTCTCCAAAAGGGAATCGCCAACAGAGGCACCCAGACTCATATTAATAACATCCGCACCATTTTCTACAGCATATCCAACAGCATCAACAATGCTCGCCGTTGTTCCAAAACCAGAATCATCAAGCGCCTTCACTGCCATAAGGCTCGCACCTGGAGCAACTCCCACCAAACCGACGGTGTTGTTTACCTCTGCTACGGTTCCTGCGACATGGGTTCCGTGTCCATAATAATCGTTGGGGCTGTTGTCATCCGCGGGAGTGGTATAATTTGATCCAATAAAATCCCATCCATCACAGTCATCAATATAACCATTACTGTCGTTGTCTATGCCATCTGTACAGTTTGTCTCTCCAGCATTTGTCCAGTGATTTGCTACTAAATCTGGATGATCCCAATCAATTCCCGAGTCAACAATCGCAACTACTACTCCTGCACCAGTAGAATCTCCCCATACAAGATCGGCATTTACTCCAGAGTTTTTATCATTTCCAATATTCCAAAATTTTGTCTGCGCCGTTGCCTGATAGATATAATTTGGCTGAACGCTTTCTACTTCGGCATCACCTTGAAGAGCACTGATAATCTCTTCGGTCTTTTTTCCCTCTTGTCGAAATACGGCAATACCCTCCTTTTGAAATACCTTTCCCTTTTTGAGCGACTTCTTTTTTGCCAGCGCATCAATGCGATTTTGAAATGATTCTCCTTTGAGCTTAGTATTCTTCTTAAAACGAACGAGTACCTCTCCTGGAACACTCTCAGGAGCAACGACACTCGTCGCCGAAAAAGAAGCAGCGGGAGTAACGAATTTTTCTTGTTGCTCAGCAAACGCAAAAAAGGGAGCGAAAAGAAAAACTCCCGAAAAGAATGCAATAAATTTTTTCATAGGAGAAAATTAAAGAGTGAAAAAGAAAGATCACTTTATGGCAACCGTACGAGTATCCCTCCTATTTGTCAAATAGAAATTAGAGAGGAGCAAAAGGAATAAAAAGCAACAAGGGAAGAAAAAACTCTTGAAAAAAGAAACTTTTATTTCCTCCGAAAAACAGCGAGAGTTGTTTCGAAGGAAAAAAACATGGTACAATGAGCGGATTTTTTGCCTTTATTGAAGCGAAAGATATGGAAACTGATACTTCGCAAAATTCATCACCGGATATTTCCCAAAAGCGAACCCGAAAAAAACTGATAAAATGGGGAAGACGAATACTTACCATCGCCATTCTTGGGCTTGTGGGATGGGCACTTTGGGGACCAAAGGAAAAGGCGGTGGAATATGTCACAGAAACCGTATCCACAAAAGACGTTCATCATATTGTTGATATCAGTGGAAGCACAGAATCTGGCTCGACTATTGGACTCCGTTTTGAACGAGGTGGAAAAATTTCTAATGTCCTTGTCGGCGAAGGAGACGAGGTAAAAAAGGGAGATATTCTTACACTTCTTGAGGAAAATCAGCTCAATATTGATGTCGAACAGGCAGAGGCGGCACTCAACATGGCACAGGCAGAACTCGACTTAAAATACGCAGGACCAAATAGGGAAGAACGCGCTGTTTCTGAAGTGAAAAAGGAACAATCACAGCTTGAACTCAAACATGCGGCAGAAGAACTGCAAGACACAAAACAGCTTGGAAAACAGCGAATTGAAAAAGGAGAACGTGAAGTAAAGAATGCTGAGATTACTTTAGAAAATGCGAAAATTGCGTACGAAAATGCCGTGAGATCGGGAGGAAAAACAGAAGAAAGCGCACAAAAAGGACTTTCAGATGATCTTATTTCTGCACAAAAAACCATCATTTCTGCACTTGATGAAGTCCGAAATGCCATTGCTATTACCGATGATATTTTGGAATTTGATACAACAAGTTACAGCGACCGAAGAAGATTTATCGGATTTCGAAATGAAGATGCCGTACGACGTGCAAAAGATGCCTACCGTCAAAGCAAAACTGGTCTTTTGGGAATAGAAGGTGATTTTGAAGAGATAATACCAAACTGGAATACCGAAACTTCCACAGCACTATTGGAACAAATGGATGTACTTCTCATTACTGCAAAAACCATGCTCGATGAGACTTTTGTCGCTCTCGAAAATTCCATCACCGGAGAAAGCCTATCAGAAACTGTTCTCCAAACACTTCGCGGAACAGTAAAAACTGGACAAGATTCCCTCTCCAGTGAACTTGAAACCGTACGGAATCGAGAACAAATTATTTCTGGATCGGTGCTCGATAAGGATACGGCAGATGTTTCGAAATCCAAAGAAATCGACACCGCCAAAGCAAATGTAGATACTGCACAGAGTGCACTTGAAATTGCTATGCAATCACTCGAAAACATAAAAACAGAAAATTCAGTCAATGTTGCTAGTGCGCAGAGAACGATTGGAACCAAAAAAGTCGCTCTCCTCAGTACAGAAAAACAGCACGAGCAACTTATTGCTGAACCACGCAGTGTAGATGTGGCATCGCTCCAGGCAAATGTGAATCAAAAACTTTCTGCATGGAAAAGAGCGAGAGCAAATTTGGAAGAAACAATTCTCAGAGCTCCACGAGATGGAATAGTGACAGACGTTGCATTTGAAACGGGAGAAAGCATTACGACTGCCGAAGATATGATCACCATAAAAACAGATGGACTCTATATTCTTGCAAATGTTCCAGAGACCGATATTTTGCCAGTAAATGTGGGAGATCCAGTAGAAATTGATTTTGATGCCTTTCCGAGCGGAGAAAAACTGATGGGCGAAGTATTCCATGTTGATCCGGCAGAAACCATAATTCAAGGAGTCGTTTATTATCAGATAAAGGTTTCGCTCACAAATCCCGATGAGCGAGTGCGCTCGGGAATGACAGCAGATTTGGAAATTTTGGCAGAAGAGAAAAAAGAAGCACTCACCATTCCCGTAGAAGCCCTACAATATGAAGGAGAACAAGCATTTGTCTCTGTTTTGGAAAACGGTGAAAAAATACGGAAAAATATCCGAACTGGACTTGAAGGAGAAGAGGCTATAGAGGTTCTTGAAGGACTCAATGAAGGAGAACGAGTCATTCTCTATGAAAAAACCGACGGGTAACTTTTTCTTAATCTCCCTGTGTCGCGCCCACTACTCTCTCTTTCTGGCATTACCAAAAGCTACCAAACAGGAGTGATTTCGGCGCATATTTTAAAAGGAATTTCTCTTGAAATTTCCAAAGGAGAATTTGTTGCTATTATGGGTCCTTCTGGCTCGGGGAAATCGACTCTCATGAATATTATGGGATTTTTGGATGTTCCTGATGAAGGAGAATATTTTTTTGACGGGGAATCAACACGTGGATTTGATGAAGAAGAACTTGCGGAAATCCGAAGCCGAAAGATTGGATTTGTGTTTCAGATGTTCTACCTTCTCTCAAAAATGAACGCGCTCGACAACGTAAAATTACCAATGATTTACGCACGTATTTCGGATAAAGAACAAGAAGAACGTGCACGAAAAGCTCTCGCAGAAGTGGGACTTTCGGATCGAATATTTCATCGACCCAATCAAATTTCTGGTGGACAGCAACAACGCGTTTCTATTGCTCGCGCACTGGTGAACAATCCAAAGGTTATTTTTGCGGATGAACCAACGGGAAATTTAGACACAAAATCGGGAAACGAAGTGATGGCGATTTTTCAAAAACTTCATCAAGAAGGGAATACCATTATTATGGTAACGCACGAGGATGATATTGCAGCGTATGCTGAACGAAAAATTGTCATCCGTGATGGGCAAATAACAGAAGATATTTGTACAAAACATTGCCCTCCCACTTCTTCGGAAGATTCTGAATGAAATCACAACTTCTTGTGCTTCGGCTTGCGCTTTCGGGCATTCTGGAGAACAAAACCCGAACTATCCTCACGATGTTTGGAATTATTATTGGTATTGCTTCTGTCATTACGATTATGTCTGTAGGAGCCGGAGCAGAGTCGCTTATTACTTCTTCTGTCAAAAAAATCGGGACAAATTTAGTGGGTGTGCTTCCTGGTGCATCAAATGATAATGGTCCTCCGGCATCGGCAATGGGCATTGCCATTACTACACTTACCATAGACGATGCTCGCGCAGTCGCAAAACTGCCAAATATCGAGGGTGTCTCCGCCTACAGCAATGGAACCGGAGAAGTTGTAGCGGAAAAAGAAAGTATCGACGGAACATTCAACGGTGTTACTGCAGATTATCCCATGGTAGAAAATCATATCGTTCAGCGCGGACGGTTTTTTACTACCGCGGAAGAACGCGCTTCCAAAAAAGTAGCAGTACTCGGCAGTGAACTTCAGGAAGATTTATTTCCGCATACAGACCCCATTGGAAAGACAATCACAATTCGCCGTATCCCCTTTCGTGTCATTGGCGTTCTGGAAAAAAAGGGGGCTTCTCTCGTGAATAATCCTGATACACAACTTTTTATTCCGCTTTCCACTGCGCAAAAAATACTTCTCGGCGTACGACACATAGGGCTTATGCGGATAAAAATAGACAATGAAAAAAATGTAAATTCTTCCATGGAGCGTATCCGCAGGCTCCTTCGTCAGCGACACGATATTAAAAATGCAAAGGATGATGATTTCTCCGTTCGCTCACTTTCGCAAGCCGTGGAAATTTTAAGTGGAATTACAAGTGCCCTTCGCTTTTTCCTTGCGAGTATTGCCGCTATTTCTTTGGTGGTAGGGGGGATTGGTATAACCAATATTATGCTCATGAGTGTTACAGAACGCACTCGAGAAATAGGACTCAAAAAAGCTATTGGCGCACGTCCGTCACAAATTCAGGGACAATTCCTTTTGGAAGCAGTTCTCCTCACCGGAACCGGAGGTATTCTTGGCATTCTTTTTGGTGTCTTTTTCTCATTTGTTATTGCGGCGGTGGCATGGCATTTGGAATACGATTGGGTGTTTTCTGTTTCCCTACTTTCTATGGGGATTTCGTTTCTTGTGGCACTTTTTGTCGGAATTGTTTTTGGACTTTCTCCTGCTCGACGTGCAGCAAAACTTAAACCTATTGATGCGCTTCGCTACGAATAATGATACGACTCATCTTTGGAATTTTACGGCTTTCACTCAAGGCACTTCGGAATAGCCCAGGGAGAAGTGCGCTCACTGCGCTTGGAATTATAGTAGGAACTGCCATTGTTATTATTGTTCTCTCTGTTGGCGCCGGCGTACGAGCGCTTATTTTGAATCAAATTGCAAGTATTACTCCAGAAACAATATGGATTGAAGTGCAGGTACCAAGTCGTGGAAGTCGTGCAGAAAAAGACCGCACTTCAGGACAAGCCCTCGTCACTGGAATACAAATTACCACCCTCACCACAGGTGATAAAGATAGTCTCCTCAAACTTTCTAACATAGAGACAGGCTATACTCTTGCTATGGGACAAGAAAAATTTACCCACAAAGGAACGGAAAAACGAGCTACCTTTTGGGCAACAAATACAGAATATGCTACCACAGAAAATTTAACATTCTCGGAAGGACGATTTTTTACACCAAAAGAAAATGAATCCCTCGCACAAGTTGTAGTACTGGGAAGTGGAATAAAAAAGGAGCTCTACGGAGATTCTCCTGCTGTAGGACAGAACATTCGTATGGGCGAAAAAAACTTTCGAGTTATCGGCGTTGCAGAAGAAATGGGACTCAAGTTCTTTATGACAGTAGACGATTTTGTATATCTCCCCATAAAAACAGCACAAAAGAAAATTCTCGGACAAAATCACGTCAATGCTATCGGACTCAAAATGAAAAACCGACAGCTTCTGAGCACAACGGTTTCACAAGCAGAACGTGTTCTTCGAAAAAACCATGGAATTAAAAATCCAGACAAAGATGATTTTGTCGTACGCACAATGGACCAATCAATGGATATTATTAATACCGTAACAAATGGCATCTCTCTCCTCCTTTTCTCCATTGCCTGTATTTCGCTTGTTGTTGGTGGCGTAGGAATTATGAATGTTATGTATGTAGCGGTCACAGAACGAACCTCAGAAATTGGACTTAAAAAAGCAATTGGTGCCAGTCCATTTGCCATTCGGTTTCAGTTCCTTTCGGAATCGATTATTATTTGTCTCTTGGGAGGATTTTTGGGAATAGGACTCGGAAGCAGTATTGCCTACCTCGTGAGTGTTGTAGCGCACCTCTTTACTTTTGATTGGCCTTTTATTCTCCCCACCTCTTCTATTGTCTTAGGAATTGGGATTTCCGCTGGAGTTGGACTGGTATTTGGTTATGCCCCAGCAGGAAAAGCCGCAAAAATGAATCCGATTGATGCGCTACGAAAAGCGTAACAGTAGCTACACGATTTTTGAGGGAATATGATAGTATGTGTATTGCTCATGAAACTCATTGTCTTCCTCGGAAACCCCGGCAAAAAATATGAACATACCCGACACAATGTTGGATGGATGACGGCAAAGTTTCTCCAAAAAAAATGGAATTTTCCAGAGTTTCGGGAACAAAAAAAACTTTTCGGGAGCATAACCGAAGGAGTATCTCCACTCTGCTTAGATAAGATCTGCTTCCTCCTCCCCGAAACTTTTATGAATCTTTCGGGAAAATCTGTGCTCGCCGCACAGCAATTTTGGAAAATTCCCATAAAAGACATTCTCATTATTTTTGATGATAAAGATCAGTTCTTTGGAAACATTCGCTTTCGAGAAAAAGGGAGTTCTGGAGGGCATAATGGCATAAAAGATATTATAAATCTCTTGGGATCAGAGAATGTCGCACGCCTCAAAATAGGAGTTGATACTATGCTTCGCTCAGAACACGGAATTAATACATCTACATTTGTTCTTTCAAATTTTTCGGAAGAAGAACAGGAAAAGCTTCAGAATGATATTTTTCCTCAACTCGAAACAAAACTTTCTGACTGGCTTCAAAAAAAACCACCTACTCACAATGATACGGCAGGGCAATCGCTGGAAAATTCTTTACTGTAAGTTCCCACACCGCTTCTGCACCAAGCTCGGGAAGAGCAAGGATATGAGCAGATTCCACGCATTCAGCAAGAAACGCACCAATACCACCCACCACACCAAAATAAGGAATATTGTGCTCTGCAAGAAGCTTAGAAGAAGCCGTTGAAATTTCCCCTTTTCCCAAAATGCCATGCACTCCGGCAGAAATAAGATTTGGAAAAAACGGTTCCATACGCGAACTTGTTGTGGGACCACACGAACCAATAGGCTTTCCAAGGGGAGGAGGCGTTGGACCGCAAAAATAGATTACTGCTCCTCGTAAAAAATCGGACTTCCCTTCTTTTTCAGAAAAAAGAGTTCGGAGCGTTCCATCTCGTAGAGTAAGAAGAGTGCCAGAAAAAAGCACTGGTGTTTGTGGTAAAAAAACAGGAAAAGATTGGTGAGTACCGAGAGAGAGAGGAGAAAACATGGTATGCTTGGCAATTTCTCAAGAGCATGATAGCATGAAATCCGTTTTTTGCCACGGTAGCTCAGTCGGTAAGAGCGCGGGATTCATAACCCCGAGGTCGGCGGTTCAAATCCGCCCCGTGGCACCATTCAAGGCTTTTTCTTCCGAGGAAGTCTTTTTTTCGTTTTCTTCAAGGTCTTCCCCAGTTCTACCCTCCTCACTCCCCTTGTTAAACTTCTGAGGGTTGAACCGAAAGAAGATTTCCGCACTTACTTTCCATCTTGAACCTTCCCTTGTTCGATTCATTTCAATCCGATCAACAAACAAATTACAGAGAATTTTCTTTTGTTTTGGGGTCAAATTTTCCAGTCGGTATTTTACTTCTTCTGAAGCACTCTTGAGCTTTTCCACTTCAATATCAAGAGAACTTAAGAAAATAAGTTTATCTTCTTTTTCTTGTATGCCGTCTTCAATTCGATTCATTTCTTCTTCCTTCTCCATAATTCTTTTTGTCATTTTTTCTTCTGAATAAGTTCCATTCTCAAAAGCATTTTCAATTCTGGATATATTCATTTCCACATTCACCTTCTTTTCTCGCAAGAGGGAAATTTCTTCTTCAATTTGGACGATACTGGTTTTTTGAGAATATTCTTGAGAAAGGTAGGTTTTGATAAAAGTTTCTGGATTTTGCATGGCTTCCATAATCTTTCCCCAAACATATTCTTCAATTTGTTTGGCAGGAATCTCAAAAACAGGGTGGGGCGTTCCGTCTTTTTCTTTAAACTGTTTTCTGGCGTAAGAATAAGCATGATCTGAGCGTTTTTTTCCAACAAATGACTTTGGCTTTTTAAGACCCATGTCTTTGATTTTTCCGCTCAAGAGGTAGTCTGTCTCGGCTCCACTTCCCTTTCGGTCTCCACGGGCATTCTGAGCTTGCTGAAAGGTAAATTCAGAGACACAAGGAGGAATTTCCACCACTGTCCACTTGTCTTCAGGAAGAATTCTTCCATTTTCATCTTTCCTATTTGCTACAAATTCCCCTCTGTAGATTGGGTTCGAGAGAATATTTCTGACAATTTTTTCTGTCCAAAGAAAGCTTTTTTCTTTTGTTTGATTTCCTCTCGGAACTCCAAGGGTATTCAGGCGATTGGTAATTTGTCCAAGTCCCATTTCTTCATAAATTGACCATTGATACATCTTTTCAACCCATTCCTTTTCTTGTGGAATAATTTTGAGACGCTTTCCTCTTCCACTTTTATTTTTTACGGCTTCATATCCATAAGGAATAGAATTTCCTGTATAGTTTCCCATTTCTGCTGAAGCGATTTTTCCCATTTGTGTTCTTCCTTTTATGAGTTCCCGTTCAAATTGGGCAATGGCTCCGAATATTTGAAAAATCAATTTTCCAATAGGACCCTTGAAATCAATGTTTTCTTGTACTGAAATAAAGCTGACATCATGCTTTTCCATTTCTTCAAACATCATGAGGAGGTGCTTGAGGCTTCGAGAAAGGCGGTCAATCTTCCAAACCAAAACCGCGTCAAATTTTCTTTCTCGGACTCCTTCTCTGAGTTTTTCCAGTTGTGGACGCACAAGATCACTTCCTGTGTGGGTATCGGTAAAAATCCACTCTTCTTTTGTAGTGAGATTGAGAGCAGTGTTATTATTCACATAATCGAGGAGTTTTTTCCGTTGTGCCTCAAGGCTGTATCCTTCTATTTTTTGTTCGGCAGTTGAGACACGAATATAAATGGCGACTCTTCTTTTTCCGCTGTTTTCACTTGGAAATGCTTTCATCGGGGGTACTGTATCCCAAATGAATTTTGGTATCAAGATTGATTTTTTTTCAAAGTATCAAAAACGCCTACATGAGAGAGAACATGAGCAATGTCTTTTTCTGCTCCTATGGGGTTTTCTTCGGGGTAATGACAGGAGAATTCAAAGGTGCTGAATGCCGTTTCTCTGATTGAGGTTTCTGCTTGCTTTTTCATGCTCCTATTCTGACAAAGGAGCAATCCTAAGAATATTCCTATTTCTTTTCTATTTCTTCCTTTTTTTCCCTTTTTTTGAATATTTTTGGATTTAGGGTTATTTCTCCATCTTGTACCGAGAAAAAGAGCTCATTTGCAGGGAAAGAAAATTTATCTCTCAGAGTTATTCTGAAGTTATCAATTCCTTTTTGGATGCCTTTTTCTTCCAGTTTCATTAATGTTTTTAATTCGTCTATTGGAACGCTTTTTATTGCCATATCATCAAAGGAGGCATTCATAAGTTCATACGGAAACTTTCCTTTGTTCATTCGGTATTCTGTTTTGTTTATCCAGATCCTGTAGGGAGCGTCAAAGAATATTTTTTCGTATTTTTCCTTTGTGGTCAGTTCTTTAAAATCAAAATGGACAAGTCCTGATTTTTGGCTGTAGGTAAAGTCTTCAAAGAATTTTTCGGTAAGGGTAATGCGGAAATGAATTGTTTCTTTTTCAGAAGAGTAATACCTAGTACCTTTGGAAAAGAATCCAGAAATATGAATATCTCCTACGCTTTGCAAAAAAAGAACAGTCGCAACAAAATCCATTTCATCCCCTATGCTCATCCTCGTTGAATGAATCAGGAAGTTTGTATGAGAATGATTTTTGATAATGGAAAAAATATCTTGGACGACCATCTCAATTTGCTTTTCTTTTCGTAAAATATTGAATTCCGTGAAATAAAGATCATTTTTTTTCCACTTCTCAAGATATTCAGAAATATATTGTTCTGCTTTTTCTTCATTTATTTCCGCATATAAATCATAATGCTTAAAATCGCCATATCCACCTATATCAGGAAATATTTTGAGAAAGCCTATGTCTTCTAAAAGCCCTTTTGGCTTTTTTTTACCTATAAAAAAAAGTTTATCAACATCTTCCTTCTTTTCTATTTTGTAATCCCAAACATAAAAGGAAGTCAAAATTTCTTCTTCATATAACTCTTCCAAATATTTTTTGATTTCATCACTTGCAATACATCCTCTCACGATTCCATCAAAATAAATATACTTTCCTTTGAGATTTTCATTCCATTCTTTTCTTTTGTGATAAAAAAGAGAGTAATACACAAGAAAGAGCTTTTCTGGTTCTGCCAATTCTATTTGAAAGTTAGTCATTTTTTAACCGAAATCATTTGAGATTCTTACTTTGTACTTTTCCCATTAAATAAGAATTTGACGACTATAAAAGCCAATCCTGCAATTTTTAAGAGATTTTCCCCTATAATAATTGCTACAAAACTTTCATTGTCAAAAGTAAGATATTGGAAACCATACCCAAGAACAATGCCCATATCAAAAAGAGCAATAAGCCAAATAAGGCGTAAAAGCCAAATTGACCATATTTTTCTCATATCGAGAACATCCTTTCTTTCTTGGTGTCTTATTTCCTGTTCTTTTTTTTGTTTTTCTTTTTCTAAACTTTCGATAATTGTTTTTTCTTTCTCAACTTTTTTTCTTTCATCATTCAAACCCAAGGTAATATTTTTCTCATCAGAAAGAGAAATTGATTCCATCACCTTCTCCAATATTTTTTTGAAATTATCTTTACTCATAGGAAAATGATTTTATACGGTATTGAATCATTTCTTCGGAGACTCCAAAGAGCTTTGCCAGAATAGCAGTATCATTTATATTAAGGCTAAATTCATTTATCTTTTTTTCTAAAAATTCCTTTGGGACCAAGAGATGACTGGCAAAGCAATTTGCTTCTTGTTCTTGGGGGTCTTTTGTAATAATACTACTCATTCGATAGAGAACTTCATCTTTTCTTTTGTGTTTCATTGTCCAATGCCCCAGCTCATGAGCAACGGTAAAAACTTGTCTTTGAGGAGAGTCACTGGAATTGATAAATATTGTTTTGGTGTCTTCTTGAAGTATACCCGAAATTTCTTTGAGTTCTGCTGATTCTGGAGTAAAAAAAGAAATTTTGAGTCCTTCTTGTTTCGCAATATCAAAAACAGGAACAATCGGTTCTTGAATATCATAGAGCCTGAGAAGATCAAGTGCCTTTGATTTTGCATTGTCATAATTTGCTGTAGTCATTATCTTAAAACAAAGAAAGCTGTTCTCTTATAGTATTTTCAAATTCATGAGTATGTTTTTCTTGTTCTTTATTAAAAAATGGCAATCCTATTAGTTTAAAATCTTTTGTTTCAGTTTTATAGTCCACCTCATAGTTTTCTTCAATTTCTTTCAAAAAGTCTTCTTTCCACTGATCTTCTTTTATCAAATGCTTTCCTTTTGGTTCAATGAAAATTTGATACGCTTGAACTTTTTTTTCTTGGCTTTTATCTTCTAAAAAAAGAATAAAATCAGGCTCAAAGGCTCTTCCTTCTGAAAAAGTATAAAGAGTGAAAAATCGCTCATTTCGGACCAAATACACCCCTTCGTATTTTTTTTTGAGTTCATCAATAAAACTCTGGATAAAGAGTAAAAGTGCCTCTTCTTCACTTGTTCCATGAAGCTCTGTTTGTGCGTACCAGTCGCAAGCATGAAAATCAAAATTTTCCATAAATTGCGCTCGCTCACTTTCGGCGTCCAGTCTCAAAACTTTGTCTTTAAAAACATCTTTTACTTGTTTGGCTCGAAAAAGATTGGTTCCAATATATTCTGGTGTATTTGTTTTGAGATGAGATTCTATTTTTTGAAGAACATGATGCAATGCTTTTTTCTTTTCTCGGATGGTTAAATTTAACAATTTTTCACTTCTCCCCGTGATTTTTATTCGTACACCGCCCAAATACTTTTCAGAAAAAAGAAATTCGTTCAAAGAGCCTATGTTTCCCAAATATCGGCTCTTGAGATTTTTATAAGAAAAAAAACTGTATTTTCCCAAAATACTTCGTAAAAGATTTTCTTCAAAATCCAAGAGATCAAAAGATTTTATTTGTGTTGCTATATCCTTTTTCATTTCCAATTTATTGGAAAAAACTTCTTCTTCATTCATTCCTTCTGTCCGCAGAGTATATTCAAAGTCTTTTGGGATTTTTGCATCTGCAAAAGAAGAAATGTCTTTTGATCCATTTTCTACTCTTTGATTGGTAAAAATAACGCCAGAGTTCCAAAATGGTCCCTTTTGAAAATCCTCTTTGATATTTAAATAAAATTCCTTTGCTCGTTCTGACTTTATCCCAATTTCAATAAGTGCTCGATTGAGCTCAGAAATATATTTGCTATCATCCTTGCTGTGATAATAAAGCTGTTCAAGGATACGAAGCTCCTCTCTTATGTCTTCATCAAATTTTCTCTTAAATCGATCTTCTTCTGTTCCTTTTCTCTGAAAAGGAAAATATCTTGCTCCGCGTCCAATGAGTTGCGCTTCTGCCATGGTTGTTTTTCCGATTTGTTTTCCGCTGTCTCGCGTTTCATAGAGTCGAACAATATCAAAGAGATTGAGAACATCCCACCCTTCATTGAGCTTGTCCACGGCAAAGACCACTCGAATTTCGTTGTTTTGATCTTCAAGCGAATTGACAAGAAGCTGTTTTTCCTCACTTTCATTTTTTGAATTTACGGAAACACACCGCTCTTTTCCGAACTCTTCTTGTATCTCACTTAAAAGATTTTCCAAAGAAATATCATTGGCTTCAAAATATGCAAAGGCTTTTTGAATGGTTCTATTGTCTCTGCTTTGAATCGCTTTTAGATCAGAAATTTTGAGAGCTTTTATTTTTACGGAAAATTCTTCTTCAAAAGACTCTGAAGCCTTAATATCCTTTGCCTTCATCAAAACAACGGGCTTACAAAAAATTCCATTTTTTTCTGCTACTTTTCTTCGGTAATGGCTCAAAACGACCGCTTGCAAAGCTCGGTCAATGGGTTCTAAGTCCCCTTGTAAAATCTCAATTTCTTTGGAAAAGAGCTCTTCTCGAAATTTCTTGAGATCATAGCGAAAGAGAATTTTATCTTCGTATTTTTTTAAAATTTCGTCGTTTCTCAGGTCAATAGTTGCGGTAAATTCTAAAAGGATATTGCGAGGGTCTGCCTCAAAAATTCTCCGCACGGTTCCTTCCCATGAAGCTTTTTCTTCCTCTTCTGTTTTTTGAAGTTTTCCTTTTTTCGTGAAGGCGTTTATATGGTGTGCTTCATCTGAAATGAGAACAATTTTTTGCTCTTCAAAGTCTTCATAAGTAAGGGCATTTTCTCGTGGTTCATTCAATTGGCGATGAAGCCCTTGAATAGTCGTAAAAACAATATTAATGTTTTCTGAATTTGCGCTTTCAAAATTTTCTACTTCTCGAATGGTAATTTCTTTTCCGCTCTGCTCAATCTTTTGTGAGAAGAGGTATTTAGAGCTTTGGGAATTGAGAAAGTTATCTTGTGTCTTTTTAATAATGTTCGTGCTATTCACAAAAAAAATAAAGTTCCGATACCCTTGTTCATATAAAAAAAGAAGAGATGATGCCATTATAAGCGTTTTTCCGCTTCCCGTAGCCATATTAAAGAGAAGGTGGGTCGGTTCAGTCTTTTCTGGATAATCATTGAGATAAAAAGAGAGTCTTCCAATCGCTTCTTTTTGATATTCTCGAAGCTCAAACTTTGAATTCAAATTTTTGACAATGTATTCAGGAACTTTTTCTTTAAAAAAGTTCTTTCCAAGAGTTGCCAAAGTGCCGTCAAATTGCTCAAAAAGCATTTTTATTTTTGATAAAATTGAGAGTTCTTTTTCTTGTCCTCTTCTGAAATCTGATACTCCGAATCTTCTATTTCTGAAATAGGGATATAGAGAAAATTATGATTAAGAGATTCCATAAGAAGTGCCTTTTGCTCCTCTAATGAAAATTCTTCAAAATGCTTCATATTTTCATTGAACTTTTTCACTTCTAAATATCCACTCAAAAAAGAAAGCCGTTTTTCCTTCATTTCTTCCCAAAGTTTCAAAAGTTCTTTTGAGTTCTTTGTTTCTTGAATTTTTCTGGCATATTCCGCATTCCATTCAAAAAGTTCTGCATAAATAAAACTTCCTCCTCCTTGCCAATTAACCGCTTTTGAAATTCCTCCTTGTTCTCCTTCAATGACCTTTCGAAGGCGTGCTTCTGGAAGGTCTTTTATATAATCCATTTGTTCCACCCCGATATATTGTCTCCCCATTTTATGAGCGACAGCAAGGGTTGTTCCGCTTCCAGAAAAGAAGTCGAGAACAAGATCATTTTCTTTGGTTGAAAGCTCAATAATTCTTTGAAGAAGTTTTTCTGGTTTTGGAGAAGTAAAAAGTCCTCCTAATCCAAGTTTTTTTAATTCCCCTGTCCCTTCTGTCGTGGTTCCGACATCATCCCATATTGTCTTAGAAACTTTTCCTCTTTCAAGTGCTTCCGAAAGAAATCTTTTTCTTTGTGGTCCTGCTTCTCCAGTAGTACCAAAAACAATGCGACCATCTTTTTCTAATTCTTGAAATTTTTGAAAATCATTTTTCCAACTACACCCCTCATTTGGCTTGTATATTTCTCCAGTATTTGGATTTTTAACTTCATATTGCTGATTTGGTCTCCAACCACCAACCTGAAATGGGTCTGCCTTCCATGGACCCCTTGGATCATTATCAGGGTTGGAAAATCCTTCGCCATCTTCAGACAATCGAAATTCAGTTCTATTTTTTACAAAGTATTCTTTTTTCTTGAAAAATACGAGTGTGTGATTATGAGATTCGGAAATAATAGCTGTGTTCGTAACAGACTTAGTGGAGTTCCAAATAATATCTGCCAAAAAATTTTCTTGTCCAAATATTTCGTCACAAAGAATTTTGAGATAAGCAAATTCGCTATCATCAATTGAAATAAAAATACTTCCATCCTCTCTCAAAAGCTCTTTCGCCACCTCCAAACGATTCTTCATAAACACAAGCCATGAAGCATGATTAAAACGGTCATTGTATTTGAAAGAATCATTTCCCGTATTGTAGGGTGGATCAATATAAATAAGTTTTACCTTTCCCACAAAACGCTCCTTGAGACTATGCAAAACCAACAAATTATTTCCTTTGATAATCCAATTGTCCTTCTCTGTTATTTCAAAATCCTCATGCGCTCCGTCCTTGTCCCATTTCTTGAATTTCGTCAAAACCTTTGGTTTTAAAAGGACCGAAATTTCATCAGGAGAAAGAATATGATTATGAAAAACTTCTTGTCGTGATTGATCCTCTTTTGTTTGTCCTCCTTCAAGAACACAATCCTTGAAAGGAAAAACAAGTGAAACATCCTTTACTTCTTTTATGTAGCTTTCTTCATCACACGCCAAGCCCACTTTGTTCCGAAAGCTCGTATATGAATCTGGTAAAAATTCTTTATTGGAAACAAATTTTACAAAAAGGTCTTTATTAAAAATTAAAGCCTTTTCAATTTCTTTAAAGAAAAAACCTTTTATTTCTTCATTTGAAAGAAGTAATTTTATTAAATGCTCATCATATTTATGAGCATACTCAATAACTTGATTTTTGAGAAAACGATCTTCTGCAAAAAATCGGTCATCTTTTTTTAAAACACTTTGAAGCAAAGCAAAAAGCGTATTTTTCATGGTGATGGGGAAATCCTTTCCATAGAATTGTACACAAAGAAAAAAAATGAGAAAATCTTTCTTTTTTTCCTTCAAAAAACCTCATTCATTTCAGAAAGTCCCACAAAAAAACCGCCCTGCACTGTCTCGGTACAGTTACGGGCGGTTTTTTGTTCCTTTCATGCGAGAGAAAAGAAAAAATTCCACCCCCAATCCTTGATCACTCTGTAAAACCCGCTTTTACACAACTGATATTGTGCAGAAGTCTTTTTTCTGAAAATAAAGAAAAACCCACAAATAAAGAAATTTCTCAAAAATCCTGAAAGAATAAGGGAGACTTTGCACGAATATAAGTTGTATAAAGTGACGCCCCTTTGCTCTTCTTCTCTGGCTTTTGCTTTGATTTTGTTTTTCTGGAATTTGAGAGGGGCTTACACTCGCTGGCGGCGTGCTGAATTGAGACGGACAAGAAACCGCCATTATTTACAATATTTTATTCCGAAAAGAAAAAAAGCTCGATCTCCTTTTTCCGAATGCCTTAAAAGTCTTTTGTGTTTTTTCGTCTCTTTTCCTCTGTAATACCATCTTTTGAGACCTGCAAACCCTTCATCAATTTCATTATAAGAAAGGCATTTTCCTGAAATGCGTTCAAACCCTGAAGCGTTGCAAATATCATAAGTTAAGTTCCAACACTGCCGACAAGCGAAAACATACTTTCCCGCAAGATAAAGTTTCCCCACTCTTCTTTCACACTTCGGGCAGTGCATCCAATGCCGAACCCCACCATAACGGCATGGGGTAGTGCTGAGGCGTATTTTGTAGTCCTGTTTCGCTTTTGGATCATTAAGATCATTTGTAAAACTGTACTGAAGACGAAGTTCTTTTTCCGATAAAGCAAAAGAATATCCCACGCTTGTTTTATTTTGATCATCCCCCCAAGCAAAAGAACCACTCCGAAAACCTTCTTTCTCATTGAAAAATCCCCATTGCTTCATTTTTACAACGGAAATGCTTTTGCATTGCTCAATGGTTGCCTTTGTATTGAAAAAATATCGAGTCATTTTCAAACCGAAATCATTTGAGATTCTTGTATCTTTTCTTCCTCTTTTGTATAGGGATATTCCAGCCCCTTCTTTTCTCTATAATCCAAAGAATCAGAAATGGCACTTGAAAAGGGATTCTTCTTTTCTACTAAAATAACTTCTTCCGTGTAGTTTTTCCCTCCTTTGTTTTCTGCAATATAACTCTTTCGCTTGAAATCAACGGCAAAGCGAAAGCAAAAGATTCCTTTGTATCCTCTCTGCCCTGTTTTACCAATCCGAATGTAAAGAGGAGTATTCGGTTTTTTAGAAGTGACAGCTCAGTCGGTAAGAGCGCGGGATTCATAACGCGCCACTATAAACGTAGCAAATAAATTTCTCCTCAAGAAAAGTGTGCGGTGAATTACCCCTTTTTCCCATTCTTGGAAAAAAAACAAAAAAAACTGAAAGAAAAAAAAATATACTTAGTATTAAAGAGTGGACGACGTCATCCACTTTTCTTTTTTCTATAAAACATGAACATCAAGACTATCTCTGCCGGCGGAACTATTGCCATCGGGGCACTCATGATGACTATTGCGCTCGCTTCTCCTTCAGGTGCATTCGTTGGAAACGAAAACAATGGGAACTTCAACCGTGCACAATTTGAGCAAATTCGTGAACTCCATGATAGCATTACTCGAACCACCGAAAATATCGAAAATGGCGTTGTCATTACTATGACATCCGACAATCAAGAAGCAGTTACTATGCTTCAGTCGAAGGAATCAAAAGAACCACGAAGAGACAATGTCGCAAGAACACAGGAAAACATTGAAAATGGTATTAAAATCACCATTACGTCTGATGACCCTGAAATCGTGAAAGAAATTCAGGCACACACTGAAGACGGAAGAGGACCTGAATTTGGACATCGCGGAAAACGTGGTGGAGGACATGGTGGATGCCACGGAAAATGGCAAGACCAAGAAGAGGAATCGTCAACAGAAGTGCAATCGTAATTTCTCACACAAAATCATGGGAATGGGGGGAATCCCAGCAGAAATGCTGGGATTTTTTTGTGTCATCCAAAATACTGAAACCGTGTACTGCGAAGAAGATTCTGATACACTTTCAAAGAAATTCTCACCCTGTATGACCGATTCTACCCGTATTACCTGTCCTTCTTGCGGAACAAGCATTCCGCTCACCGATGCTCTTACCAGTGATATTCGCAAACACGTCAAAGCGGATTTGGAACAAGAACTCAAAAAACAGGAAATAGAATTCCAAAAACGAGAAGAACTCTTTACACAACGCGAAAAACAAGCAGAACAAGCGTACGAAAAACGACTTCATGAAGAAAAAGTAAAACTCTGGGATAAGGCACAAAAAGCGGCGAACGAAAAACTTCTCACCGAGATGGAAGACCTAAAACGAGAAAATGAGGATCGCAAAAAAACCCTAGAAACTATGCGCGCCCAAGAATTAGAACTGAGAAAACAAAAGAGAGAAATAGAAGAGCGAGAAAAAAATATGACACTCGAAATGGAACGAAAAATAGACGAAGAACGAAAACGAATTGTAGAGGTTGCTCAAAAAAACGCACATGAGGAGATAGGGAAAAAAATACTCGAAAAGGACACACAAATGGAGCAAATGCGAAAAACCATTGAAGAGCTCAAGAGGAAAAGTGAACAGGGATCTATGCAAGTTCAGGGCGATGCACAAGAAATAAATCTCAAAAACATTCTCCAAAATGCCTTTCCTATCGATACCATTGCAGATGTTCCCACTGGTATTCGTGGAGGAGATGTCGTGCAAACCGTTCGAAACTCTACAGGACAGGAATCAGGAATCATTTTATGGGAAAGCAAGAGCACAAAATCTTGGGGAAATGATTGGATTCCAAAACTCAAAGATGATCGGGGTCGGGTAAAAGCGGATGTGTGCATTCTTGTCTCACAAACTCTTCCTGAAGGAATTGAAAACTTTGGGATGATGGATGGTATATGGGTGTGTGGCTTTCCTTATGCACTCCCTTTAGTAAGCACCCTACGATACCATTTATCAGAAATAAAAAAGGCACAACAATCACTTATCGGAAAAGGAGAAAAAATGGAATTTCTCTACCAATACTTAACCGGAAACGAATTTCGAGGACGCATCGAAAATATTGTCTCCGCTTTTGTAGGCATGAAAGCAGATTTAGAAACAGAACGACGATCTATAGAGCGTCTCTGGAAAAAACGAGAAAAAGAGATTGAGCGAGTAGTAATAAGTACTTCTGGACTCTATGGAGATATTCAAGGAATTGTCGGCTCCTCACTTCTCACTGTTCCTAGTTTAGAGCTTCCGAGCGAAGAAGCGGAAGGTGAGCCAGAAACACTTTTTTCGGAAGAATAAATGACAGAGAAGAAGAGACTTTCACCAGAAAAATGGTGCTGATTCTTTACTGATACTTTCCTAAAAATAAAATGAGGTGAAAATACATTTTTTTTTGTTTATTTATTTTTTATAAAAATACATTTTTTGTTTTTGAATAAAAAAAAATTAATAACTTTATAATTTTTAATAATGTTTTAAAATTTGCTTTTTAAATAAAAAAATTGTTATTTTACCATCACTTTTGTGTCTCTTCGAGATACAAGCAATTTTTCCCTCCTCACCTTTCATCCTTTGATTTTCTACGATCCAAAAAAGCGGCGAAAAAAATGGTTTCGACTCTCTCTTGGAGCTATTGCTATCTTCTTCATATCAAGCACCATTATGTTGTTTGTGGGGATAACAGAAGGAATATCTCCTGGAGATTTTTCAGCAGATGCCGCACGATTTTATGATTACTATTACGAATCTCCAAAAAACGAGAAAAAGATTGCCCTTAGTTTCGACGATGGACCAGATCCAAAATATACTCCTATCATTCTCGATATTCTTCGAGAAGAACACATACAGGCGAATTTTTTCCTCCTTGGAAAAAACGCCATTAAATACCCCGATCTTGTTCGACAGATTCATGCAGATGGACATGAAATTGGAAATCACAGCTTTACCCATTCTCATAGTGTTCACAAATCAGAAAAACGCCTTAAAATGGAACTTTTGACGACAGAAAAAATTATCGAAGATCTTACCGGAGAAAAAACACTCCTCTATCGTCCCCCTTTTCTCTTGGGAATTGGGGTTGATCCAACACTCAATCCCTATATCAAAAGTGATCCGTCAGTCTTATGGGCGACTGAAATGGGTTTTATTCCCGTAGGAGCAGATATTGATTCCCGAGACTGGCTTGCCAAATCTCCCGAAGATGTTTCTCAAAATATTATCCAAAAAATCGGAAAAGGACACATCACCTTACTCCATGATGGAGAAGGAAACGGAGCGAAGCACACCGTGCTAGTTCTTAGGAGCATTATTCAAAAACTCAAGTCGGAAGGATACGTTTTTACTACTGTTTCAGATGTTCTTGGAATTTCTCAGGATATCAACATTCAAAATGTTATTGTCCCTGCCTCAAGCGATACAGAGTTTTCTTCGGAAGTGACAGAACTTCAATCTTTTCTGCAGGCATTTGATTTTAATATTGAAAAAACTGGAATTTTTGATGGAGCAACACAAGAGGCGCTTTGGAAGTGGGAGGATAAATACGGAAAGATTCTCGAACATAATTTTCATGGTGCAAGCACAGACGAAAACACTAACGGAGAGGTTTCTCTTCTTCAAGAATTTCTCAAAGGAGAAGGGTATCTTGACATCTTCGTTACAGGAGAATTTGACCAAAAGACACAGGATGCGCTGAAAGATTGGCAGAAAAAAGTAATGAAGCTCTCCGACGAAGATCCCGAATTTGGCATGGTGGGAGAAAAAATATCAAAAAAGATTCAAGAGCAAACTCATATTCCTCTTGCGAGAGTTCGACATCAAACAATGGGATCACCATTTCTCAATTTTTTAGATAATGTTCAGATTTCCGTTGAAGTTTTCTGCCTCTGGGTTTATGAAAAAATCGGATCTGGTGTGGAGCTTCTCTTTTTGGGGGCTATTTTCCTCACATTTTCACGAATGCTGTTTGTCCTTGGGTTTTTTCTTGCCGCAAAAATCAGAAGACGTGTGCTCAAAGAATCATATTCAGGAGGAGTAAGCGTTCTTATTCCTGCATATAACGAAGAAGAAAATATCGCTGCGACCATTGAAAGTATCCTCACAAGCGATTATCACCTCTATGAAATTATTGTTATAGATGATGGATCGACGGACAATACATCTACCATTGTTGCCGAAAAAGAAAAAAATCATCCCCAAGTTCGTCTGGTCACAAAAGAAAATGGTGGAAAAGCAAGCGCACTCAACCTTGGTGTTTCATTTGCAAAATATGATGTCATCATTTCCATGGATGGAGACACTATTTTTATGCCAGACACCATCACTAAACTCGCACGTCACTTTTTTGATCCTCGCGTCAGTGGTGTTGCCGGAAAAGTATGTGTAGCAAATCAGGGTCGTCTTCTCGCAAAATTTCAAAGTATTGAGTATGTTCTTGGGCAGAATATCGAAAAAACTGCATTTTCTTTTGCAAACGCCATTTCAGTTATTCCGGGTCCTATTGGGGCATGGCGGAAAAAAGATGTTGTTGCCATGGGGGGATATCACCACGATACACTCGTAGAAGATCAGGATCTTACGCTCGCCATCCTCACAAAAGGAAAACGAATCCTCTATGATGAGGAAGCAATTTGCTATACAGAAACCCCGCCTTCTCTTGGAGATTTTCTCAAACAACGATTTCGATGGATATTTGGAACGATTCAGTGTTTCTGGAAGTACAAAAGTTGGATTTTTTCCATTCGCCTTCCTGCGCTCGGATGGATCATTCTTCCAAATACGCTTATGTATAGCATTCTTACTCCACTAATCTCGCTTGTTATTGATCTTGTTGCCATTTTGTCATTCATCTTTGGAGGTGGAGATATTGTATTTTGGGGATACATCACCTTTACTGCATTTGATCTTCTCTACGCCCTTGCAGGATTCCTTCCTGAAAAAAAATCAAGCTGGAAGCTTATCCTCTTTTTGCCACTTCAGAGAATTGTCTATCGATTCCTTCTCTACTGGGTTGTTCTCCGTAGTCTTCTCAAGGCTATTGAAGGAAGTGGGGCACTTTGGAATAAAGTAAAAAGAACAGGAGAGTGTCAAAATCTCTTTCAAAATATCATGAGTCCACACAAGCATGGGAAAAAGCCGATCCCAATAAAAGAGATAGTGGCATAGCCAATTTTTTCGGACCCCTGCCTGAGATTCTGCCGCCATAGATCAATTCTGGAATCCAATATAAAAAGCTGTCTTTTACGATTACTCATAAAGGGGATACCGAAGAGCAATGCATCTACAGACGATTCTCGCCTTTCGCGAGAGCAGTGCTATTTTTGAAATATCGTTTGTATTGCCTCTGACGTTCTTGAAAATATTTTCTTTTCTATTATTTTTTTTTGATAGAACATTTCTTTTCGAATTTTTTTCTCAATCTCTGGATTGATTCCCGAAAGGAACACTTTATCATTCCCCTCTTTGAGTGCTTCAATAATTTCTTCAAGATACGAAATACCATCTGTATCAACATAAAATGCATGTCGAAGAGACACGATAACATATTGATTTCCGCGTATTTTTTGAACAGCCTCTAAATGGGCTGGCATATTTAAATAGGTAAGGGTTCCGGAAATTTTGTACACCACGAGATCCGATTCAATATTCACCTTCTTCAAAAATTCATTTTTAAGAACAGATTCTACCATCTTCCCATCTCTCCAAAGAAGCACCTCTGTTTCACCTTTGGCAACATTACTCACAAAAACAAGAAGAGCAATAACCGTTCCAACAAGAATACCAATAAGCGGATCGTCAACAACTGTAATAATGGCGACAAGAAGAGAAAGCGAAAAAGAGAATTTTTCCTTTTCAAAAAGATCTCGGAAATATTTTTTCTCTATCATAAAAATAGCGACAAATACAAGAAGGGAGGCGATGATCACAAGGGGGATCAGTCGAAAAAAAGAAAAAAGAATAAGCGTAATTGCCATAAGGAAAATACAATTAAGCATCCCCGATGCCCTATGAGATGCTCCGCTTTGAATATTAAGCGATGTTCTCGCAAGCGCGGCAGTTGCCGGAATACCACCAAAAATTCCAGAAAAAATATTCGCCAGAGCAAGACCAAAGACTTCTTTTGGACGATTGAATTTTGTATGAGTCATATTATCTGCGATTTGTCCCGAGAGAAGCGTTTCGAGAATAGCAACCAATGCAACAGCAAGAGACGCTACCCAAAGACTTTTTTCCTCAAAAATATCCCAAGAAACACCTTTCCACCAGAAAAAATTTCCTATTTGTGCCTGAATATTTGGATATTTATCACCGATGGTAGACAAATGTATTCCAAAAAAAGAAGAATCCTTTGTTATCCAAGAAGCAATAACACCAAGAAGTGCAAGAACAATTGCTCCCGGAAATTTTTTGATTTTCTTCCTCCATATCAATAAAAATCCCATGCTAAAAAGAAAAAGAAGAACAATCGGGAGTTGTACTTCTGAAATATGCTGAAGAATTATAAAAGTATTTTCGAGAACACTTTCTCCTTTTTCAACAGTATATATTCCCAAGGCGTTATCAACCTGACCAAGAATAAGAATAATGGCAATACCAAGGGTAAAACCATAGACAACGCTTCTCGGAATAAAGATGATATATCGATCAAGACGAAAAAAGAATGCAAAAAGCATAAGTATTCCCGAAAAAAGTGCGAGAAGCGGAAGTGCATTCCAACCATAGAAAACAGCAAACCCAAAAAGAAACCCCGAAAGAGCACCAGTAGGACCAACAATGTTGTAATGACTCCCCCCAAAAAAAGAAGCAACAAGTCCTGCCCAAAAGGCGGTAATAATCCCCTGAGTGGGAGTCGCTCCACTCGCAATAGCAAGCGCCATGGAGAGAGGAATATTTACAAGTGCAACTGTTATTCCAGATCTCCAGTTCTGAAGAACATAATCCACTTGCTTTTTCATTTTTGGGGAATTTAAGAAATTTTATAGCCTTATACTCTTCGGAAAAAGAGTGTGCAATATCATTTCTGAAATATTACCCTTTATTTTAGATCTCTTCTGCCACAAGAACGAGTCGATTTTTTGCAGTTCCAACGGGAGTACATGTCATAAGAGTAGCAATTCGCTTATCGGAAGGCTGATGAAGTACTTCTGTTTCTTGTGGAGTCACCACTTTTCGTTCGTAAATGCGATAGTGATATACATCCTGATTCCAAAATATGGTGAATTCATCTCCTGCATCAAGATCGTGCAAAAGTGCAAAGACATCCTTAAATTTCCCAGAATCCCATGGGTAGTAGGAACTATGACCAGTAATAAAAACATTTCCCAGTTGTCCTGGATTAGCAGTTCCTGGATAATGCACCACTCCATCCCGAAGTCCTTCTTGAATATCTTTTTCAAGTTGTTTCCAGTCACCATCAATAAGAGATTCTGGTCCCACTTCAACAATGGGAATATTTTTTCCAATTTTTGGAATAACAATTCGATTTTCAAGTGGTCCTACAGCAATATTAAGAGGCGGAAAGCTCTTTCGATTTTCGCGTTGGAATCCAGCAACAGGAAGAGTGGGGACAGGGAGGATATTCTTTTGGACAACATTCTGAAGAGCGATTTGCTTTTCCACCATGGAACGCGGATCGAGACGTGCAGAAATGAGCTGCTGAAGCGCAGGATAGTTCATTGCGCCAAACGAGAGGAGAAAAATAACAGCACTCGTTACAGAAAAACGCACCAGTTCTCGTAAAAATCCAGCAGACGAAGTGGAACGACTCTTCTTCTTTTTGTGATCAGAAACAATGGGAGATCGCAATCGAGATGCAACAATTGAAATTTGGTGCGGTGATACTTCGACCGATTTTTGGGAAGAGGTGGAATGGATTTTTTTCTGCGAAGACAAGGAGATAGACTCTGATACTTTCTTGTCATTTGTTAAGACGGGTGCCTCCAAAAGAAGAGAGGTTGAATCGGATTTTTTGAGAACAGCCTTTCTTTTTTCCGAATCAGAGAGAGGAGAAGATGTCGAAATTTTTGTCTCTACTACAGAAACAATTTTTTCTGTAGTAGAAATTTGCTGAGGAGCGCCATGAAAAAAAGGAGATGCTTTTGAAGCTTGATGAGAGGGAATAGAAGCAGAATTAGCGGTGCGAGTCCCCAGAGCAGACACCTTTTCTCGAGCAAGAAGAATAATGGACGGTGTTACTCTTCCTTCGGGAACACTTTGAAGTGAAGAAGACGAAATATTAGTAACAGAAGAGGTGAGACGCGCATTTTCCTTTCGTAATGCGTAAGGAATAGCTTGATGAGGAATACTCCGCAAAGGAGGAGAAACTTCTTCGGGAAGCGAAACGGCTTCTGGAGAGGCTATTACTGTTTCCTTTCGTTCAGAAGGAGTGGCAGGAATATCTTCTTTTTCCTTCTGTAACACGTAAGGAATAGCTTGATGAGGAATACTCCGCAAAGGAGGAGAAACTTCTTCGGGAAGCGAAACGGCTTCTGGAGAGGCTGTTACTGTTTCCTTTCGTTCAGAAGGAGTGGCAGGAATATCTTCTTTTTTAGATATTTTTCCGTAAACACATTTTACTTCCTGACAAGAGAGTGAAAGTGGAGAGGAGAAAGAAGATTGCGCGGTAAGTTTTTGAGAAAGAGAAACAGGGACATGGGAACTCTTTTGAAGAGAAGAAGCATTTTCCTGAAAAGGAGAGGTGGTGGATTTTTGATGATGCAATGGATTTTCTGCACGCTCGTTTTGAGGAATGTGAAACTCAGAAACAATGTCTTTCGATTCGAAAGGCTCACTCCTCTCTTTTTCATGGTTTTCAAGAAAAACCGTACTATCTAATTTTCGAGAGAGACGATAGCGCACAACTGTTTTTTCTGGAATATGAAGCACGAGAGGATGAGGATTCTGCTCTCTATGTAATTCAGACAAAAACTCAGATTGAGAAGATGGAGCGACATCACTCCGATCTTTATTGGGTATTTTTTTCCAAATTTCTTGCGGATAGAGAGGAGTTTCGTCCACAAATAGAAGGATAAGAAAATGGTCTTGATATTGTTGCATAATATATATTTATTTTCAAGAAAAATGCAAAGAAAGAAAGAGGAGTACTTGCGTTTTTTATTTCCTTTTCGGATAATGTGGGCGTTTTCTTTCCTTCTGAAGATATGGGCTCTTTTCTTGTTGGTCTACAGGTCGCACTCTCCATGCTCTTATCACTCGTTATTCTCGTACAAAACCGTGGAACAGGTCTTGGCTCCCTTGCTGGAGGGGGTGGAGGAAGTTTTCAGGCAGAACGTCGTGGTGCAGAAAAGCTCCTTCATCGTCTTACAGTTGTTTTAGGATTTGCCTTCTGTCTCAATGTTCTTCTAATTCACATTTTCTCAGATCTCTAAAGAGATTCCCTCTCTCTCTTTCTCAATGACTATTCCTTCCCTTTTCTCGAAAAAAACAGGGGTCTCTCTTTTTTTGGGTTTATTGATTATTGCCCTTCTTTCATTTGGAGCAATTTTTTACGGATTTTATCGAACCAATACAGATATTCTTCCTGCACCAGGAGGAGAAATAACAGAAGGAATGGTAGGAGCCTTCCCCGATACCCCTCTTTTTAGTCCTCTTTTTGCCACAAAAAATATTGAACAAGATGTTACACATCTTGTATTTGCAGGTCTCATGCGATACAACCCCGAAACCGAAGAAATAGAAGATTATCTCGGAACACATACTCTTTCTCCCGACAAGACTACTTATGAGTTTACCCTTCACGAAAACATTTTTTGGCATGATGGACATCCTGTAAGTGCGGATGATGTCGTCTTTACATTTCGAGATGTTATCCAAAACAAAGATTTTCCGAATACCTTTCTTAAAAGCGCCTTCTCAGATGTTACCATTGAAAAAATAGATGAAAGATCCGTGCGATTTACGGTTCCAGAAAAACGAAAAACATTTTTTACAAATTTTACCGTTGGAATTGTTCCTCGTCACCTTCTGGCAGGTATTCCTGTCAACGAGCTTTTGCAAGACAGTTTTCAATCAAATCCCATTGGATGCGGACCATATCGGTTTGAAGGAACGGTTTGGGAACCAAATTTCACACAAGTGCGACTGACTGCTTTTCCCAATTTTTTTCGCGGTCGACCAGCAATTGACTCTGTTGTACTTCGTACATACCCCTCTCTCAATACTCTCCTCGACCAGCTCTCTGAACTTGATGCCATTCGTCCACTTCAAACTCGTGAGTCTCAGGCGATTCCCTCAACCCCTCGAATGGAAAGTATCCCTTTCTACAGCCCCCAATATATTGCCATCTTTTTCAATTTGCAAAACGAAACTCTTACAACAAAAACAATTCGTCAAGCGATCCGTGCAGCAATCGACACAGATCAAATCGCTCAACAATTTCAAGGGACACGTCAAGACACACCTCTTGTAGAACTATGGCCGCAAAATGACATTGTAAATCTATCGAAAAATAGAGCTGATGAACTTATGCGATCTGCTGGCTATTTCTTCCCTCAAGAACGAGTACCATCGGAGGTTGCAGCAGAGGTCAGTGAAAACAACAACACAGAACAACCCGAAGAAGAGGAGACTCCTCAGCAAGGAGTAGTTACAACTCAAGAAAGCTCAAATGAAATGGGTCAAGAGAGTTTGGAAAATCCATTCCTTACCCCAACAAAATACATTTACGAACCATTTTCAACACAATCTGCCATCACCGGAGAATCAGCGTTCTATATCGTCGGCTCTTTTCCAAAGGGAACGGCATCTGTAGCAGTAAATGGGTATGACCTTCGCCTTTTTAATACTGCAAGCGGACGATTTTCGTATCGAGCAGATGCAGAAATTGGAACACTCAAAGAGGGTGAAAATAAATACGAAATTCACTTCTTTGATGTTAATAAAAAAGTAATAGACACAGAAGTAGTTTCGATTATTTTTGAACCAGACACGAAGAAACGCGAATTGATACGCGAAAAAGTCATTCCAACCGATCCTATTGTCTCTGAAGGAGATCAAGTGGAGCAAGAGGGGGCGTCGGAAGAAACAGCGGTGCCAGAAGAGACTGTGGAAGAAACACCTTCAGACACTACAGATACCTCGTCTTCTCTAGAAGAACCAGAAAAGAGCACGCTATTTCGCACCAATGACAAAGGAGGGCATATTCGTTTAGAGCTCTCATATTTAGAATCTTTTGATTACCTGAAGGAAATTGCAGAGATTGTTCGAGATGAATCAGAAAAAATTGGGGTAGAAGTTGTCCTTTCTCCCGAAAGCCCCGATTCGTTTCGAGAAAAGATTCGATCAAAAACATACGAGCTTCTCCTTCTCCCACAGCATCTTGGCTATAATCTTGACGCATATCCCTATTTTCACCTCTCTCAGGTTGGAGAAAATGGCTTCAATTATTCTAATTGGAAAAATTTAGAAGCAAGTATTCTCCTTGAAGAAATTCGTACAACACACGATATTGAAAAAAGACGAAACAGTCTTCTGCGCCTTCGAGACATCATTATTGATGAGGTTCCCGCCATCTTTCTTTATACTCCAGAATATGTCTGGATTTTTGACAAAAAAATAAAAAACGTTACGATAAAAAAGCTCCCGACCATTACCGACCGGTACGGAAATATTTCCTCATGGTATATTCGTGAAGGAAGACAGTTTTCAGAAGGAAGGGGTGTATCAGATTTTTTCCCATGGTTTTGGGAAAAATCAAAAAAATCGTTTTCCTTTTTTTCTCAGGAATGAACATTGTTCTCACTCAAGACGTTCGTCATGTCGGATATGCTGGAGAGATTGTTTCGGTTGCCGCAGGATACGCACGAAATTTTTTGATTCCCAAAGGATTTGCTGCCATTGCGAATATAAAAGATGTAAGACATGCGGAAGAGATTCGAAAAAATCGTGTTCGAAAGCACGAAGAAGTTCTCATGAATATTGAAAAAATTACAGAAGAGCTTAAAAACGCAGAAATTACTCTTACCGGAAAAACCTCTTCTGGAGGAAAACTCTTTGGAGGAATTGGGGAATCTGACATTGCAGAAGCGATTAAAGAACAGAAAAAGATTGAAATTGACAAGCGCTTCATCTCATTCCCCAACGGACACATCAAGACAACAGGATCACACGAGGTGAAAATCTTGCTTGGTGCGGGTAAGGAAATTCCTATCAATATTACCGTTAAGGCAGAATAGAAATTACGAAGCCGAAATATTCTGCGTCATTTCGAGAATTGTTTTTACTGAGGTATTTTTTTGCTTCAGGTACTGAAGAATTTCTCGAAGAGCAGAAGGGGTAGATCCGTAATAGTGATAATCCGTAGCTGAATCCCATGTTCCAGAGGCAGGTGTAGCATCATTAATATCATGGAACATGAGGATGAGCCATTTTCCTGAAGTAGCAGCATTATCAATCCAAGTTTTGACCTGTTCAAGAGACGTTTCTCGGTCAACCTGTTGCACCTGAAGATTATAGAGATCAATTGGTTTTTGAGAAGGATTTTCCCCTCTATCTACCCCTCTTGCGGAAAGATATCCAGCGCTCTGCACTTTTTGTTTTACTCCATCATTTTTTGATCCAAACGGATATGCAAATGTATCTGGATGGGGAACCCCAATACTCACAAGTGCATTTCGAGAGTCAGTAATCTCCTCATTGGCTTTAGCATCTGAAATAAGGGTAAGATCTGGATGTGTCTTGGTGTGTGATCCAATCTCGTGTCCTGCATTTTGTATCTCCAAAATCTGCGAAGGATTCACATAGAATGTTGATCGAGTGACAAAAATATCATCGACAAAGAGCGTTCCCGCATCGCCAATTCCCGCAAATACTTTAACGGTCATACTATTATCGGAAATGTCTGCGCTTGAAGCCCGAAACCAAGCAGTACCCATACTCCAATCTGTCGTCGGATCAAGATTTTTAATAACTTCAATATGATCCTTGCTGTTATCTGTACTATCGTATTGAGCGTATATTTTTACGGGAACCGTAGACTTGTACCAGACTCGGATATCAAAATCTGGTGCAACAAGATTCCCTCCATCCTGCGAAACATAATCCGAGAGCAAGACTCCTGTCTGGGGAACAAAGCCGGCCCATCTATTTGTATTTCCAGAGGGATTTACTACTTCAACTTTTGCCGAATACCCTGTTGTTGCTCCCAATCGATCGGGAGCAGAAGAAAGATTTGCTGTTAGAGAACCAAAATGTTGAGGAACCCATCCGGAGAAACCGGTTTGGGAATTAAGATTAGAGAAATCGGCATTTTCTACAAAGTTTAAATTACTAAGAGAAGAAATGGCATTGGTAATAATATAAAATGTCCCCTTAAATCCCGCTTCCTGAAGGAGAGGAAGTGCTGTTGTATAGTGAGATATCCATCCATCGTCAAAAGACAAAGAAACAACTGATCCACCGCCACATGTCATTTCCGCCGTTCCGTGCAATTGCGGATTAGTGTTTGATGCCGCAGGAACATCGTGTTTAATTTGGAGTTTTCCTCCAACTTTACAATAGCTGAGGTAAGTAGTGTATGCGCCTCCGGTTGCAAATGTTCCACTGAAGGCTTCTTTTCGATCACATTGTCCTTCGGCAATGGAATTAAAATTAATATTCTGTTTGAGTGTTACTGAGGGAGGAGTTTGTCCTGATCCAGCAACACGAGCAGTAGAAATTTGAACATCACTAAGGTCACAATCGCAATAGCTTATTTCATGTTTCCATTGGCTGAGGGCACTTCCGGTAAAATCAATAGTTTTCAGTTCACTATTCCCAGAAGAACAGGTTTTTGGAGGATCGACCGGTGGAAGTGTGAGCTTAGTTGCCTCGCAAGAAACAGTGGTACTTGTTCCAACGCATTGCCAATTATATGTTCCATCAGTAGCGCTCTGATCTATCCAAGAGAGTGCTCCTGCTG
Organism: Candidatus Peregrinibacteria bacterium; assembly: GCA_016699755.1. Taxonomy (NCBI): domain Bacteria; phylum Candidatus Peregrinibacteriota; species Candidatus Peregrinibacteria bacterium. The sequence continues at coordinate 99,829 of CP065009.1, read as the reverse complement.
AACAGAGATTATCTGTAGGAGAGTTGGGAAAATTTCCTCCATTGGCGGAGCCACAAGTTCCAGTGGGAGAGCTCTCACATGTCATTTCCGCCGTTCCGTGCAATTGCGGATCAGTGTTTGATGCCGCAGGAACATCGTGTTTAATTTGGAGTTTTCCTCCAGCTTTACAATAGCTGAGGTAAGTAGTGTATGCGCCTCCGGTTGCAGATGTTCCACTGAAGGCTTCTTTTCGATCACATTGTCCTTCGGCAATGGAATTAAAATTAATATTCTGTTTGAGTGTTACTGAGGGAGGAGTTTGTCCTGATCCAGCAACACGAGCAGTAGAAATTTGAACATCACTAAGGTCACAATCGCAATAGCTTATTTCATGTTTCCATTGACTGAGGGCACTTCCGGTAAAATCAATAGTTTTCAGTTCACTATTCCCAGAAGAACAGGTTTTTGGAGGATCGACCGGTGGAAGTGTGAGCTTAGTTGCCTCGCAAGAAACAGTGGTACTTGTTCCAACGCATTGCCAATTATATGTTCCATCAGTAGCGCTCTGATCTATCCAAGAGAGTGCTCCTGCTGAACAGAGATTATCTGTAGGAGAGTTGGGAAAATTTCCTCCATTGGCGGAGCCACAAGAAGGAGAAATGGAAGAAACCTGTTCAAAACCACAACGCACTGCATCTCCAATAGCGATATTTCCCGAATCGAATGGAGTAATTTCTGCTTGATATTTTCCACTCTCCTGCGGAGCATCAACGGCAATATATGTTTCGGGAACATCTATTTCAAAACCAAGAAAATCACCAACAGCATTTAAAATACGATAGTGATATTTTTGAGGAAGAACTCCACTTTTGTGCTCCCATTCAAAAGCAATCTGAGCGCTATCGTTCTGAGATCCACACAACTTTCGACCTGAAGGGTCGGAGGGAGGAGGATCGTAGGAATTTTGACTCCGAAAGCCGAGGAATTGAATTTCTGTTCCTGTTGCAGAAACAGAATGTGTGCATTCTCCATTTTGACACACCTGTCCAGTAGAACAATCAGTATCAACCGAGCACTGAGAAGAAGTAACCAAAAGACGCGCTGCTGTGAATCCCTCCACTGTACCATCGCTCCGAACTGCTTTTATGGTAAGCACTGCTGTTCCTGTTGCTGTTGGCGAACCAGAAAAAGCACAGGTATCACTTGCAACAGAATTCCCCGATTGTGGACAAGAACTCGCAAGCTCCAACCCCGTTCCTCCACTATCTAAGGAAAACTGATAAGTAAGATGAGAAGAAGTACTTTTTGCTTTTACTAATTGAGGTGTTTGTCCAACAGAAATGTTTTGAGACAATGGAAGGGCAGTAAGAACAGGGGCACCATCCCAAGTTCCATTCCCGTTGAGATCAAAGAGCCATTGTCCATTTTGCCATGCACCAATTTCGTCAGCTCCATCTTCGTTCCAATCTCCTACGAGAGGAGTATCGCTTGATAGTCCCCATTCTTCATAACATTTATCGGTTTCACATCCATCCCAGCGTCCATTATTGTTGAAATCCAAAAACCATTTTGATCCTTGTCTCAACCCCATAGCGTCAGAACCGTTTCCGTTCCAATCCCCCAAAAATACTGTATCAAAAGGAATCCCCCAATCTGAAAAACACGTATCAACACTGCACCCGTCCCATTCTCCATTATTATTCGTATCAAAACGCCATACGTCATTTGTATTTTCACTATTCCGTCGTTTTATTCCAACTTCATCAATGTTATCTCCATTTGTGTCGCCAACCGCAACCGCGTCATATTCTACTCCCCAATCAATTACACACTTGTCTGTTATACATCCGTTCCACTCCCCATTTCCATTCATATCTAGAAGCCATTGCTTATCTCGCAAAACTCCAATTTCATCGGTTCCGTCTCCGTTCCAATCTCCAATAATTGGTTTATCTGCAACGGTTCCGAAATTTGAAATACATCCATCCAATGAACAATCATCCCAAAGTCCATTATTGTTGAAGTCAAAAAACCATTGAGAACCACGTTTTACTCCAACTTCAGGAATACCATCACCGTTCATGTCCCCAACAAACGGCTGATCTGTAGAAACACCCCACTCAGAAAAAAGGGAATCTGCTCCTGTTAAAACCTCAACACGAAGAGTTCCGGTAACCCCCTGTGTTCCTTCTGGAGGGACACAAGTCAAGGTAAAAGTAGTGGTTTCGCTCACCGCTACGCTTTCTCCTGTCGTATCTCCGAGGGGATCTTTTTTGCCACTCCATGCCCCTCCAGATGCTGTGCATGTCCAATCAGCACCAATATTTTCTGTATTCCATTTGAGCACTGTATTCCCAGAATTATTTAAAGAAGTCGGATCTGCCGTAATAGTTATCGCAGGATCTCCTGATTCATCTCTTGCCCCTTTTTGAAATGCTTGGAGTGTCCACAATCCACTGTTTGCACACTCATCATTTGTGCATCCGCAGGCTCTTGTCCCATTACCACTCCCCTCCCATTTTTCATCAGTAGCATTGTAATCACATTGATAGACAGCGATATATTGAATTTCTTCAAGCTCTTCCTTTGTAAAGGTTTCTGAAAAATTGGCAGTACCAACAAACCATTTTTTTCCATTTTCAGAGTCAAGGCTCTTATCTCCGGTGAGTGTAATGCTTTTTGTCCAATCACTTCCTCCTTTTGATATCCATGCCGTTTCCCAAACAATATGTGTGCTTTTGTTGGGATCATTTCCCGAAGATCCTTTCGCACTTGTTTCTTGACAATCCACAGTAACGGTATTTTTTTTGTCGTGATCAAGAGGAGAAGCAAAAGAATCGGGAATATCACCAGTTTTAATATCACTCTCGTTTTCCCAAAGGTGACATGCTGTGCCACCATCTGAATCCGCAGTAACTTCAATAGTCACACCAATCGATTCACCTCCATCAGAAACAGTCATTGTGAATTCGCCTTCGGTAGTTGCTTTTGTAAAAGAACATGTATTCGTTCCGTCAGTACAAGCGTTTCGACCAATACCCGTTCCCCCAGCATCATCAATAACATACACGTAATTCTCTACTCCAGCTCCTCCAGAAATATTGAGTTGTTGTGGTGTTTCACCTACGGCAACGGATTGAATTGTAGGAGAAACAGCGAGGGGGACTCCATCATCGTCTCCGCCATCATCATCGCCGCCAATTGTCACACTCTTCGTTTTGATAGTCTTATTCTTTTCTAAATCTGTTACCGTAAGCGTAACAATATATGTTCCCGATTTTTGATAGGTATGAGTAGCAGACAATTCCTTCGGTGTATTACACATGATCGTATATTTAAATTCATCCGTCCCTGGAACCCGAGGATCTGCTTCACAGCTACCCACCGCACCATTAACACCTTGTGTTATATCAACACTAATAATCTCTCTTGTTTCATCAGAAGTACACTTCTCAATTCCAACAGGATCTTGGATACTATAACAATGATCACCGCCATTATTGTCCAAGAAGGAATCAATATCACATGCATCAAGGGTACGTCCTGAACAGTCCGTACATCCCCAAAACTGATCTTCCAAAATGACTGGCTGGATTTTTCTTCCAACAGTAACATCACCAGACTTAGAAGCTGAGTCTCCAAAATCGATTTCCCAATGGAGCCTCTCATTATCGGTATCACTCACTTTTGCAAGAATCCCTATCCCAGAGGATTCTTCTATTGCAACAGTAAAAGTCTCTATTTTTGGATTCGTATCACTATCTTCATTACATTGTGGATGCAGATCTGGAGTATAAGTATTAACGGCATACAAATACTTATCGCTCTGTCTATTTTCTGCTCCGAGAGAAATTTTCCATTCGCTCATATTTTTTTCAGAATTTTCTTTCTCCACAACATTCTTTTGTAAAATATCTCCCCGTATCTCAGCCTTTTCTCCGTCAAAGGAAGAAACGAAAAAGCCAACACCGGAAAGAAAAATTCCTGCTAAAAAAAAGGAGATAAGCGATTTTTTCATATTTTTTGTTTTTATTTCTTTCTATTTTACAAGAAAGAAGGGAATTTATCAAGACCCCCTTCTTCCTCCCTCAGAATGAGTACTATACTCCTTTTTCGTCCTCCGTATAAAGATGAAGATACTCGTCTTTCTGATACAAAAAGAATTCTTCGGGTTTAAAAAATCGATTGAGTTCATCTCGGGCGGCCTCTGGAGAATCGGATGCATGAACAATATTATACTGAATACTCATGGAAAGATCGCCACGAATAGTTCCAACATCTGCTTTTCTTGAGTTTGTTGATCCACAGAGCAAACGAACTACTTCAATCCCCTCTTTTCCTTCCCAGCACATAGCAACAATAGGTGTACTCTTCATGAATTTGCGCATACCAACAAAAAATGGCTTATCCGCAATATGTGCATAATGCTCTTCGAGAATATCGTCTCCTACTGCAAGCATTTTCATGGCAACAAGTTTTAAACCCTTTCGCTCAAAACGATTCATAATATTTCCTATGAGTCCGCGTTGAATAGCATCTGGTTTTATAAGGACAAGAGTTCGTTCCATAACAGAAAAAAAGAAAAAACAGGGGCAGTGTAGAGCAAAAAAACCTGTCAAACAAGTGCTCTAGAGACAACTTTTAAAATAGCATTTTCGCAATTTAACGTAAGATCTTCTTCTGCAAAAAGTATCCCGCATACGCAATAGCAATAGCGTCTGCCGCGTCATCTGGACGAGGAAGCTCAGAAAGGCGAAAGATACGAGCAATCGCATGTTGCACCTGTTTTTTATCGGCATTTCCATATCCGCACACAGCAATTTTTACATCTTTGGGAGAAATTTCATCCGTAGGAATTCCTTCTCTTGCCAATGCTTCGAGGAGTACACCACGACTATGTGCCACTGCCATTCCATTTGTGACGTTCTGCACAAAAAAGAGTTTTTCTATAAAAGCACAATCTGGACGAAACTCTGCAAGAAGCGTTCGAATATCATCACCAATCTGCACGAGTCGATCTGCGAGTGGATGTCCTGACTCTGTTTTAAAAACACCATAATCAAGAATCTTGTTTTCTTCGAGAAGTGCAAACCCAATAGTTGCCAAGCCGGGATCAATACCAAGAATTTTCATCAAAAACTATTGTGACAGAAATTGCGACAAACAAAAAAAAATGACACACTTTGCCCCGTGCCCCGGTAGCTCAGTGGATAGAGCAGCAGCCTTCTAAGCTGACGGCCGCAGGTTCAATTCCTGCTCGGGGCGCCATTTCGTATCCTCTCTCACCCCTTCGTAATGGAAAAAGTTGTGCTTATTGATATTTCCAATCTCTTTTTCCGTTCCTTTCACGCCGTTCCAAAACACTTCACCATGAAAGATGGAGCCCCAAGCAATGCAGTCTATGGCGTGGTTTCTACGGTTTTTTCCCTACTCGAAAGCGAGAAGCCGACTTATCTTTTTGCGGCGCGCGATTTGCGTGGACCAACATTTCGGCATGAAGAAATGGAAGGCTACAAAGCAGGACGCCCCGACATGCCAGAAGATCTTTCGACTCAGCTCCCCTTTATCTTTTCGTTTTTTACGGAAGGTATGGAGCTTCCCGTTTTGAGCAAAGAAGGATTTGAAGCAGATGATGTTATTGCGACCGTTGCGGAACACTTTCGAAACAAGGCAGAAACAGAAATAGTTATTCTCTCGGGCGATCAGGATTTATTCCAAATTGTTGGAGAAAATGTTTCCTTACTCTATCCACAAAACGGAGGCAAATTGCCAAAAAAAATGGATACCGAAGCCGTGAGGGAAAAGATGGGTGTGTATCCGCATCAAGTGCCAGATTATAAAGCCCTTGCCGGAGACAGTAGCGACCGAATTGTCGGAGTTCCAGGTATTGGACCAGTGGGGGCGCAAAAGATTTTGGCGGAATACAAAACCGTGGAAAATGCACTTGAACATGCTGAAGAAATTGGCGGAAAAAATGGACTCCTTTTGCAGGAACACCGAGAATCTGCAGTACTGAGCAAAAAAATGACCGTTCTCCATCGAGATTTGGAAATCCTAGATTTTCAAGAAGAAGCAGGAAGAATTTCAATCACCATGCCAAAAAGCCTTCCGAAGTTTTTGGAGAACATAAGCTCACGCAGACTCATCACACGCGCAGAAAAAATATTTGGACAAGCAGAACCACCACCAGAGCAATTGGGGCTCTTTTAATGTATTACTGTAGCCTAAGATAAAAGGAGATTTTTTGTAATTTTTAACGGAAGTCATTTTTGAGAAAAAGAACAACACCCTCGAAATGAGAAAAGCCGATGCGAATTCTTCATGTGGAAAAGCGATCATCAGTAAGCTGAAGAGCACTGGAACATCGGGGGCTGAGCACGGAAGAAATCATGAATTTTATAATGTCCTGATGGAAGTTTTGGTAGACAGCAATATTCTTATTGATGTAATTACGAATGACCCAACGTGAAGTGAGCGGTCATCCAGAATGCTTGAACAATACGGAGAAAACTGCATTTTGGTAATTAACCCCATTATTTACTCAGAAGTCTCTATGAGATTTCGTCAAATTGAAGAAGTTGATGAAGCACTTTCTCCAAAATTTTTCCGACGCGACCATTTGCCATACGAAGCCGGATTCCTCGCTGGAAAATGTTTTTTAGAATACAAAAAAAGAGGTGGCAATAAGCAGTCTCCTCTTCCGGGTTTTTACATCGGCGCACATGCGACTCTTGCGAATATGACACTTCTCACTCGTGATACAAATCGATACAAAACATATTTTCCAAAATTGCGCATCGTCTCTCCCGAATAAAGATTCGTAAGCCGGATTCAATTGCACTATGCCCCAATTTTCACCACTCGTGTTGGTTGCAAAATTCCCTGCTCCAAACTTCCAAACCCAATCCAATTTTTTTCAAGAAAAACAGTGCATTCTGGATGCCTCATCTCAGATGAAAAAGAAACAGCATTTCCCAAGAAAAACCGTTCTGCCTGTTCTTGCGAAAGAGCAATGGATGGCATTGTAAAAAAATGGGAAGTAATGGGGAGAAGATTTTCCATACAAACTTCTTCTGGAAAATGCGCATCTGCTAATAGAAAGTTTCCTACCGATTCTCGGCAAAGCTCCATACAAAGCGCAGAGGTTCCGAGTTTTTCCCCAAGATCTCGCGCAAAACTCCGCACATAAAATCCAGAGCCAACGCGCAAAAAAACCTCCGCAAAGGGAAGTCCTGAAAATACTCCTTCCGAAAGAACTCCGCTCTCTAGGAGGCGCGTCTCAAACACCATTACCTGTCGAGGGGCAAGCTCAATATCCTCTCCCTGTCGAACTCTATCTGATGCGCGTCTCCCTTGTACTTTGAGAGCAGAAAAGAGTGGTGGGATTTGCATTATTTCTCCCGAAAAATTGGAAATCGCTTTTTGAAGGCTCTCCGAGGAAAATTCCATCAGGCTTTTTTCAAAAACATATTCCGAAAGCGGATCGAGTGTTTCTGATGTTACACCGAACACAATTTTTGTTCTATATGTTTTTTCCGAGAGCAAGAGGTGCGAAAGCGCTTTGGTTCCCTCGCCAATTCCAGAAACAAGCAACCCTTCGGCAAAACTATCGAGTGTTCCGGCATGCCCTGCTTTTTTGATTCCTAACTTTTTTTTGGCAATACCAAGCGCCCGAAAACTCGAAATGCCTGCTGGTTTTTTGAGGAGTAAAAGTCCAGAAGCCGTCATAATTTTGCGGAGTGCCAAAGCAAATCGAAAACCGAACGGAGTGTGGTGGTAATGGAGACGCTTTCAATGAGCACGCCAATAGGCGCATGAAAATCGATAAGCGCTACATACGAATCTGAAAGAATAATCTCAGTTTCAAATGCCGCACTCTCGGGAACAAAACGAGTTTTTCGGTTTCCTTCTCCATCGAGTTGACGATATTTTTCCGAACGCTCCCCTGCCGGAACAAGCACCCGACTCATCACTCCAAGTCGCTTCTTCTCTGAAATGTACTCCGACATAAGATAGCGAAGAATTTCCGTGGGAATCTTTTCGAGTGTCAAAAATGCCTCCTGTTTTTTTCCAAGTGAAAGTGTCTTTTGAAAAAGCGAAATAACACCGTTTTCTCCTTCAAAAAACGACACTCCCGGACGATCGCCAAATTGCCCCTGCTCACGAGAAAGATCTTCCACAAGTGCAGAAAGAAGTGGAATGCGTCGTTTTTCCTCCTCAACCCGATCTTCTGCCTGACGCAAGATTTCGCGTGGAGCAACCGCAGAAAAATACTTTCCACCCGCTTTGGGAATTTCATACACGAGTCCTTTCTCAATAAGACGGCGGAGCGCGGAAAATACAGTTGTTCGATTCATTTTGAGGCGCACCGCAATAGAACTCGCCGGCATAGCACCCATAGAATTAAGCAGGCGAAAAATGGAAAAGTCGCGCGGAGAAAGCCCAAGAATTTCAGAAAGTGGATTCACGAAGCGCATTCTTCCATACTTTTTTGGAAAACGGCAAACATGTTTCAGTGAAGTTCAAAAAACACTCCATGTTTTTTGAACACTTTTTTTATTCAAATTACAAAATACAATCTCTGCATCGAGCAAAAAATCTATTTCGGCAGTATATTTTTCCAAGTAAGCTCTCCAACAAGATTCCCTTCGTATTTTTTCGAATAGAGAATCGACATAACAATCATAAGTGCTCCAACAAACATGAGAGCGACAATTCTTAAAACAGCATCATTGAGGCTGTACCAAATATCGTAAGTAAGAATTTTAACCACAGTCAGCGTCATAATATACAAACCAATTGTTCGGTATTTCACCATATCTTTTTGAATTCCATATCCGCAAAGCGAGAAGGCGAGAATTCCCCAGTAAATAGTAATAACGAAAACATTCTCTTGAAAGGTATTGTATATATAAAACGTGGATGCTAAGAACAGGTACGCGGGAAGAGAAACCGTAAATATTGCTCCGGCACTTGGTTTTGCCAAACGGAGAAAAGCATGAGTTCCCACTAAGAGGAAGGTAGAAACATATTGGATAACTTTGAGTGTCTCCCAATGGTGATTCTCAAGAGATATGAATATTAGATTGAGCTGAAGAATGTGTGTGCAAAAAAAGAAGATGAGCAAAGCGCGCATCACAATGGGAACTTGCCCCGATGGAATTTTTGAATACAGATACGAAACGGGAATACTTGCCAGCGCAATTCCAAAAATAAACCATCCCTGTTGTGTATTGGGAATAATATGAGCAAGAAGAGCTACCAATATTCCCAAACCGAGAAGATGGCCAAAATCATGCCAATGTCGAGAAGTGCTCCTATCGTTTTCGAGAAATTTCAAATTTGCAAAGAGTGATCCGGCGATAATGGTAAGTGGCACAAGAGAGAGATAGTCTTTCGCCTGAATAATGAGAATAAGAGAGCTGAGCTTTAAAAGTCCAACACCCATAAGGAGAAGTCCACCAACATATATTTTTGCATTTTTGAGTTTTCCAGAGAAGAAAAAGAGAATGCTTGCCTCAAAAAGCCACACTGCAGAAGCAATTTCTCCATGTTTCGAAAAGACAAATGCAATGGCAAGGGAAAAAAGCGAAACGGAAACACCCAAAAAAGAAAGAATAACGTTCTTCTTGGAGGTGTTTTCTGGTGACACCTCTTCTTCTGAAAAATGAACACCTAGAGAAGAAGTCATCAAAAATCCAAGCACAAAATACAAAATAGCGTATGCGAGAAATGCTACTCCCAACGTAACACCCGGAAAATATTCTGTTCCAAAAACATATATTTCACCGGCGCCAAAGAGAACACCAGCAATAAGCCCAAGAATAGCATTGAACGGTTTTTCTGTAACAAGGGCTTTACTCAGAAGTGGAACAGCCATATTGAGCCCCAAAAGCCCAACAATTCCGATAATACTTACAACTACGAGATTCCCTGTCGATTGAATAATAGGTAAAAGAATAATGATACTCATAATGGTACCAAGGGGATACAGTTGTCCCAATCCTTTTTTTGTAGAGAAAAAGGACGCCAAAAGGAAAAAGAGGAGGGCGGTAAGCACTGTTCCGACAGCCTGAGGAAAGGAAAGCATCTCCCCAAAATAGGAATAATGAGAATGCCAAGAGAACAGGATGTTGGTAAAAAATGCAAAAAGTCCCAAAATAACAAAAAATCCCACATGAAGAAGTGCTGATACTTTTTTTGAAAGAGCAAGGAACACAAAAAGATATAAGGTCGTACTCATCACCAAAAGAGACGGAACAAAGGATATCTCCATAAATCCAGTCCCCACAAGCCACAAAAGAATGACGAGTGGAACCGCGAGAAGAAAGAAAAGTGAAAGAACAGAGGTAATGAGAAAAAAGGCGACTCCAAGCCCAAAGAAAATAAGCAGAGAGGTTATATATCCGGCAAGAATTGTCCCCGTATAAAAGAGGTGACCAAGAACACTAGCACCAACCCCTATGTGAAACGCAAGAACCAAATATGCAAAAAGAAAATAGAGAGCGAGATTTTTTCGTTTTCCCGTAGTAAAGGCAGTATAAATAACGGTGAGAGACAGAAAGACCATTGCTCCCAACTTTATAAGCCACTCATGAGTATCTTGAAATGGCGCCATGAGGAGAAGAATGCTCCCACCAATACTCGCAATTTCAAGGAGATAACTGAAGAAATCTTTATCTTTTTTTTGTACCAATGCATGAAGACATATTCCCCCAATAGAGAGAAGAAGTGCGTATCCAAGAAGAGTGTATGGTGTGTCTTGGGCTTTTGCACCAATAAGAAACGGAATAAAATACGCAAAAACAAAAGAGAAAAAGAGGAGAATGTTAGAGCGATACACCAACGCAGTAACAACGGAAAACACCGTGTTCAGGAGAAGGAGAAAAAACGTAACCCCCTCCGAAAGAATGACAGCATCTGCAAAACGATCTCCAATAAGATATCTTCCCGAAAAAATAACCAAGTAGGTAATAACAATTCCTGTACCGAGGAGCACTCGCGATTCTTTTGTCAATTTTTTTCGATCGAGAAAAACACCAATGGCATAAAGAATAAAGCCAATCAGAAAACCAATTAAAAGTTTTCCCACTGGTCCAAGCTGTGCATACACCAATTGTAGGAGAAATAAGACCCCTAAAAAGAGGAGAATACCGCCAACCTTTGCCAGTACATTTTTTGTAAAAAATGCTTCAAGCATGTTTGGCTTTGCTGGTGATTCCTTCAGATTCTCTATTTTTGATTTTGGAATGTCTGTTTCTACCTCCTTTGTAGCAAAAAAATCGTATGGATCAACACTTTCCTCTGGTTTCATCTCTTTTTCTTCATCGAAAAAAGAAACCTCTTTAGAGGAAATGAGTGGCTCATTCATGATCTCTTCTTCTCGATTTTCCATTGGATCAACACTTTCCTCTGGTTTCATCTCTTTTTCTTCATCGAAAAAAGAAACCTCTTTAGAGGAAATGAGTGGCTCATTCATGATCTCTTCTTCTCGATTTTCCATTTCATTGGGAATTTTTGTTTTCGTCTTCATAAGAGCGGTGTGAATACTCTTCTTTGAGAGAAAAATTCGCTTGCAAATACTCCCGAGAATGAATATTTCAATGACTTGAGCAAGTATCCTATCACTAACATTGCCACCCATGTGCCACAAGAAAGGGGTAAAAAATGACATAATAATAAAAGCCATAAATAAGCTAATAATCCAAGATATTTTGTTCAGAAGCGAATCCATGAAGGGAGAAAAAAGAAAGGGTAAACAGAAAATGTGTATCCATCTTAAGAGTGAATTTTCCGAATAAGCCCAACAATAAGAACACCAAATATCGCAGTCAAAGCAACAATAATACCAACAACAACCCACTTGTTCGACTCAAGGAATCGATTATCCGTGGTATCACAAGCATCCCCTATCGTATCGTGATCAACATCTTTTTGGTCCACATTGTATTGAAACGGACAATTGTCAAAAACCGCTGGAATGCCATCATCGTCTTCGTCTTCACACACATCTCCAATATTGTCATTATCCGAATCTTTCTGATCGGCGTTGGTAATCCTCAAACAATTATCGAGATACCCCACAATACCATCTTGGTCACTGTCTTCACAAAAATCACCAACACCGTTTTGGTCTTCATCTGTCTGATCGTTATTTTGGAGAAGTGGGCAGTTATCACACTTGTCTCCAATTTGGTCGTTATCTGTATCAACTTGATCGGGATTGGAAATATTTCGACAATTATCGGAAATATTGAGAACACCATCAGCATCGTCATCGTTGCTTTTTTGGTAGTTTTCCGCTTCTTCACATGTATCTCCTACTCCATTTCCATTCACATCTCGTTGTTGAGGATTGTACTTCTCACAGTTGTCACACGCATCTCCAATTTGGTCGTTGTCCGCATCTACTTGATCGGGATTTTTCGTGTGAACACAGTTGTCAATGCTGTCAAAAATACCGTCATCATCCTGATCAAATTCACACGCATCTCCAATGCCGTTGGCGTTAATATCCTTTTGGTTTGAATTGGAAATCGTTGGGCAATTATCTTTCTCTCCAATAATTCCGTCGTTATCATCATCGGAGCATATATCCCCTCTTCTATCGGCATTTCCATCGAGCTGACGTGGATTATAGAGGTACGGACAGTTATCGGAACTATCCCCAATTCCATCACCATCAGCATCTCGTTCGGAGAAATTTTTCCGATCTCTATCAAGATCGCATGCATCTCCGACAAGATCACCGTCACCATCCTTTTGATCTACATTTGAAACAAGAGGACAGTTATCTTCGTCATTCGTAATACCATCGCCATCTCGATCTAAATTATATGTTGGGTTTGGGGAAAACTGAACATCAAATACTTCCGTATCAATATCAACACGAAAAGAAGTATTTTGCGATTGTCGATCAAGGGCATTAATGGTTTTTCGGAACGCATCATCTTGCTCACAATCAAATCCACTAAAAATATCAAAGGGATAACTGTTTTTGAGAGCAACAACGTAAGTATTTTTTTCGGGGACTGAAAGGGAAATCTCACTTACCGAAAGAGTATTTTTTGTGGAATCACTAGACCCTGAGTTTTCAAATCGGATTTTCAAAAAGCGAAATGAATGCTGTTTTACATCGGATACTGAAATAAATGTTTTCCCGTCTCGTGACACCGAAAAGAAGGGAATTTGCTTTCCCACATATTGCAATTCGAAATGAAAACTTCTTGGCATAAGCAACATGCCGGCATCGATCACTATTTCCCTTGGTTCTTCTGAATAGGGATCAAATTCCAGTGATGTACTATTATTTCCATCCAACAGATACTTTTGCTCTTTTTCTTTTGCGGAATCGATGCCACTAATGTTTACTATTTTCACATCTAAAGGCGCATCTTTTCCGTATTGGTATGTTCGAAAAGACAAAGGCATATTGTCTTGTGCGAAAAAAAGGTGATTCCCAGGAAAAACGCGAACCTCCACGGTTCCACTTGAAGCTGGATCGACTGATGATTTTTCCCGAAAACACGCCATGTCGAGCATTCCTTCTGCACTTACATGCAGTGGACTTATTAACTCGAAAGAAACCAAAAAAACAAAAACTACAGAAAACAAGTGTTTTGTCTTCATCTAATCAGGAAAAAATGGTATTATCAAAAGTATACCAAAATAATAACAAAATTCCAAAAATACCGCTTCTATATCACGAAAAAAAAATTTGGGATGAGATTTCTACAATCAGCTTTTGTATGAATGGGAATTGAGCAGAAAGTCTGTCACGACTTGCACCAAGAAAACAGAGAGAATCACGGCAAAAAGCCCAATAACAGCATAGAGGAGCGTACTTTTTGCGGCGGTTACCTGCTCTTCACCTCCAAAAGAAAATGTAAGTCGTACTCCAGCAATCACAATCATAACAACAGCACCAATTCCAATACCGTAAAACACAAAACGCAAAAATGCGAGAACCACAAGTGTCACCTTTTCTACCGGAGTAATGTCAGAAGGAACTATGGGAATAAGATCTGGTGGATCACAAGTTCCGACAAAATCACAAATTCCGCTCGCCAAACTCTGCTCAAAGGGAAGAAGGAAAATTGCGAAGAGAAATAATATACGAATCATTTCTATGAAAAAAGAAGGATTACTCCACGAATAAAGACATACGAAAGTGCAGTCGCCGCCACCCCCACAAACATCCAGATGACAAGCTTTTTTGCACGAGTAATGCGCTCTTCTTCCCCAAAACTCGTAAGGAATAAAAAACCTGCCCACAGTGCAGAAACTGTAAGGAATAGAGAGAAAATACCAAGCAAAAACTCAATAATAAGCAAAAGAATAGTAAGTACACCATTTTCACCGCTTGGCATTGTTGGTAACGAAAACGATCTTCCAATATCTTGCAAAATATCCATTGGATTTGTCGCGCTTACTGTAAAGAGCGGAATGAAAACAAAAATAATGCCAAAGAGAATTCTTGAAAAAAGACGCATTACGAAAGAGGATTGAAAAAATTATCAATGAGCGACACAATGAAATAGGCAAATATTGAGACGAGAAGCCCAAGTCCAGCAAAGAAAAACATTTTTGCCGCACGACCTCTCCACTCTTCATTGGCGCCAGAATACGCAAAAAGAATACCTGCCAAAATGCACATAAGAATCGCTCCAGTAGCACTAATAGTAATAATCCATGAAACAAATGCAGAAAGAAGATCCCAAATCGGATGATTTTTCATGTCACCCCCCCCCAGCGCACATCCTGGCAAAAAATCTGGGCATGGAATAGTACTCGGTCCACTTTCACACGCAGAAAACGAAAGGAGCATCCATAAACAGAGGAAAATCGCACGAAATTTCTGCGAAAATATCATTTAGAGTTGAAAAAAATGAGGGTTAATAATATTCAGAAGAAGCGCCGCCAAAAAGAGAATAACGAGACCAAGGAGCGATTGAGTAATTTTTTGCTTTCCAGAATCCACGCTCCCAATATCCGCGCCACTAAACATAATTTCATATCCACCAATAATAATCCAAATAACAGCAATAAGGGAAACAAGTCCCGAACCATAGCGGAATATCGCTCCAACATATTGTTCCAAAATACTCACCGCCGGATTATCGCCAGAAGGATCAATACCATCTTCTGTTCCGGGGAGTGGTTCAAGCAATTTGATTTTCTCAGGACTGTCGGTAGAGGTGCTGGATAATTCATTTATGTGGTATTCTTCATTATTAGAGGGAGAAAATTCTTGAGTAACTTCTGAATTCCCGATAGTGACCGACCATTCCGGTTCAGCAAAAGCCTCTCCTCCGCCGATAAAGAGCATAATGCCGACAAAAACTAGTATTCGAAAAAGCATATTATGATGTGCCAATGCCATATAGAATCGCCTGTACCAATGTCACAATAAGATACGAACCGATGGTTACCGCGAGTCCAATAAGGGAATAGACAATAATATCTTTTCCGCGACTTATTTTTCCGTCATCTCCCCCAGAAAATACAAGAAACGATCCTCCGGTCACAATGCCAATAGTAGAGGCGAGTACAATAATAGTTCCGAGAAATGTCATAATTTTTAGGAGGAGATCTTCAATGCTCAAAATATACGAAGGTCCAAAAAAATTACGAAGATGCACCCCCTCAGAAACACTCGGACTCCCGCTAGTGCTGCTCACCCCAATACCGACATTTCCATCTGCAAATACAGGAGAAAGCACACCCAATAAAAAAAATGGGGTGCTGAGAAGCAGAAAAAAAATGCGATTTTTGATTTGAGAGAAAGACACAAAGAGGGAAATATCGGAACAGTATAACAGTTTTATGAAGAAAACTCCAAAAAGTTACAGAAAATTAATAATAAGAATTATCGGTATTTATCCTTGAGATTCTCAAGAAGTTGAGCAACAGATTCTGCCATTTGGGTAACATTTGCCAACAGCATGTTCTTCACATTTCGAAGGGAAAGCTCACCCATTCTTTCGGCAAATATTTTCCACTCTTCAAGAGAAGCATTTTTCAATGATGGAACAAACACGTTGTACCCGGAAATAGCTCTTTTTCCCGGAACAAGAAAAGGAATTTCTATTTGTCGCTGAAACAGATTCTCTAAAATATAATTCACGCTCTTGTCTCCATTGAGTTCAGCACCAGTAAGACCAGCAAATGCCAGCATTTGATCCTGAATTTTTTCGCCCCTTATTTTTCGAGATAAAAGTTCATTGGCAACCTTCATAGAAGGAAGAAGAATAATTGCAAATTTTTCTGAAAGTTCGCGATATTGTCCTTCGCATTTCCGACGAATATTATTTTCAATGGGAACATTTTCTGCTTCTGCGTCTTGTTGTATTTTTAACCACCCTGCCCCTTCTGCAAGAAAACTCTTTACATTTTCAATGAGTTTTTGATTTTCATCTGAAATATTAAGGAGTCCTTTTCTCATCACCGAATTCCCTAAAGATGAAAGTTGAGATAAATAATGAGTGGCATCTTCCAAAAATTCTTGAATACGCTGAGCTATTTCTTGTTCCGATTCTGACTCGAAAGGCGCACCAAATGAGTCAAGAGCCTTTTGAAGTGCTTCTGGGGAAAGTGGATCTTCTTCTTTTTTAATAGCACCACCCAAATCTTCTCTCACAGCACACTGAATAGCAATAACCCCAGAGGATGTATTCAAAAAAAATCCAAGCCTTTTGTAGTCCCCTCTGAGTAGAAAAACAGATATTTGAGAGAGTTTATTTCGCGAGTCATTTTCTAAATCTGTACGCGAGAGCAAAAGCATATTCTGGTTGTATTGGCACCACCTTCCCCTCTCCTTCTTTTCGTTTTTTCCGTATTTCGCCCTCTATTTGCGTAAGAAGCAGCCCCCACTCCTCAAGGAGTATCTCTTCATGACTTCTGTCGGATCTTCTTTCACAATCCATACATTTCAGTTGTTACAGGGGAAAAATACTAGCGTAAAAAAGGGAAAAAAGGGAAAATATTTTTACTATTTCATGTTCATTTCTCAAAATGAAAGTTTCTGTTTCCCGTATTCGTCCAGATGTTCCACTTCCCGAGTTCCACACCGCAGGCTCAATAGGTTTCGATTTTTCCGCCGCAGAAGAAGTGACTATTACCCCTGGAGAAATTGCTATGATTCCTACTGGACTCATTCTTGAAACTCCTTCTGGCTTTGCCCTTATTATTGCCAGTCGTTCGAGCGCACCAAAAAAGTTTGGCATTACACCACCGCACGGCATTGGGATTATTGATCAAGACTACTCTGGTCCCGAAGATGAAATTAAAATTCTCGTCCGAAATTTCCGAGACGAACCCATTACCATCGCCAAAGGAACGCGCATTGCTCAAGGCGTTTTTGTGCGGGCAGAACAAGCAGAATTTATCGAAACAGATTTTTCCCACAAAGAAAGTCGTGGCGGTTTTGGAAGTACTGGACACTAAGATCACATCTTGATTTTTGAAGCAACTCCTCTGCCAGCAAAAACCTCTCAAGGAAACGCTGTGGCACAAGAAATTGTGAGCACAGGGATAGAGAAAAAATTAAGAATTTGCTCAGCAGAATCGATGACTGGCGGAAGAATTGCCGCGGAAATCACAGGAATTTCTGGCGCAAGCAATATTTTTTTTGCCGGTGGCATTTTTTATGATGAACGCGCAAAAATTGATACTCTCGGTGTTTCCAAAAAAACTATACAAAAGTTCGGTATTTACTCCACAGAATGTGCCGCAGAAATGGCAAAGTGCTGGAGAGAAAAGTGTAAAGCGGACATTTGTATTTCCACAACTGGAATAGCGGAAGAATCTCAAAAAGAGACTCCTTTTGTTTTTGTTGGCATTTCTAGTATTTATGGAGAAAAAACAGTTCAACAAACATTCTCTGGAAATCGGATTGAAGTACAAACACAAGCTACTCTTTTTGCACTTCTGCTTTTAAAAGAGGAAATCTTAAAAGATCAACATTGAATTTTGTATCAAAAAAGAGTACCATAGCAGGATTTTATAAAACAAAAATGTCAGACCAAACAGCACAACAGATGAGCCGTGAAGAGCTTATTGAGCAGATTCTTTCGCTTTCGGAATCGCTCAAAATTTCGAAAAAAAAAGAACAAGAGATCCGCAAAAAAGTGCTCGAAGAAATGGAAAAACTCGAAACGGCAGAGCGAAAATGCGAGCAAGCAGAAATAGAAAACCAAATGCAAAATGTGCTCTCATAATACAACAGAAACTCAAATCAAATGAATCCTCTTTACTGGAGATCACTGGCACACAAGAGGAGGTTCTTTGAAGAAAAACGAAATATTTTTCAGTGGAATGACAAAAATTTGGGATCAGTCGCAACTGAGCTTTCTCCGTCTCCGGAAAAAGAACAACCAAAAACAACAATAGATTACAGTGATCAAGCAACACTTGAAAATCTTCCGACCAATCATCTTTCGGAAGCTTGGGAAAATCTAAAATTGGCGCAAGAAAAAACAACGCTTTCTCTTCGACAAAATCAAGAAAAAGGACGAGATTACTATTTTCGAAAACAAGAAGTTCAGAGAGCAACACCCCTTTCATCGACGCAATCATCAGAGCATATCGCCAATATAAACGAAGGAGGAGATACTTATGATGCACAATTTGAAATTCACAAAGCGCTCTACGGAGAAACAAATATCCAAGATGAAATGGGAAATGCGTTATCAAAACGACTCGATACCCCCATTGTTCGCCAACAAGAAGTAGAACATCAACAGCAACAAAAGCAGGAAAATTCACTGTTTCGAGTAGCTATTGAGGATCCGCGCGTGCGCAATATTCCACCAGAACAGCAAATCCCTCTCATAAAAAAATTTCTCGAACAACGAAACACCAAAAATAAAGAAAAAGGAGATAGTGGATATGCAGAGATGAAATTTGATGAAAATGCCGCCAAAGAAGTTTTGAAAAATGGTGGAACAATTGCCTTTCGCAATGGAGACAATAAAATTCTTATCCTCGGAATAGGTCCGCCAAATGGGAATAATCCTGAAGTGCAATATCTTTTAGACGAACATCCGCACGATGAAAAAAATGGAAGGAAAAAATCATCGGGTCTTAACGGAATCCAAAAAAAAGAAACTCCATCAGGCACCGAAAAAGAAGAATATGAAAACTGCCAAATTTCTCGGAATTGGTTCACAGGAATTTCTTCTACAAGATACAGCGGAAGAATCAAAAAGAGGGCTCCTGCCACCACATCAGGAAATCTTGTACAAGCACCACAATCAACAGGGCAATCGCAAGAACCAGCGCATACCGTCCAAAAAAAACTACCAGAAAGCAAAAAAATTCCCGTACCCGAGGAGTGGACAATACTTCTGAGTGAAAATCACGAGCTTGCAGAAGCCGTCGGAAGATTCACCAAAAATCACACAGATACAAAAATAGAAAAAGAGGCGTACAACCTTCTTTTTCATCTAAAACTCAACAACGAAGTTTTTCCTCGTGGAGAAGAAAAAACGGAAGAAATTTTTACAGAAGATCCCGCGCTCATCGATAAGGCCCTCATCATAGTTTCTAAAATGGAACGATCGCAACCTCTCCACTTTTTTAAATATCGACGCGAAAATCTAGAGAAAAGCCTCGAACCATCACTCAGAAAACTAACGACAAAAGAAGATGGAAAGCCAAAAGATAAAGAAAATGAACATCTCGTCAGCAAAATACAAGAACTTATTTGGAATGGTCGGGTACACTTCCGTTGTGATGATCTTCGCAATTTTATCTACTTTCAAAAAACCGGAAATGCCACTTTTCTTGAGAGCGTTCTCATAAACCATAGTATAGATACAAAATCGGGGTCGACAGAAGAAATTTCATCCGCCTCGACTGATAAATAATTGACAGAAAGAGTTTCCTCACTTACAGTTGACACACTTTTTTCATTTGTCGTATGGCACACAAAAAAGCTGGTGGCTCCAGTAGAAATGGACGAGACTCAAACGCAAAACGTCTTGGCGTTAAGGTTTATGGCGGACAATCAGTTTCTGCCGGAAGCATCCTTTTGCGACAACGAGGATCAAAGTATGAAGCAGGAGAAAACGTGCGTGTCGGAAAAGATTTCACACTTTTTGCGAGTTCAGATGGAAAAGTAGAATATTACGAAAAGAGAAAAAAACGATACGATGGTCGAACATATCGAAAAACATACGTTTCTGTTGTTTTCTAAAAAAAGAGAATTATGTCTTCTTCGAATTTTTTTCAAAACTCTGGATATTTTGCCGGAGTTTTTTTTGTATTCCCCTTTCTCTTATTGGGATGTATTTCTCCTGCGAAAAATCAAGCAGAGACACCTTGTTTACCTTCTTTGGTGTCCATTTCCGCGTATATTCCTTCTGAAAAAGAAAGGGATTTTCCAAAGAAAAAAATCGAAGGAACCGGAGTATATATCGATCGCTACACTGTTCTCACGGTAAATCACCTTCTGTCCTCTGGCAGTATTCTCCCCGGATATGACGTTCTTGAACAATTTCCACAAGAAGATCTTGCACTTCTCAAAACAGAAAAATGTGGAGTGCCTCTCATCATCTCTTCTGATCTCGCTTCCTCAGAAGTAGATTTTAGTCCGTGTGAACAAAAATTTTCGTCAAAAAAAGAAAGTGAAGATATAGTTTCATCCGGTTCAAAAGACCCCATTACCGGTGAAACCAAAATCTTTTCAGGACTAAGAGAAATCTCCGGAAAATACCCATGGGCAACCTCTGGAATGCCTCTCTGCAATGCAAAAAAAGAACTCATTGCTCTTGTGGTGGCAGTGCGAGAAAATTCTGTTCTCGTTCGCCCCCTTCCCAAATTCTTTCAAAAAAGAGTTGACATTTCCCCATAAGATAATCGAGAATGTTCCGGCATTTTCATCTTCCCATTGGGTTTTGTTGTCGCACGAAAACAAAACACCATTCGCTTTTGGAAGCGCTGAAAGCATTTTGTTTTTCAAAAAAACGTGCCCGCAATTATTGGAAAAAAAATTGGCATGTCCCAAGTGTTCGAAGAGGATGGTCGTATGATTCCTATTACTTACATACAGTGTGAGCCAAATACTGTGTGGCAAGTAAAAGAGAAAGGAAAGGATGGGGCAGACGCAATTGTACTAGGAGCCCAAAAACTTCCCGAATCTTCAAAGGCAAAAAAATTCCGCACCTTACGACAAATCTCTGGAAAGCATGAGGTAAAAAAGGGAGATGAGCTTTCTGTTGGAATTTTCGAAAAGAGCGAAAAGGTGACTGTAGTCGCCACCTCAAAAGGAAAGGGGTTTCAGGGAAATGTAAAGCGACACAACTTTAGTGTGATTCGTCTTACCCATGGAACCAAGTATCCACGTCATGGATCAACAGGAGCTTGTGCTATGCCAGGTCGTACAAAACCTGGACTCAAAATGCCAGGAAGAATGGGAAGTGATAAAATTACGCTTCGCAACCGATCTATCGTAAGAGTGGATACTGAGCGGAGTCTTATCGCCATCAAAGGACCTGTTCCAGGCTCAAAAAATAGCCTTATTCTCATTAAAAAGCAGTCATGAAAATAGATCTCTACTCATCTACCGGCGAGAAAAAGGAGCAAATTCCTTTTCCAAAGGGACTCCTTATTGAGACGCCAAATTTTGCACTTATGCATGAGGCACTCATTCGTCAGGAGGCAAATGCTCGTTTTGCACTCGCTTGTACAAAGACTCGTTCTTTTGTACGAGGAGGTGGAGCAAAACCGTGGCGTCAGAAAGGAACTGGTCGAGCACGACAGGGATCACGACGATCCCCACAGTGGCGAGGAGGAGCTGTTCTTTTCGGTCCAACAGGTGATCAGAACTTTGTGAAACAAATGCCAAAAAAAATGCGTCGAAAGGCTCTTCTTTCAGCCATTTCTGCAAAAGTAAGTGGAAAAGAGGTTTTTGCGATAGAGACTTTTCAGGTCGAGATTCCAAAAACAAAACACTTTGCAGAGCTCCTTTCACACATGAAGTGTTCAGGAAAAACTCTCGTTGTCACTTCGGGACGAGATGAGATTCTCGAAAAATCTGCACGTAATATACCAAACGTGAAAGTGCTTTTTGCACAATACCTGAACATTAAAGACATTGTGGATGCGAAACAGGTTATTTTTCTTCAAGAAGCACTTCAAGTTGCTGAAAATATTTTTGGAAACCAATGAATTTAAGTCACGTTCTTCTCGGTCCTGTCGTTACAGAAAAGGCAATTCGTCTTTCGGAAGAAAAGAATCAGCATGTTCTTTCTGTACATTCAGATGCAAATAAGAAGGAGATTGCTCAGGCAGTTGAGATTTTTTTTGGAGCTAAGGTGCGAGAAGTGAAAATCATAAAGATGCCAAAAAAAATACGGGTGCGAGGAAAATTCGGTCCCCAAGTAAAGCGCAAAGAAAAGAAGAAGGCTGTTGTTCGCCTTGCTGAGGGGCAATCCCTTGACCTCCTAAAACCTGCCCCCGAGCCAAGATTAAAAAAAGACGTTAAAAAATTGGAGAAAAAAGCTCCGGAATCATCCCCTGTTTCTTCCTCATAAAATGCCTGTTCGAATTTTAAAAAACTCCACCAGCGGTCAAAAAGCAAGTGTTGTTGATTATTCCATTCTCACCCGAAAAAAACCGGAGAAAAGTCTTTGCATTAAAAAGGTTTCCGGTTCTGGGCGAAATGCACATGGTCACATTACTGTTCGACATCGCGGAGGGGGAGTAAAGCGAAAGATACGAATTATTGATTCGAAAAGAACCGATAAAGCTGGTATTCCAGCTCGTGTTACTGCCTTGGAATACGATCCAGGGAGAACCGCCTTTTTGGCACTCCTCTGCTACAACGATGGAGAAAAACGCTATGTTATTGCTCCAGAAGGGGTTTCTGTAGGAGCAGAGGTTATCTGTGATAAAAAAGCGAAGATTCAAACCGGAAATCGCATTCAGATCCGTAATATTCCACCAGGATACCCCATTCACGATGTAGAGCTCAAATTTGGAAAAGGTGGTGAACTTATAAAATCCGCAGGATCTTCTGGGAAAATTACTTCGCAAGATGGAGAGATGGCACAGATTGAACTTCCTAGCGGAGAAGTTCGGTATATTTCCAAAGAATGCTATGCCACGATTGGCATTGTTTCCAATGCCGACCATGCAAATGTTCGTATTGGAAAAGCAGGACGAAAACGAAAAATGGGATGGCGTCCACAGGTTCTTGGAAAATCCATGAATCCAGTTGATCATCCACACGGAGGAGGGGAAGGACATAGTCCCATTGGTCTCAAGGCGCCAAAGACTCCTTGGGGAGCACCAGCACTTGGAAAAAAGACACGTTCTCCACGAAAAGTTTCGAGTCGTTTTATTATTCGACGGCGAAAGAAGAAATAATTTTTTTGATTTCTGTTATGACAAGAAGTGCAAAGAAGGGTCCATATGTTGACCCACGACTCATGAAAAAAATTGAGCAATCAAAAGCCTCTGGAGGGAAGGGAGTTATTAAGACTTGGGCTCGTGGCTCGGATATCCACCCTGATTCCGTGGGGCTCACATTTGCGGTACACAATGGAAAGCAACACATCCCCGTTTTTGTGACAGAAAATATGGTGGGGCACAAGCTCGGAGAGTTCGCTCCTACACGAAAATGGAAAGGACATGGTGGAAAATTAGCAAAAGGACAGAAATAAAGAGAGGATATTCTCATAAGATCTTCTTTTGGATCTCAAAGACATGTCTTTGAGATCCTTTTTTAATATCTTGTGAAACATTCTCTTATGTATTTCGTTTTTAGAAACGGAAGGTTTCTTTGCTTTCCTCCTTTTTCACTACTATTATGAAGAATAGCTCTCTTTTCTTCTCTGCCCCCCTCACAGTTCTCTTTTTGCTCGGTTCTTTTTCCGTCGCATCTGCGGAGGAGATGGTGGCATGTACCGATTGCACCCTAGAACAGGAGGCAGTTACTCTAGCATCGGCAGAAATAGCAAATACAGAAAACGACATACAAACCTTGAAAACAAAAATAAGAAATAGTCTTCTCGGTATCAAAGAGAATTCAAGTTCTCTTGATGCAGAATTTGAGCAAATGCTCTCTGATCTTATTGCCAATGCTGGTTGTACTTCCTCAGAAGAAGAGATACTTAGTGTCGATGGCATTCAGGGGTATCTCTACGATATTCCTTTTTCCTGTGCCAACAACGAATCGCTCGAAGCCCTTGTTCAAAATGGATTTCAGGGAAACATGATCGAATGGAGCACCACGTTTGATTCCGATAATACAAATGCTTGGACAGATATTTCAAACGATTTTGTTCAGCTAGAGCAAAGTTTGGATGATTACTTTGCCATGCTCATTGAATATGAACAAAAACTAAGTGATGCGCAAGGATGCGTTGAATTCATGCTCGAAAAACAATCAAACGGAGAATGTACCGAAGAAAATATTGATCATGAAGAAGAAGATGTTCCAGCGGATTTTGAAGAACCGGTCGACTGTCCAGAGTGCTCACAATACTCCAACAAGATTGAAAATCTCGATGCCCAACTTCTTGCTATTGAGCAAGAAGTTGAAGCAAAAAATGGAACGATTAATACTCTCGATGGTCAACTCATGGAAAATACGCAATTTTCCACTAATCTCGCCGATCTTTTTGAAAATGTTGGATGCAACACCACCCAGAGTTTTGAAGATATTGAAGTCAGCTCCGGTCAAGTGGCAGGGGTGATTTACGGACAAACTTATTACTGCCAAGATGAAGCAAGTACGGAATCCCTTATTTCCGCTCTAGAAACCTTTTGGGAAACCCACACGCCTCCTTCCACAGATGAAGACATTATCAATCAAATCAGTACTCTTCTCGGAGAGATCGAAACACTCCAAGACGAATATAATGCTCTTATTGCCGAAAAAGTATCAGTTCAGGAGTTGCAGCAGAATTGTACCAACCTCCTCCTTACTCTTCACGATCAAGGAATGTGTTTGGCAGAAGATATGACAGGAGAAAATGATACTGCCGGAGATGATGACACAACAACGGAAGAGGTAAAAACAGGTGAGACTATTATTATTCCAGCAGAAAAACGCCGAAGTGGAAGTGGAGGAAGCAGGAAAATAGCAGATTTCTGCGACTTCTCCCTCTTCTCCAACATTTCTCCCGCGCCAAACACTATGGTAAAGCAAATCGAACACCTTTCCTTTGATGCAATTGCCACAATAAAACCAACCACCATACAACTCACTGTTGCTGGAGAGGCCCTTGAACTCAAAGCAACAAAAAAGACCGATGGATCGTATGCTGTTGTTGCTGATCTTCCAAAAGCAATCACGAAAAATGGAAAGTATCGGGTAGAGCTTTATGGTGAAAACAACTCTTCACCAATCTGCGCCCGTGATCGTCTCTTCACTCTTGAGGTAAACACTTCTATTGGAACATCCATTGTTGACAATCCTCAAACACCAGAAAACGAAAGCGAGGAATCTCCACAAGAAGGTGATCTCTTTAGCGAAGTAACCTTTTTAGACATCAAAAATCACTGGGCAAAAGAGTTCATTCTCCAGCTTGCTCAACGTGGCATTATTGAAGGATACGGAGACGGAACATTTGGACCGGACAACAATATTACCCGAGCAGAGCTCACCAAAATTGCGCTTGAAGCCTTTGCCATTGGAAAACTTGACGTTCAGGATAACCCTTTTCCCGATGTTGATTCCACTCAGTGGTACTCCCCTTTCATTGCACAGGCAAAGCTCTTTCACATTGTTTCGGGATATTCAGACAGTATGTTCCGCCCAAATATCTCTGTTACCCGTGGAGAAGGACTCAAAATTCTTCTGAACGCCGCTGGAATAGACACCTCTTCCTATGCCGAAATGAAGTCGAGTTTTTCCGATGTTGAAATGGGAGCCTTTTCAACAGAATTCATCAATTGGTCAACAGAACATGGAATTGTAAGTGGATATGGTAACGGAACATTTGGACCAAATGATACCCTTACTCGAGGACAACTCGCCAAGATTGTCATGAACCTTCTCAATTTCTTGAATCGTTAGTAAGTTTAGGAACGCAAGAAAAACTCAAATACCCCTTTCGATATCGAAAGGGGTATTTTTGATTATAACCGCAATTCTACCTGCTTTACGAATTGCTCTGCCAAAAGCTTTTTTTTAAGAAGCTCTTCACGAGAAAATCCATGCATCGCTTCCCATTCGGAATTTAAGCAACTCCCCTCTCTCCGAAAGTTTTGGAGAAAATACCGATCCACTCCTCTCAAAAAAGAAAGAATATTTTGGAATTCATTTTCATCATGAAACTCACGTACCATCGTTGTGCGGAATTCGTGTGGAACTCCAGAAGAGAGAAGAAGATCTCGAGAAACGGTAATATTTTGAAAATTTACCTTCACCCCCGTAAAGGCAGAATATTTTTCCTCACTTGATGCCTTGATGTCCATTGCCACATAATCCACGAGATTCTGAGAAAGAATATCCGAAAGCATTTTGGGATTATTCCCATTGGTATCAAGCTTTACGAGAAAACCATGTCCCCGAATATCCCAAAGAAATTTCGGAAGACTCGGATGAACTGTTGGTTCCCCTCCCGTGACGCAAACTCCATCGAGCAGACCTTTTCTTTTTTCAAGAAATTGAAAAAACTCTTTCTGCGAAAGAGAAGGCTTTTCCATGCGCTCTGGAAGTACGAGTTCAGAATTGTGACACACATGACACCGAAAATCGCATCCCGCAAGAAACACAATACACGCCGTTTTCTTGGGAAAATCAAGAAGCGTAAGCTTCTGTAATCCCGCAATGCTAAATGGCATCAGGGGATGAGGAGAGAAATGAAGAAAGTTCAGAAGCATCTGAAGTCCGAAAAACCTCCTTACGAGACTCATCGCAAAGAATAAGTGTTGGCGCCGCCGTTATATCATGTTCCCCTACGAGTGATTGAAAATCGGCATGTCGCTCGTCAAAAATATCAACCGGAAACGAAACATGTTCCGAAATATATTCTCGAAACGCCGGACATTTTGGACACGAAGTTGTGGTAAAAAGTATTCCATACATGGTTCTTAAAAAATCACTTCTCATTGTAGCTTTCCCCGAAAGAGACGAGAAGGGGAAACTTTTTTTCAAAAAAATGATATGCTCTCTCTCGATTTCTTTAGTGGAATATAATGCGAAAAATCCTTGTTATTGGAGCAGGAAATATGGGAGAAGCCATTGTGAGAGCCGCCATTTCTCGACAGGTTTTTGACCCAAAAAATACTTTTGTCCTCGATATGAATACAGAGAAATGCAGTGCCCTTTCAAGTGAACTCGGCATCTCTCTCGGAAATCCTGAAGATTGTGACACTGTTCTTTTGGCAGTAAAACCACAACATCTCTCGAGTGCCCTCCCTGCTAAAACAGCAGAAAATCCACTTCTTATTTCAGTACTTGCCGGAACAGGAACAAAAACACTGCAAGATATTTCTGGAACTAATAGAATCTGTCGAGTTATGCCAAATACACCAGCACTCGTTGGGGCAGGTATTTCTGCACTCTTTTTTTCACCAGAAATATCAACGGATGATCAAGTATTTTGCCAGAATCTTTTCTCGGCAACAGGAGGAACCATTGAGCTGAAAAATGAGGATGACATGCACGCAGTCACTGCCCTTTCTGGCTCTGGTCCGGCATATTTTTTTCGATTCGTCGAGCTTCTTTCCGAAAGCGGAGTGTGGATGGGGCTTCCCCGAGAGATGGCAGAAGAGCTCGCCAAAAAAACTTTTATCGGATCGGCGAAACTTCTCGAAGAAACAGGAGAAAGTGCAGAAATACTTCGCCAAAAAGTTACTTCCCCAAGAGGAACCACTGCGGCGGCGCTTCAGTCTTTTGCAGAAAATAACTTAGGAAAAGTCATACAAGAGGCACTTTTTGCCGCACAAAAAAGAAGTAAAGAGCTTGGCGGAGAAAAGGGGTGATCTCGCGAGATATTTGAAAGTTCACATCGAGGAGCGTATACATGAGATATTCTCTCCCAAAATATGAAAAAGAGTCTCATTATTATGGCTCACCCCAGCTCAAAAGGATTTTCTCGAAACATTGCAGAACGATATGCAAACGCCTTCTCAGGAGAGTCGGAAATTTTAGATCTCTATGACCCAGAATGGCAACAACCTTTTTTGACTTTTGAAGATATGAGCAAATATCCCGCTGATGATGTTCGGGAAAAAATACAAGAAAAAATACAACTCGCGAGTGAAATAGTGTTCATTTTTCCCTTATGGTGGGGATATATGCCAGCAATTTTGAAGAATTTTATCGATCAAAATTTTACTGCTGGCTTTGCCTTTCAATATAAAAATGGAAGACCGGTAGGACTTCTTTCAGAAAAAACAGCGCGCATTTTTATCACCTGTGACGGTCCCAAATGGATATACAGACTTCTCCTCTCCCCCTTCTTCACTCTTCTTAAAATTATCACGCTTCGTTTCTGCGGTATTCGAACAACTTCTGCACGCTTGTACGATCAAAAACGAAAACGAAATCCAGAGGAACTCGAGAAATGGCTCAGAGACGCAGAACGACTCGCCGAAGAATAATCCTCTCTTTCTCAATGAGGGAATTTCTTGGTATGATGCCAAGGATGCAAAAAATGCAAAAAGAAACCATTGGGATTGTGGGCGGAACGGGTGAATTTGGCTCTGCTTTTGCAGAACACTTTGAAAGAAAAGGACATGGGGTGCTCATTTCTGGAAGAACAACTCCACTCTCTCATGAAGAGCTCGCAAAAAAATCGGATATTGTGATTCTCTCAGTTCCCATTTCGGCAATAGAAGAAGTTTGCCAAATCGTAGCACCACACCTAAAAAAGGAATCGCTCCTTATGGATTTTTGCTCCACAAAAGAAGCTCCATTAAAAAGCATGCTGCAAGCTTTTTCGGGAGAAGTGTTGGGATGCCATCCACTTTTTGGTCCACGAAATATTCTTCCAAACCAACCTGTTGTCTTTTGCCACGGACGAGGAGAGGCATGGCTTCCGAAAATACGCGAGATATTTCAGGAATTCCGGATTTTGGAAATGGACGAAAAAAAGCACGATCAATGCATGGGAATTATTCAGGGACTTCAGCATTTTTTGGAAAATGCGTTTGCCGAAACCATTGCAAAAAGCGGTGTTTCTGTTGCAGAACTCCTCGATATTTCGAGTCCGGTTTATCATTTGCAAATGAATATTGTCGGGAGAATTTTAGGACAAAATGAATTGCTCTATGGAGAAATTGTCTATGGATCAGAAGCTTCTCGAAAAACAATTGCAGATTTTCTGAAAAACGCGCAACACCTCTTTGAGGGCAATCAATCGGAATTTGAAGAGCACTTTCGAAAAAACAGAAAATTCTTTGGAGATTTTTGCAAAAAGGCGCAAGAAGAGAGTGATCGAATTATTGCCCTTCTGTCATCAGAAGAACATGTATCAAAAGATACCAATGAGGAAAGCACCAAGGGGAAGATTGGTCTCTTGGGACCAAAGTACACTTGGTCAGATCTCGCAGGACAAATGTTTTTTGCGCAAGAACCTCGAGCACTTTTTCCTAACTTTTCTTCTGTTCTCTCTGCCCTAAAAAAAGACGAAATTGATTTTGCTTTTCTCCCCCTCGAAAATAGCATTTCAGGAAGTGTTCGACAGGTATGGAACGGTGTTGCAGAAAATGATTTCTGGATTGAGCGCGTATTTGAATTTCCTATTCACCACATTCTTGCTGCGCCCCTTTCAACAAAAAAGGTAGAAAAAATATTCGGACACCCCGAAGCTATTGCACAATGCGGAACCTTTCTTCATCAGCAATACCCAAACGCGGATATTGTTACCGTTGCTAGCACAGCAGAATCGGTAATCCACGCTGAAAAAACAAAAAATTCAGCTGCACTCTGTAGTCGTCTTGCCGCAGAATCTGCGTATTTCTCTCTTCTTGCAAAAAATATTGCCGATATTTCAGGAAACACAACTCGATTTGGACTTATTCGAAAACGATGCCTAGAAGATGTGATAGAAAAAAATGAAGGAATAACGTCCGTCTTTTTTGAACTCAAGAACAAACCCAGCGCTCTTCTTTCTGCACTCAAGGTATTTTCGGATGCAGGAAAAAATCTCCTTCGTATTGAGTCGAGACCGGTGGGAAATAATTTTTCGGAATATGCTTTTTTTGTGGATTTTGAAGGAGGAATAAGCGAAGACTGGAAAAAAGGGTTTCGGGAAAAAACAGAAAATGGAAAAATACTGGGGCAATACTCCGTAGAAGGAACACTAGAGAAATAGAATTCTTGCTAATCTCACCATGCTCGTTATTGGATATCTCATTGCCAAAAAATATCCAACGCTCGTAAATCCTGTAAGGACGGTTTCTGACTTATGGTTTCTTATTCATATCTTTTTTTCGGTAATGTCCAGAAGATTATGTCCGAGGTCAGAATGGGAAGGTTTGAGGTGTTTATAAAAAGCAGGAATGTGCCGTTTGTACGGTCCGTCTTCAAAGTGCTGGGTCACCATAAAAACGAGGTTGAGCAGTGAGTCCAGTGTCGGAAATACAGGGACTCGTTGGGTGATCTTTCTGCTATGAGTATTAAGCCTCTCGATCCAATTGGTAGTGTAGACCATCCTTCGTATTTCTTCGGGGAAATGGAGAAAGGCGGCATAGTTTTTGAGCTTTCCGGTCTCAAGACAGGAATCGATATTGAGATGTGCGGCTTCCATTTCTCCGTAAAGAATATGAGCCTTTCTTCGATCCTTTCGATACTGTTTTCCGGATCGTCAACGGAAAAGACATGGCTGAAGTCATCGGAGAACTCTTTCTTTTTGTCGGCTAATCAGATTCCGTTTCCGGTGGATCAGACACAATTAGTGTTTTCCTCCGTGGTAATATTCCTCTGTGGTTTCAGTAATCCCCTTGAGTTCATCGGAGATCACAAGGTTAATCTGGTTCAGCCCGCGACTGATGAGATCAGAGAAGGTCTCCTTCCATGCATGGGAGCCTTCTTCGGAGTACCCATTCCCCTTGTTCTTCTCTGAATCAGTATCCGTTTCCCAAGGAAGTATTTCTATTATTCCATACCCCGAACACAATAAAAGCTACACTACTTTTTTCCGAACAGTATGTATCTGCACGAGTTCTTTTAAAACAGAGAATTATAAAAAAGTATTACCTTATCATATTTTTTATTGACTTCACGAAAAAGAATGCGAAATATATATTCGATTTTTCATTTTTTAAAAAACATGAGAGTCGAAATTGTTTCCCGTCTAAATACTTTAACTTTAAATAGAAACAAAATTGAACATGCATTTGTTTCTAGGGAAAATATGCAAGAAGAACAAGAAAGAACTCCTCTCTTGAACACAGATGGTGAGAGTATTCACAACGTCGTTAACGAAACACGCGAAAAAATCAACAATATTTTGCAATTATACAGAATAGTCCTCCCTGTATACAAACAGGGAGAAACCATCGGGCGCACCGCCGAGTATCTTATTGAGAACCTCAAGGTGCCAGCAGAAAATATCACTGCCATAAGCGTTACCGAAGACGATGAGAATGACCACGGAAATGAAATTATGAAATCATTCGATATTTTCCCACTTCTTCAAGAAGATGTTCTAAATTCCTGTCTCGATGTCCCTCGTTTTCTCGATATTTTACAGGCGGAATCTCTCGATCAAATTCGCGGAAAAGGACTCACTATGCTTGCTGCCTATATTCAATTGCAAAAAGAAAAACATCCGGAATTATTTGTAGCGCAAATTGATAGCGATATCACAAATATCGGACAAGAGTACGACCCCATTCGCTATATGGCGTGGGCGCAAAAACAAAGACCCGATCTTGATGCCGTTAAGATGGCAAAAAATGGAAGGAATAATCAGCCTATTCTCACCTTTCTCAACACTCTCTCCATTATGGGTGAGAACTCGAAGCGATATACCCAAGGTCTTCAATATGATCGATGGCTTCTCACTGGTGAATATGGCATAAAAAGCAAATATATTAATCAATTGGTTATGGCGACTGGATATTCCATCGAAATGGTACTTGGCATGGGGCAAGTCGAGAGAAATCTTCAACGCTACCAAATTGAAGCAGTAGAACCACGAATTGACGGAAAGAACACGAATATAAAAGAAGGAGGTGGTATGTATACTGATATCTGTCGGACAGTGTACATTATTGCTCAACAGAAAAAACTTCTTTCCGAAATGGGAATAGGTGATATAACACGAATAAACGAAGATATAATAAAGAGGGCTGGAGAAGAGCCCATATATGCTATTCACGACCCAGATACAAATCCTGGTCCAAAAGCACTGAAGAATGAAAAGATGATTATCGAACCAAGCCGACTCATTCCCAGCATAGATGTCCTGCGGAAAGAAAAAGTTCTAAAGATTTGATATATTTCCTCACGAATAACAAAGATCAGATTTTATTTTTCTTTTGTGAGAACAGATGCCACAAAATACGCTTCAAGAAGACATTCAAAAATACATGGCGCCCTTCAAATCTCTCGTAAAACGAAAAGGAAAAGGTATTCTGAGGCATGATTATCTCGTTCCCGGCGGTCCCTACGAAGAGCAGTGGGACTGGGATGCATTTTTCATGGGAATGGCACTCGCCGCTGAAATTCCCTCCGAAGCTATTTTTCTAAAAAATTGGGCACTCAACTACCTCGAAAATGCAGAAAATCAAGGTTTTGTTTCTGGCTGTATCACTCCAAATGGACTAGATCCTCGTCTCAAACAAATAAAACCAGTACTTGCACAGGGCTGTTTTCATGCAAGTAATTTTTTGAATGATTTTTCTTGGATTACTCAACATCTTTACGAAAAACTCAAAAAAATAGTTCTCTATCGAGAATATAACGGATATTTTATCGAAAAATTTCACTTAGGATGCTGGACAGACAGCATGGAATCGGGGGCAGATAATAATCCTGCCCTTCTCCATTATCCCGAAAAATCTGTTCTCGCTGTTGATTTCAATGTTTTCTCCCTCTTGGAATATAGGGCAATGAGACAAATAGCAATCGCCCTTAAAAAAGAAGGAGATGCTCTGCTGTGGAAAAAGAAGTCGGAAATACTGAATAACGCCATTCTCCAACACCTTTGGAGCCAAAGTGATGAAGGATTTTTCAACATCAATCTTCAAAACGAACGCTTTATTCCTGTTGTTTCCTATTCATCAATTCATCCATTTTGGGCAGGCATAGCAAGCCAAGAGCAGGCAGATACTTTTTTTAAACATTATCTTTTGAACGAGGAAAAAATGCTTTCGCCCCACGGCATACGGAGTCTCAGCAAAGATGATCCATTCTACAATAATGCAAATATCATAAAGCCACACTCCAATTGGCAAGGACCAATATGGCCAATCGCCACCTATTTTTATATTATTTCCCTCGGAAACTACGGATACTGGGATGAGGCAGAGAAAATTGCTGAAAAAATAATTCGCATCTGTGTGCAAGATATTCAGCAGAGTGGAGGAATGCACGAAAACTACGACGCAGAAACAGGGCTTCCCTTAGCAGCACCAAATTTTATCAGCTGGAATCTCCTCCTTATAAATACGTTGCAACAAATACAAAGTCGCACCAATCCATTTTTTATTGCTCCATAAGCTTCACAGAGATGTTTTCTGGCAAGCGAGGAATTCTTCCAAAAAATGGAGGCCAGAGAGAAATATTAACAACGGCAACCTCCTGAAAATTCTCAAGAATACGTTTTGCTTCAGGAATTGACCTTCCCTGTACCTCTGCTTTTAAACGATTGACAAAACGAACTCCGTCAACAGTGCTTGGCTCAATAAGATATTGTTCCACTCCTCGAACCGAAACCGTTACTTTTATGCGATCTTTTTTGGGAGAAACAGAGAGAACTTCTGGAAAAATATTTTCGGTTTCTAAGGAGGCGAGGTGCATTCCAGGATCAACGATTTTTTCGAGTGCCTCCCGAAGAATGGAAACAACATCCGACTTGGAAAATGCCACCATGCGCACTCGCATTCGAGAGCGTACTGGAAATCGCGAAACATTTTTTCCAATCATTTCCTCCGGAAGATCAATTTCGAGCACTTCTGTTTCCAAAAACTCTTGTCCGGGTAAGAGAACGAGATCGGTATTTTCAAGACGATTTTTTCGTTCCACAAAAATATCAGAATCTTTTTTTGCATCTCGCAAAATCATTTCTTGAATTTGTCGTCGAGCCAAGTCGAGATCCTCCTCAGAAACTACTGGAACAAAACCATCAACCCCCCCCGTAAATGGCTCAGAAATCTCTCCCCAAACATGCTCGCGTGTAGGACTTGGAAGTCCTGGGATAATAAGTTTTTGTGGCGGCTGAATATTCCCTTTGTCTCCAATATAGCTTCCAAAAGTATCTCGTTCATCGGCAACAACAGGAATATTTACCTCTTGATTTGGACGAAGACGAAGCCAAGATTCCGAACGAAAAATAACACCATCGCTCGTTTGGAAACGAGTTCCTGGACGTAATGAAATTTCTTCTGAAAGAGTATTCATTACCCTTAGTGTTCCCGAAGCAGATTTTCCAGTAAAAATACTCGTCACCGTTTCAAATGGAATATTTTTTTCAAATATCGACTCAATGGGGGTGAAAGGGACAGTTTGCTGTCGCCAAGAATCGGTTGTATTTTCAGAAAGCTCGGGAACAAGGGTTATATTGGTGGTCACTTCAATAATTTTTTTCTGTGGAGAAATGAGAATAGTTGCCCCCGGCAATGTGAGAGTAGTGATAAAAAGAAAGAGAGCAAAGGAAATACCTCCAATGATAAAAAGAAGTGTTCGATTTGGACGACTCAGGAGTTCGAGAATTTCTCGCCTCTTCTGCTCCACCTCCCTGAGAGAAGAGACTCGTTCAGCTTTCTTTTGGTGTTCTTTGGAAAAAGAGCGTACCCGAATAGGCTTAGAATTTTCCTGTTTCTCCTTTCTCTCCCGAAGTGTCCGTTCAATAGGAAGCTCTTCCAAATGCTCCAAATCTGGCGCGTGAGCAATGTTGAGACGTTCACAAAAAGAAATTCCAGTAGGATCACGAGTCACAATCAGCAGTATTTTCCCCGCCCGTTCTGTATTGAGAGAAAGAATTTTTACACTAATAATGCTCTGAAAAAGCACCGCCTGAATCGGAACCACCAAAAAAACTGTCTCACTCCCCAGAGTGGCTATTTTTCGGGAAATATCATCGATATCTTCCTGAGGTTCAACAAAAAGAATACGGGGTTTCATGGGAGAGTGTCGGATGGAATGACCTTGGCATTTTGGTTTTTTCTTCGGAAAAACTCAAGAAAACGAGAATCGGAAGTAAAAAAAATATAAAATACTTTTTGTAATCCTGTTGTTCCCCATGAAACACTTCATTTTCTTTCGGAGAAAACAATTTTTCCGCAATATTACAAGCACTGTTTTTCAGAAAGATGACCGATAAATCTGTGTTTTTCTTTGATGAAATCTCCGTTCCCGACAAAAAAATATTTGGAGGAAAAGGGGCAAATTTAGCGCAAATGACACAGCTCAAATTCCCTGTTCCGCACGGATTCGTTATTTCCACCAAAGCATGTCAAACATATTTCTCTGAAGGAAACACACTTTCTGATTCTCTCAAAAAGGAGATTTTTACCGCTCTTAAAAAACTTGAAAAAAGCTCTGGAAAAAAATTGGGAGATACAGAAAATCCACTTCTTGTTTCGGTGAGAAGCGGTGCAGAAGTTTCTATGCCGGGAATGATGGATACCATTTTAAACCTCGGAATGAACAAAAAAACTGAACAAGGAATGGCAAAAAAAACGAAAAATCCGCGCTTTGCAGCAGATTGCCATCGGCGTTTTCTCCAGATGTTTGGCGAGGTAGTGCTTGGCGTGGACTATGAAATTTTTGACGATATTCTCCAAAAACAGAAGGAGGGTTCTGGCACACAAGAAGACACCGATCTTTCTGCGAATGACTTACAAGAAATTATTGTAGCATTTGAACACGCCATTATTAATACCACTAAAAACCCCATTCCAGAAGATCCGTTTGAACAACTCCTTCTCGCAGTCAGTGCAGTATTCGATTCGTGGCTGTCCAACCGCGCCAAAACCTACCGCCACATTCACGGTATTCCAGAAAACCTCGGAACCGCTGTTACCATTCAGCTCATGGTTTTTGGAAATACTGGAAAGACAAGTGGAACAGGAGTCTGTTTTACGCGGAACCCATCAACAGGAGAACGAAAAATATTTGGTGATTTTCTCATAAACGCCCAAGGAGAAGATGTCGTCGCCGGCATCCGAACGCCACTTGAAATTCACAACCTCAAAGCTATTCTCCCCGAAACCTTTAATCAGCTCACAGATCTTCTCGAAAAACTCGAGCAAGAGAATCGTGACATGCAAGACGTGGAGTTTACCATTGAAGAGAAAAAACTCTGGCTCCTTCAAACACGAACCGGAAAAAGAACAGCAGAGGCAGGAGTTCGCATTGCCGTAGAAATGAAGCAAGAAGGACTCATTTCCAAAGAAGAAGCG
This sequence comes from Candidatus Peregrinibacteria bacterium, assembly GCA_016699755.1. NCBI lineage: Bacteria > Candidatus Peregrinibacteriota > Candidatus Peregrinibacteria bacterium. The sequence continues at coordinate 63,319 of CP065009.1, read as the reverse complement.
GTTTCTCGAGGAGATGTTCGAACAATTGAAACCCTGCTCCATCCGCAAATTGACCCAAATGCAGAAACAACAGAGCTCACCCGTGGTATTTCTGCAAGCCCAGGCGCCGCCAGTGGAAAAGCAGTTTTTACTGCGGATGATGCGGTACGAATGGCAGAAAATGGAGAAAAAGTGATTCTCATTCGCCGCGAAACCTCTCCCGAAGACATTCATGGAATGAATAAGGCAGAAGGCATTCTTACTGCCTGTGGAGGAAAAGCGAGCCACGCAGCAGTCGTTGCCCGAGGAATGGGAAAACCGTGCGTTGCTGGCGCTACAGAAATGATCGTCAACGCCAAGGCAAAAAAAATGACTGCCGGACATCGCATTATTCAAGAGGGAGATATAATTACCATTGATGGTGGAAGCGGAAAAGTATATGAAGGAGCGGTTCCCACCATTCCTGCAAAGCTCTCGGAATATTTAGAAACCCTTCTCTCATGGGCGGATGAATTTCGAACACTATCTATTCGCGCCAATGCCGATACCCCAGAAGATGCCAAACGTGCCCGAGAACTGGGCGCAGAAGGCATTGGACTCTGCCGAACAGAGCACATGTTCTTTACCGATGAACGCATTTTTCACATTCGACAAATGATCTTGGCGCATACCGACGAGGAACGAGAAGATGCGCTCAGTCATCTACTTCCCTTTCAACGACAAGATTTCGAAGATATTTTTACTGCCATGGATGGGCTCCCTGTCACTATTCGGCTTTTAGATCCTCCACTTCATGAATTTCTTCCAGAAAAAGATAAAGATATCGAAGCACTTGCAGGGCAATTTTTACTTTCGTTTGAAGAGGCAAAAGACCGCATCAAAGCACTCGAAGAGGTAAACCCTATGCTCGGACACCGTGGATGTCGACTCCTGATTACCACACCAGAAATTCTTCGGATGCAAGTTCGCGCTATTCTTGGCGCTGCCATTTCTGCCCAAAAACGTGGTGTTTCTGTCCACCCCGAAATTATGGTTCCGCTTGTAGGAATGTCGAGTGAACTCAGTCACTGTCGCAGGGAAATTGAAGCTGTTGCCGAAAACATTTTTGAAGAAGAAGGAGTGCGTGTCGACTACAAAATTGGAACCATGATCGAACTTCCACGCGCTTGCGCCCAAGCAAAAAGTATTGCGAAAGAGGCAGATTTTTTCTCGTTTGGCACCAACGACCTCACACAAATGACTTTTGGATTCTCTCGAGACGACGTGGGGCAATATGTTCCGAAATATGCAGAAAAAGGAATTTTAGAAAAAGACCCGTTTGAAACCATAGACCGGGGCGTGCAAGAACTCGTGAAAATAGGAGTAGAACGCGGACGAACAGAAAAGCCTTTTTTAAAAATTTCGGTATGCGGAGAACACGGCGGCGACCCCGATTCGATTATCTTTTTCCATACAGAAGGATTTAACGCGGTTTCGTGCTCACCTTTTCGAGTACCAACCGCACGACTCGCGGCGGCACAAGTGGCGATACGAAACAACACCATATAATCAGAATGGACTTTTGATATTCTTTAATTTCAGATTTGTCACCTGTGTGTATCGCTGTGTTGTTCTGATATTTGCATGACCAAGAAGCTCTTGCACATAGCGAATATCTGTTCCGTTTTCGAGAAGGTGCGTAGCAAAACTATGACGAAGTGAATGAAACGTCGCTGGTTTTTTAATACCCGTATTTTGAAGGGCATTCTGAAAGACCTTCTGGAGTGTTCGACTTGTCAGCTTCCCACCCTTACTACTTTCAAATATCAATTCACTTCTCTCTTTCCCTGCAATTTTGTTTCGAAGATGAGAAACGAGTTTTTCAGAAAAGGGAGTAATACGATCCTTTTGACCTTTTGCTCCTTTGATGTGCAAAAGTATATTTTCAAAATCAATATCTTGCACCCTCAAGTCCCTTATCTCACTTATTCTGAGTCCCGAAGCATAGGCGAGAGAAAGAAGGAGACGATGTTTCGCATTGGGGAGAGAGGCAATACATTTTTGAATTTCATTATGAGAAAGCACGATGGGAAGTTTTTGTGGTTTTTTCGCAAAACGAAGATGGATTTGCTGAGAAAGATGACAGATTTCTCGATAGAAAAAAAGTATCGCTTGCAAGTTTTGATTCAAAAAAGACGCAGAATATCCTTTTTGTTCTAAATAGAAGAGATAGTCTTTGATATGCTCTTCATCAAATTTTTCAAAGTTTTGTTTTTTTACCTCAAAATATTGTTCCAAAAGAGAGGTGTATATCTTCTTTGTATGAGAACTATATTTTCGAATAGAGAGTTCTCGTGAAAATTTTTGTAATAGATTTTCCACCTTTTAAAAAACGATGTGAAATATATATAAAATTCGCATATCCTGCAAATATTATTTTGACAAAAATATTTTATTCGCATATTTTTGAGTTAGCCTAAATCGCTTCGCTTCGCTTGCGATTCAGGCTAATGGGCGGCGGCTACGCCTCGTCAGACTTCATCGCTCGCAAAGCTCGCGACTTCGTCTAACTCGGTATATCCGAAACGCCCCTCTGAAACTTCGTTTCCTCGGGACGCATCGGATATACCGCCGCCCATTATATGAAATACATTTTTTATCTTTTTTGATAGTAAGGAATTTCCCGATTCGCTTTTGAAAAAAGAGGCAAAACAAAATTTTTCTAAAATTTAATGAGGGGAGATAAGGTGTTTTCTCCGCTATCGCTACGAAAACAATTTATATATAATTAGAGTATTATGAAAAATCTCAAAAAATATGCAAAAGCCATTATTTTACTAACAGTTATTATTTTGTTAGTCTGCTTTTCATTTTATAAGATCAGCAAATCAAGAAGTTTTCAATTTTTTGGTGGTCTTACCAGTCACATAAACACACAGGAAAAAATAATTGCTCTGACATTTGATGATGCTCCTACTGAATATACAAATGAAATCTTAGAAATTCTTAACGATAAAAACGTAAAGGCAACATTTTATGTCATTGGGAAAAATTTCGAAAAATATCCCCTTGAAGGAGAGGCGATAATTGAAAATGGGCATGAAATTGGAAATCATTCGTATTCACATCAACGTTTTATATTTAAATCACAAACATTTATTGAATCAGAGATTGAAAAAACAAATACGCTTATTTATGACCATGGCTATACAGGAGAAATTACATTTCGCCCACCAAATGGGAAAAAATTATTCGGCTTGCCATATTATCTCAGTCAAAATAATATCAAGACTATTATGTGGGATGTTGAACCCGATACTTATGTTTCAGGAGATGCAGATGCTATTGTAAAATACACAGTAGAAAATACAAAACCCGGATCAATAATTTTACTTCATCCGTTTTATGACACATCGGGTGAAGCGGACAGAGAAGCATTACCTAAAATAATTGACGAACTAAAAGCAGGTGGATACTCCTTTGTTACGGTGTCCCAATTATTAAAATACAAGAAATAAATTAGGGTCTTGACTAGATAAGGAACTTTCTTTATCTAGTTCTTATGAACAGGAAGCCAAAAAATAAGTATTACTACCGTTCGCGGATTTCTGAAGGGAAATTCCGGGAAATAATCCGGTATTTTTCTACTGATCTGACGGCAGAAAAAACAGCGGAATTTACTGGTTTGAATCGGAATATGATAAACAATGTTTTCCAGAAGCTTCGTGTTCGTATTGCTTTGGAATCAGAAAAAGAAAGCCCTCTTTCTGGAGAAGTAGAGATAGACGAAAGCTATTTCGGTCCAACACGGATCAGAGGAAAAAGAGGAAGAGGAGCAGGAGGAAAGACAATCGTCTTTGGGTTTCTCAAACGAGGAAGGAAAGTCTATTCGCAGATTGTTCCTGATGCGAAAGCAAAGAGTCTGGTTCCTATAATCAGGGGAAAAGTGTCGCCAGATTCTCATGTCCATTCTGATGGTTGGAAGGCATATGACGGACTGGTGGATTTTGGATTCGAGAAGCACTATCGAGTACACCACGGAAAGAATGAATTTGCGAGAGGAAAGAAGCACATCAATGGCATCGAATCGTTCTGGAGTTATGCCAAAAGAAGGCTCAGGAAATTCAATGGAATACAAAAAGAAAACTTCTTTCTTCATCTGAAAGAAACAGAATTCCGATTCAATTATCGGAATAAAAAACTCTATGATAAAATATTGGAGACATTACGAAAAAAATCTCTTAACTAGTCTAGACCCAAAAAAAATCACCACGATATGATACAACTAGAATTTCCAATCGGCTTTATACTCAATGAGCATTTCATCCCTGCTCACCTACTTTTTGAAATACTCGCTTTTTGGATAGGAGGAGCTTACTATTATAAAATTCGTAAACAACAAAAAGATATTTTTACTGCTTCGCAGAGGCTAACTCTTTTACTTTCTGCTGCAATTGGAGCATTGTTAGGCTCTCGTCTTTTAGCAGCCATAGAACATTATGAACTGCTCGCAAATGATTTTTCTTGGATTTTATTTACTCAATCAAAAACAATTGTAGGAGGAATTATTGGAGGATGGATAGCAGTAGAAATAGCAAAAAAAATATTAAAAATAAAAAAATCCAGTGGAGACTTATTTACCTTTCCTTTGATTCTAGGAATTATGATTGGAAGAATCGGCTGTGCTTTAACAGGAGTCTCTGATGGAACAGCGGGGATTGCTTCCAACCTTCCATGGGCTTTTGATCAAGGAGATGGTATAGCAAGACACCCAACTGCTATTTATGAAATGCTATTTTTAGGGATTTTATGGATAATCTTAAGCTTTCTAAAAAGAAATTATACTTTAAAAAATGGGGATATTTTTAAATTTTTTATGATTGGGTATTCCCTTTGGAGATTGTTAGTAGAATTTATTAAACCAGTGCCAGATCTTTTATGGGAATTATCGGCTATCCAAATTGCTTGTGTCTGTGTTCTTGGTTATTATGGACATATTTTTACAAAAAGATTTTATAAATTAACCTAAAAAAATATGACAGCACAAAGACCTTACATTTATTATGATTTAGCAATAAGTCTATGCCCGACATGTCTAAAGCGCGTGTATGGAAAAATTGTTTTCGAAGATGATAAAGTTTTTATGCTCAAAAAATGCAAAGAACATGGAAGTTTTAAAGTTCTCATTGCAACCGATATTGAATACTACAAAAAATGTAGGCAGTACATGAAAAAAAGTGAAATGCCCTGCAAGTTTGGAACAAAAGTAAAATATGGATGTCCTTATGATTGTGGGCTGTGCGAAGATCACGAACAACACTCTTGCTCTTCCGTTATAGAAATTACCGATCGATGTAATCTCAAATGTCCCACTTGCTATGCTTCATCTTGTCCAAATTCTGGAAATCATAGAACTGTTGCAGAAGTAGAAAAAATGTTTGATATTATGGTGAAAAGTGAAGGTGAGCCTGATGTAATTCAGATAAGTGGAGGAGAACCAACGATTCATCCTCAATTTTTTGAAATTCTAGATATAGCAAAGCAAAAACCGATTAAACATATTTTGCTCAATACTAATGGGATCAAAATAGCAACCGAAGAAGGATTTTCTGAAAAACTGGCAAGCTACATGCCACAATTTGAAATCTATTTACAATGGGATTCGTTAAAACCAGAAGTATTAAAAAAACTCCGTGGAGCAGATCTTTCAGAAATTAGAAAAAGGGCATTAGAAAAATTGAATAAACTCAATCTTTCTACTACTTTAGTTGTAGTTGTTGAAAAAGATCTTAATGATGGTGAATTGGGAGAATTAGTTGACTTTGCAATGAAACAACCATGTGTAAGAGGGATAACTTTTCAGCCGACTCAATTTGCAGGAAGAAATGAGAATTTCAATCCTGAGACCGATAGAATTACTCCAACGGAAGTTCGTCAAAAAATTATCGCTCAACAAGATACCTTTACAGAAAATGATCTTATTCCTGTTCCCTGCAATCCTGACACACTCACTATGGCGTATGGACTAAAAGTAAAAAACAAAGTTCATCCATTAACTCGCTATATTGATCCGACCAAACTTTTAGAAGCCTCAAAAAATACCATTGTATTTGAGAGAGATGAGGAACTGAAATCAAAACTTATTGAGCTTTTTTCTACTGGAAACTCACCAGAAAGTTCTTCAAAAATATTTGGAAGTTTAATGTGTTGCCTTCCCAAGATTGTAGCACCCCAAAATTTGAAATATGATAATCTGTTCCGTATTTTAATTATGCACTTTCAAGATGCCTATGATTTTGATGTCAGAGCGATTAAAAAATCATGTGTGCATATTGTTCATAAAGATGGAAGAATTATCCCATTTGAAACCATGAATTTATTTTATCGTGATAACGAAGAATATCTAAAAACACTTCAAAAGGAAGATGAATCTTTTACTTTTTAACTTTTTAAAACTATGAATAACGAAATTTTACAAAATCAATCTCCAGTTGAAAAAGAGAAAAAGTTTTTTTGGAAATTTTTGAAACACTATCTTATTGTCGTTGTTACTGTTTACATAATATTTCTCATAGTTGGTCACTTAATTGATGTAAAAAATGATGATTTAGGACTTCCATTTGGTACATTCGGTGGTATATCAATTTTAGTAATGTATGTTTTATTTGGTATTCCGCTCTTATTATCATTTATTTATTTTTTCAAAACACTTTATTACTTTTTCCAAAAAAAATGGGAATCTTTTAAGTTCTCTCTTTTGATTCTTGTTCTTGGATTGATTATTGGAGGAGGAATTTGCTTTAGCAATATATTTATTATTGGATTGCACTAAAATAAGGAGTTTTGAAAAAATGGAATTCACCCCTTTTGTTCCCCTCTTCCATTTTTCAAAACAAAAAACAAATTTATGAATAAGGATAAAAGCCTATCAAAATAAAATTTATGAAAAAATATTTTTTGAACTTCTCGCTATCGCTCGACCACGTTGCACTCTCGCTCCGCAAAGCTCCGCTCGGGACACACAACACAGTATATGCGGTTCACTCGTTGCACTTCGCTCTCCCATATTTTGCAGTGGTGCGCTAACGCGCTATTATACCACTGCAAAACATCGTATATGCCGCCCATTGTGTGAAATGCATGTTTTATTTTTGGGCTATCGCCCAACTCTAAAAAAGAATTTAAATTTTGTTTTTTTATTTATTAAATAGGGGTACATGATGTTTTCTCGCTCCGCTACGAAAACATTTGTTTATAAAGGGAAAACGAATACAATACAATTGCTTAACAAAATTCAAATTATGAACAAAAAAACTATGTATATAATATTAATCATTTTGGGAGTCCTGCTTATTCTCTGGTTTTTGTATAGCTGGCTATCGGTTCGCACAATTGAAGAACCGAAGTATGAAGTAATAACAACCACGCAAGACTACGAAATACGCGAGTACACCGCATACATTATTGCCGAAACCACAGTAAGTGGTTCCAAGGATCGTAACGAAGCAGCGCGAAAGGGTTTTCCGATAGTGGCGGGTTACATTTTTGGCGACAATACCTCAAAAGATAAGATTGCTATGACCACACCAGTAAACACCGAAGTAAGCGAATCGGAAAAAATAGCTATGACCACGCCTGTAAATACCGAAAAGATAGCCATGATCGTACCAGTAAATACAGAGCAAAAAAAGACTGAAGGAAGCTACAAAATATCTTTTGTTATGCCAAGTGAATACACACTAGAGACTTTGCCCACCCCAAATGACAGTCGAGTCACACTCAAAAAAGTGTCGTCTCGCAAAGTTGCGGTTAAGCGCTTTTCCTGGTCTGCCAGCGAGTCTGCGGTCAAAAAGCAAGAAGAAGCATTGCTTTCTGCTCTGAGTTATGATGGCATTGAAACCGTGGGGGCAATAAATGTAGCCCGATATAATCCACCATGGACAATACCTTTTATGCTTCGTAATGAAGTACAAGTAGAAATTAAATAACGAAAAAAATATGAATAAAAACAACCTCACTCTCAAAATTTCTGTTGCACTTGGATACGTTGCCATGGTCGCAGTCAATTTCTTAGCCAATGCCCTACCCATTGGCGGGGTAACTACTGGCGAGGCTTCTGATTCCTTTGGCAACCTCTTTACACCCGCTGGAGTAACTTTTTCTATTTGGGGGCTTATTTATTTACTTCTCTTAGGATACACCCTATATCAGTTTGGCTTTGGCAAGAAAGAGACAAAGGCATCGCGCGAAAAACTTTTTTCTACAATTAATCGATATTTTCTTATCACTTCTTTTGCCAATATAGCTTGGATCTTTGCTTGGCATTATGGCGTGATTTGGCTTTCAGTGATCATTATGTTCGCCTTGCTGTTTTTCCTTATAAAAATTGCTGATGTCATAAACAAAGAAAAATATAATCTTCTAGAAACGATTCTAGTGCGCTTGCCATTTAGTGCCTATTTTGGTTGGATCACCGTTGCAACCATTGCTAATATCACGGTCTTTTTGGTAAGCATAAATTGGAATGGATTTGGTATTTCCGAATCCATCTGGACCGTCATTGTTCTGCTCGTAGGAGCTGCCATCGGAACTATTCGTATGCTCAAAGACAAAAATATCTTCTATGGACTTGTCTTGGTGTGGGCATATGGGGGAATCTGGCTCAAGCACACTTCAGCGAGCGGTTTTGATGGAGCATATACGAACGTCATCACAACGGTAATTATCTGTATCATAATATTTTTTAGTGCTATAGGATTTCTAGGTTACAAGAAGGCTCTATCAAGAAAATTGCATAATTAACTATAATAAAATATGTATATAAAACTATTTCTCATAGCCTTGCCCGTATTTTTTGCCATCGACATGGTATGGCTCGGCCTTGTAGCAAAAAACTTTTACCAAAACCAGATCGGTTTTTTGATGACACCAAACATCAATTGGGCCGCCGCTATAATCTTTTATCTCATATTTATTGCAGGACTCGTTGTATTTGTTATTTCACCTGCAGTTAAAAAAGGATCATGGACTCAGACACTTCTCTTTGGGGCACTTTTTGGTCTCGTTACCTACGCTACCTACGACCTGACCAATTTGGCAACACTTAAAGATTGGCCATTATTGGTAACCATGGTTGATTTGGCTTGGGGAATGATACTGGGGGCGCTCGTGTCTTTTGCAACCTACAATATTTTTACTAAATTTTTTGCAACTTAAAATCATATGAATCTACTTACCACCTTTTTTATTGCTCTCGGACTAAACATTATAATGTTTGTCCCCGCATACATCTGGAAAACAGATAAACTGACTGATATCTCTTATGCTGTTACTTTTGCTTTGCTTGGAGTAATCAGTATTGTAATTGGCGGTATTTCAATTCCTTCAATCATTCTTGTTGCGGCAATACTACTTTGGTCTATTCGTCTCGGAAGCTATCTTCTAATACGAATTCACAAAATTGGCAGAGATAAACGTTTTGATGAGATGCGAAAGAGTTTTTGGCGATTTGGAAGATTTTGGATTTTGCAAGGACTTACTGTGTGGGTAGTCCTCGTACCAAGCATGCTTTTCTTGGTAAAATCACCGAAAAATCTCCCTTGGTACGCATATATTGGCTTGACTATTTGGGCTTTCGGATTGGCAATAGAAACAGTTGCAGACATGCAAAAGTTCAAATTCATTAACAACATCGATAACAAAGGAAAGTGGATTGATACTGGTATTTGGAAATATTCCAGACATCCAAATTATTTTGGCGAAATTACTCTCTGGTTTGGTCTCTATGCTTTTGTTTTTGGAAATTTAACAGCTGGCGAGGCACTTATTGGAATAATCGGACCGCTTTACATTACTATTTTAATTTTATTTGTGAGTGGAGTTCCACTTTTGGAAAAAGGGGCTGAGAAAAAGTGGGGTAAAAATCCTGAATATAGAAAGTACAAGCAAAAGACGAGTATTATGATTCCGTGGTTTAGAAAAAAGATATGAGAGTTTGGGTACCTATAAAACATCTTTGCAGAAAACACTTGCTCGGAGAGCATGGGGAGCTTCATGGTCTTTGAAATATTTTGACAAAGCATGGTGGCAAGGGTGGATATTCTAACCATCCAGAAACTAAACGCTGGATAGGAAAGTTAAGAGCAAACACAAAACACTGGTAGTTGAAATACAAAAAAAGGCTACAGCTAAAGTTTATCTATTGTCTTATCACGTGACGAAGTGAAAAGAATTTTGGAATCTCTAAAAAACACAAGGTATAAACTTCTTTTATCGCTCGCCTATGGATAAGGCCTATGAGTGAGTGAAGTTATTGCATTAAAATTGACAGTTCACGTCAAGCAAGCAAAAGGTCAAAAAGATCGAATCAGTGTGATGCCAGAAAGCTTAACTGGTGATTTAAAGAATAATGACCCAGTCTTTGCAAGTGAAAGAGGAGGCATTTTTACAAAGAAAACTGCACAGAAAGTTTTTGAAAATGCTTTTAAAGATTCAAGTATAAAAAAATACGATTCTTTTCATTTATTAATGCACTCATTTACTATACATTTATTAGAAAATAGTAATGATGTTCGATATGTTCAGGAACTTCTTGGGCATCAAAATATAAGAATTACACAAATATACACCCAAGTGACAAACCCAAAGCTAAAAAATATAAAGAGTCCGCTATGAGAAATTAGAACTTTTAGCCTAATGGTCAAAAACCTCTCCATCAAGACATTTCTCATTCCAAAGCCCACCATAAGTAGCCAAATGGGTCTGATTTTATCAAAAAAACTAGAACCCAAAAACCACAATCAAAAAGCCATTCCGCATAGAATAAGGCTTTAATTGATCTTACTGGTGGGGGTTTACAGACACCGATTGAACCAACAACACAAAGGGTTCAAGAGTATTTTTTGGAAAAGCATGGCAGAAAGCCAACGGTTGATGAATATTTGAATTTTGATGAACCTTTACACGCACGGATTGAACCTGAAGCCAAATGGGTTGAGTTTGAGAAAAACTTGATTGAGCTGGTGGATAAAGAATATTTTGTATTTTGTCGGTGGTGTGAGGGGAATCGGGAGGTAGCGAATGAGTTGGTAGTAATAATACAAAAATAAAAGCTATCCTTTCTTAATTTCTTCTTCAACTTTTCTTTTCGCTTCTTCCAAAAGTTCTTTACTTTCTTTTCTAAGTTTGTGGCTTGTTTGGATTTTTTCGGCGATTTTGTTTTGGATTTGCGGTTTGATGAGAGGAATTTTAATTGATTCTAATTCTGTTTTTGAAATTGCTGTCAAAATTGTTCCTTTTGAACCTCTTTGTAAAAGTTCTTGAATAACAAAAGATTTAAACAAAATAAGCAAAGTTTCAGAATTTATTTTTTCTGAATTTAAAATGAAAAATCCAGTTGAACAAATAGAATTATCAAATTCTTTTTCTACCAATGCACAAGAAGACAAAGAGCCTTCAATAGATGAAATAATCAAATCGTTTGTATTTATTTTTCTTCTTGCTCTACTTGGCAAGTCTTTGCCGAATTCTTCTTGATAATTTTGAATATAGCCCTGACTTGAAATATTGGAAAGTGCCAAATATTTATATTTTTGATCGTCTTTTGGATTGTAATTTTTATCTTTGAAATTTATTGCATTTCTCACTAAATCCCATCCTCCCTCATATTCCTCAATTTTCTTAATAATTTCGTCATATTTCGGCTGAAAATATTCGCTGTCGTACCTGTGGGATTCACTTACTTCATTTTTTGTAGTGGTAAACCAAAGCGAATGTTTAACCTCATAATTCAAAAGACCAAGTTCTGCCAAAAGTAATTCTTCGGCTTGATGGTAGAGTTGTTTGGATTGGGTTTGTTTTTGATGAGCGGATTTTACGATTTCTTCGATGTGGAGCTGGGAAGTTTGTGGGAGAATTGGAATTTTAATTTGTCTAAATTTTGCTGGACTAAAATTTGCCTGGTTACTAATCATTGAGTGCTTTTCAATCTCATTTCTTCCATAATTTGAGTTTAAATATATCATTAAAGATTCTGAATTTATCTCTTTATTTGGTCTGATTCTGAATAAATATGAGGCATATCCAATATCTAAGTCTTCCATACAAATTGCGGCTTTACCAACAAAATGAGGATTTCCATTTGTTCTACAAATTAAAACATCGCCTTTTTTAAGCTTTAAAGATTCAAAAACCTTTTCAGTTATTAAGTCAGAATATTTTGAAGGATTTCCAATATAATATCCATCAAATTCATTTAATCTAAGAATTGGGTAGCCTTTTTGTTCTTCGTTCAAGTCTTTTGAAGTTCCATACTGAACAAACTCAATAATATCTTTCCCAAAAACAAAGTTTTCAATCTTATATTTATTTAAATTAACATAAAATTCTGCTTCAATTCTAAGTTCAGAACTTTCTTTTAAAATGTCCGAATATTTTATGTAGCTTATTTGTGTCATAATTGTCTGTAATTATTTAAAAAATTCTTTTATTTCATTTATCCAACTAGGCAAAAAATCCTTTGGTTTTTCTTCTGTCTTCATAATTTCTATATATTTTTTGGCAAAATTATTTTTTATTTCCTCATTTACAAAATAATTATCAATCTCAAAATTTCTTAGATTTTCTTTTGTTGTGTTTCCAACTTTATTTTGGATATTTTCATCTTTAATTAAGAATTTTTCTTCTACCTCAAGTGCATCCAGTGTTTTTCTTAATATAATTGGATTTAATGATTTTTCTATATCAACAGGATCCTGCTTTTCTTCTGTTTCAAATTTTATTAATGATGTGAAATTTCCATTTTCAATTACCAATCTTTTAATGATTAAAATTTCCTTAATTTTTTCCTCTTGGTTTATATCATTTTTTCTTAAATTAGAATCAGTATCAGTTAAGCAAAATATTTTGCCTTTTGTTGCATCTTCAATATTTTCTACAATTGGCAATGCTAAATACTTATAAAATTTTTTAACTTGTTCAACTCCACCTACTGCGATAATTCTTAAATTTTTCTGTTCAATTTCTTCTTCTAAAAAATATTCTAAATAAATCTGATCACTAGGTCCTTCACAAATCAACCAACTGTAAGGTTTTATCGCCTTTAAAGAATGAAAAATTGACTGAACTAAATCATTTGTGCTTTTTAAAGAAAGATCCTTGGGAATATTTTTAGTTTGATATGGATATAAATATAAATCAGCTTCATGAAAAAATTCTATATTTTCTTTTTCATTCTTTAAAAAATGAACAATTCCTTTATCAACAATAGGTAAAAAACCATACCAATGCGTTGTAATAAAAATCTGAGCATTTTTAGATGTTTCTTTTAATTTTTCAAATTGTTCATAGCAAATAGATGTGTGCAATGAATTTTCAGGTTCATCTATGCCAACTATAACCATCTTTTCTCTTTCATTCCTTCTTCTTAGAAACGCATATACAAGATTAATTAAGGCTTGTCTTTTTTCACCCGCACTTAGCTCACCCACTTTCTTATTTATATTTCCAGTTTTTTTATTTAAAATTCTTTTTTGAAAATATACTTCCAAGATCTTATCAACTAAATCTGATGTCGTCACCTTATTATTTCTTTGCATGCCTGTCTCATAACAATATTCGTGACTTAATATTTCTTCAATTTCTTTAACAAATTTATCTAGTTTTTTATTTAAACCATCGCTATTATCAAGATTTACATTTGCTAAAGCTGTTTTAATTTCATCTTTTAATTCTTTATCAAAAATCTTCTGCATCTCTTCTGTTTCAATTTTTGTAAAATTTTCCACATTAATCTCCACAGGTAAATACACATAGGAATAAAGACTTTTTAATTCTTTAAGGAACTTTTTTTCATCAAAATCTGATATTCCTTTATCTTTGATAAATTGTGAAAAATCCTTTCGGGCTTTACTTTTTTTATCACCAAAAGGAAATTCTAGGTTTTTATTATAGTCTTCTCCTAAGAATATCAGATAGTGTTCATTTTTTATCTCTTCACTATCTAAAGAATCTCTTATTTTAAAGAATTCATTATTTTTATCTTTTTGATCAAGTTGCCAAAAAAAATCACTAATTGATTCAAAATAATTTTTTAATCTAGGTGCTTTTGATTTTGGTATTAAAAAAAGCGGACAGATATAGGAATCCCCAGCCTTTTCTTTCTTTGTTAATAACCAGTTTTTATTATTCAAAAATGTATCTAAAGCCTCCAATATAGAACTTTTTCCAACTCCGTTTTCACCTGTAAATGCTATAAAGTTATGTTTTTTTCCAATAGGAATAAAATTTTTCCCTCTATATGCTTTATAGTGTCTAACTTCTAGTCCAATTATCATATTGTTAAAAAAATTAAATCATAAAATTAAAATTCCCAAAAACTCAAACTTTTCTCTTTTGCCCATTTTTCAAAAGCCTCTGCAATTTCTCTCAGATCATGCTTTTGAATCAAATGATTATGTTCATCGAGTTTTCTTTCCCCTTTTTCGTTCGTTTCATATATTTCCAGTCCAGAATTATCTTTTCCACTGTTTTCACTTACTGCCATAAAGATTTCATAATCATCTTTTCTCGGATTGATTTTTTCATCCCATTTTTGGATAAACAAAACAGAGGTTTTTGTTCCTGTATGCGGTTTGAAAGTGTTGCCATCAAGTCCAACAACTGCGATAAGCCTTGCTCTTTCCATTACAAAATTTCTAATTTTCTCATCAGAAGTATTATTAAATCTTCCCTGTGGCAAAACAATTGCCATTCTTCCACCTGGTTTGAGAAAATCTAAATTTCTCTCGATAAACAAAACATCTCTTGAAACTTTATTGGCTTTTTTACCTTTGCCGTCAAAAGCAACTTCATAATTGGAAATCAATCTTGAATCTTTGATATCTCCCGCAAAAGGCGGATTTGCCATGACAATATCAAAATTAAACTCTTTAGGATTTTGACGGTTTTTCGCAAGGTCTAAGAGCCTATAATATCCCTCAAGATAGGTTTTTGCCCACGCACTATCTTTCAGTTTTTCTTCCCATCTGGTGTAATCCAAAGTATTGAGATGCAAAACATTCGTTTTTCCATCTCCTGCAATCATATTTAGGGTACGAGCGACACGGACTGACCTTTCATCAAAATCTATTCCAAAAACTTTATATACATAGTCTTTTTGCTCGCTCGTAAGTCTTTGATTTGAAAAGTTGGCAAATTGTGCCTTTCCTTGATTAACGAGTTTTTGCCACACATTAAAAAGAGTATGAACGGTAAATCCGCAACTACCGCAAGCAGTGTCGATCATATATTCGTTTGATTGTGGGTTCATCATATAGACACACATATCAATCACATTTCTTGGTGTGAAATATTGTCCTTTTTCTCCTTTGGCTGATTTATTTACAAGATATTCAAAAGCCTCATCTATGACTTGTAGATTTGAATTGAAAAGTTTTACATTTTGCAAAAATCCAACACAAATTTGCAGATGGTTTTCATCGGTAATTCTAAGTGGTTCGCCTTTTTCAAAAATACCTTGCCATTTGTCTTTTGCTTTTTGATACAAAGCATTTATTGTTTCTTTTGTATGATGTGCATCGCCACGACTTCTAAATTCAAGTTTTCTATACTCGTCATTGTCAATTTGTTCAAGAATCTGTTTATCGGTAAAGTCTGGATTTTGTTTTTTGATGATTTTAAATTGAGTTTCAATATTTACTCTATCATCAGCACTTTCCATTTCATCATAAAGTTTTGTGAAAATAAGTTTAAAGACTTCTTCAAAAACATCTACTCCTGCATTTGCCAAAACCTCATCTTCCATTTCTTGAATTAAGTCTTTTAACGATTTTCTTTCTTCTGTAAGTCTGTCTTTACCCATTAATTCCAAATAGGTAAATCTTTCATTTTTTACATCATCAATCGTTTCACTCGCTTTTGGAATATCAGAAAGTGGCTCAAAATAGTTCGGATCAAGTCTTTCATAATAATTTATCTCAACACCGTTCGTCCACACAGCAAGCGGTGCCCCTGTTGCATTGGTATAGCTTTTTAATTGGTCTTTTCCATCTTTTGCACTGTGTTTTTTGATTTCAAGAACGCAATAGATACTGGTTTTATCGGTTTTGTTAAAAATCACAATATCAGCGAATTTTTTCTCTCTTCCAAAATTTACTGTGTATTCAACATCAAGCAAATCAACAGAATATCCATATTCATTGATAAGTTTATCAAGCATAAGTTGTCTGACGATTTCCTCTGGTTTTACTTGAATGTCTTTATTCCTCTTGAAACACTTTAAAAAAAGTTTTTCTCCTTTTTCAAAGATATTATTTTCGATTCTATCAATGCTTTCAGGCGAAAAAATGGTTAGATCATATTTTCCATCTGATTTTACGAGTTGTGCAATTTGTATGTTTTTCATAATTTAAGAAGTTAATTCATCTAAAGTAATTCCTAATCCTTCCGCAATTTTAGTAATACTGCTCAAAGTTGGATTTTGAATTACATCACTTTCAATTTTTGCAAGAGTTGTATAAGGAATATCAGCTTTTCGAGCCAAAACGTCTTGTGTGATATTTTGCTTTGCACGCCAAAATTTTATCTTTTTTCCTATCGTTATTTCTTCCATAAAGTGAAAGTATTAGTTTGTTATTCTTAGTGTACCAATTAAAAATATATTTTCAATATCAATAAAAAGTTCGAACTGCTGACCATAAGGTCAAAAACCTCTTCAATTAGACATTTCTTGTTCAGGAAACCGCCCCAAACAGACAAAAGGGTCGGGATATTTTCAAAAAAACTCGAACTGAAAAATCACAACAAAAAATCCTTTTCATATAATGGAAAGGATTTTTTAAAGTCTGAAATGGTGGAGCTGAAGGGATTCGAACCCTTGACCCCCTGCGTGCAAAGCAGGTGCTCTAGCCAACTGAGCTACAGCCCCACGACAAAAGCGAGGTCATTTTCCTCGAAAATATTTGAAAAGTCAATTTCCAAATTTCTTTTCGTAGCATTCGAGACACTCTCCAATAAATTCTTTTGCGGTTTCTGCATTATCCCACGACTTTACAATAACAGTTTTTCCTAGCTCTAAGTCTTTGTAGTGCTCCATAAAATAGTGAATATTTTCCCGTTTTTTTATGGGAAGATCCTCAAAACGATTGACGTCTTTGTAGTATCCATCTCCTGTCGGAATCGCCAAAATCTTATCGTCTCGTTCTCCGCTATCATCTACCGAAAGCATGCCAACCACTCGGCAGGGAACCACGCATCCCGGATGAAGCGGCTCACTCGCAACAACAATGGCATCAAGCGGATCATTGTCATATTCATTCCACGTTTTTGGAATAAGTCCGTATGAAAATGGATAGGGAATGGGTGTTTTGAGGAAGCGATCGACAAAAATAGTTCCGTATTTTTTTTCAAACTCATACTTTACCCGACTCCCTTCGGAAATTTCAATAATAACGTTCACCTCTTCTGGAAGGTTTTCTCCAGCGGGAACAGCGTGAAAAATATTTCCTGTTGACATAGTTACGACAAAAAAACTTTCTGTATTTTTTCAGAAGAGATGTATTTTCGCAAGAAAATGTCTCGACCGTTTTTTTGAAAACCGCCATAATCCAAAATGCTTTTTCCACAATTTATGCCTGACTATGCAAATGATTCCGTAGCATTACACCAAAAATTCGGAGGGAAAATTGAGATTGCTCTTAAAGTTCCCCTTCAAACAACATATGATCTTTCGGTTGCCTACACTCCCGGAGTGGCTCAACCATGTTTAGAAATCCAGAAGAATCCGGCGCTTGGACGTACACTCAGCTGGCGAAAAAATCTTGTTGCTGTTGTCACCGATGGTTCGGCAGTGCTAGGACTGGGGAATATTGGCGGAGAAGCCGGTATGCCGGTAATGGAGGGAAAATGTGCACTCTTTAAGGCATTTGCCAATGTCGATGCGGTTCCTATCTGTTTGCGCACACAGGATCCCGATGAAATTGTGTCCATTGTCAAAAATCTTGAACCGAGTTTTGGAGGAATCAATCTCGAAGATATTGCCGCACCAAAATGTTTTGATATTGAATCTCGTCTCAAAAAAGAGCTTTCTATTCCCGTATTTCACGACGATCAGCACGGAACAGCAGTGGTGACACTAGCGGCACTCACCAATGCCCTCCGATTGGTAAAAAAAGATATTAAGGACGTGAAAATCGTTTTCTCTGGCGCAGGAGCAGCAGGGATTGCTGTGTCAAAACTTCTCCTTTCGGCAGGCGCAAAAAATATTATTCTCTGTGATTCCAAAGGTGCTCTTTCTTCACATCGAGACGATCTCAACGCTTCTAAAAAGGAAATTCAGTCGCTCACCAATCCTAATGATGAGGGCGGAAAATTAAAGGATGTTCTCCAAAATGCGGATGTGTTTATTGGCGTTTCTGCACCAAACCTTTTGGATGCAAATGATATTCGAAATATGGCGAGTGATCCGGTTGTTCTCGCCATGAGCAACCCAACACCAGAAATTATGCCAGATGAAGCACAAAAAGGGGGTGCTCACATCATTGCCACGGGACGAAGTGATTTTCCGAATCAGGTGAATAATGTTCTCGTGTTTCCGGGGATTTTCCGCGGTGCGTTCGATTCTGGCGCCACAGAGATTACCGAAAAAATGCTTCTCTCTGCGGCAAGCGGACTCGCTGGACTTGTACAAAATCCTACTCCAAAAAAATTTCTTCCAGGTGTGTTTGACGAAGGAGTGAGTGAAGCGGTAGCAAAGGCGGTTCGAGGAAAATAATATTTTTTCTTTTTGTCAAAAACTGACTAATCCCCTTCTTCGTATTGCCGTGCTTGCGAGTACAAATGGCACTATTTTGCCAGATATTTTTTCTGCGGATTACCAAGGAAAGGCGGAATTTTGTGTTCTTTTGACAAATAAAAATGGATGTGGTGCTCGCAAAAAGGCAGAGAAAAAGGGAATTCCAAGTGTTTTTCTTTCTGCAAAAGGAAAAACACGAGAAGAGTGGGATGCCGAGGCGATTCATATTCTCCAAGAATATAAGGCAGATCTCGTGATTCTTGTCGGATTTATGCGCATTCTCTCACCTATTTTTGTCTCTGTTTTTCCTGAATGCATTCTTAATATTCATCCATCTCTCCTTCCAAAATTCGCAGGAGGAATGGATACCGATGTACACGCAGAAGTGCTTCGCTCAAAAGAAACCGAAACCGGCGCGACGGTTCATATAGTAACGGAAGAGCTTGATGCCGGACCCATTATTCTTCAGAAATCTACTCCTGTATTTCCTGATGATACGCCAGAAACACTCAAAAATCGCGTTCAATCTCTTGAAAAAGAGATTCTTCCAGAGGCAATTCGAAGATTTTTGATGTAGTGACAAGTCGAGACCTGTCACTACAGATTATTTTTTAACCCAAAAAATCGTTCTGCGTTTGTTGTTGTCTGCTTTGCAATTTTTGAAAAATCTTCTTCGCGAATTTTTGCGAGAAATTCCGCTGTATAACGTGTAAACCCCGGTTCGTTTCGCTTGCCACGTTTGGGAACGGGCGCCAAAAAAGGAGAATCGGTTTCAACGAAAACTCGATCAAGAGATGCATTTTTTGCCACCTCCAAAAGCTCTGGATGTGCATTTTTAAAAGTAAGAATTCCGGGAAACGAAATCATTCCGCCAGCATCAAAAATCTGTTTAGCGAACGCCATATTTCCCGAAAAACAGTGAATGACAAAAGGAATTTCTCGAAGATCCGCAAGAACTGATAGAAAAACGTCTTCTGCTTCGCGCAGGTGAATAATGAGCGGTTTTTTGGTTTTCTTGGCAAGTTCTATGTGCGCAAAAAAAGCCTTTCGTTGAAGGAGCTCTGACGGATTTCCTTCTCGGTAAAAATCGAAACCAGTTTCCCCAATGGCAACCACTTTTGGATGAGTAACAGCTTCAACAATCCTCTCAAAGTCTTTTGAAAAATCTTCCGAAACTTCGTCGGGATGAATGCCGACCGCCGCAAAAACCCCCTCGTTTGACTGTGCAATTTCGAGTGTTTTTGTAATCGCATTGGGATGACAACCAATGGTGATCATTCGCTCAACACCAAGTTCTTTTGCTCGTGCAATCACTTCTGCGCGATCTTCCTCGAAATTTGGAAAATCTAAATGACAATGAGTATCAACAAGCATGTGATGAAAAAATCCTTTGCATTGTAAGAGACAAGAAGAAGATGACGCAAATTGCTGAATATTTTTTTTCTGTTACACTCAAGACCTCTTCATCTTGTATTATGCGTCTTTTGCATTCGGAACAAAAAGGAGGTGTTTTTGCTTTTATGGGAGTGATAGCTCGAGGAGATGGAGTTGGAACGAGTTTGGGGTTTCCCACACTTAATATTCATACGAAGGAAAAACTTCAAAAAGGAGTCTTTGTCACTCGTATCCGCTTTGTTGATGGGAACATTTTTTTAGGAGTGCTTCATATAGGCGCACGCCCAACACTCAAAAAAAAAGAAATTCGAGTGGAAGCTCATCTCTTCAATTTCTCTCAAATAGTTCCAGAAGGAGAGCAAATTTTTGGAGAAGTGCTTTTAAAAATTCGTGAAGTGCAAAAATTTCGTAACACAAAGGAACTTCAGGAACAAATTGCAAAAGATATTTTCCACGCAAAAAAAATAATAGAGACTCTTTCATAGAATGAGTTTTCTCTGAATTATAGGCGATTTTTTCAAAGCCCTTTTCCGTTGACGACCTATAAACATCCATTGCTCTGGACGAAACCGTGGAAGAAATCGCTATACTTCTCCTGTTTTTTTACAAGTTCCATGATGATTAGCCCAAAGAACATGAGGGTATGTCTTTTTGATGGCATTCACAAAAACGGAATTCAGGTCTTTCGAGATGCTGGTTTTACCGATATTCACCTCTTCCCCAATTCGCTTCCCGAAGAGGAATTGTATAAAGAAATTGCCAATGCGCATATTGTGGGAATTCGCTCAAAAACAAAACTTCCTCGAAAAGTTCTTGCAGAAGCAAAAAAACTTCTTTGTATTGGGCGATATGGAATTGGAGTGAATAATGTCGATCTTTCGGCGGCAGAAGAATTTGGTATTCCCGTTTTTAACGGACCATTTTCGAGCACACGTTCAGTAGCAGAACTCGTGATTGGACTCATATTTTCATTATTTCGACGCATTCCAGAGCTATCTGCCGATATGCATAGGGGCGGTTGGTCAAAATCCGCAAAAGACTGCTTAGAAGTTCGAGGAAAAACATTGGGACTTGTGGGGTATGGAAATATCGCAAGTCAAATTTCCGTCCTTGCAGAAGCACTTGGCATGAAAGTAATTTACAGTGATGTTCGCGTGGTACTGCCACTCGGAAATGCGCGACAGATGCCATTTGAAGAAGTATTGGCAAATGCGGATGTGGTGTCGCTCCATGTTCCAGGGATTCCTTCTACCGAAAACATGATGAACGCAAAAACACTGTGTGTGATGAAACAGGGAAGCTATCTCATCAATTGCGCTCGGGGAACAGTGGTAAATATTCCCGATTTACAATCTGCTCTTAATTCTGGGCATCTTCGTGGAGCGGCAATTGATGTGTTTCCGAAAGAACCGAAATCGAAAGACGAGATATTTTCATGTGAGCTTCAAGGAACTCCAAATGTCATTTTTACACCGCATATTGGAGGCGCAACAGAGGAAGCACAAGCAGCATTGGGAATAGAGGTTTCTGAAAAAATGAAAGCCTACACCCTTTTGGGAGATTCTTCTATGGCACTCAATTTTCCACAAATTATTCCTGGAAGTATTGCCAAAGAAACGCACCGTCTTATACTTATTCACAAAAATGAACCCGGTATACTTGCACAAATCAATGATGTTATTGCAGAGGCACAAGCAAATATTTCTGCACAGATTCTCAAAACAAAAGGATCTATTGGAGTTGTTATTGTTGATACAGAAAAAGAGATTGATGATGCTATCTCTGAAAAACTTTCTTCTCTTTCTTTTATTTCCAAATGTCTTATCCTCTCGTAAAAAACTTTACCGTTGGACCCGCAAAACTTTATCACGGTGTCGCTGATTTTCTCTGCGAAAGTCTGCAAAACGGAATAGCGGAAATTTCTCATCGAAGCGAAAAGTTTTCTGAAATTTCGGAAAACACCATTACTTCACTTCGAACTTTTTTTCATATTCCTGAAGAATATCGTGTTTACTACACCTATTCTGCCACAGAAGCGATGGAAATTTTAGTGCGGAGCGCAGTCACAAAAAAAGCTTGCCATGTTTCCAATGGAAATTTTGGGAATGTCTGGGCAAAAGAATCAAAATCCGCCCAAAAAGAAGTGCAAAAAATAACACATGAAGGAGAAAAACGAGTTGAGGTCGATGAGATTTTTCCCGATTCCGATGCAGAATTTCTCGCACTAACGGCAAATGAAACATCCACCGGAATTGCGTATCGTCCCGAAGAAATTGCAGAAATTCGCAAGAAGCATCCACATATCCTCTTTGGCATTGATATTACGAGCGCCATGGGAGCAGTGACATTTGACTTTTCTCAGGCAGATGCCTGGTTTTTTTCGGTTCAGAAAGCACTCGGGCTTCCTGCTGGGCTTGGCATACTTATTGTTGGTCCGCGCATTTGGGAAAAGGCAATAGTGCGCGAATCCACCGGAGAAGATGTTGGGTGTCACCATTGTCTGTCTGGACTTGAAAAGAAAATGGAAGGGAAATTTCAAACCCCCACTACACCGAATGTTATGAATATTGCAGGACTCGGATATGTCTGTAGTCGTCTCACGAAAGACTATGGAACTCTTGAAAATTTGTACGCTTCCACAAAAGAAAAAGAGCAAATGATCTATGACTTTTTCGATTCTCATCCTCTTTTTTCTCCTGCTATCTCTGTCGGTCGATCAGAGAGTGTACTGGTATTTAAGGGGAAAGAAGAAGATATTACTCATCTCCACACACAGCTTTCACAAAAGGGAATAGAAGTGGGAAAAGGCTATGGAAAGGCAAAAAAATGTCAAATTCGTATCGGAAATTTCCCCGTTACAAATGCCAGTGACATAGCGAATCTTTTAAGAGAAATCGGAAAATAACATAGGAACAATAAATTGCTTGCACACTCAGAAAATATGGAGATTCCTCCTAGTTTTCTGGAAAAGTCTTTTGATATCTCGGATATTTTACAGATGCTCCGAAATCTTGACGTTTCTCTTTTTTCTGTCGTGTAAAAAATAATAATAAAATGTACTATTATTTGTAATTTTCAACATCATAAAAAATACTTTTGTAAAGCCAATAAGAAAGATTTGACAATTTATATTATTTTTTTGATATTAGTGATTCACTGTTCCTCTCTCTTTCTTTTCCTATTTTTGAGAACGATATGCAGAAATTCTTCTTTCGACTCGGTCTTTTTTCCCTCGTTCTTTTTGCGTTCTCGGGCTTTTCAGATTTCTCTGAAGCGGCAGGAAACCTTATCCCAAATGGGGATTTTGAAAAAGCTGAACCAGGAATATCAAAGTATCCAGACGATTGGCGACAACGCGGAAGCGCCATTTTTGGATTCTCTTTTTCTTATCCTGCTACTGGAAAAGATGGAAACGGAGTTTCTCTTCAAAAACTCAACAGTTTTCCATTGCAGGGCTGGTGGTATTTTCTTCCGGTAACAGTAACTCCGGGGAAAACCTACCATTACCATCACAACTACAAATCGAGCACAGCAACGGAAATTCGAGCACAATACACTCTCACGAACAGATTAAAACAAACTGTACTATTAGGAAGCGTTCCTGCTTCAGAAAACTGGAGTAATATTGAATTCTCGTTTGTCGCGCCCGCCAATGCAAAAAATATAACGGTGTACCAATCTCTTTCTAAGGTAGGAACACTTTCCATTGACAATGCCTCTCTTGAGGAAGAAGCGGTGACTGATACTACTCCACCAACAGTCTCTCTCACTACCCCAACAAATGGAGCAACCGTTTCTGATTCTATTACCGTTCAAGCAAATGCTACTGATAACATTGGAGTTACTGGTGTTCAGTTCCTCCTTGATGGAAGCCCTCTTCAAAGCGAAGTAATAAGTGCTCCTTACACTCTTTCTCTTGATACAAAGACGATTACAAATGGAGCACACACGCTTTCTGCAACAGCTCGTGATGCCACTGGAAACACAGCAACCGCAACGGAAATTTCGGTAACGGTTTCAAATGTAGTGAGTCCACCACCACCACCTCCTCCTACTTCTCAAAATCTTGTACAAAACCCATCATTCCAAGAGGGGCAAAATGGAGTGCCACTCTCTTGGGAACAAGGATCTTGGGGAACCCACACTTCGACATTTGAATACCCTGTTACAGGGCGAACAGATGCTCTTGCCGCTCGTGTCACTATTACGAACTATGGAACTGAAGGAGATGCAAAATGGGTTTTCGATGCCATTCCTGTAACTGCTGGAGAATCTTTTCTCTATGAAGATTACTACCAATCCGATATTCCCTCCGAGCTTACTGTCATGTTTCATCTTTCTGATGGAACGGATACTTTTCAATACCTCGGAGCACCTGAAGCAAGTCCTTCCACTTGGAAGAAGGCAACTGCATCCTTTTTTACTCCAGAAAATGCCGTTTCTGTCACCGTTTTTCATCTTATCCGACAGAACGGATCTCTTACACTCGATGATATTTCACTTTCAAAAAATACCGATAGCGCTTTTTCTACTGGTTTTGTCACTCTTTCTTTTGATGATGGTTGGGTTACTCACTTTACAAATGCGAAGCCTATTTTAGAAGCGGCAAACATGAAGGGATCATTCTATATCATCACTGATGAAATGAAGAGTGCTCCTTCTCTTTCAAATCTCATTTCAAACGCTGGGTTTGAAGTAGGAACTGAAGGACAACCAAATGAATGGGAAAGCAATATCTGGAGTGATGCCACCGCCCAATTTTCGTATCCTGTTCCTGGTCATACTGGTGTTGCAGCATCAGTAACAGTAACTCAAGCAAACGGAGGAGATGCAAAATGGTTCTTCGATGAAGTTCTCGTTTCAGGAGGAGCTTCTTATACCTATTCTGAATACTACAAAAGCAATGTTTCAACAGAAACCGTCGCGCAATATCTTCTTTCTGATGGAACGTATCAATACGACTTTGTAGATGATGTTCCTTCATCTTCCTCTGAATGGCAACCCTACAGTGTCACACTTACTATGCCTGCAAATGCAACAACATTTTCTCTTTTGCATACCATTACTGTCCCTGGAGAACTTGCTATTGATGATACAAGCCTTTCCACTCCCGGAGGCGGAATAATAAATGATGAGACATACATGTCCGCTTCAGAAGTTCGACAATTAGAGCAAAGTGGGCACGAGATTGGTTCTCATACAAAAACACACCCCTCTCTTCCCCTTCTCTCTTTTGCACAGGCACAAGAGGAAATTGAGGGATCAAAAAGCGACCTCCTTGCCACAGGAATCTCCCTCGTCAACACCTTTGTTTATCCGTATGGAGACTATAACAATGGAATAGTCGACATGGTTCGAAATGCGGGGTATATTGGTGCCAGAACAGTTGTTCGAGGGGAAAATGAACATAATTCTGATCCACTCCTTCTCAAAACCCAAGAGGTTGACCGCAACACGACCATCGAAGATGTTCGCGCTTGGATTCAAGAAGCAAAAACAACAAAGACTTGGCTTGTGCTCATGTTCCACCGAATTGACGACTCTACCGATTTCTACGGAAATTCTCCGGCACTTTTGGAACAAATTGTCTCTGAAATCTCACAGAGCAACATGCCAGTTAAAACACTTCGAGAGGGAGTTCAACTCCTTACTCCTGCATCCTGATTTTTTTGATCTTTCTTATTCCCCCTTTTGATATGAAACGTATTTTTCAAAAGGGGGTTTTTGTATTTTTTGCCTCATGTTTTGTTGGTGGGTCAGCACTCGCTTCTTTTTCTGATATTTCTCCAAATACTCCTTTTGCTTCTGAGATCGAAACACTTCAAAATCGCAATGTTCTTCAAGGATATGCTGATGGAACCTATCGCCCCGAAGGACTTATAAATCGCTACGATTTTGTAAAAATCATTATTGCCGCACGATTTTCCTCTTCTAATATTTCACTTTGTGAAACCTCTCGCTTCTTTTTTCCCGATGTTCCTGCGTCGCATTGGGCTGTTTCTTTTCTGTGTCTCGCAAAGGAAATGGGAGTTATTAAGGGATACTCCGATGGAACATTTCACGGAGAGCAGAACATCACTCTCGCAGAGGCCCTAAAAGTGATTTTTTTCTCCCTTGCTATTCCTGTGGACTCTGCACCGTCAAGTGATCCATGGTATACATCTCTTTTTGAAAAAGCAGAAGAGAACAATCTTCTCACTCAGCTTTCGAATGCTTTTCCCAATCGTTTTATAAACAGAGGAGAAATGGCACACCTTTTCATTACAACGGAATCAACTTTTAAGGATGAACAACCTGAACCATCTTCTTTATGGGAAGGATGGAAAAAAACAATGACAACAGTATTTTGGGTTGGAGAGCTTCCAGGAGACGATAACGCATATATTTCTAATACTGAAAGTGCATGGGATGACAAATGGATGCAACATTTTGGAGGAACAGATGATCCGAATAATCGGTGTGGATACCGCCCTTGCGATTTTATTCCAAAAGAGAATCCTTTTTATTTTGCACTTCCCTATAACGATCTTGATGACAATGGGAACCGAAAAAAATCCGCAGAACTCGTTCCTTGGTTTGAAGAAGCAAAGCAAAAAAAATCTATCCTCAAAAATAGATGGATTGCCGTTTCACTTGAGGGGAAGATTTGCTACGCACAATGGCAAGATGTTGGACCACTTTCAGAAGACGATTTTGAATATGTTTTTGGAGATACGGAAAATCCAAAAAATAGCTTTGGTGCTTCTGCCGGACTCGATATTTCTCCAGCGACATGGGATTGCCTTGGAATGACGACAAACGCCGAAGTACACTGGAAATTTGTCTCCCGAGAGGATGTGCCAGAAGGTCCTTGGACAGAAACAGAAACAACGACTGATGTTCGATGGTAAATGGAGGATAGAGGGTTAAGAGCTCAAAACCTTCAAAAATTGCCGTTTCTGCAAAAAAACGGAATACTTTATGCTGAAAATTTCTCAAAAAAATGGTTCGCAGAAAAAAACGAACACTTCGGCAAAAGGTTCAACACTCCCCTCTTCGAAGAAGAAAAAAGGCATCCCTTCTTCCATCACTCAAAATAAATGAACAACAGTCTCAAGAGATGTGGGGAATTCTTTTTGGTGTACTTGCTGTTCTCTCTTTTTTAGGGCTTTCAAAGAAACTCGATATTTTTGGAAGTATGTTTGCCAGTGTACTATTCTCACTTTTTGGAAAAGGAGCCTATATAATGCCCATCGTCTTTGGATTTCTCTCATTCTCCTTTTTTCTTGCGAAAAGATGGGCAATGAATTTTACCAGACTTGTTGGATTTTCCTTTTTTCTTGTCGGAGGATTTGGGATATTTCACACTGTAACCCTTTCTCCAGAGCAAAGTTTTAACGCCATGAATCTTGGAGGCGGATTTTTTGGAGCATCGGGAAGCGTTCTTCCTCGCTACTTTTTAGGAGATACAGGAGCTGTTGTTCTGCTCTCTGGAATAACAGCCATTGGTGCCATTCTCTCATTTCCTGTTTCCATTTCTGGAATTTTTCGAGGGGTTCTTCTCTTTTTTACACTCTTTCTTCCAGAGAAAAAGCAAAAGAGGGAGAAGGGGCTTGATCTCAAAAAAGTAAAAGAGATAGTGCAAGCCGTTCATCAGGATCCGAACATTGATGAAGTTCGCCGAAAAAAATTGGAACAAGATCGAAAAGAAGCAGAAAAGCGACGCGAAGAATTTCGAAAAAAAGAAGCAGAACGAAAAGAAAAAGCAGATCGACCACTTGTTTCTGCGGTAGGAGAATGGGAATTCCCTTCTCTTAGTCTTCTCGAAAACAAAAAAATGACCATCCTCACCGATGAAAAAGAACTTGCCGAAAAAGAACTTCTCATTCAGGAGAAACTTTTAGAATTTGGTATTGGGTGCGATCGTGGTCCAGCGAATGCCGGTCCAACCGTAACACAATATACCATTAAGCCACAGGAGGGCGTAAAGCTCTCAAAGATTACAAGCTTAAAGAACGATCTTACCCTTGCTCTCGCCGCTTCTTCTATTCGTATTGAGGCACCTATCCCTGGAAAAGATTTGGTAGGTATTGAAATTCCGAACGAAAAACGAGCGACGGTCTATCTCAAAGAAATACTCGAAAGTAAGGAATTTGAAAATATTAAGAGCTCTATGCGTATAGCGCTTGGACGCGACGTTGCTGGAAATGCAGTTGTTGCGAATCTTTCAGATATGCCGCATCTCCTTATTGCAGGAGCAACCGGCGCCGGAAAATCAGTAGGAATGAATGCCTTTCTTATTTCGTTACTTTACCAAAATTCTCCAGCTGATTTAAAACTTATTCTCGTAGATCCAAAACGAGTAGAGCTTGCCCCATACAACAATATTCCCCATCTTCTCACCCCAGTTATTACAGAGTCAGATAAGGCGCTCTCTGCACTCCGATGGGCAGTGGCAGAAATGATGCGTCGCTACGGAGAACTCGCAAAAAAAGGCTATCGAAATGCAGATGAATTTAATGATCGTGAAAAAGAAAAAATGCCAAAAATTGTTATTGTGGTGGATGAGCTTGCGGACTTGATGATGCGCCAACTCAAAAAAGAAACCGAAGCGGCAATTTGCCGACTCGCCCAAATGGCACGTGCCGTCGGAATGCACCTTATCATTGCGACTCAACGCCCTTCTGTAGATGTTATTACAGGACTTATTAAGGCGAATATCCCGACCAGAATTGCTTTTGCCGTAACGAGTGCTGTTGACTCTCGTACAATCTTGGATTCCATTGGTGCAGAAGATCTTCTCGGAAAAGGTGACCTGCTCTTTTCAAACGCCTCACTCACAAAACCAAAGCGCATTCAGGGAATTTATATTAGCACCGATGAAGTAAATCGGGTCACAAATCGTCTTAAAATTATCGGACAACCAGAGTATGATGAATCGATTCTTGAGGGGGATGAGGAGCACGAGGCGATTCCAGGGTTTAACGATTTTAGTGATGAAGGAGGAGATATCAACAAAAAAGCAATTGATGTAATACGACAAACCGGAAAAGCAAGTGCAAGTTTATTACAACGAAGGCTTTCTGTGGGATATGCACGTGCGGCGCGTATTTTAGATGAGTTAGAGGAACAAGGGCTTATTGGTCCAGCGCGTGGCGCAAAACCACGAGATATTTACTTATAATTTACGTCACCTACTCAAAAAATACTGGATGTGGATCTCCAAGAAATTTTGGATTGTGACGAAAGAATTTTACCTCCCAAAACGAAACCCAACGCGCGACATATTCTCGCGTATGAAACCATGAGGTTTTTTTATACGATCGCAAATCCGCCGCAACACCAAAAGAATCGATTCCAAAACTTCGACATAAGAAAAGCGCTCGCGGAAGATGAAAAGACTGTGTCACCAGAAGCGCACTTTCAACATGAAAAATATATCGCAATCGAAAACAGGTGTCATACGTTCGAAAACCCGCATAATCGAGTATAATATCTTCTTCTGGAACCCCTCTTTTGAGAAGATACATTTTCCCCACCACGGGCTCGTTGTAGTCTGCATGAGAATTATCCCCAGAGATGAGCACTTTTTTTACTTTTCCTAAAGCGTAGAGTTTTGCGCCCTGATGAAGACGATCAGAAAAAATATCAGAGGGCTTTCCAAAAGCAGCAGAAGCACCAAATATAACTGCCACAGGTTTTTGAGGGGCATTTTCTAAAGAAAAATCTGTATCCGAAACAAAGAAAAAAAATACAAATGGAGTACAAAAAAGAGCTCCAACAATGAGCGTAAAAACAAGAAAAAGACGCTTTTTAGTGAAGCGGAGAAATTTCATAAAGAGAAATCTTCGAAAGGGTTCAAATTCTTCTTAAATTGAAGGCTCATTCTTATCTTGCGGAACAGGAGGAAGGGTTCCTCCACGAATTTCTGCCCAGTTTTTTTGACTTTCAGTGTTGTCGGAAACCGAAGTATTACTTGAGCCAGAAACACCCTGAGGGGAAGAAGTAGGAGGTTCTTTTGGCGGAAGAATCGTGAAGGTGACTTTTGTACTTGCTATTTTTGTTCCACTTTCATCAAACGCTTCCACAAGTACTGTCTTCTCTCCCTCAGGACGATTCCCAAAAACATCCGACATACGATATGACCACGTTGTATTTCCTAAAATAAATTTTGAAAGCGGATAGTCATCGACCACAATTTTTGCAGCTCCTTTTGGCGCTTTTCCGAGTACATCAATGGGATTTTCGTCAACTTCTTCACCACTTTTTGGAAAGTCAATGACGAGTCCTTGTATCGAGGAATTCTCTTCGGGTAATGCAACCGGTCCTTCTGATACATGAGACGTTCCATCTCCTTCTTTGCTGTCTTCCTGCTGAGAATCGAAAGAGGTATCTTCACCATAAATCAGGGTGATTTTCGCCTCATTTCGCTCACCATCTGAGCCAAGCGCGACAATAGTGTATTCATTTCTCCCCTCCTTCATTGTTCCCCACTGCACTGCCGCATTGTAGAGAAATTCGCGATCTCCAAGAGAAAACTTCGAAAGTTCATAATCATTTACAATAACTTTTTCCGTCCCCTCGGGAACAGTTCCACGAATAACACTAGCCGGATCAGAAACTACAATTTCCTCTCCATTTCCCCCTGGTGCAGTAACCTGTATTGCTGGAGGCTCTGGTCCGACAGAGAGAGAAGTATCAGAATTCTCTGGAATAGCCTCCTCACTTGAAACATCCTGTTGTATATCATCTGATACAACTATTTTTTGAGGAGCAATATTGGAACGAAACCACTCTGAATTTTGAAAATCGGCAGAGAGGAGTGTTTTTGAGAGAGAAGTGTTTTCGGTAGATGCCTGAGCAATATCTTCATCCGTAAGAAGGATTTCTTGTCCTACCTCCAATTCTTCGGTAGTCGTATCGCCAATGGAAAGCCGTGCGCCTCCTTCGGCAACAGAAATTCTATTCTTCTCAAAAGAAACCTCTCCTCCGCGAATTTTAACAGCTACCTCTCCACTTTCAAGTGCAACTTGAGACTTCGGATTGATCTTTCTTGGAACGCTTGCCCATATTCTCCCCTTCGTGAGTTCTAGGGAGATATTTTCTGATCGATCATCCTCGTTCCCACGAACAGTCTTGAGTGTCACCTCCGAATTTTCATCGAGAGTAACTCGTGTATTATCAAAGAAAATAAGTGTTACTCGTCCTTGTCGTGCCTGAATTGCTTCCCCCTCAAGAAGTTTTTTCACTCCTGAGTTCTCAATAAAATTTGAACTATCCGCAAGCCGAACTGCTACAGAAGCCCCCTCAGGAATATCAATAAGAGTGCTTTTTGAGACATCAGAAGAGGTGTAAAAAACATTCCATACCAAAAAAGAAGAACCACCTAAAAGAAGGATTCCAAAAAGGAAAGAAAGGGCGGGCGATCTTCGGTTTCTTGTTATCAAAAGAAGAGGAGAAAAACCGAGATTCACCTTGCATGTTTTTTTTAAAAAAAGCAAAGAGAGGAGAAGGAGAATAGAATTGATTTTTTTCTCTTTTTTCAGTAAAATAACTTGAAAAAAATATGCCAAAAAACAAAAAACCCATTACAAAGTCTGAGGCAAATATACTCTTGTCACCCCAAATATACCTTGAGGGTAGTCACCCAAGCCTGAAATCTTCACTCAAAAAAAAGAAAACTGCGGAAAAAAAGTCAATTGAGATGATTTTTAGAGCTAAGAAAAAAGAAACCTCTCTTGAGAATACCCTCGTTTTCACCAAAGAAAAAAAAGAAGTACCAAAAAAGAAATTGCCACCAAAAAAGAAAGAAATATCAAAAAAAGAAGGAGTACAACCTCAAAAAATACTTTCTCCTTTTGTCATTTGTCACGAAGAAAAGGTTCCTCCAAAAAGAAAATCATCCTCCTTTCTCAAGCAAACAACTTCAACAACACTCGGTATAATGCGCTCCTTAGGAAAAAAGAAAGAGCAAAACCTTCCCCAAGCAACTCGCCTCAGCAGAAGAATACAGGTTACTAGAGATCCAAAGGAAAACACAATGCTCGAAATTGATACCAGCGCTCAACATCTTCGACTCTATCGCCCAGAAAAGAAGCAATATTGGAAGCCAAGGGGAACGAAGAGTGCTCCAGAACAATGTATTTCTGATCTTCTGCGAATTTCCCCGTATAAATCACTTCGCGCAAAAACCATACCAACCCAAATAAAAAAAGAGGAAAAGGCAAATGTTTTTCTGGGAATGGAGCCTACTCAGTGTCATTTTCGACCAAAAACACCTATAGAAACAGATTTCTACGAAATTTATTCATTTTCTCCAGAAGAAAAAAAGCCGACGACATCTATTGCCTCACAAGAAGCTATTCTCCTTAAATCTCATCCCGATGCGTCAACACACACCATGTTGACGACCCCCATTTACTCAGAAGAGGAGGTTTGTAAACTTCCGACACACAAAGTAACACAAGGCGGAGAAAGCATTGAGCCCCTTGAAAAAGCGAAGGAGACAATTTTGAGTATAACCCATGGAGAAAGTATTCCGCTCCCGAAAACAACAAAAAAAATGCCACAAAAGAAAAAGGTGGCAAATACCTCTTTTTCAGAAGGACCCGTATACAAGAAAAAGAATATTTCTTGGGAAATAGAAAAGGAGCGTCACATTGCGACTCGAAAAAAGAAAGAAGTTCTCCAGAAAACAAAATATGTACCATCGTGTATTATTGTTGTTCGGAAGAGACCAACACTCTTAGCGCAAATTCAAGAGAAATTGAGTAAGATACGACTTCCAAAGAGAGAGAAGAGGGAGAAGGAAATTCATTCTGAGTCACTTATTCTTGCGGTGAGAAAGCATCCGCCAGAAAGAGTTCAGGAAGAGGTTTTAGAAACTCTTACAGAAGAAGTTCTCCAGAAAACAAAATATGTACCATCGTGTATTATTGTTGTTCGGAAGAGACCAACACTCTTAGCGCAAATTCAAGAGAAATTGAGTAAGATACGACTTCCAAAGAGAGAGAAGAGGGAGAAGGAAATTCATTCTGAGTCACTTATTCTTGCGGTGAGAAAGCATCCGCCAGAAAGAGTTCAGGAAGAGGTTTCAGAAACTCTTACAGAAGAAGTTCTCCAGAAAACAAAATATGTACCATCGTGTATTATTGTTGTTCGGAAGAGACCAACACTCTTAGCGCAAATTCAAGAGAAATTGAGTAAGATACGACTTCCAAAGAGAGAGAAGAGGGAGAAGGAAATTCATTCTGAGTCACTTATTCTTGCGGTGAGAAAGCATCCGCTAGAAAGAGTTCAGGAAGAGGTTTCAGAAACTCTTACAGAAGAAGTTCTCCAGAAAACAAAATATGTACCATCGTGTATTAAAGATGAAAAAGAAGTAAATTCTTCTCTGCTAAAAAAGATATTTTCGTTCTTTGGAAAAAAGAAAACAGGAGCGCATGCCAATATTCCAGCCATTCGTGCGCTTGTTCTTATAAAAAAAGGAGTCCTCCTCCCCGCCTGCATCCCAACACATTCCGAAAGCCTTGTTACTCTTCCAGAAAAGAGCAGTGTCATGATAATGAATGATACACCTCAATCGCAGAGAGAGGATTTTGAAACAATATTTTCATGGAAACCAGAAAACACACTGCAGAGTGAAAATATCTCAGAAATATCTGACGAGCATTTGGAAAACACTCCTTCAAAAGAATTCCTTCTTTCTCAAGAAGGTATCTCATCGGAACTTGCTTCTGAAAAAACAGTGCAAGAAGAAGATACTCAGTACATTTCGGAAGAAAAAAGTTCAGAACCGTTTATAGAAGAACACAGTGCTTCTTTCTTTGAGAAATGGAAAAATCGGTTCCAAAAACAAAACAAAACCGATCCCCAAACTCCCATTAATGAAACCTCTGCTTTTGATACTCTTTTCTTTTCAAAAAATGGAGAGTTGTCATCTCGCACTCCCCTTTCTCCCTTGCCAATACACGAAGAGCTGACGAATATTTCTCAAGAAGAAGTTATCGCAGATAATCTTCAAACAAGAATTCCTCAAGAACTTTCTGAGTCTCCCAAAGAACAAGATTGGGAATCCTCTCCAGAGAATGAGATCTCCTTTATGCCTATTCCAGACCAAAGTGGAGAACAAGATGTGGCTGAGCTCCCTTCTCTTTCAAAAAAAGAGACATCCTTATCGGAAGAAATGCGAGAGGAAACTTCTCTTCAAAAAGAAAAAAATGGGGTTTTCGAAAAACTTTTTTCACGAAAGAAAGAAGAGGTGCGTCCCTCATCACAAGAAATTCCACCTACCTTTGAAGAACTTTTTTCTCACCCATCTTTTTTCGAAGAAAAAGACACTCCGCCAGAAACCAACGCTTTTTCGGAACTTTCTCTTGGAGAAAAACTTTCGGAAGCCCCTTCCCCTTCAGAAGAAGCGATTCCTTTAGTGCAAACTGATTCACTTCCCGCTCCTTCTTTACCAGAAAAAGCATCAGAAAATGTACTTTCCTTTTCGGAAGAAAAAGAAATTCCCACACACACGGAAATACAAAAAGAAGAAAACCCATTCCTTGAGGCACTCCCCGGACTTTCCCCTGAAACTCCTCTTCCAAATCCTCCCGCTCCAACACCAGAAAGCATTCCAGAGAATGACAATATGCATGGAGAAGAAAATACTCTTGCAAAAATGCTCGGGAATATTTCTCAACAAAAAGAAGAGGAGGTACAGGTTTTGGGAAATGAATTTGCAGAAGAACTCCGACAGAAAAACGAGAAGAAGAAGGAGGCGAATCGGGCAAAGAGAAGAGAAGATATGCTTGCTCTTTCTCGATTTGTATGCGTCTTTTCTATTATTGCCCCCCTCTGTGTATGGGTGTACCACGAAGCACGACTCAATCCAAACAGTGGACTCTCTGAAACAATCCAATCAGAAAATTATGGAAGTGCTCTCGTAAATGCCAGAAAGCAAGAAGAGGTAAAAAAGACGGAATTAGAAACCCTGAAGCAAGCAATTACAAAACAAGAAACAGACATTAACAAGATACGAAATAACCAATATCTCGTTGATATTACACAAAACAGAGTCGATTTTATCGCCGTTATGCTCCGCATTAAAGACATTACATTCGAAACCCTCAAGATTAATGAAAAACTTAACCAAAAGTTGAAGTACATTGTTTTTAACAGTTATTCGGGGACAACAAGTAATGGAAGAACGAATATCACTATTACAGGAAGTGTTCGCGATGCAAAAGGAATGAGCTGGACACAACTCACAAGACTTATGGAGGCTATTAATAATGATGAGTATTTTGATGGAGCAGTTATTCGAAATTTCTCAAAAGCAGATGATGAATATGGAGGTGCAGTAAGTCAGTTTAGCTTCAATCTCACTTACGCTCCTCCTCCAGCAGAGACAGATACGAGTACTCATTAAATTCCCATTCTCATGTTTAAGCTTCCAGAAAAAATTCAAAAACAGGCAAATATACAAATGCTCCTTGGCATTACCAACAGCCAATGGTTGTACTATGGATTTACCGCCATTATCCTCGGAATTTCATATTTCTGGTTCTTTTCTATTACAACCGAGCTTGAAGTTACCCAACAACAAATTCTGAAATCAAACAAGAACGTTATCGCCTATCAAAATGATATTATTACAAAACAGCAAAATTTGGAAAAACTCAAACAGGAGTATGACTTGTATGATCAAAAGTACAGTCAACGCATTCGACGGGCACTTCCAGAAGGAGAACAGATTGAAGAACTTACTCGATTTCTCGAAAAATTTGCTCTTCAACTTACAAAAAAAGGTGATTTTGTAATGAACGCCGTGAGCTATGGTCCAGCAAAAAATGAAGGAAAATATTTTTCTCTCCCCATTCGACTTACATTTCAAGCAAATACGGGTAATTTCGCAAAATTCATGGAACTCATCGATCGACAATCGGGATCGCTAGAAGAAAAGGAATTTGAATTTGGAGAACCAGTACGAGCCATGCAAGTAGATCGAATCAACCTTTCTTTCCCTGAATATAATCTCGAAGCTCCTCCTGATGAATTTGTCTACAACGTAAATCTTCAGCTCAGCGCTTTTTTTACCAACCCCCCTTCAACACCTACTAATAAGAAAAAATAAATATGAATCAAAACTATCAAAAAGCACAGGATGCGATTATTTCCGGAGATTCTCCGCAAATCGTCTTGAGTATTCTCTCGTACGCACTTGATATGGGTGCTTCAGATATTCATATCGAACCAGGAGATGTAACGGTTCGTATTCGATTTCGTATTGATGGTGTGCTTCGAGAAATTGTGGAGTACCCCGCGAATATTCACGGAGCCGTTGTTTCTCGTATCAAAATTCAGTCAAATCTCAAGATCGATGAACAACGCATACCGCAAGATGGTCGTCTTCAGATGTTCACAGAAGACAGGCGAGAAATTGAGCTTCGTGTTTCCACACTCCCTACCATTCACGGAGAGAAAGTCTGTATGCGTCTTCAAGACAAAAACCGAACCATTCCTATGTTTGAAGAACTGGGAATACGAGGGAATAATTTGGCAGGAATGCACGAAATTATTAAAAATCCAAACGGAATCACTCTGGTAACCGGACCCACAGGAAGCGGAAAAACAACCACACTCTACTCAACGCTGTATCAGTTGAATAATTCGGAAGTAAATATCATGACTATTGAAGATCCAGTGGAGTATGAAATGGGAGGACTTGCACAAAGTCAGGTGCATCCAGATATTGGGTACGACTTTAACATGGGACTTCGAACCGCCCTTCGTCAAGACCCCGACATTATAATGGTGGGAGAAATTCGAGACCAAGAAACAATTGAGATCGCTATTAAAGCTGCACTCACTGGACACATGGTGCTCTCAACTATCCATACCAACTCCTCGGTATCAACGATTACTCGTATCCTCGACATGAAAGTGCAGGCGTTTAAAATTACCGCTACTCTGCGCTTCATTGAGGCACAACGGCTTGTCCGAAGACTCTGCCAACACTGCAAGGAAGAATATGATCCGGGAGAAAAAGTGCGAGATGAAATCCGTGGCGTTTTGGAAAAAAGTCATGATTCAGATTTTGACTATGAATCATTGAATAAAAATTTTACTCTCTCTCGTCCAAAAGGATGCGAAAAATGCAATGAAATGGGATACAAGGGGCGAATGGGAATATATGAACTCCTCAAAATAGATCGAATGATTGAAAAAATGGTACTTGATGGCGCTCGTGAACCCGATATTGAAGATGCCGCTGTTGGAGTAGGAATGATCACCCTTCTTCACGATGGACTCTTTAAGGCAATTATTAAAGAAACTTCTCTTGAAGAAATCTATAAAGTCGCCACTCCCGATAGCTAAATTCTTCTTTTTGATAACACATGGACAATCAGCAGATGATACATATTGGAAAGGCGCAAACACAAATTATGAGCCCCGGAGTTACCGGAGAGATTCCCGAAGAAACGTCAGGGAGTTTTGTGGATAAGATCAACCTTTGGCTTGTTGATCACTCGGGACTGAAAGTCAAAGAGCGCGTGACGATGTTTCGTCTCATGGCGACCATGATCAACGCAGGACTTTCACTCGTCAAAACACTTCAAATTCTAGAGGATCAGACAAAAAACATGAAGGTAAAGCGAGTCTGTTCTCATCTTCGCCATACAGTAGAGATGGGACGAAATCTCTCTGAGGGGATGAAAAAATATCCCGACGTCTTCGAGGATTCACAAATTGGTATGTTGAAATCTGGAGAAGCGTCTGGAAATTTGAACAAAGTGCTTCTTCAGGTAGCAGATCAAATGGAAGCCTCTGCAAAGATCAAGGGGAAGATTAAGGGCGCCATGATGTATCCTATCGCTATTGTGGTTGTACTCTTTGTTGTTGTAGGAGCCGTGACTGTTCTTGTAATTCCAAAGCTGCAAGACATGTTCCTTTCGGGAGGAAAAGAACTCCCCAAATCAACCCAAATGCTCATAAAACTCAGTGATTTCCTTACAGGAAACACGCTGTTTCTCCCAAACTGGGCGCTCTGTATCGTGGGAGCGTTCATCTTTTTTATACTCCTTGGGCAGTGGAAAAAAACAAAAAGTGGAAAATACTACTGGGATCAGTTTGTTTTTGCTGTTCCTATTTTTGGAAACCTCGCACGAAAAGTGGCGCTTGCTCGCTTTTGCAGAAGTATTTCCACACTCCTAAAATCGGGAATTTCTATTACAAAAACACTCGATATTACGTCGGAAGTCGTGGGAAGTGAAGTATATCGAAGACGTATCGCCCTCATTTCTGAAGACGTTTCTCAGGGAATTTCCATTGCAGAAAACATTAAAGGACAAGAGCGCATGTGGCCCATTATGCTCGTTTCGATGATTAGTGTAGGAGAACAAACGGCTCAGCTTGATAACGTGAGTATTAAGCTCGCAGAATTTTACGAAGAAGAAGTCGATAATATTGTGAAGAATCTGAGTTCTCTTATGGAACCGATTATCATTCTTGTCATTGGAGGTGTTGTTGGTTTTCTCGTAGCGGCTATTATGAGTCCTATTATGAACATGTCCGAAGCGGCGACCGCTTAATATCCAGAGAAAAGAGAATCACGAAATGACACCAAAAAGGATGTGAGAATATTTAGTGCCAAAAAAATAATGAACGGAGAAAGGTCTAGTACTCCAATTCTGTGTGGCAAAAAACGAACAATACGAATAAGCGGTTGAATAATGCTGTACAAAATACGAATTATAGGGTGATCTTTTGGCACTGGAAACCAAGAAAGCACCACCCAAAAAAAAATAAGTATCTTCAAGGCTTTCAAAAAATTTATAAGAACATCAACGAAAAAAATCATAAGGATTCAGAAAAATCAGGAATGCGATATACACCGGAAAAATCATCTCCAATAAATACGTGTATAAAAGGATCTGGTAATACTCCTTCTTCCGTTGCTTGTCTCGGAACAGGAACGAGTTCTGCGGAAAAATATCCCAAAAGAAGCTTTGCTAAGGCAGTAGATTTTGGATCATCTGAATAGCGTATTTGTGTCTTTGTTATTGACTCTGCAGCGTTGTCCACGTCGGAAACACGCCATCCATAGCGCTCAAGACCCGTTCGGAGTGTGCTTGCCACTCCACTTTTTTTGGTTCCGTTAAAAAGCACAAGAGAAATGGGGTCAATGCCTGCCGCAGAACGATTGAAGAAAATGGTGCGAGCAAAAGCACGAATTTGAGCATATTTATCGGGGGTCATATTGAGAAACGGCACAAGAACAAAGGCCCCTCCATACAGCGAACGATCAGGTGTTACCAAAAAACCACCAGGTTGCGATGGATCATCGTTTAAGACATGAGACACCATACGCTCCCTCGGGAGTTGGCTTCCAAATTTTGCAAGAGTTATGATTTCATCCCAAGAAATATCCGACACAAAATTTTCCTGAATTACCGAAAAAATCCCCTGCAAACGAGCAGGAGAAGTGAGAACATCAAGTGAGATCATTTTTTCTTTTACGGCATTAATAACATTTTGCTGACGAAGAGCACGATCAAAATCGGAGCTCCCATGGCGACTCCGTGCATATTTCAATGCGGTTTCTCCATCAAGTGTTTGAGCTCCAACAGAAATCGTAAACGGATTATATCCCCATCCAAAATCGGGATAGGTGGGATCGCTAATTGGTTTTTCCACAAAAATATCAATGCCGCCAATAGCATCAACAATATCAATAAACCCCTTAAAGTCGATTCGCGCTGTTCGTTGAATATCAATATTGAGTATTTCTTCAATTTCTTTACGAAGCGATTCCGTTGCAATCGCATCTGCCTCCCCCTCCAACTTCCAAATATATTCCTGTTTTGCTTCTCCCGAAAGATGTTGAAGTGCTTCAGCATGCTCTGGCTGTTTCTTTATTTCCCGAAAATGGACAAGGGATTCATCACGCAGAATTTCATTAATACGCCCACGAACATACGGCGTTTCAACATAGAGATCTCGAGGAACAGAGAGAAGAACAGCACTTCGCCCAGCAATATCAAGACTTACCACCATCATAGAGTCGGTAAGTTTATGCCCCTTATCTGCATGAAACTCTCCACCGCCAACTCCCAAAAGCAGAATGTTGGTCAACCCATGCTCATCCTTTGGAAGATCAGCACCCAAAGAGAACACAGCACCCGAAATAGCATTTTTCCCCGCTTGACGACCAATATCGGTTCCCAGTAGTGCGGCAAAAAGAGCGACGACAATAAACACGACAGAAAGCGTTCGCCACACCCAAGAAAAACGAATCTTTCGAAGAACATCAAAAAGCGAAAGTGGGAAAATGAGTATTTTTCGAATTCCAAGCATCACAAGAGAAAAGGCTTGGAGAAATGTTTTTTTTACTGCTTTTTTTCGCTGACGTGACCGGAGGGAGGTAGTTTTAAATGACAAGAATAAGGGAGAAATATCGGAGGCATTGTGCCCACTTTTTTACACTCTTCACAACCCATGAGAGAGAAAAGGGATTTTTAAAAAGAGGAAAATACTTGGATAACTCCTTTTTCAACAAGAAAAAAATTGACTTCTCTTTGGAGCGTTTGTATTTTTATTGCAACATTGTTGCAATAAAAATGGTCAATATTCATCATGCTGTTCAATCTGCTGGAGGACGGGTAACAAAAATAAAACATGCTATTATTGATGTTCTTTCTGAAAACGGATGTCTTATGAACAAAGCGGAAATTATAAGTGCATTACAGAGAAAAAAGATAGCACCAAATCGCTCCACCCTCTATCGCGAACTCCGATTCTTAACGAACAATCACATTGTTTTTCAAAACACTCTTTTTGGAACGGAATACTTCGAAATTCCCAATGCGCACCATCACCATCTCATCTGCGTTACATGCGAGAATATCGAAATAGTAAGCATGAAAAACCATCTCCAAGAAGAAGAGAAATGTATTACTCAACAAAACCATTTTCGCACGCTTCACCATTCGCTTGAGTTCTATGGATATTGTCAAAAATGCCAAACATAATTGGATTTTCTTTTTTTGTAATTATGAAAAAATGGTTCTTCTGCATCGGCATAGTAGGAATATTTCTCCTTGGAGGTTGCACGGAAAACGCCTCTCAAGAACCGAGTGGAGAAAAAAAGAAAATAACCGTCGTGAGTGCACTCTTTCCTTTGTACGATTTTGCAAAACAAATTGGAGGTAACTCTGTGGAGGCGTATCTCCTTTTGCCACCCGGAACAGAGCCACACGACTTTGAACCAACACCGAGTGATATTTCTAAAATCAAAAATGCTGATGTGTTTCTCTATACAGGAGATATTATGGAGCCATGGGTTCACGACGTTCTTGAGGGAGTTCACGCTACCGGAAAAACAGTTGATACGAGCGCAAGAATCCTCCTCATGGAAGAGTCTTCTCATGAAGATAAACAAAATCCTGAAGGCATGGATCCTCATATTTGGTTGAACTTCGAGAACGCCCAAAAAATGGCAGAAGATATTGCAGATGCTTTTTTGGAAGTGGATCCAAAAAATGCCGATTATTATCGAAATAATTTAGAAATTCTTCAAGCAAACCTTTCCAAACTCGATGCGAAATACAAGAGTACACTTGTAGGCTGCACAACAAATACCATTATCTATGGTGGACACTATGCATTTGGATATTTGGCAAAACAATATGGACTTCAATACAAAGCATTACAGGGATTTTCTCCAGACTCAGAACCAAGTGCCAAGGATCTCGTAGAAATGGTTAATCAGATACAAAAAGAAAACATTTCTTCTGTTTTTTCTGAAGAGCTTTCCAATCCAAAAATTGCCGAAATGCTAGCGCAAGAAACGCATACTCACCTTTTTTCTCTTAATCCCGCGGAAAATATTACGAGAAAAGATTACACAAATGGTGTTTCCTATCTATCGATTATGGAGGAGAATTTAAAAAACCTTTCCCTTGGACTACAATGCGAGAAATAACAGAGTCCATTCTCGATGTACAACATCTTTCTGCTTGCTACGGGCAAACAGAAGCCATTAGCGATATTTCTTTTTCCGTACAAAAGGGAGACTTTATTGGTCTTGTCGGACCAAACGGCGGAGGAAAAACAACGCTCACAAAAGCCATTCTTGGACTTATTTCTCCATCCTCTGGAAACATTGTGCTCTTTGGGAAAAAACAACAAAAAACGGACTTCTCTCGCATTGGCTATCTTCCTCAGAAATCACCAAGCATGAATCCGCTATTTCCTGCTTCGGTAGAAGAAGTGGTGCTCCTTGGGCTTTTGTCGCTCAAAAAATGGAGAAAAACGATCACAAAAGAAGATCTTCAAAAGACCAATGCAATCTTAGAAAAACTTGGTATTGGAGAATTGAAAAAGAGAATGCTTTCCGAGCTTTCTGGAGGACAACAGCAAAAAGTCTTTCTTGCACGTGCACTTGTCTCAGAGCCAAAACTTCTTATTTTAGACGAACCATCAACCGCGCTTGATCCCACATCGCGAGAACAATTTTTCG
Organism: Candidatus Peregrinibacteria bacterium; assembly: GCA_016699755.1. NCBI lineage: Bacteria > Candidatus Peregrinibacteriota > Candidatus Peregrinibacteria bacterium. The sequence goes on along the minus strand of CP065009.1, from coordinate 20,687 downwards.
CGCTGACCAAGAAATTAAACAAAGAACATCAAACCACTATTATTCTTATTACTCACGACACCGGCTACATTGGGAAATACGCAAATACGCTCCTCTATATAGATCGTCGCCTTGTTTTTTTTGGAAATATTAGTGATTTTTGTCCGTCTGGTGAAACGGCAAGCTGTTTTGAAAAAAACGAAAAACATATTATTTGGCATCAACATGATTGAGCTTTTGGAACTCTTTCACTATGGATTTCTTCAGAGGGCTTTTTTTGCCGGCACATTCGTGGCAATTTCTTGCTCGGTGCTCGGACTTTTTTTAGTACTTCGCAAAATGTCGCTCATTGGCGATGGATTGTCGCATGTAAGTTTTGGTGCCATTGCTCTTGGACTTTTCTTTGGGTTTTCCCCAATATACGTCTCCATTCCACTTGTTGTTGCAAGTTCTGTGATTATTTTAAAAATCAGTGAAAAAGCTCGGGTATATGGTGATGCCGCCATTGGCATTGTGTCGGCTGTTGGCATTGCAGGAGGAGTTCTTTTTACAAGTCTTTCTCATGGTTTTAATGTCAGTCTCCTGAACTATCTTTTTGGAAATATTTTAGCGATCAGTACAAGTGAAGCAATTCTCTCGGGAGTGCTCTCCCTCGTCATACTTGCCACTATTTTTCTTTTTTATTGGGATCTTTTTTCCGCCACTTTCGATGAAGAATATGCCAAAACAACAGGCATAAAGACAAATTTCATCAACATGCTCCTTACAATCCTCACTGCCATTACGGTGGTGCTCTCAATAAAAGTAGTAGGAGTCATGCTCATTTCTGCACTTCTTATTTTTCCTGCCATCACGGCTCTCCAAATTTCCAAAAAATTCAAAAACGCACTCTTTTCCGCTTGCTTCATCTCTTTTTCTTCAGTGTTTTTTGGCATTATATGTTCCTTTCTTCTCGATCTGCCCACCGGAGCAGTGATTGTTATGATCAATGCCATCTTTTTTATAACGGCACTCCTCTGCAAGAAGATGACTTCATAGAATTTTTCTCTAAAACCGCAGGCTAAAAAAAGAAAGAAGAAAAACGGATTCGCTTTTTTCTTCTGGCTCTTGAGTAGAAAAATCAAAAACAGCAAAACTTTTAGGGCTAAATCGAAGAAACTATTGATAGATATTTCAACATCTTTCGGGAGAAAATCACCCTGTATGCTATCGTATAAAGAAAGAGTCCGGAGAGTTTGAACTCGATGAGAGTTATTCTTCTTACTCCAAAGTAGCTTTCATTCACTTCAAATTTTCCCAATTCCGGAGTAGAGGATATGCTCATTTCTGCTGTTCTTTTTCTTAATAATCCAAATATCCTATTAATGGTATTCCTATTTATTCCTGTATATTTTGCCATCTTGGTTACTGTCTCATCTCCTGCAAAATACTTCAATATTTCTCTGAATTTTCTTTCAGAAATATGCATCCCTTTTATATATTTATTAACAAAGTTCATAACTAGACTTTAGAGATTTTATCTCCTCCAATCTAGTCGAGACCCTAATGTTAAATGTACTAATCATTAAGGTGTTGAATTGCATAATCCGCTTCAGATTTCGTAAATTTTTCGCCATACGCAGAAGTTAGTTGGTCGTGAATAGCTGATGGAGACATATTCATAGTATCTTGATAAGTTTTTGCTTTAACTAAAGCATTCGCATTCCAATCAGCTGTCATATTGTCTATTGCATATTGTGCGGCATCAGCTGAAAACTTTTCGCCATATTCTGAAACAATCTGATCATAAACGCCTTGCTTCGACATGTGCATTGTTTTTGCATACATTGTTGCTTTATAAAGAGCAGATTTATATTCAGTTGGAACAGCTGCTTCCTTGGTAGGTTCAGGTTTTTCTTCATTTTTATAATAATTTTCGCATAAAAATTTTGCTAAATCACTTTTATTTGATCCCAATACAAGATCATACCATTCTGAAGGTTTTTCAATAATTTCTGATGGTGATTCTTCGCTATATCCAAATTCTCTAATTTGCATTGTTTTACAATTTGTTTCAGTGATAGTGTATCCAACACTATCCACTCCAACACGCCTGTTCAAAGCTTTGATATTATCACCAATTATTTCGTACTTCATAAGATAATATTTCCCCTTATCTCCTGGTTTACTGCTGGGTATAAGGATTTCTTCATATTTATTACTGTTATTTTCAACTGGTTTTTCGTCGTTAGCAGTTTTAGGCTCTTCTTCTGTTGGTTTTGTTTCATCTTTCTTTTGTTCAGTGCTTGATACAGATTCTTGTTGAACTGATGGTTGATTACTTTGTTGTTTTGAAGTATCGACTGTCGAACCAAAAATTATGAGACCAATAATGATAACGACAATTTTCATGCCACTTGAAAGATGAAACCTCCATTTTTCATCAACTAACTTATTAACAGGAGGAAGAAGAATAGCCGCCATTATTAACATCACAATTCCCAGTATTGGCTCTGAAAAAACAGAAATAATTCCGGTTAGAGCAAAAAGAACTCCGAAAATCCAGCTTAAGATTAGACCAACTGTGATTTTTTTACTTGTTGTTTGTTCTGTCATAGTTTTTAAATTAAAGAATTAAAAAGTGCCAAAATTTTCCTTTTTCCTATTTTTTCACAAAAGAGAATTTCACATAATGTTTCAGTATATGGGAAGTTTGCCAAAATTCCGCTATTTTTTCTATTTGTATTTTGGCAAATTTGGGAGAGGGCTTATGGAGTTTACGGAAGAAGCCCGAACCCCATATACCGTGTTATGTGATGCAATTCTTTTACCGTCCCACGTTTAACCAGTATCTTCTGACTAATTTCTCATCTACGATATTTTTATCTTGCAACTTTCCTCCATTTTTTTCGATTATTTTTGCAGATGCAATATTTTCATCGTTGCAAGTAATCAGTACTTTTTGAAGCCCTATTTTTTTGGCTTTTTGAATCGCTAATTCAAGAATTTTACTACCATAACCTTTTTGTCTTTCAGTCGGACGAATTGCATACCCGATATTCCCACCTTCTTTTTTTAGTTTATCGTTGAGTTCATGACGAATATTTACATGACCAACAAATTTATCATTATCAATAAGCCAATAAGTTGTTCCGGGGACAAACCAATCTGGCATATTTTTCCCTTGTGAATGATCTTTTGTTCTTTGAATATATTCGTCTATATTAGTGGGCTTATCGGGTATATTCCAAAAGCCTCCTATATCTTCGGCTTCAAATTCTTGAATAGCTTGCCACCAGCTTTCTGCATATTTCTTTGTAGGTTTTAAAAGTTGCATGATAAAAATTTTAGCAAATAGGTAAAAGAATTATTTCACATAATGGGCGGTGGTATATCCGATGCGTCCCGAGGAAACGAAGTTTCAGAGGGGCGTTTCGGTATATGGGAAGTTTTGGAAAATTCCTTTGAAAATCTAATTGTTTTTTGCGAAATTTGGGAGAGGCTGATTTGACATTCCTTAAGGATTTAATTTGCGCCAATTTTCCGTAGCCAGATACACGCTGTTATGTGATGTAGACAAAAATTTCTTTTCCTTAATTTATTTTAGGGAATTTGAAATGAAACTTCATTACTTTTGCCAGTTGTCGGATTTTCAACGTAAATTTGATATAAACCTTCTCCTCCAATCCAGTTGCTAATAAACTTAATGGTTGTATCTGTTGAAACAGTTTTTTGCAAAACACAGCTTGGTGTAATTATTTCTCTGCATAGAGTTTCCCCGGTAGGCGAAGCTGGGTGAACAAAAGCCACATATGTACCACTTAAATTTTTTCCTTGAATAACAACGCCGTTACCATCGAAAGTAGCCGACGTTATCTGCGGTGTGTTGTTGCTAACGGGCACATTAATGTTTTGATTAATATCTGTTTCCCGAGTGTTTACATTAACATCAGATTGATGTAAATCATCGGCTTGATTTACTACTGGTTGGTCAATATTCTGATTTGTGTTTGAAGCATTTTGAGCACAACCGGTTAAAATCAGCGACAAACTAACCAGAGAAATGACTAAAAATCTTTTCATATTTTTTCTAGGTTAATGTTAAATTAGTTATATTCTATCACAAGTTATATTCGACCTGAAATAACTTGCCAAAAAAATCTAAAAAATATTTCACATAATGGGTAAGTATATGAGAAGTTGCGATAGCAATTTGGGAGAGCATTTTTCGGAGAAAAGTGCGAACCAGATATGCCGTGTTAGCTGATGTATTGAAAAACAAAAGCCTCCTATCGTCGGCTTTTATGCTTTGGGGATTTTTTTTATTTCTAATCTTTTTCTGATATTTTTTCAAAAATCGGATGAAGATAAACACTTAATATATAAAAATAAGGGTTTTGGGACATTTCATCAAGTAATATTTTTTGTGCTTCAATCATTGGATTTGGATTATCTTGAATTGCTGTTTCAAGTTTTTCTTGTGTAGTAAATGGCGATAATTCATAAATATTTATTGCCATTTTTTTTCCTATCTTCGTTTTTGAAAATTCCACAGGATCCATATTCGCAAGTTTTTTATTTTCTTGCATAATCATATTTTGAATTCCTTCTTCCTTTACGCTTATCCCAACTATTTGCGGGTGAGCAAGAATGAAAACATGAGATATAAATATGATTAGTAAAATAAAATTTTTCAAAAATAGTGTATGAGGTATTTTTTCTTCATAAGAAAATGTAAAATAAGAAACTAATGTTAAAAAAATACTAGCCAAAAATAAATAAATAAATTGTGTTCCGTTCGGAATTAAAAATGTTAAAAAAAGAATAGAAATGCTTAAAGCGAACCAACTTAAATAGCTTTCTGCTTTTTCTTTGATAGAATTAATACCTACTATAAAAATCCCAATAAATGCAAGTAATGCACTTACAATAAAGATTTTATTTTCCGAAAAAAATAAAGGAAATAAGAATAGGAAGGAAAAAGTTCCTGCATAAATAACCAAAAGCCAACTTGGAAATACAACAATAGATTGAAGCAGTGTTTTATGCTTTTTGACAAATTCTTTGTTCAGCATATTTTGTTAATTTTAAACAGTTCCGCCAGGAACAAAAAAATAAATAACAATCCAGAAAAGAATTGATAGCCAACCAAGATTGTTTGCTGTTTTGGCTTTTTTAGGGAGTCTTTTTTTCCAGCCGTAATAAAAAACAGATGAAGCAATGATTGGTGCTAAGAAGTTTAAAATCAAAACATACCAAAACAGAGGAGCTTCTAATGGGGTTTCATCTGTTTTTCCTTCTGGTAAAGCTTTTTTTTCTTTTTTCATCAAAAAGAATGCAGCAATTCCAGGAATGAGCATAAAGATTAAGAATTTCATAATTTTATTTGTTAAAAATTAATAACAGTTGAATTATATCATACTTTAAGCAAATATAAAAATTTAGTTTTAAAAAATCCCCAAAGCATCAGAAATATTTCATATAATGGGCGGCGGTATATCCGATGCGTCCCGAGGAAACGAAGTTTCAGAGGGGCGTTTCGGATATACCGAGTTAGACGAAGTCGCGAGCTTTGCGAGCGATGAAGTCTGACGAGGCGTAGCCGCCGCCCATTAGCCTGAATCGCAAGCGAAGCGAAGCGATTTAGGCTAACGTTCACTTGTATCTGATGTCCCACTATGGAGTTTTCCCTTTATGGAACGGATTTGTAATTGAACTATTTTAACACTTCTTTGTATCGGAGTTCAAACTGAGGTAAGAGTGGGATATGGGAGAAAGAAGAGTCACTATCCGCCGTTTATTAAATATTTAGTGACTCTTCTTGAGCCAGATACAAGTTGTTATACGCTGTAGGAAAAGAAAAATTTTGTAATTTACTCTATATCCTTATATTTTTCTCTAAAATTATTAAGTTCTGCCTGTTCATCCTCACTAAGTCCAGATTCTTCGATAGACTTTCTTTCCAGAAATGCGTGTCGATTATCATGAGTCTTTTCTAATATATTTAACTCTACTTGCAGAGCAGTTGTGAGATCAGGTTGACCCCTAAGGAAATCTAATCTTTTGTTAATATTATGAGCCGTTTTTTCTGCTTCAGCAATATTTGGATCGAGCGTATTTCTTAATTCATTCATTAGAATGAGGAATTATTCAAACCACAGAGAAAATTACAAAATTTTTATTTTTCGTATGGCGTATAACGTCTGCCGATGATCTGATCGTTTTAATGTCGGATATCGGCTGTTGTACGATTTAAAAAATCAACCACTTTAAATATTAAAGGCTTTTTTTCTTTAATGCATTCAGCATGACAGCATACTTCACCAGGCTCACAACAACATCCAACTTTATATGTAACTGGCATTAGTAGTGTAACGATTATGCCAACTGAAATTATTATGATCGCAAATATATATTTCATGATTTTTTATTTCGTACAATGGGCGACAGTATATGGGAAGTTTTGGAAAATCCTTTGAAATTATATTTTGTTTTTCCAAAATTTGGAAGAGCAAAAAAGTGCTTCTGCTCTTTTCAATTTTTGCACTTTTTTGTGAACCCCATATACCGTGTTATCGAATGCTGCTTTTCAAAACTTCATTTTCCAGATCTTTTACTTTATTTTTTAGCGAATTATTTTTTAGTAATGCGATAATGCCTCCTATTGCCCCAATGCCCATTAAGCCTGGCACTGGAATATCTCCCTGTGAATAAATCTTTATTGAGTTGGAAATCAATAAGATTACTAATATCCAATAAAATATTTGCCAACCAGGCGTAAGTGGATACACTATATTTTCCGAGCATTCTGGGCATTTAAATTTTTGGAACGCGAGAAAAGAGCGCTTGGGAATATCTTCAAATTGGTGTTTACAATTTTGACATATCACTTTTTTTTTCATAATTCTTTAAAAAAATGAATTTTCCAATCCATTATATCTTAATCGATTTTGAAAGGCAATTTAGGCTAATGTTTGCGTGTATGAGAAGTTTCGCCGACTTCCTAATTATTTTATCATAGAGGAGGCGAAATTTGGGTAAAAGAAAAAGTGCAACAGCTGATAATTATTAGCACACTTTTTCTTTTACCTCATACACGCTGTTATGTGATGTCACTTTGCGATACTTACACTATTTCAAAACATATCTCCAAAAAATTGATCTATTATTTCCATTCATATTCATCGGAGTTGGATAATCTCTTAATGTCCAAAAGTTATAGTCAAGAGCAAGAAAAAATACAACGGCTATAATAGCTAATACAAATATATAACTTAAATATTTCTTTTTTTGACAAATTGTGAGTTTACGTAAAATCCAAAAAGAAACAATCGAAACAATAAAAACCATTACTAAACTTATCGGTAGCACAATAAATGTCAAAAACATAGAATTCGCAGCATTGTTGATTCCAATATCATCAACCTGAAAAAAATAGTTAACGACATTAATGAATGCAATGCTTGCGAAAAAAGATAGGATCGCACTAAAAATAAAACCGCCCAACATAGAAGCTTTTGTATTTTTTCTACTAGTACTTTCAGTGTTCATAATGTTTTAGAAATATTAAATACTATAGCGAAGCGATTTAGGCTAACGTTTAAGGATATGAGAAGTTGCGATAGCAATATGGATGAAGCGAAGCGTAATCTCATATCTGGTGTTAGGCGTTGTAAATTTTATTCAAATTCAATTCTGGCTGCCCCGCGTTCTATTACTTCTGTATGGATATTCTTTATACCCTCAATGTGTTTGTTGGGAGAACTTCTCAAATTATCGATCATTTTTCCCATCATTAAGATTCCCCCTTCCCATATTAAATCTCTCAGCAGTTTTGGTTGCAAGATAACATTAACTCCCTTGGTTTTGTTATCAAATTCTTGAGTTAATTCATCGATATATTCTTGATCTTTTAAGTCTGATATAACCATTAAGTTAACGTTGTCCGTTTTGCGCCGCAAACCATAGAAGTGAACCATGGAGTTCCTCAATTCATACAGCTGTTGCGAGGTTATTTTTTTCAAGCATGGATTTGATTGGTAAACCTTGTTTTCTTTAACAAAACAAAAACTATCAATCCAAGATGGGAATCCTATTTTTTGTGAGACTTTCTTACTCAAATATTCCTGCCAATAAGTATAAAAAATATCCAATGCTGTAAACACAAGTATCAACTTGGGTCTATCATTTATGATTGGTTTCCCGTCAATAATCGAAAATGCTTGGTTAATTTCTTCTGTTGACTGTGTTAAAAAAGCAACGACTTTTTTTTCTCTCTTATCATGCTTCTTTCTTTCTTCTGGAGACATATGTTAATTGAATTTGAATAAAATTTATGTCGCCTAATGGGCGGCGGTATATCCGAAACGCCCCTCTGAAACTTCGTTTCCTCGGGACGCATCGGATATACCGAGTTAGACGAAGTCGCGAGCTTTGCGAGCGATGAAGTCTGACGAGGCGTAGCCGCCGCCCATTAGGCTGAATCGCAAGCGAAGCGAAGCGATTTAGGCTAATGTTTCAGTATATGGGAAGTTTTGGAAAATTCCTTTTAAATTATATCAGTGTTTCCAAAATTTAGGAGAGATGATTTTTGCAGTCCTTTTGAATCGAATTGAGCAAAAATCATCGACCCCCATATGCCGTGTTGTACGATGTAAAAATCTTTACGAACTTTGTGGAAATTATGGCAGCTTTTTCTCCATCTTGAAGTTTGGAGCTGGAGCACCACATATAATATTGTTTTGCTCTTGAAGTACTTCAAATCCTTTCTTTAAGAAAAATCCTTTTGCTTGGAGACTCACATCTGCATACAAACGAGACATTTTTTGATTGATAGCCTCCTTTTCTATAGCACTGTAAAGTATATTACCTACTCCCTTTCCTTGCCACTGGTGATGAGCATAGAAATAGTCAATGTGGCCATCAGGTTCTAGTTCAGCAAACCCAACTATCTTGTCATCTTCCACTGCAACAAAAGGATTTTTCTTTTTGATTCTTACCTTCCACTCATCCATGTTTTTGTCATGTGGTGCCCAGCGTTCAACTTGCTCTTTTGAATATACTTCTCCGTTAATGATGTGAGTTGTATCATGATAAAGCTGCCATAATTCTTCCTCTTCGCCTGCTTTGTATTTTCTTACCTGCATATTTTTATTAGTATAAGTAAAGATTTTTATTTCGTACAATGGGCGGCGGTATATACGATGCGTCCCGAGGAAACGAAGTTTCAGAGGGGCGTTTCGGATATACCGAGTTAGACGAAGTCGCGAGCTTTGCGAGCAATGAAGTCTGACGAGGCGTAGCCGCCGCCCATTAGCCTGAATCGCGGGGGCGCCTTCCACTTCACCACAAGTCGCGAGCTTTGCGAGCAATGAAGTCTGACGAGGCGTAGCCGCCGCCCATTAGCCTGAATCGCAAGCGAAGCGAAGCGATTTAGGCTAATGTTTAAGGATATGAGAAGTTTTGGAAAATTCCTTTTAAATTATATCAGTGTTTCCAAAATTTGGGAGAGATGATTTTTGCAGTCCTTTTGAATCGAATTGAGCAAAAATCATCGAACCCCATATACCGTGTTATGTGATGTTTTTATAAAAATCTTTTGAATATTTCTTGAGATTGTTCAATTTTGTCGAATATAATTCTCTCTGTTTTTTAAAATCTAAAGTTTCTGGCATGCTACTAACTGATATTTCATAAACTTTTATAAGTGATTCCAGATTGAGTATATGAAATTCTTGATTCTCAATATAAACGGAAATAGTATCTTTTTTATTCGATTCTAAACAATATTCAATGGAATCAATATCAATTTTTATATTATCTTCTATACATACAATGCTTTTCCATTTAGGAATCTCTTGATATTTAATTCTTTTTCTTGAAAAATTTTTATAAGGCTTTGAAATGATGATTCAGGAACAAGAATATCTAAATCTCCTACAGGGATATTTTGATCTTTTGTGTAATAAAAATATGCCAATCCACCATATACAATAGGAATAGTTTTTAAATTTTTGCAAATATCAAGAATAATTTTTGCAAATTTAATAAGTTTTTGAAATGAATCCTTGTTGTTTGGTAAAATTTGTAATTTATGAATCATGTGTTAAAAGATTTTTATAAAAATTTCACATAATGGGCGGCGGTATATACGATGCGTCCCGAGGAAACGAAGTTTCAGAGGGGCGTTTCGGATATACCGAGTTAGACGAAGTCGCGAGCTTTGCGAGCGATGAAGTCTGACGAGGCGTAGCCGCCGCCCATTAGCCTGAATCGCAAGCGAAGCGAAGCGATTTAGGCTAACGTTTAAGGATATGAGAAGTTTTGGAAAATTCCTTTTAAATTATATCAGTGTTTCCAAAATTTGGGAGAGATGATTTTTGCAGTCCTTTTGAATCGAATTGAGCAAAAATCATCGAACCCCATATACCGTGTTATGTGATGTTTTTATAAAAATCTTTTGAATATTTCTTGAGATTGTTCAATTTTGTCGAATATAATTCTCTCTGTTTTTTAAAATCTAAAGTTTCTGGCATGCTACTAACTGATATTTCATAAACTTTTATAAGTGATTCCAGATTGAGTATATGAAATTCTTGATTCTCAATATAAACGGAAATAGTATCTTTTTTATTCGATTCTAAACAATATTCAATGGAATCAATATCAATTTTTATATTATCTTCTATACATACAATGCTTTTCCATTTAGGAATCTCTTGATATTTAATTCTTTTTTCTTGAAAAATTTTTATAAGGCTTTGAAATGATGATTCAGGAACAAGAATATCTAAATCTCCTACAGGGATATTTTGATCTTTTGTGTAATAAAAATATGCCAATCCACCATATACAATAGGAATAGTTTTTAAATTTTTGCAAATATCAAGAATAATTTTTGCAAATTTAATAAGTTTTTGAAATGAATCCTTGTTGTTTGGTAAAATTTGTAATTTATGAATCATGTGTTAAAAGATTTTTATAAAAATTTCACATAATGGGCGGCGGTATATACGATGCGTCCCGAGGAAACGAAGTTTCAGAGGGGCGTTTCGGATATACCGAGTTAGACGAAGTCGCGAGCTTTGCGAGCGATGAAGTCTGACGAGGCGTAGCCGCCGCCCATTAGCCTGAATCGCAAGCGAAGCGAAGCGATTTAGGCTAACGTTTCAGTATATCTGATGTTTGCCAAAATTCCTTTAAAAATCAATTAGTTTTGGCAAATTTGGATCGAGCGACGGCAGGAGCGAGCCAGATATACTGTGTTATATGAGGGTTCTTTTTGGCTTCCTTATTCTATTATTTTTGTGCCAAAAAGAAAGTGCAACGACCCCGAAGCGTATTTTTGAAAAAATTTATCCTTATTCTTCTTTTGTTGCTCAGGCTTTTTATCAACTTATTTTTGATTTTTTTGTTTTGGAAAAATGGAAGAGGGGTCGGGGTGAATTCCATTTTTCCAAAACTCCTTATTTTCTGTATTGAGGATTATTAACAAGAGTTTGTTTCTGTTTTCTATATTCATCAATCATAGCAGATTGTTTTGCATTAGATTCAGCCAACATTAGTGATTGTTGCTCATTTGATTTAGCTAAGAAATCAGATTGTTTTTGATTATATTCAGTAATAATTTTTGATTTTGCTTCTTGAGAAGTAGCTTCTCCATATAATTTATTCTCTTCTGCTTCTAATCTAGCCCATTCTGCGTTCTCTGCCTCTTCCATTTCACTCCATTTTTTATTTTCAGCTTCTTCCATTTTACTCCACAATTTTGTTTCTTCTGCATCAAGTCTGTCATATTCTTGAACACCTACTTGATTTAATTGTGATTTAATTTCACATTCTTCTTTGTTTATTTCTGCTGTTGTAATTTGAGCAGATAATTTTCCTATTGGAGAATTGTAAAAATTAGCATGAATTTCATTTTTACCTTTTGAATATTGAGTCCAGATTTCATTTTTACCTTTTGAATATTCAGACCAAGCTTGATTTTTACCTTTTGAGTATTGACTCCAAGCTTGTGCCTCTGTTGTAGTATTTTTTCCATTTCTTATTGAATTAATTAATATCTCTCTTTGTTGATCTAATTGAGATAATGCTTGTTCTCTTACTTTATCTAATTCTTCAAATGCTTTTTCTCTTTTTTCTTCAATAGCTTGTAATTTGCTATCTCTTTCACTTTCAAGTTTTTTTAATTCTATTGTTTGAGATTCTGTTAATTGAATAGGCTGGCAAGATAAAATATCAACAACTTGTCTTCTTGTGCTATCCACAACAACAAGTTCAACTTTATTCGGATTATCAACTTGTTGTTCAGGTTTTTTAGGTGCTTGGCCTGAATTATCACATCCTGCAAGTGCAATACTTCCAGCTACCACAAGTGGTTTTACATAATCTTTTAGTTTCATAAGTAAATGTTAAAAAAGTAAAACAGTTGGTTATCTTATAGTTATTTCTTGATAAATGTCAAGACTTTTTTCAAAATTGTGTTGTAATAATAATTCGTTTTTGGAGCGATAGCGGAGAAAACACCTTTTAAAGCCCCTCTTTTAAAAAGAAAAAAAATCAAAAATTCCTTATTATTCTAAAAGTCTGAGTAACAAAAATCATTATTCTAAATTTTTTCAAAAATATGTCATATAATGGGCGGCGGTATATCCGATGCGTCCCGAGGAAACGAAGTTTCAGAGGGGCGTTTCGGATATACCGAGTTAGACGAAGTCGCGAGCTTTGCGAGCGATGAAGTCTGACGAGGCGTAGCCGCCGCCCATTAGCCTGAATCGCAAGCGAAGCGAAGCGATTTAGGCTAACGTTTCAGTATATCTGATGTTTGCCAAAAATTCCTTTTAAAATCAATTATTTTTTGGCAAATATGGGTCGAGCGAGGGCACGAGCGAGCCAGATATACTGTGTTATACGCCCCGAGCGGAGTTTACGGAGCGAGAGTGCAACGTGGTCGAGCGACAGCGAGAAGTTCAAAAAATATTTTTCCATAAATTTCATTTTGATAGGCTTTTTCTTATTCATAAATTTGTTTTTTGTTTTGAAAAATGGAAGAGGGGTCAGGGGTGAATTCCATTTTTCAAAACTCCTTATTTTTCTCCGATAAAACACTTGCATCATATAACCCTCTTTTGTATACTAAAGTTAGCATTTTAAAATTAAAACAACTAAATGAAAGCCATTACACTTTTTTCATCAGGAGGAATTGGGGACATAGCAATAAAAAAGCTAGGCATTGATATTTTAGTTGCGAATGAAATCATTGAATCAAGAGTAAAATTGCATAGATATAACTTCCCTAATACTGAAATGATACATGGTGATATTTGGGATAAGAGTGAAGATATTATCAGGGCGACCAATAAAAAATTAAATGGTTCTGAGTTAGACTTTTTGTTTGCGACACCTCCTTGTCAAGGTATGTCAAAAAATGGGCAGGGAAAATTGCTTAAAGGGATAAGAGATGGAAAGAAGCCAAAATTTGATGAACGAAATAGGTTGATTATTCCAACATTAAAGATTATCAAAGCCTTAAATCCAAGAACTGTAGTATTTGAAAATGTGCCGGAGATGATAAATACATGCATTGAAGATGAAGATGGTAATATAATAAATATTATTGAGTATATAGAAAAGGAATTAGGAGATACCTATGTAGGGAAACCTGAAGTTGTTCAGTTTGCAGATTTTGGAGTTCCTCAGAGACGATCTAGGTTAATTACAATTTATTCAAGAGGTGAAAATATAAAAAAATATTATGAATCTTTTAATACTTTAATACCTAGAAAAACTCATAATAAGACACCTAAGAGAAAACAAAAAAAATGGAAAACTGTTAGAGATACAATTGCAGCATTTCCGAAACTTGATGGTAAAAATAAAGAGTTGGCATGTTCTGAAATACCTTATCATCGAGTCCCTGTCCTTGATCCTAAAAAATATATCTGGATTTCTAACACACCGCCAGAAAAAGGAGCTTTTGATAATCAATGCATAAACCCTAAATGTAAGCATTCAGATAATCCTATTCACGGAGCATCTAAAGATAAGCATGGAATAAATCGAGCGAATGGTCACACTCCTTTATACTGTGAAAAATGTGGAGAACTCTTACCAAGACCATTTACTATAAAAAATGATGGAAAGAAGCGAATTATGTCTGGATACACAAGTGCATATAAAAGAATGTCATGGGATTTACCTTCTCCAACCTTAACAACTAATTTGTGTTATCCTAGTAGCGATCATAAAATTCATCCGAATCAAAATAGAGTACTTTCTCTTTATGAAGCATTTGCTTTACATACGCTCAATGAATTTAATTATAAGTGGCTTTTTTCTAATAGTGAAAAGGCTCCTGATACAGTTATACGAGAGGTAATAGGCGAAAGCATTCCTCCAAAAGGAATCTATGTAATAATAAAAAACTTGATGGGAATCATAGAAGGATAGGTCTCTAGTTATTCAGAAAATCCTCAATTAAGCTTGCTCGATTGTACTTATCAAAAAATTTGATATAACGAGGATCATCAATAACAGCAATCCAGCTTTGATACATTTTGTAAATACCTGGTCGAGCCATAATTGATACACTTGTAGTTCTACCTCCACCTTGTTTTGGTTGAACAATTTTACCCCAATCATTTTCTTCTAAGTTTTCTCCATAAAATAAACCACAAATCACTGGTTTTTCATCTATAAAATCCCAAAATATTCCAATTAAATTATTAGTTTCACGATGATGTGCCTTCCAATCATAACCTCGAACAAAATCAATTCTGGAATCTCCAATTTCAGGTTTTCTTAAGCCTTTTTTTCTTAATTGCGCAGGTGTCGGAACACTTCCACACGTTGACTTAACCTCCATCCCCCCAGTTTCAAAATTGCTAAATGGACCTTTATCTTGATGGTTTCCCTCTAATTTTTCCCAAAGATTCTTTCCTTCCTGTGTCATAACAAGCAAATCTGGATAACCATCTTGATGAGGATTTTTAATTAAAAGTTTGCTTGATGATTTCGCCATTGAACTTACAAACATTTCTCCAACAAATGCACTTAAATTTCTCATTCCTAGTATTTCAAATAAATCAGGAACTTTCTCTTTCAAAACATCCATATTTTCATTAGTGAGTCTAAGTGCATTTTTTATGATTTCCATATCTAAAAAGAGAGATTCATTTTTCCCTTTAAACCTTATGCCATGCGAATTTTTGAATATATATTTTGTCATTTATAAATTTTTATATAAAGAAATTACTAATTTTAATTTCTAAAGCTTTTGCAATTTTCTCAATATTTTCAAGAGTAATATTTTTTTCTGCTCTCTCTATCATTCCAATGTAAGTTCGATGAACGCCAGCCTTTGAGGCAAGTTCTTCTTGAGAAAGACCTTGTTTTAATCTTTCTTCTCTAACTTTTCTGCCAAATTGAACTAGAATTTCTTTGCTCATCAATTTATTGATTATCAGTAAAGCTAACTATAGTATATTTCTTTGACTACTATAGTTCTACACACTAAAGTTAGCATTTTATAAAAAACAACTCACTTGCGAATACTTGGAGCAAGTGAGTTATCCGATTATCCCCCTCTTTAAAAATTAAAAAACAAATTTATTCCTTATTTTAAAAGCCTATCAAAATTCCTTATTAAAAGAAAAATATTTTTTGAATTGCGTATAATGGGCGGCGGTATATCCGATGCGTCCCGAGGAAACGAAGTTTCAGAGGGGCGTTTCGGATATACCGAGTTAGACGAAGTCGCGAGCTTTGCGAGCGATGAAGTCTGACGAGGCGTAGCCGCCGCCCATTAGCCTGAATCGCAAGCGAAGCGAAGCGATTTAGGCTAACTCAAAAATATGCGAATAAAATATTTTTGTCAAAATAATATTTGCAGGATATGCGAATTTATTGTATTTTTGAGATATGGAGTTTTTAGAAAAAATTCGACGAAAACTTTCCATACAAAAATATAGTCAAAAAACTATATAATCGTATCTTTCATATTTGGAAAGATACTTTCGCTACAAAACAAATGACATTGGCAATTTTAATGAAGAAAATATAAAAAACTATTCATATCAGTTCACAAAAAGAAATATTGCTGCTTCTTCTGTGAGCCAAAATATAAATTATTGAGAAGTGCAAAAAATTCCTGAAAAAGTGCATTTTTGATTTTCAAAAAAAACACAAAAAAACTTCCCACTGTGCTATTCTCGCCCTGTATTTTTTTAAAATATGCAAAAAACAATTGCGGTACTTCCTGGGGATGGCATTGGACCAGAAGTCATGAATCAGGCGATCCGGATTCTCAAAAAAATAGAAATGGAATTTCAGCACGAATTTAATCTCATATTTCGTCACGTTGGAGGCGCGGCGATTGATCATTTTGGAGAGCCACTTCCAGCCAAAACACGAGAAGCATGTGAGCAATCGGATGCTATTCTTTTTGGATCCGTAGGCGGACAAAAGTGGGATCATCTCCCCGCAGAAAAAAGACCAGAAACCGGCGCACTCCTTCCTCTTCGAAAACATTTTGACCTCTTCGCAAATCTTCGTCCGGCGGGAGTTTCGAAAACACTTTCTGCGTTTAGTCCACTTAAAGAGAGTATCATCGGAGAGGGCTTTTCATACCTTGTTGTTCGCGAACTCACGGGAGATGTCTATTTCGGAGAGAAAGAAGGAGACGGCAAAACCTTCGCCTCAGATCTCATGATATATAAACGGGAAGAAATAGAACGCATTGCCAAAGTTGCGTTTTCCGCCGCACAAAAGCGAAAGGGGAAAGTAACGAATGTCGACAAGGCAAATGTACTGCAAACCTCAAAATTTTGGCGAACAATAGTGGAAGAAGTTCATCAAAATATGTTTCCAGATGTAGCGTTAGAGCATCTTTATATTGATAATGCCACTATGCAGATTCTTACTCGTCCAAGAGATTTTGATGTTTTTCTCACCGGAAATCTCTTTGGAGATATTTTGAGCGATGAGTCAGCGCAAATTTCGGGATCCATTGGGATGCAGGCAAGTGCGAGTGTAAACGAAAAGGGATTTGGACTTTTTGAACCCATGGGCGGAAGTGCACCAAACATTGCAGGAAAGGATATTGCAAACCCCATCGCTCAAATTCGTTCTGTCGCTATGATGCTTGAACTCGGTTTTGGACTTTTAGAAGAAGCAAAAGCCATAGAACATGCCATTGACGAAACCCTTATAGAAGGATTTCGAACAGTGGATATTTTTCAAGAGGGAGATAAAAAAGTAGGAACTGAAGAAATGGGAATAGAACTTGAGAAGCGGATTTCAAGAACCTAGTGTGATTTTTTTGCATTCGGATTCGCTTTTCTGCGATCTCTCCACTCTTTGCCATTTTAGTTTTCATACATATTCAATTTACAAAATCACATTGGAAAAATATGCTTCTCTCCGTGAATAAACCTATATCTCTCACTGGAAAAACTTGGCGTATTCTCGGAGAAAAAAAACCGGAGGAATCGGTTTTCTCTGCCTTTTGTCGCATTCGCAATTTTTCAAAAGAAGCGCTTTCTCCGCCTACGCTTTCTGATCTTGCTGATCCCAAAAGCCTCTGTGGAGCAGAAGAGTCGGCGGAACGAATTTTTAAGGCTGTGAAAGAAGGAGAAAAAATTCTTGTCTTTGGAGACTTTGATCTCGATGGAATGAGCGGAAGCGCACTTCTTTTTCATGCCTTGCGAATTATCGGCGCAAAAGCACGAGTTCGACTCCCCTCTCGAGCAGAAGGCTATGGACTTTCACAAACTGCTTATCGTGAAGCAAAATCCGCCGGAGAAACTTTGGTTATTACAGTAGACTGCGGATCAAAATGCGCAGATACCATTTCGTTCGGTAATACACTTGGTATTGACACCATTGTCACCGATCATCACACACTTCCAGAAATACTTCCACCGGTTGTTGCCCTTCTTCATCCACACCTCGGAAATCCAAAAGATGATACGTGGGATATTACCGGCGCCGGAGTGGCATTTTTTTTGGCAATGCTTCTTCTCCAAAAAACCTTCTCTGGAAAAAATATTGATGCCATCCTTTCTCAACTCTTAGAACTTGCTGTCCTTGGAACCGTGGCGGATGTAGGAAAGCTTAGCGGACAAAACCGGATTATTACGCACCTTGGTATTTCGCATTTACGAACAACAAAGCATCCGGGGCTTAAGGCACTTCTTACTTCTGCTCGCATTCGCCCAGAAGACGTAAATGCCGAAGCAATTGCTTTTTTCCTCGCACCTCGTCTCAACGCTTCTGGCAGACTTGCCCGCCCAGATATTTCATTTGAACTTCTCGTAGGCGATCCACGATACTCAGAAGAATATGCATTTCTTTTGGAAGAGCTCAACGGAAAGCGACGAGAAGAAACCGATCGGCTTGTTCAACTGGCAGAAAAGGAAATCGCTGATGCCAAGGCACCAGCATTTTGCCTTTTTCGAAAAGAGTTTTTTTCGGGTGTTGCTGGACTTGTCGCCGCAAGAGTGGCAGAAAAATATCATCGTCCAACAGTGATTCTTTCAAAATCTGACCGACTTGGTTTTTTAACGGCAAGTTGCCGCGGACCAGAAGATTTTCATTTTTCTCATGCACTTTCTGAGCTCGGGCATCTTTTAGAAAAATGGGGAGGACATGCGGCGGCGGCAGGATTTTCTATAAAGGAAGAAAAATGCAATACATTTCGAGAAGCATTTTACAAATTAGCACAAACGAAACGCGGAAGTTCTCCAGATGGTCCGAGCATGGAAGTAGACTTTTTTGTAGAGCCGGAACATTTTTTGGAGAAAGATTTTTCCGAAGTTTTTTCCGCTGAACCATTTGGCGCAGGAAACGCTGCTCCCATATTTGGAATTCAAAAGATACACTTACAAGAAGCGCGATCCGTTGGACAAGACAAGAGTCATCTTGCCGCGGAAATTCTTCATAAGAGTGGACGATTTTCGTGCATTGCATTTCGTTTTGCGGATATTCTTCCCGAAAACATGCGAAGCGTACCACTAGACATCCTTGTTTCCCCAGAAATACGCTCATGGAACGGAAGGCGAGAAGTGCGACTCAAAATTGTAGACGCACGACATCCAACGTGATCATTTCTATGCTTCTTGCGAGAACTCTGTATTGTTTCAAACAGCATTTCCTGACATACTCATTCTTGCGTTTTCACTGACATGATTCGTTTTCGAAACATCTCCAAAGAATACGGACTAAAATTGCTCTTCGATCGTATTAATATTGAAATCCAAGGAGGAGAATTTGTTGCACTTACAGGTGTTTCTGGAGTTGGGAAATCAACACTTCTCCATTTTCTTATTGGTGCGGAAAAACCAGACTCGGGAAGTGTGGAAGTAGATGGTTTTCATGTTGGACTTTTAAGCACTTCTGAACTCCAACTTCTTCGTCGATCAATGGGGGTTATTTTCCAAGATTTCAAACTCCTTCCTCGGAAAAATGTTTTTGAAAATGTCGCCTTTGCCATGGAAGTATGTGGAAATAGCGACGCAGAAATTGAAGAACGCGTTCCCACTGTACTCAATAGAGTTGGGCTTTCGGATGCTCAACATAAATTTCCAGAACAACTTTCTGGAGGAGAACAGCAACGGGTCGCTATTGCGCGTGCGCTTGTTCATCGCCCATCACTTCTGCTCGCAGATGAGCCCACAGGAAATCTTGATCCCGCTGGAGCAAGGGATATTGGAGACATGCTTCACTCTCTCAATAAAGAGGATGGTATTACTATTCTGCTCTCAACCCATAATAAAAATATTGTAAATACCATTCGCCCTCGTGTGCTTCACCTAAAAGATGCAAAAATTATGAGTGATATTTCTCATGGAAAGTATCCAGAGTAAATCAAAACAGTTTTATTCTTGCGTCACGATGCGCAGAGGTCTTTTTGACTTTTCCGCAAAAACTATGTTTGACTTTATTCCCAACGCCTAATGAAAGAAGAAATTCCTCTTTTAGCGGCAATACAAAAAACACTCACTACACTTCCAAAAGAATCAGGAGTGTATCGGTTTTTTGATGATTCTGGAGACCTTTTGTATATCGGAAAAGCAAAGGATCTTCGAAATCGGGTTCGAAGTTATTTTCAAAAAGGTAGTGCTCATGCCTCAAAAACAAAGAAACTCATCTCAAAAATAGCAAAAATTGAATATACTACTACTCGAAACGAAACAGAGGCGCTTCTCCTCGAAGCAAATTTGGTTCACGAACACCAACCGCCTTATAATGTACTCTTGCGAGATGATAAGCATTTTCTCTATGTAAAAATTACCAAAGAACCTTTTCCTTGTGTGCTTTTTACAAGACGACGTGAGAATGATGGCGCAACCTATTTTGGACCATACGCAAAAGCAGGAGATATTCGAAGTACGCTCGATTTTCTTCGAGAAATCCTCTGTTTCCGAAATTGCAAAGTAGAAATTTCACCAGAAGGAAAGACTCTCGCGAATCCTGAGAATCGGAAAATCCCCTGTCTCGACTATCAAATTCGACGATGCACCGCACCATGTGATGCGCACGTTTCTCAAGAAGAATACGCCAAAAATATTCGAGAGCTTGTTTCGTTTCTCAAAGGAAACACAACGAATATTGGCAAATATGCCAAAAAGGAAATGGAAGAGGCTGCCTCTCGTCGTGAATTTGAACGTGCCGCACGCTTTCGAGATATTCGTGCTATTATTGAGCGCATTGAAGTAAAACAAGTTGCC